>JBOHGE010000006.1:0-163383 GCA_050700055.1 Pseudonocardiaceae bacterium
GCCCGCAACGCCACTCACGGGTGCAGCCGTAGGCTGCACCCGTGCTCGATGTGCTGGTGGCCGGGGGTGGTCCGGCGGGATGGGCGGTGGCGGCGGCGTGCGCGCGGCTGGGGCTGGGCACCGAGCTGGTGGACCCTGCGCCGGACCGGCCGTGGCGGGCCACCTACGGCTCCTGGCGCGGCGAGCTGCCCGACGACGTCGACGCGGCTGTGGCGGCGACCGGGCGCGGGGCGGCGATCGGCACCACCGGGCACCAGCTGGGCTGGGAGTACGTGGTGCTGGACAACAAGGCACTGCGGGACGGGTTCGCCGCGGCACCGGTACGAGTGACCAAGGGCCGGGTGCAGGATGCCCGCCCGGATCCGGACGGGGTCACCGTCGATCTGGTCGGCAGCCACCGCCGGGCCGCCGTGCTGGTCGACGCCACCGGCGCACCCCGCTCGGTGCTCGGCGCCGCCCAGCGCCAGCCGGGTGCTGAGCAGACCGCGGTGGGCGTGCTGGTCGACGCCGACGCCGCAGCGGCGCTGGTGGCGCCGGGGCAGGCGTTGTTCATGGACTGGCGGCCACACCACGGCGAGCCGGGATGGCCCACGTTTCTCTACGCGATACCGGTGACGCCGGGTCGGGTGCTCCTCGAGGAGACCTCGCTGGCTCGCCGCCCGGGGCTCGGGCTGGCGGTGCTGCGTCGCCGGCTGCATGCCCGGTTGGCCTACCACGGCATCGCGGTGCCGGCGGGAGACGAGGAGCGGGTGCGCATTCCGGTGGACCGCCCGCTGCCGGCGGCGCAGGACTGGCGTAAGGCGGTGGTGCCGTTCGGAGCGGCCAGCCCGCTGGTGCACCCGGCAACCGGTTACAACGTGGCCGCAGCGCTGCAACTGGCTCCCCGGCTGGCCACGGCGGTGCGCGACGCGCTGCACAGCGGCGGTTCAGCGGCGGCCGGCGCGGCGGCGTGGCGGACGGTGTGGAGCCCGGCCGCGCTGGCGGTGCACACGCTGCGCCGGCGCAGCCTGGAATCCCTCCTGCGCTTCCCGCCCGACCGGGTCCCGCAGTTCTTCGACGTGTTCTTCGAGCTCCCGGAGCGGCACCGCTGGGCCTACCTCACCGGTCGCGAGGACGTCGCAGGCAGCGCCGCAGCCATGGGGGCACTGTTCACCGCGTCGCCATGGTGGCTGCGCAGGCAGCTGGTCCTCGGTGCACTCGACCCACGCGCAGTGGCAGCTCCAGAACCGAGTGTCAGAGGTGTGGGATGCTGATGTCCACCTCGATATCGGGCTTGACCTTGAGCGCGCCGAGCATGGCGGAGAACGGCTTGATGCCGAACTTGCGCTGGTCCAGAATGATCTTGGCGTGCCAGCGCTTGCCGTCGTCACGCGCCTCGACGGAGATCGCAGCCGTCACGCCGTGCAGCGTCAGGTCCCCCTCGATGCGGGCCCGGTCGCCGTTGCGCTCCACCGACACCGAGCGAAACCCGATGTTCGGATGCCGCCGCGTCTCGAGGGTGTCCTGGGCATTGCGCTCGATTTTCTTCCGATCGGACACCGAGACCGCTTCGGTCGTCACGCGCAGCGAGTTCGCATCGAAGTCAGCGGTGATCGCGTCGGCTTCTCCCACTTTCAGGGACAAGCTCGTCACCTGCAGGGTGATGTCGTGACCGACCGCGGTCAACAGTCCTTCACGAAAGACCGATACCCGGCAGTCCACCGCAGCGGCGTCGAAAGTTGGCATTGGGCAAGCCTAGCCTGGCCCGATCACGGGCGGTAGCTCGTCAGCGGCACAGCGCTCACACGTCCAGCGCATCGGCCGCGGGCTGGATGGCCTCGGCCAGCCGCTGCACGTCCGGCAGACCCTCCCGGTCGGCGAGCAGGCCGACATAGGCGCTGTCCCGGTACCAGGCCAGCCCGACGACGAGGGCTTGGCCCGCTGCCAGCGGCGCCAGCGGAAAGATCTCCGCCAGCTCCGCGCCGTCCAGGGTGAACCGGATCCCCGGCAACGGGATGCTGGTCACCATGAGGTCGAACAGCAGCGACGCGCCCTGACCGGCCACCGGAGCGGCTACCCGGTGCATTGCAGAAGGCAACCGGTCGGCGAGCAGCGGTATCGCGCCGGCGCCGCTGCTGGTGCCGGCGGCCTTGCTCTGCTCCATCGCCGCACGGATCTTGAGCAGTCGGGTGCCGGGATCGGGCTCGCCGACCGGCAGCTCGCAGAGGTAGCCGGACAGCCGGTTGCCCCCGATCCGATCACCTGACCGGGCGCGGCGGCTGACCGGGACGAACGCCCGCAGGATCATCCCGTCGACCGGGTCACCGCGGGAGACGAGCCAACCCCGCAACCCCCCGGCCACCACCGCGAGCAGGGCATCGTTCACCGTGCCGCCGTGCTGCGCCCGGATCCGGCGAATCTGCCGGAGATCGAGCCGGGCCGTCGCCAACGACCGCTG
Source organism: Pseudonocardiaceae bacterium (assembly GCA_050700055.1). Classification (GTDB taxonomy): domain Bacteria; phylum Actinomycetota; class Actinomycetes; order Mycobacteriales; family Pseudonocardiaceae. The sequence continues at coordinate 2,438 of JBOHGE010000006.1, forward strand.
CCCCGACGACGCAACCACCAGCGGCGAGCCCGGCGCCGGCAATCGGACTCGACGGAGCACCGAGGCGGCGATGCCGGTGGCCTCGGTGATCTGCTCCATCGCGCCCGCGACGGCGCCGCGCACGTCACCGGGCACCTGCCACGGCTGGGCCAGCCTGCTCGGCTGCGCTGAGGAGCGTTCCTCGACTGCGGCCCGGCTCGTGCGGCCACCGTCTCGCGACCTGGCCTCATCCAGCACCTGGAACCCGATATCCAGCGCGCTGAGCCCGTCGCCGAAAGCATGATGCATCTTGACCAGCACCGCGAAACGGCCCTTCCCCAGGTCCGATATCACGTGGAATTCCCACAATGGACGGGTTCGCGGCAGTGGTGCAACCAGCAGTTCGGCGGCCAATGCGGCTGCTGTGTCGAGGCTGCCGTGACAGCCGAGGCGATGTAGGTGAATGTGGTCCTCGACGCGGAAGTCGGGATCGTTCATCCAGGTGGCGGTGGCCAGTACAAACCTGGCCGGTTGCACTCGCTGATGCAGCTGTGGGAGACGTTGGGCGCGATCGGCCAGCAGGCCGGCCACTCGCTCGGGATCGCCGGGGCGGACCGGCTGGAAGATCGCCAAGCCGCCGAGGTGCATCGGCGATATCTCACGATCCAAGTAGAGGAACGCGGTGTCGAGTCCGGTGAGCCGTCCTGCCGACATGTGCCGCCCCCCTGTAATCGCGTCCGGTAACCTCATCGAAAGTTTTGCATATCTGATCAAACAGTGACGGCTGTTCAGTACCAGGTGCATGATCACACCTGTGCAAGTGCTGGTCGACGCGGACAATCTTGACGTGTCCCGGCTACGGCTGCTCATCGTGACGCTGCAGGCCGCGCTGGTGGCAGTGCCCGGTGCCCGCGTCGTGGTGGCCGGCAAGCCCGCAGCGTTGGACGCGCTCGATTGGCCGTCGGGGGCGCACGTGCTGCCGGCCAGCGGCTGGCAGGGGGCCGATCTGCTGCTGGCTGGTGCTTACCGGGCCGACGACCGGCCGTTGCTCCTGGCCACCGGCGACGGCGACTTCGTGCAGCTGGCACGCCGCCACCCCGGCCCGGTCCTGCTGGTCAGCGGGACATCGAGCCGCTCACGAGCGTTCATCGGTCCGCGGATTGTGCGCACTGATCCGGCATCGGACGGCGGCAGACGACTGCGGGTCTGGTTGGAGCAGTCCACTGCGTTGTGAGAGATTTGCACCGTGCCTACCCTTTTCAGCCGCATCATCCAGGGCGAGATCCCGGGTCACTTCGTCTGGAGCGACGAACGCTGCGTCGCCTTTCTCACCATCGCTCCGCTGCGGCCGGGCCACGCGCTGGTCGTGCCCCGCCACGAGGTCGACCAGTGGACCGACGCGGACGACGACCTGATCGCCCAGCTCATGGTGGTGGCCAAGCAGATCGGCGCGGCGCAGAAGAGGGCCTTCGGCGCCCCGCGGGCCGGACTCATGATCGCCGGGTTCGAGGTGCCGCACCTGCACCTGCACGTGTTCCCCTCGTGGGGCATCGACGACTTCGACTTCGGCAACGCCGACCATGATCCCACCGACCTCAAGGCCGCCGCGGATGCTGTGCGTGCGGCGCTGCGGGCAGCTGGACACGGCGATCGGGTATCCGACTGACACCGACCGGGCTCAGGATGGGCGGAAGCGTCGCAGCCGCAGGCTGTTGGACACCACGAACACCGAGGAGAATGCCATCGCGGCTCCGGCGATCATGGGATTGAGCAGCCCCGCCGCGGCCAGAGGAAGCGCCGCGACGTTGTAGCCGAAAGCCCAGAACAGGTTCCCCTTGATGGTGCGCAGGGTGCGTCTGGACAGCCGGATCGCATCGGCGACCACTCGCAGATCACCGCGGACCAGGGTGAGGTCGCTGGCCTCGATGGCGGCGTCGGTACCGGTACCCATGGCCAACCCCAGATCGGCCTGCGCCAGCGCGGCAGCGTCGTTGATCCCGTCGCCGACCATCGCCACGACGCGACCCTCCCGCTGCAGCCGCCGTACCTCCTCGACTTTGCCTTCGGGCGACACCCCGGCGATCACCGAGTCGATCCCGACCTCGGCGGCCACTGAGCGGGCGACGGCCTCGTTGTCGCCGGTGATCAACACTGGAGCCAGCCCCAACGCCCGCAACCGGCGCACCGCCTCGGCGCTGCTCGGCTTGACCGTGTCCGCCACCGCGAGCAGGCCCCGCACCTGACCGTCCCACGCCACCGCGACGACCGTGCGGCCCTGTCGCTCGGCCTGCGCCGATGACGTTTGCACCGGGTCGGGCAACGGCAGCGACCACCGCTGGGCCAGCCAGACCGGCCGGCCCACCAGCACGGCGGTGCCTTCCACCACCCCCTGCACGCCTAACCCCTGCGACGAGCGGAAACCGCTCACGGCCGGCAGTGCCTCCAGCCGCTGCCGGCCACCGGTGGCGATCGCCAGGGCGACGGGATGCTCGGAAGCACTCTCGACCGCGGCGGCTCGGCGCAGCACCTCGTCAGCGTCCTCACCGGCTGCGGGAAGCACCTCGAGCAGGGTCATGGTGCCGGTGGTGACGGTGCCGGTCTTGTCCAGCAGCACGGTGTCCACCCGGCGGGTGGACTCCAGCACCTCGGGTCCCTTGATGAGGATGCCCAGCTGGGCCCCACGGCCGGTGCCGACCAGCAACGCGGTAGGTGTGGCCAGCCCGAGCGCGCACGGGCAGGCGATGATCAGCACCGCGACCGCGGTGGTGAACGCGGTCGCGGTCGCAGCGCCGGTGACCAGCCAGAAGTCGAGGGTGGCCAGGGCGAGCAGGAGCACGACCGGCACGAACACCGCCGAGACCCGGTCGGCCAGCCGCTGCAGCGGGGCTCTGCCGTGCTGTGCGTCCTCCACCAACCGCGCCATCTGGGCCAGCCGGGTGTCCGCACCGACCCGGGTGGCCCGGATCCGCAGCCGACCGGAGACGTTGACCGTCCCGCCGGTCACCGCCGAGCCCGGGTTGACCTCGATCGGGGCTGACTCGCCGGTGAGCATGCTCTCGTGCACAGCGGAGGAACCGTCCACCACCTGGCCATCGGTGGCGATCTTCTCTCCTGGGCGGACCACGAACTCGTCACCGACTCCGAGCGCCTCGATGGCGACGCGCACCTCGCGCCCGTCGCGCAGCACCGAGACATCCCGGGCGCCGATATCGAGCAACGCCTGCAGCGCCGCCCCGGCACGGCGCTTGGCGCGCGCCTCGAAGTAGCGGCCGGCCAGCAGGAAGACCGTGACGCCTGCGGCGACCTCGAGATAGATCTGATCCCCGCCCGAGCCCCGGTGCACCGACAGGCCGAACTCGTGTCGCAGGTCCGGCCCGCCGGCATCGCCGAGGATTATCGCGTAGCTGCTCCACAGGAACGCCGCCAGCACGCCCATTGAGACCAGCGTGTCCATGGTGACCGCACCGTGGCGCACGTTGCGCCAGGCATTGCGGTGAAAGGGCAACGCCCCCCAGACCACCACCGGCGTGGCGAGCACCAGCGATAACCACTGCCACCGGGGAAACTGCAGGGCAGGGACCATCGCCATGGCGATCACCTGGACGGCGAGCACGGCGCTGCCCGACAACCGCTCACGCAGTGCGCGGATCTCCGCAGGCTCGGCGTGGCCCACTTCGGGCCGGCTCAGCTGATCCGTCGCATTTGGCCGGCGCTGACGCGCACTGTGCTGGGCCGGCTCGGCGGTATAGCCGGTCCGGACCACCGTGGCCACGAGATCCTCGGGGGTGACGTCGCCGCGGTAGCTGACCCGAGCCTTCTCGGTGGCGTAGTTGACGCTCGCGCTCACCCCGTCGAGCCGGTTGAGCATGCGCTCGACGCGCGCCGCGCAGGCCGCACAGGTCATCCCGCCGATCGACAGCTCGATCTGCCGGGTCGGTTCGCCTGGGCCGGTCGTAGCGCCGGACTGACGGTCGCGGACGGTGGCCATGTCACCTCGCCAGGGTGGTGAACTCGGCGGTCCGCACCCGACCATGGTGCTGGAACTCCACAAACATCCGGTAGTAACCGGCGGTCGGTGCCTCGACCTCGAAACCGATCGTGGTGTCCCGGCGGGGACCGGCGATCGGGCGCACGTGTAGGTAGGCCAGATCGCCCTCGCGCAGGATCACCAAACGCCCGGCATCGCCGAGATAGGAGTCGAGATCGGTGACCGGCACGTCGTCCCGGATCACATGCATCCACAGCTGCGAGACCGAGCCGGCGATCAGGTCTCCGGTCCCGACCACGGTGTAATCATCGACCTCAGCGGTCGACGAGATCTTCGGGATGGGTCCGGGCTCGACCAGCCCCGGCACGTCGAGATCCACGCCGAGGACGATCGGTGCGGTGGCCGGCGCGGGCCGGAACTCGGCGAAGGCGCGGTAGCTGCCTGGTCGATCCAGTTGCAACGGTGCGCTCCAGGTTCCATCTGGTTCCATGGTCGGGTACAGGCGCTGGTAGCCGCTCATATCCCGGCGCACCACGACGAGATTCATCCGGTTATGGTCGCGTATGAAGTCGGTGACCGGCTTGCCGTTGTCGGTGAACACGGTAAAAAGGAAATCGACGGTATCGCCGGCGGTGAACCGGGTGGCCCGTGGACGCAGCAGGTAACCCTGCCCGGAAACGGCCAAGCCCCCTGGTCCCCCGGCAGGATCGTGGTCGATGTCGCGGCGTGGCCCTGACTCACCCTGGTGGTACGGCACCGGTACCGCGCCACCGACGATCGACTCGCCAAGACTGACCGCGATGCCGAAGATCACGAACACACCAGCGAGCATCGCCAGTATCGTCACCGGGGTACGCATCTGCTCTGCTCAGTCCGACCTTCCCGGGACGCTCACTGGGCGATCTGGTAGCCGGCCTCGTTGATCGCAGCGTGCACGGCGGTGTCGTCCACCGCTGTCTCACTGGTGACGCTGACCCGGCCGGTGGCCAAGTCGACGTGCACGCTGCTCACCCCCGCGACGGCGCCGACCTCACTCGTCACCGCCGAGACACAGTGCTGGCAGACCATCCCGGTGACGATGTACTCGCTGATCGTGGCGGTGTCCCCCACGTTGTGACCTCCTTGAGCTCGGTGCGGGTTTGCTGCGCGGTAGGTCAGGAGCGAACCAGGCGAGCGATCGCGTCGGCTGCTTCTTTGACCTTGACGCTGGCCTCGGCTTGGTCGGCCGCGGCGTCAACCACGCAGGTGGCCATATGCTCTTCGAGTAAGACAAGCGCAAATGATTGCAGTGCCTTCGTGGCGGCCGAGACCTGGGTCAGGACGTCGATGCAGTACTGATCGGTCTCTACCATGCGTTGCAAACCCCGGATCTGACCCTCGATCCGGCGTAACCGCTTGAGGTAGGCGTCCCGATCCTTGGTGTAGCTTGCCATTGACTGCCCTCTCGTGCCACCTGTTGAAATACCTCCACTAGGTATCATATATACCCCCTTCTGGTATCTTGTCGCCAGTTGTCCAGGGTGCCAGGAGGAACGCGCCGAACCGCACTACTCCGGGACGAGTACCACCCACACCGGACCGGGTGCGAAGGCTAGCGGCGATCCATCCGGCAGGGTGAACGTGGTGATCGCGTCGGGGGTCGGGCGCGACCAGCTGCCGGTGAAGGCGAGACCGTCCCGGAGCACGACCGCGCTGCCGGTGCCCACGGTCGAGGCGAACGGTGAGGCGGCACCGGCGGCGTCTCGGGTCGGGGTGCTGCGTACCGCCACTCGCTGCAGCACCACGGTGGCCGCGCCCGGTCGGCGACCGGAAGCCGAAACGAACGGCGCACCGTCCATGGATATCACCCATCGCGCCTCAGCAGGCACCCACTGCACCCCGATGTCGGTCGCCCGGTACCGGACGCGAGTCGCCGGCACCGGGCGGCCACCGGGCGGGGTGGGCCCGAACCGGAACCCGATGTCCCGCGGCGGCGCGCCTCCCCGGCGCAGCAGGGTGGCGTCGCCGTAGAGGTTGTGCGGCATTCGCCGCGTGCGGTCCCGGCGGTAGCTGCGTGGCTGCTTCTTCTCCGAGACGTCCAGCACCGGTGCACGTGCCAGCAGCGCGCCGACCTCGGCGGCACCACCGGAGAACGCCAGCGCGGGCCGGCCGAAGTTGGCCAGCAGTTGCAGGTCGGTCAGCCGCGTGCTGCGTACCGGCCCCACCACCGGTGGAACGTGTGACTGGTACACCACGAGCAGCCTGCTGAGGCCACCCTCGACCGGCTCGACATAGACCAGGTCGGCGAGGTCGAGCCCGGTCTGCGGGCGGGCCGGCCTGGCGTTGTCGATCTTCACGGCGAGCACCGGCGCGGCGAGGTCGGCGGCCAGGCCGGTCAGCGGCGACACCGGCGGCACCGGCGGCAGGAATGCCGGTTCGGGCGCCGGTTCAGGTGCCGGGCTCGGCGCACTGCTCGGAACCGGTGAGCTGGGCGAGACAGCTGCCGGGGGCAGTGGAGGATCCGAGCAGGACAGCAGCGCGACGGCCAGCGTGGTGACCAGCAGCACCACAGCCGGCGCACGCTGCCGGCGCCCCCGCTGGCTCATCCCACCAACTCCCTCTCCGGCGTGGCGTGCACGCTGAGCGACACACTTCATACCAGCTGTGATCGGCGCAGGCGAAGCCACAGCCACGCTGAATGTCGCACTCCGCACGGAGGATGACAACGAGTCGCAGGCCGATTACCCTGAGGGAGATTGCTCAACGTCACTGTCGGGGGCATTTAGTGAGCGTGAGCCACGGACTTGATCGCGTCGAACCCCGGCGCGGTCTGACGGTTCTGCACCCAGGGCGGTGGAAGCTCTGGGGTGAACGCAGAGTCGTTCTCACCTATGTCCTCACCGCGGACATCATGGCGGTGGCATTGCTGGTCGGGATGACCATGGCGATACCAGTTCATCCGGTGGATGTGCTGCGGTTCAGCCTGCTGGCCGCGGGGGCGGTGGTCCACCAGGAGGCGGTCCGCCAGATCGAGTTACTGCGGGTCGGGGCAGTCGGCGGTGGTCTGCTCCCCAACCTCAGATCAGCGTGGATCTTCGCGGCAGCGCTGTCGGTCCCGCTACCGCTGGTCTTCGCCATGACCGGGGTGGTCTACCTGCACGCCTGGTGCCGGCACGGCCCGGCCCGCCCGTACCGCATGCTGTTCTCCGGCGCCACCACGGTGCTGGCGTCGACGGTGGCTGTTGCGGTCCTGCAGCTGGTAGCGCCCGGCGGGTACCCGATCATCCCGCATGGCCTACCGGGGTTGGTCGCCCTGATCGGTGCCGCGTGGGCGTACTGGCTGGTCAACTTCGGGCTGGTAGTCGGTGCTGTGCTGATGTCCGATCCACTGCAGCCGGCCCGGCAGGCTGTGGGCAACCTGAGCGACCAGGTCGTCGTCGCGGCCTCGCTCGGGCTGGGGGTCGCCCTCGCCGCCATGCTGGCCTGGGAGCCGTGGCTGGTCACCGTCCTCATGATCACTGTGGTCGCCCTGCACCGTGCGTTACTGCTGCCACACTTCCAGCAGGCCGCTCGTACCGACAGCAAGACCGGTCTGCTCACCGTGGGTTTCTGGCATGAGGTCGCCGGCCGGGAGATCGAACGTGCCCGCCGGCTCGCCGAGCCGCTCGGCGTGCTGATGCTCGACCTGGACCACTTCAAGTTGTTCAACGACCGGATGGGACATCTGGTCGGCGATCAGGTGTTGCGCGCTGTCGCTGACGAGCTGCGCGCCCAGACCCGACCCTACGACCTGGTCGGGCGCTTCGGCGGCGAGGAGTTCGTGATCCTGCTGCCCGGGGTGGGAACCACCCAGATCGAGCACGTTGCAGACCGGATCCGGTTACGGGTCAGACGGTTGTGCGTCTTGGTCCACGGCCCGCACGATCGGCCGGTCACGGTGAACGGTATCTCGGTGTCGATCGGAGCGGCGGTGTTCCCGCACGACGGCACCGAGCTCGACCGGCTGCTAGCAGCAGCCGACGGCGCCCTGCTGGCTGCCAAGGCAGCCGGCCGCGACCGAGTCCGCCTGGCCGGCACTCAGCACGTTCTGGATGCAGACTGCTGCTAGGTGACGGCAGTCTGCATCCAGAACGTGGAAACGGGGCGGCATGGACGGGACCAGGGAGTTGCTGGGGCGGGCTCGAGCGGTGCGAGATGCTGCGCACGGCACTCGGGTGACCTACTCGCCCAAGGTGTTCCTGCCGCTGACCATGCTGTGCCGGGATCGTTGCGGCTACTGCACGTTCGCCCACACGCCCCGTGAGCTACCAGCGGCCTACCTGGAGCTGGATGAGGTCGTGGCGATCGCCCGCCGGGGTGCCGAGCTCGGCTGCCATGAAGCGTTGTTCACCCTCGGTGAGCGACCTGAGCTGCGCTACGCCGAGGCCCGGAGCTGGCTGACCGAGCACGGGTATCGCAGTACCGTGGAGTACCTCGTCGTGGCCTGCCGGGCGGTGCTCGAGCACACCGGGTTGCTCCCGCATGCCAATGCCGGTGCGGTGTCCCGTGACGAGCTGGCTGCGCTGCGTGTGGTGACCGCGAGCCAGGGGATGATGATCGAGTCGTTGCGGCCGGACCTGGCCGCACACCGCGGCGCACCGGACAAGCATCCGGACCGGCGGTTGGCCACCCTATACGCCGCGGGTGAGCTGACGATCCCGTTCACCACCGGGATCCTGGTCGGTATCGGCGAGACCGAGACCGATCGGATCACCGCGCTCGAGGCGATCGCCCAGGCCCACCTCCGGTACGGGCACGTGCAGGAAGTGATCGTGCAGAACTTCCAGCCCAAGGCGCGAACCGCGATGCGTCAGGCGCCGCCCTGCCCGCCGCGGGAACATCTGCGGGCCATCGCGCTGGCTCGGCTGCTGCTGCCGCCCGAAGTGCACGTGCAGACCCCACCCAATCTCACCGACGATCCGGCCGGCGTGCTCGCTGCCGGCATCGACGACTGGGGTGGGGTCTCCCCCGTCACCGCCGATCACGTCAACCCCGAGCGGCCCTGGCCTGCGCTGGACGAGTTGCGGATGGCCACCGAGGCGGCGGGCCACACCCTCGCCCCACGCCTGACCGTGTACCCGCGCTACGTCCTGGATCCGCAGCGGTGGCTCAGTGTGGGGATGCGTTTCGCAGTGCTGGATCGCTGCGACGCCGAGGGGCTCGGCCGAGACGACCCGGGTGCGGTGTTCGCCGAACGCGCGCAGGGTGCGGTCAACGTCGGTGACGGTGCCGAGGTGACCCTGGCCGGGCGCCGCTCCACCGCCTGGTACTCGGGTACCGACGTGGCGCCGCCCGAGTTGCTGCCCGCACCGGCACGGGCCGCCGGGGCGGTGGGTGAGGTGCTCGGCGGGATCCGCGCCGGGCAGCGGCCCGAGCTCGCCGAGCTGGTGACGCTGCTGTCCGCCCGCGGTCCCGAGGTCGCGGCCGTTGCTGGGCTGGCCGACGAGCTGCGGGTGGCCACCGTGGGCGACACCGTCACCTATGTGGTCAACCGCAACATCAACTACACCAACGTGTGCACCTTCCGGTGCCGGTTCTGCGGGTTCTCCAAGGGCAAGCTGTCGCTGAACCTGCGGGGTACTCCTTACCTGCTGGAGTTGCCCGAGATCGTGTCACGGGTGTTGGAGGCACAACGCTGCGGAGCCACCGAGGTGTGCCTGCAGGGCGGGATCCATCCCAGTTTCGACGGCGAGTACTACCTCACCGTATGCCGGGCCATCCACGAGGCCGCGCCGGACATCCACCTCCACGGCTTCACCGCGCTGGAGGTCACCGAAGGGGCCCGGCGGCTGGGCGAGCCGCTGGTGGAGTACCTGGTCCGGTTGCGCGAGGCGGGCCTGCGGTCGCTGCCCGGCACCGCCGCGGAGATCCTCGACGACGAGGTCCGCGCGGTGCTGTGCCCCGACAAGATCACCACTGCGGAGTGGCTGGAGGTGCACCGGGTGGCGCACTCGGTGGGGCTGCGATCCAACGTCACGATGATGTTCGGGGCCGTCGAGCAGCCCGTGCACTGGGCCCGGCACCTGCTGCGCGCGCGCCATTTGCAGGCCCAGACCGGTGGATTCACCGAGTTCGTCGGCCTGCCGTTCGTGCACATGGCGACCCCAATATACCTCAAGCGAGCGGCCCGGCGCGGTCCGACCTGGCGCGAGGTGGTGCTGGTGCACGCGGTGGCCCGGATCGCCCTGCACGGGTTGATCGACCACGTGCAGGCGTCCTGGGTCAAGCTCGGCGCGTCCGGTGCCCGCCAGCTGTTGCACGCCGGAGTGGACGATCTCGGCGGCACGTTGATGGGCGAGAACATCAGCCGTGCGGCGGGTGCGAGTCACGGGCAGGGCCTGGACGAGGCCGGTTTCCGGTCTATCGTCGAGCCGCTCGGGCGACCGCTGGCGCAACGCACCACCCTCTACGAGCCGGTCAGTGCCGCGCGAACGCCATAGGTCGGGTCAACAGTCGGGCTTGCGACCCACGGCCACGAAGAATGCGGTGGTGAGCCATGGTCGGGTCGCCAGGGCGTCGAACCGCTCGAATGCGGCCGTCCACCTGCTCAGGTCCTTCGCGGTGGCGAGCCCGGCGGCCACCAGCGCATCCCGGGCCGCCCAGGCTGGCATCCGCAGCTGGGGTGGAACCCGGAGTACGGGACCCCCGCTGCGAAAGGACTCAACCGCCAGGCCGGCGGTCTCGAGCAGGGCGCCGAGTGCCGGCCCGATCCGGATATTGTTGCCGCGGCAGCGGTGCAGCTCGATGTAGCGGGCGTCGAGATCGGCGATGTCGGGATCCTCGGGATGCAGCCGAATCGCGGCGGCGTCGGAGTCGACCAGATAGACCGCCCCACCGGGGCGGGCAAGCTCGACGAGATGGGCGACTATCGCCGCTTCATGCCCGCCGTTGTGTGCCAGGACGTGGCGGCACATCACCACGTCGTAGCCGGCCGGAGCAAGACCGGTAGCCGCGGCCTCAGCTACCCGCACCGATGCCTGGGCAAGACCGGCGACCTGCTCGGCGGCGGCGATGACAGCGCCGGAATCCAGGTCGACACCATCGGCCCGCCCGCCAGCGCCTACCTCTTCGGCGAGTAGCCGCAGGATGGCGCCAGGCCCGCAGCCGATGTCCGCCACCCGTGCCCCAGGCACAATCCCGGCAGCCGCCCACTGGGCTTGCTCTTCGGCCCGGGCGGCCTCGGCCATGAGCCGGTAGCGTTCTCGCTCAGCCTCGGTGAGCTGCAGCGCGTAGGTCAACTCGAATCCTGGTGATGTTCCATCTCACAGCACAGATTAGGACAGCGAGCCTTCGGCGAACACCCGTAATACAGTGCCAGTCCGGCTACCGCTGCCGCAATGTCACTCACCTTTGCAACAGTGACCGCTGCCGTGTGGTGCGCTCATGAGGATGGCGGCGCAGTGTTCGAGCCACCGTCACCAGGGGTGTTGCCGCTGTTGCTGGGGGGTGTAGCGCTGTTACTCGGGGTGGTATCGCTGTTACCGGACCTGTTTCCGTTGCCTGGGGTGGTGTTGCTGTTGTTGGGGGGTGTAGCGCTGTTACTTGGGGTGGTACTGCTGCTATTGGAGGTGCCTCCACTACCAGGGCCAATACCGCCGCTGCTCGAAGTAGTGCCGCCACCGCCCGGGCTACCGCTGTTGTTACCGGGTGCAGTGTTGTTACCGGGCGTGGTGGGTGTGGTGCTGGTTTCAGGGGTGGTGCTGGTCTCGGGTGTCGTGCTGGCTTCTGGTGTGGCGCTGCTTTCTGGCGTGGTGCTGGTTTCGGGAGTGGTGCTGCCGCTTTCGCTCAGCTCAGACCCGCCGGGATTGCTGGCTGGCGAAGGCGGCTTGGTCCAGGTGGTGGTCCAGGTGGTGGTCCAGGTGGTCGGTGGTGCGGTGGTGCTCTTCTGGTTGTCCACCTCCTTGTTCCGCACCTCCGCAGGCGGTACCGCTGTCGGTGTCGTGCGAACGGATTCGCTGGAGACGCCGCTACGCGAGCTCCGGTTGCTACTGCTGCCATTACTACTGCTGCCGACGGCCGGTGGTGGGTCGGGCGTTGCAGGTGCTGTGGTGCCCGCGTTTCCTGCAGTTCCCGCGTCCGCCGGGGGAACAGGACCGTTGTGGGCGGTCAGATACGGCACGGCCGTCGCCCCACCGGCGATGGCAAGGGCCAGCAGCCCCGCTGCGGCGATCTGCTTCACCCGCCATGACCTGGCCCGCCGCTCGAGGTCGGCTGGTTCGACGCCCGACAGGGCGACAGTGTGAGTGGGTCGATGTGACGCCTGGGTCGCGTCCGGACCGTCGGATATGACGGGTGTCGCGGTCAGCACCGTCGGCTCCGTGCTTGCGGCCGGGATCAGTGCCTGCGGCGAGGCGTCCACGCCGGCAGCATCGGAGCCGGTGATCCCGGTCGGGAACGCCGACACAGCGGCCCCGAGCGCGATCGCAGCCGTGGGATCAGCGTCGACTGCGACCGGGCGACCCAACTCGGCAGAGACGAGCTGAGCGACCAGCGGTACTCGTGAGGAGCCACCAACCAGCAGCACCGCGTCCAGCTCCGGTGCACCGACGTCAGCCGAACGCAGCGCCCGGCGCAGGGCCTGCACCGTCTCGACCAGCTGCGGGCGGATCAGATCCTCGAACTCGGCGCGGATCAGCCGTACCTGTGACTCGATCCCCGGAGCCGATACCGGGATCGTCACCTCGGTGTCGGCTGACAGTGCCTCTTTGGCCTCGGTACACTCACGCCGTAGCCGAGCAGTCGCCGCGAGGGTAGCGGCGGCCTCCGGATCGAGATCGCTCAACGGCGCGACCTTGGCCACGACGTGGCCGAAGACGGCATCGTCGAAGTCCACACCGCCGAGACGTTCGATGCCCTCCGGGTAGCCGAGCACCGAAAACGTGCCGGTGCCGGTCTTGCGCACGACGGCCGCGTCGAAGGTGCCACCACCCAGGTCGTAGACGGCAATGGTGCTGCCGATCGCAACCCGTTCCTGCATCGAGTAGCACGCCGCTGCTGCTTCCGGCTCGGTACGGAACGTGACCTCCGGCAGATCGACCGCGCGCAGCGCGTCTGCCAAGACCCGGATCTTGTAGCTGCCCCAGCTGGCCGGATGTGTGATCGTGATGCTCTGGGCAGGTTCACCCTCACGCTCAGCGACCCGATCAACGACCCAGCGGACCACCATTGCAGCGATCTCGGCGGCGGAATGCGGGACACCGCCGATCACCATTGGCACGTCGTCGCCGATGCGCCGCTTGAACTCGCGCACCACCCGGTCGGAGTCGGTGACAGCGCGCCGTTCGGCGGCCTCTCCGACGAGAACCTGGCCGTCCTTACCGAGGTAGACCACCGAGCTCACGGCAGCCGACCGGCTGCCGAGGGGCACCACCTCGGGAAGCGGACGCCGTCCGGACTCCACCCGGCAGATGGCCGCTGCGGTGAAGGTGGTGCCCAGGTCGATCCCGAGCCAGTAGCTCATCCCGGTGTGCCCCTATCCTCGTCAGCGGTGTCAGCGGTGCAAAGCAGCGTTCGAGCAGATCCGATCCGGTACTCGATCTCTGTATCGCCGATACCGCCTGTTCCGTTAGCGGTACTGTGCGTCACCATCTGCGGCGCTGGGCCACCTGGTTCCGGATGATGTCGCGGGTGCTGGGAAAGTCGCCGGCGTTGATCGAGCAGTTAGCCCAGCTGGCCGCGAATCGCTCCCGACTCGAACGCGGTCGAGTGCACTTGAAGGTAGTAGGCGGAGGGCTCCTTGATGACAGCCTCGATCCTCTCCGGCGTGTCACGGACACAATCCTTGACGGTTTGCTCGCCAGCGAAGTTCTTGCCGTTGAAGAAATCGATCCAATGCGGCCCGTCGCTGCCGCGTCGTCCGGCATGGAGGTGGAAAGCGGTGACCCTACCGTCGAGCTTCGTCCAACTGATCTCGTAGCAGGCGGTCCCTTGTCGCGGGTCGAGATCGAGTCGAGCGGAGCCTTGCCCGTCCGGGTCGCCGCGGGGAACGGAATCTTGGCCGGTCAGCCGGAGGGAGAAATGACGAACGCCGTCCTGGCGTGGCTCCTTGGCCGTATGCGCCAAGGCCGGGGCGGACCCGGCAAACATGAGGGCCGATGACGTGAACGCTATGAACGCTGCGACCAAGCCAGCACCTCGGGCGCCTTGGCTGCGCTGCATCAAGGACTTCCTTTCTTCCGGTCCACCCCCCGCCAGGGTTCGGAGTGTAGGGCACAAGCGTGGGCATCTCGCCACGTTGGGTAGCTGCACCGGACCCTACGACCGGCACGCCCTGGCCCGGACTTCTACGCTTCAGGGGTGAGCTACCCCGGGGGTGATCTGCGCCATCAGCTCACGCACGTCGGTGCGGAGGTCGTCCGCGCCGGACTGGTGGTCGGATCGGGCGGCAACCTCTCGGCCCGCCAACCGGGCTCTGCTCAGTGCTGGATCACCGCGGCCGACACCTGGCTGGATCGGTTGCAGCCCGTGGAGTTCTCGCTGATCAGCATCCCGGACGGTGGGCTGCGTGGCGGGCATCCGAAGCCGTCCAGCGAGTGGCGGCTGCACACCGAGACCTACGCTCGGCGTCCGGACGTCAACGCGATCATCCACCTGCACCCGCAGACCAGCGTGTTGCTCACCGCCTTGGGCCACGACATCGCGCTGATCACCACCGACCACGCGTACTACCTGCGCGAGGTCACCGCCATCCCGTTCGACCAGCCCGGCACCATCGAGCTCGCGGTCGCGGCTGCGCAGGCCATGGCAGGCGGTGCAAACGTCCTGGTGCTCCAGCATCACGGCTGCTCGGTGCTGGCTGACTCGGTGGAGCTGGCACACAAGCGGGCGGTCAACCTGGAGGAGGCCGCCCGCGCGACATACGCCGCACTGCTGCTCACCGGTGCAGACCCCAGCCGGGTCCCGCAGGTGCCGGCGCGTTTCCTGGCGGCCGTTGCCCGGGGCGAGACCTCGGCATGAGCGGGGGCGGCTCATCGGGCATGGTGGATGATGTGCAGCCCGTCGAGCCGTTGCGGTTGCGTCCGCCGCGTCATCTGGTGAGCCGCCGGGCGATCATCTGGTGGACCACCCGGGCCGCACTCGAGGTGCTGGCCGTCCTGATCCCCCTGCTGGTGGGTCTGGTCGCCCGGGTCGGCGCGCGGCCGTGGCTGGCCGGCGTCACCACCGCGGTGGTCGTCATCGGACTCGGCTACGTGCTGGTGATGCCGCGGTGGCGATTCCGGGTGCATCGCTGGGAGATCACCGACGACGCCGTCTACACCTCGGCGGGCTGGATCAGCCAGGAATGGCGGGTCGCGCCGATGTCGCGGATCCAGACCGTGGACACCGAGCGGGGGCCGCTGCAGCAACTGTTCGGGCTGGCCACCGTCACCGTCACCACCGCGTCGGCGGCCGGGGCGCTGCGGCTGGCCGGGCTGGACCACACGGTGGCCGAGGACCTCGTCGAGCGGCTCGCGGCGACCACGCAGGCTACCCCGGGGGACGCCACATGACCTCGATCTGGCAGCGGCTGGACCCTCGCATGCTCGCCGTGACGCCGCTGCGCCAGCTCGCCGGGTTCCTGCCGGTGATCGCGGTGGTGCTGCTGATCGGTGTCCAGCAGGGCCTCGGCGGGCGGATCTACGGGTTGTTGGTGGCTGTGCTGGTCGTCGTGCTCGCTGGGGTACTGCGCTGGTTGACCACGCGGTATCGGGTCACCAACGAGCGGGTCGAGCTGCGCTCGGGGTTGCTGTTCCGCAGCGCCCGGTCCGTTCCCCGAGACCGGATCCGCAGCGTTGACGTCACTGCCGGGCCGGTGCACCGGCTGTTCGGGCTTTCGGTGGTCACCATCGGGACCGGGCAGGGTAACGACGGTGTCGAGTCGCGGGAGCTGACCCTGGACGCGATATCGGCAACCGAGGCCGACCGGATGCGCCGGCGTCTGCTGGACTCCGTGCCGGCCGGCTATCCGGAGCAGCCAGGTGTCGTGGCTGCGCCGAGCCCGACGACCGAGCTGGCTGTGCTGGACTGGTCCTGGCTGCGTCTCGCGCCGCTCACAACGTCCAGCCTGGTGGCGATCGGTGCGGTCGGTGCAGCGTTCGTTCAGCTCGCGGGCGAGCTGGGCGCCGATGTCGCGGATCTCAGCGGCGTCCGGGAAAGGCTGAGTGTTGCTCCGCTGTGGCTGGGCGTCGCCGCGTTCGGCGGGCTGGTGTTGGTGATCGCGCTACTGGGTTCGATGCTGATCTTCGTTGAGGCGTGGTGGGGGTTCCGGCTGGCCCGGGAGCCGGGCGGCACCCTGCGGATTCGCCGGGGACTGCTCACCACCCGGTCGGTATCGCTGGAGGAGCGCCGACTGCGCGGGGTCGAGGTGGCGGAGCCACTGTTGCTGCGGGCTGGCCGTGGGGCGCGTACTACTGCGGTGGCCACCGGGCTGGGTGGTCGACGCGGCCACGGGCGGGGCGTCCTGCTACCGCCGGCCCCGCGGGCTGAGGCGCATCGGGTGTCGGGGGTCGTGCTCACCGAGGACCCCTCCCCCACCCGGATGACCTTGCGCAGGCACCCGCTCGTCGCGCGGCGCCGCCGGCTGGTCCGCGCGGTGCTGCCGGTGCTGGCCGGATCCATGGTGCTGTGGCTGGCTCCGCTGCCGACCTGGGTGGCGTGGGCGACGCTGGGTCTGCTGCCGGTGACGGTGCTGCTCGCGCTGGACTCCTACCGCAACCTCGGACATGCGCTCACCAGCCGCTACCTGGTCACCCGGCACGGGGCCGGGCTGCGCGCCACGGTGGCATTGCAACGCTGCGGGGTGATCGGCTGGACGGTGTCGCAGTCGTTCTTCCAGCGCCGAGCCGGGCTGGTCACCGTGACCGCGACCACCGCGGCCGGTGGCGGCGCCTATCGCGTGATCGACGTCAGGGCCACCGACGGGCTGGCCCTCGCCGAGCACGCGGTACCGGGATTACTCGGGCCGTTCCTTAATCACGACGTGGTGGCGCCCCCAGCACACTAGGCTCGTGGTTGTGAACGACCGTCTGGTGTGGATCGACTGCGAGATGACCGGGCTGGACGCCGGCAAGGACGCGCTGATCGAGATCGCCGCGCTGGTCACCGACGGCGAGCTGCGAGTGCTCGGCGCGGGTGTCGACGTGGTGATCCACGCCGACGATGCCGCGCTGGACTCGATGCCTGAGGTGGTGCGCGAGATGCATGCGCGCTCCGGCCTGACCGAGGCGGTGCGCCGTTCCACCGTCAGCCTCGCCGAGGCCGAGCAGCAGGTGCTGGCCTACGTCCGCACCTGGGTGCCCGACGCCCGCTCAGCACCACTGGCCGGTAACTCGGTGGCCACTGACCGGGCATTTCTCGCCCGCGACATGGCGGAGCTGAATGAGCACCTGCACTACCGGATGGTCGACGTGTCCTCGATCAAGGAGCTGTGCCGGCGCTGGTACCCGCGGGTCTACTACGCCCAGCCCGCTAAAGGTCTGGCGCACCGGGCGCTGGCCGATATCAACGAGTCCATCCGCGAGCTGGCGTACTACCGGCGCACCGTGTTCGTCCCCGACCCGGGGCCTAGCTCTGAGCAAGCGCAGGCTGCCGCGCGGGCCATCACCGATCAGATGCCCGGTCACTGAGGGCAGCCCAGTGCCCGGTATCATCGGTGAGCAGCGCAGGCGTTGCCGGCGCCATGGTGGGTGTAGCTCAGTTGGTAGAGCACCTGGTTGTGGTCCAGGATGTCGCGGGTTCGAATCCCGTCACTCACCCCACGCTTCAGATGTCTGACGTTACAGTGCTGGCCATGACGAGTATCAAGGTCCACTATGAGCTCACCGGGCCGCCTGACTTGCCGGTGCTTGTCCTGGCTGGGCCATTGGGTACCACGATGCAGATCTGGCAGCCGCAGGTCGAGGCGTTCGCCGAGCAATTCCGGGTGCTGCGCTATGACCATCGTGGGCATGGCGGATCCCCCGTTCCGGGCGGACCGTACGTGATCACGGATCTGGCCATCGATGTGCTCGCGCTACTGGACCGGCTGGACATCGAGCGGGTGGCCTTCTGCGGGCTCTCGCTGGGCGGCATGGTCGGCATCTGGCTCGGTGCGCGCGCTCCGGAGCGACTGTCCTCGCTCGTGTTGTGCAGCGCCAGCGCGCATTTCGAGAACGTTGAGCCCTACCTCGAGCGGGCTGCATCAGTTCGTTGGGTGGGCACATCCGGGATAGCACCGGACGTGGCCGCCGGCTGGTTCACCCCGGAATGGGCAGCTGCGCATCCGGCGGTGGTGCAGCAGGTCACCGAGATGATCTCCGGGACGGCGGATGAGGGCTACGCCGCCTGCTGCAGTGCCATCGCCGCCTGGGACGGTCGCCGGCTGCTCGGCCGGATCCTTACCCCGACGCTGGTGATCGCCGGCTCCCAGGATCAACGGGTGCCGGTCACCCCGCATGCCAAGGCTCTCGCTACCGGCATCTACCGGGCGAGGCTGGAGGTTCTGGACGCCGCGCACCTGGTGCCCCTCGAGCAGGCGGAGCGGGCCAACCGCCTGATCATGCGACACGCCGCTACCGGTTGAGGGTTACTTGTTTCCCGACACCCACTGCCCCCACGAGATCTGCCAGTCACCGAAGCCGTCCCATGGCTTGAGGGTGGGGCCGCCGGTGTTGGTGTTGATGACGACGTCACCTTTCTTGACGTTGTCGAAGAACCACTTGGCATTCTCCGGTGACAGGTTGATGCAGCCATGGCTGACATTGCTGTTGCCCTGCTGAGCGACTGACCACGGAGCGGCGTGCACGAACTCGCCGCTGTTGGAGATGCGGGTGGCCCACTGCACCTTGGCGATATAGCCGCCGGCGTCGAGCGCGAGGCCGAAGGTGGTCGAGTCCATCACCTTGGTCGCGTTCCGCTCGGTGACCACGTGGGTACCATTGGCGCTGGCGAAGTCCGGACGCCCCATGGAGATCGGCATCGTGCGTGCCACCTGGCCGTTGATCTCGACGGCCATCTGGTGGGTCGCACCGTCGGCCCGGGCGATGAACGAGTCACCGATCGTGAAGTGAGATGTCCGGTCCAGCTGGCCGTACACCCCGTTGCCCAAGTCCTTGCCGTACACGCGGATCTCCACGGTGACCTTGGTCCCGGGCTGCCAGAACTGCTGGGGGCGCCAATGCACCTCTTTGTTGGAGAACCAATAGAAGGCTCCCTCGACCGGGGGGCTCGTGGTCACGGTGATGGATTTCTCGGCCTCCTGCTTGTTCGCGACCGGCTCGTCGAAATATATCGCCAGCGGCTGTCCCACCCCCACCGTCTGCCCGTCAGTCGGGTTTATCGACGGGTAGGTGAGGGTCCGCGGCGCGACGGTGGTGAAGCTGGACGCGATGGTCACCGGTCGGTTGTCGTCGCCCACTGCGTTGGCGTTGAACGTGTAAACCTTGCCGTAACCCAAAGGCTCGGTGGTCTTCCAGGTCGTCCCGTCAGGCTCGAGCTGACCGACGACCGGCGCGCCCTGGGGGTTGGTCAGCGTCACCTGGCCGAGCTTGCCCTTGGTGACGGTGACCGTGACGGGCGCCAGTGGCGGCACGTTGAGCGCGTCGGCCGACGGATCGGTGGTGATGCGCGCGACCGGTGGCGGAGGTGGTGGTGGGTCGTCCTGGCGAGTGATCGAGTTCGGTGCGCCGATGCTGCACGCCGTCAACAGGGTGACGATGACCAACATCACGATCATCGCTACGCAGCTGACCAGCCCTGACACTGTGCTCCGACCCCCAGCGGCCGGACGCGACCTGCTCACCCGCACGGGGCACCATCCGTTTTCGTGATCTACTGCAAGAGAACTCAGTCTGCCCGCATTGGACCAACAGACCCTGCTGACGCAGCCGGCGGGGCACCTATGTACCGACGCACGGCAGCGATGCCGGTTGCTTGTAGCCTGGCTCAGTCCTACCGACACCAACGTGCTAGCGTCCTGCACGTCACGCCGGGCGGGCGTCGACACCAGCGCCGCTAGCTCAACTGGCAGAGCAGCTGACTCTTAATCAGCGGGTTCGGGGTTCGAGTCCCTGGCGGCGCACCACTTCTCACCAGTGGAAACTATCGGACGAAGATCATATTTACGGATCTTTGTCCATCGGACTGTCCATTATCGCGCTGTACGCTGCGGTGATGGCACGGAGGAAGCAGCCGCCGAAGGACCTGATCGGCATCCGCCAGCGGGGCGGCACCTATCAGATCCGCGTCTCTGCCGGTACGACCCGGTGACCGGTCGGCAACTCATGCTCACCGGCTCGGCCGACACCGAGGACGCGGCGATCGTGATCCGCGACCAGCTGCGCCAGCAGGTGCGGGACAACACGGCAGCCCGGACGAACGTCACACTTGGCTACTTGCTCGATGAGTGGTTGTCCGGACATCAGGTCGAGGAGACGACCCGCGACAGTTACCGGCTGCTGATCAACAGCTTCATCCGTCCGGCTCTCGGCGCCACTCCCCTGGCCCAGCTGTGCAAGCAGGGACCGCGCCCCTTGGAGCAGTTCTACGCTGAACTTCGGACTTGCCGCCGTCGCTGCAACGGTCGCGCCTTTGTCGAGCACCGCACACCCAGGCAACACGAGTGCGACGAGCGATGTGCGGAGCACGCGTGCAAGCCGCTGGCCGTCTCGTCGGTCCGTCAGTGCCACGCGGTGCTCAGCGGCGCGCTGAGTGCGGCCAAGCGCTGGCGCAACGGCACGACCATCCTCAAGGACACCAAGACTCACCAGATGCGGGTCATCAGACTCGACCAGGACACGATCACGATCCTGAACCAGCACAAGGCACGCGCTGAACAACGGTGCACCGACCTCGGCACCACGCTGGACGACGACGCCTTCGTCTCCTCCTACGCACCCGACCACCGGCGCCACTGCGATCCCGACGCCATCACCCACCGATACGCCAAGATGGCCGCCGACCTCGGCATCGACACGCACTTGCACGCACTACGCCACTACAGCGCCACCGAACTACTCGCTGGCGGCGTCGACCTACGCACCGTGGCAGGCAGGCTCGGCCACGCGGGCGGCGGAGCAACCACCCTCAAGGTCTACGCCGCCTGGCTCGCCGGTGCCGACACGAAAGCCGCCGACCTCATCGCCTCCCGCCTCCCCCGACCACCCCACATACTCGACGAACGGACCTAACCGCCTGACACGCGCGGGCCCACGGCGTGGCGGCGGTTCGGGACCGACCCGTCACAGTTGAGCGCGCCATCGAGGGGACCGTTTCTGACGTGGTTTGTGACGGGTGTGACGGGTTCGAGGGCAACCCGTCACACCCGTCACACCCGTCACACAAGGCGTTTCCCCAGCTCAGGGCATGGGTGAACCCGTCACAAGCGCTGTGACGGGTTCACCTGGTTTGTGACGGGTTCTCCAGGTAGCTGTGTCAGGTTCAGACTGGCCGTTCTCGAGCGTGGCCGATCCGAGAGCTGCCGGGTAGGGCAGATAGGGACACCTACCTGGACCCCTGAAACCGTCGATTCGGGCTCGTTGCGCTGCGGTCTGCCTCGGTGTGGTTGTCTGCCTCGCCGCAGCTCAGAGGTAGGGCAGTGCCGGTGTGCGTGGGTGAGGCATGTGCCGCACCGAGCCGTTCCTGCCTCATTGCGATTCGAGGTTGGGAGCAGGCGGTAGCGCGATCGAAGGGCGGGCAAGCTGGGGTGTGGAACCGGTCGGCCGCCGGGAACTCAGCGTCGGGGGCCGCTGGCTACCGACCGGGGATTTGGGACGCGGAAGCGGGATATCGGTGGGTCTGCGTGTCGTCGCTGAAGGACCGACTCACCCCAGCCACTCCCCGACGATGCCGCGCAGCGCCCTTGCGGCCTGCTCATCCATCCGCAACACACAGCAGTTCGCCAGGTGCGGGTTCAGCACGATGAACCCGTCCTCTTTGGTCACCAGTAAGTTGGTGAACCCCGCCGTGCCGTGCGCCTGGCAGGTGGTCCTGATCACCAGACGGTGGCTGCGGCGCGCCTTGTGCTCCGGGCGCGGTGTCGTTGGTTTGTCTACCACGCGCAGACCTGCACCAACGTCACTCGGACACCAACTCTGGGACATGCGCCGCCACGACGCTGATCAAAGCCGATCGGCCGCGCGAAAGCTGACCCCCCACCGGCAGCTCTGGGATTGGTGACCTGGTCTTCACCGCGGACACGAGGCGTTGTCCTAGCGACGCACACACCGTGCTAGTCATGATCCCGGCTCCCAGCTCAGCACCTCAGTGAGCACCTCAAGCGCGCCGCCCCGCACCTCGCGCCGCACGAGTGCATCCGGGGACACGATGAGTGCGGATGTCCGCTGTCGCCAGGCAAGGCAGTCTCGGCGGAATCCATCGAGGTGAATTAGATCGACGAGGTCGTCGTTGAGCCGGTACCCACCAGCGGAGCATCCTCACCCAGCGACGCACGCTGAAACGTGAACCCAGCCTGCTTGGCCTGGTCGAGCAACCGCTTCGCGATCACCACATCCGGGCTTTCAGCCTCCATGAGCATCATGCACCGCCAGAGACCACAGCATCGTGCTGTCCAGCCGTGCAAGCGCGACCAGATGTTCGCGATCTTCTCAGATCACGAGATCCCTTCCCAGTGGTCATAGCGCCCACTCCGGACTCTTGATCGACATCGTCATCCCTCCGCCGCCAGGTTCTGTCGCCTGCCGCTAGCCTGACCGACACAGACCTTCAAGAGAACGGCTCAGAGGTTCACAAGCGTTGACAGCGATGACAGTTGGAGAAGTCCTGCGGGCAGCCCGGGAGGCCGCCGGGATCAGTCTGTGCGCGATGGCGAGCCGCACGCACTACAGCAAGCCCTACCTCAGCATGGTGGAGACTGGCAAACGAGCGGCGACTACCGAGGTGATCAGGGTACGAGAGAGTGCTGGGCGTAGGTCAGTTGGGCGACGAGGTGAACCGTAGGAAGTTCTTCAAGGTGGCCCGCCTGGTCACTGCGAACACCGTTGTAGCCACTGAGCTAGCGGCCAGCATCGCGGGCAACGACCCTGGACCGCTGGCTGTGGTCCAGACCACGCACGGCACTGACCTGGCGATCGCCACCCTGGCTGACCATGGCACCGTGGCACACCTACGACGGTGGCTCGATGACGGCGACAATCCAGTCTTGCGGGTGAACGCCGCCGGAATTCTCGCCAAGGTACCTGGACAATTCGAGGCAGCTCACGTGAGTGCCGCTCTCGGGCGTGACGCCGAGGTGCGTGCGCGCTATATGACTGCCGTCGTGGCACGGGTCTGCGGTCTCGACTGGTCCGTTGCCGCTCAGCTTGCTGAGAACCCTGCCGGTTTCCCGCAGCCCGTTCTGGTGGCCCAGAGGTTCGCCCACGAAGCCCTCAGCGACTGCGATGCTGGCGCGCGATGGTGCGCCGCTGCCATGCTGCAATCGCTCAGTCCACTGATCGGGAGGTAGGTCCTGTGGTCGTCATCGATGTCCGCAACGCTGAGCTGATGGAGACCGTCGCCAAGGAAGCCGAGCGCCTCCACATCACCAATGGTGCAATCGTCAGCCTGATCGGTGCCGTGGACAACTTCACGATCTCCACCATGCCTAAACACGACGCCACCAAAGACATTATCACCGACTACTCCGTACCCGCAGAGATGACCGGTACCGGGGAGATCACCAACGGCACGGTGCACATCCACGCCGTCATGGCCGTCGAAGGTGATCAAGCAGTCGCCGGTCACCTCCACCGCGCAGAAATCGGCACCTTCTTCGCCCGCGCCTACGTCATCCCCTGCTGATGGGCTGGCGCACCGCGTGTCTGCGGGAGCAGCCTCGCACCATGACATTATGATGCTTAGCCGCCGTCGAAAAACGCGTAAAGGGCGAGTTAGGGGTATCCGTGAGCAATCTGTCCATCCGGAATATTATCGACCGTGTAACGACTGGCCGCCTGCGCATCCCAGCGTTTCAGTGCGGCTTTGTCTGGGACGCCGAACGGGTAGCTTTCCTCATGGACAGTATCTACAAAGGGTACCCATTCGGCGCGGTCATCCTTTGGCGAGCTAGGGAACAATTGAAATCGGAGCGCCAGCTAGGGCCATTTGTTCTGCCAGAACGAGATCCGGACTTGCCGATTGACTATGTTCTAGATGGACAACAGAGGCTCCCGTCAATTTTTGGGCGTATTTCAGACTGCATCAAACCGGTTGAAGAGGTTCACTGGACTAGCATTTATTTTGACCTTGAAGCAGAAACAAATTTGCGGGACTCGCAGCTTTTCTGTCTTTCCGCGGACAAAATAGATCCCGAGCGCACGGCGTGTACTCGGCGTGAGTGATGCAGAAATGGCTCGTGCTCTATACCGGCTGGCCGAGATGTGAAAGCGAAGCGGACCGACCCGGCGCGAAGTTGCTCAGGCGATGGCGGTAACCGTCGGACGGGTCAATATCGGCGCAGCGATGGTGCGTGTGATGAACTCGATACCAGCGACGTTTGCAGCGGCCGGAATGTTGCTGGCGTCGAGTTCACGACGCGCCACGATGGCGATCATCACAGCGTGGCGATCTCGCGAGACGCGAGTGCCTCGGGCATACCCGGGAGCGCGAGCAGATCAAGATTCGGCGGATCGGACACGTACCGCAGCGTAGGCCGTACCTACCCGACCAGTAGATCAAGATTCCATCCTAATGAGGCTGCGCCTCGGACCGCCGAGACGCGGGTCACCTTGATCAGCAAAGCGACGCGAACCGCGATTCGGCTCCGAATGGCGCCCGACAGCGGCCGTGAGTCGCCATTCGGCTCCGAATAGCGGTTGGCGGCGGCTGTGAACCGCTATTCGGCTCCGAATGGCGGTTCACAGCCACGCTCAGCTCTGGGAGGTGTGAGATGGGCGGGCATTGTGGGAGACGTCTGCAAAACTCGGCTCAAATGTCAAGATTTTAGCGCCCAAGGGGCGCTAGGAAACGTCGAAGGCGGTACATACCAGTTCATCTCCCGGGTCTGCACTCACCGACACGCCGCTGGCTGCGGTCGGACGAGGGTCAGGGCAGCAGGGTCAGCGCGGGTACGTGGGCCGGGCGCACCATGCCGAAGCTGCGGCCGTCGATGGTCACCACAGTGGTGATGTGCAACCGCTCCGCGAGCGCGATCACCGAGGCGTCGACGGTACCCAACGGTAGGTCGACGTACCTCGCCACGAGTTCGGCAATCCGTTCCAGGTCGGCGGACAACGACTGGATCAGCGTGTACCGGCCAGCCCGCACATCCGACAGGAACGCCAACTCAGCGTCGGTACCTCGCCTACGCTCCAGCACGAAGCACACCTCAGTGGCCACGGTGGCGGGAATCAGCAGCGGACCGGGCAGCCGCTCCAGCAGATATTTGCACTGTTGGTGGTGATCGTCACGGTCGTCGATGACGGCAACGATCGGCCCGGTGTCGACCAGGATCACGCGGCGGTACTCCGTTCGGTTCGCGGAATCTCCTCGACCCGCTTCGCCGGATTGGGTTTGGCCGACAGCGTGCCCGCGCTGTCGAACGTGCGGACCGGTTCCGATGCCAACCGTGTTGAGTCCGGGTCCGCTCGCCACCACTGCGCCGGCCGGTGCGCCTGCTCGTCGGTCCTGCTGGCCTCGATGGCAGCGCGCAGCACCGCGCCGATCGCCGCCGCCTGGTCCTCGGACAGCACGCTGACCAGCCGGTCGCTGCTGGCTGGTCGGCGTGATTCTTCTTGGGTGTGCGAGGGGCGGTGCGAACTCCGGTGGCGCAGGCGCTGGATCATCAGGATGACGGTCAGGTAGAACCCGATGAGCGTGGTAGTGAACTGCAGCCCGACGGCGAGGTCCGGAAGCCATGCCCAGATCGTGTGGACGATGGTGCTGATCGTGGACGACATCAGTTCAGCTCCTTGCTGGTGCGGCAACGATGCGTTCACAGTTGTTGCTGGTATGTCCAGCTTTGGCTGGCCTGGACAAAGCTGGAAACTGGATGAGCCACGCGGCGGGCGAGGCGAGGGCGAGCAACCACTAGGGCTGGGGAGAGCGATCACGTGCACGATGAGTTGCATCAGCTCCGCCAGCAAGCCGGTAACCCCCCGTTAGCAAGCCTGGAGAAACACTCCCGTCTTGCCGGTTACAGTGTGTCCAAGTCGGCCTTCGGGAACCTGCTCAAGGGGCGTGGCAAGCCACGGTGGGACACGGTCGAGGCATTCGTGACCGCTTGTGTTCATCACGCTCGCAGTCACCGGCTGCCACTACCACCGAACGCAGCCGAGTTGGATGCCTGGCGCACCCGCTACGACGCTGCTTACCCCTCGACATCGACCAGGGCGCCTGGCGATGCCGCGTTCGCCGCTGTGCGCCGGGGCTATCTGGCACGGTTGCAGGAGCGGTACCACCGGATGGATCTGGAAGTGCTGACCCCGTTGACCGAGCAGGATGAGCATCCTCCGGTGCGCCTGCGAGCGGTGTTCGTCGCGCAAACCGTCCGGGAAGATCCGCCGCCGGTGGAGTTGCCCCGGGAGCTGGTGCGGCGCTTGGTCGAGGCCGGCGAGCTGAGCCGGGACGAGTTGCCCGATAGCGTGGACTCAGACGTGCTGGCCAAGTACCGGCAGGCGTACCAGGAACGCCCAGCGCGGTCGGTGGTGCAGCTGCTTGCGGCGCCGGGTCAGCAGCGGCTGGTGCTGTTGGGTGATCCCGGGGCGGGGAAATCGACGTTGGCCCGCTACCTGGCGCTCACTCTGGCCGAGACATCCCTGGACGGACCGTTGGGTGCGTTGGCTGGGTGGCTACCGTTGCTGGTTGAGCTGCGCACCTACGCTGATGTCCGCTGGCGTGATCGGACCTTCCTGGACTTGCTCGACCATCTGCACGCCACGGAAGGAGTGGGACTGCCCACACCCATGGTGGAATCCTTCCTGCGCAACGACGGCCGTGCTGTGGTGATCTTCGACGGGCTGGATGAGTTGTTCGATCCGCGGCTGCGCGAGACGGTGACCCGTCAGATCACCTGGTTCGCCGACCGCTACCCCCGGGCGCGGATCGTGGTGACCTCCCGCGTGATCGGATATCGGCAAGCGGTCCTGAAAGCGGCTGGATTCACCCACTACATGCTCCAAGACCTCGACTCTGAGCAGATCGCGGCATTCGTGACCCGCTGGTACCAGATCGCCTGCCCGCATGACTCCACCGAGGCCACCCGCCTGCGCGGGCGGTTGCTCAGTGCCGTCGAGGACTCGGCGGCGGTGCAGGAGCTGGCTGGTAACCCCCTGCTGCTGACCATCCTGTCGATCATCGGTCGGCGCCGGGAGCTGCCCCGGGACCGGCGCGCGGTGTATCAGCATGCGGTCTCGGTGCTGGTCGAGCAATGGGACCCCAGCAAGCATCTCCGGGACACCCGGGTTGACCAGGGCATGCCTTACCTCGACTATGACGACAAGCTGGAGCTGCTGCGGCTGGTCGCCCGGCGCATGCAAGACGGATCCGCTGGGCTGGCCGGTAATCACCTTCCCGGCCCGGAGTTGCTCGCTGAGTTCGATGCCTACCTGCGCCAACGCTACGAACTGCCCCCCGATCGGGCTAAACCCGCCGCGAAAGCGATGCTCGATCAGTTCCGGGAACGCAACTTCATCCTCAGCCGCTTCGGTGCTGAGGTATACGGATTTGTTCACCGCACGTTTTTGGAGTACCTCGCCGCCGCCGACATCGTCGACCGTCTCGCTGAGCGGAAACTGACCGAGGACCAGCTGACCACGGAGGTGTTCGGCCGGCGCTGGTCCGACCCCGCCTGGCAGGAGGTCCTTCTCCTGATCACCGGAATGATCAAAGAACGATTCGCTGGCCAGATCATCGACCACTTGTTGACCGCGGACCCGCTGTGGTTCCTGCGTCCCGGTGCGCTCCCTCGGCACGCCTTGTTGGCCATACGATGTACGGGCGAGGTCCGCAAGCTCGGTGTCTTGACCGACCAAAGTCTCGCCATCGCCGACACGGTGATCTCTCTCTTGGAGACCGCCTATGGATGGGAGGCCCGGTACGACTCGTCGTTGACGCAGGCAGTGGAGCGGACTGTTCTCCCAGTCTTCACCGCTTTGGGCACACACTGGGCAGGTCGGGACCGCTATCAAGACTGGTACCTGTTACGTGCCCAATTCCGTCCCACATCAGCACGTATTGCCGCGCCGGTGATCTCGCTAGCCGCGCGCATCGGCGCTGTCCTGCTCGCCGACGACCACAAGTTCCATGAGCTACTCCAAGCCCAAGCCACCTTCGGCCCCTGGGAGGTCCGGCAGGCCGCGGTGCAGGCGCTGGCTGCCGGCTGGCGCGATGATCCCGACACCCTGCCTGTGCTGCGCGAGCGTGCCACCACCGATCCCGATGGGGACGTCCGGCAGGCCGCCGTGCAGGCATTGGCTGCCGGCTGGCGCGATGATCCCGACACCCTGCCTGTGCTGCGCGAGCGTGCCACCACCGACCTCGATGGGGACGTCCGGCAGGCCGCCGTGCAAGCATTGGCTGCCGGCTGGCGAGACCATCCCGACACCCTGCCTCTGCTGCGCGAACGCGCCACCACCGATTCGCACTGGAGGGTCCGGTAGGCCGCCGTGCAGGCTCTGGCCGCCGGCTGGCGAGACCATCCCGACACCCTGCCTCTGCTGCGCGAACGCGCCACCACCGACCCGCATTGGCGGGTCCGGCAGGCCGCCGTGCAGGCTCTGGCCACCGACTAGCGGGTAGACCCCAACGTGACTCGCCCAAACCTCGACTCGCGGTTTCAGCATCGGGCACATCGGGCATGTCGACGTATCGCTGATCAAGAGCCGCTCGAGGATAGCTATCTGCATCGCGATCGTGGTAAGGGTTGCCCGCGAGGGCGGCCCTTACCACGATCATCATCTCCGGTGGTAAGGCCCACGTCCGGTTAAGTCCTGCACACCGTCCTCAGCTCTTATCCTCAATGGGCACGTTCAGGGCGCGGATCGCTTCGAAGAATTGATCTGCATCCCAATTCGGGTCGATACTGTCGACTAACCCGGCTGCTTGGCCCAGGGTGAGGGTGGCCATCCGACTGCCGTCGTCGACCTGGATGAAGTAGTTGGTGAAGGTTGGCCGCCCGGCGCCGGCCGGAATCGTCTCGGGGCTCATCTGCTCGGACTTGACCGTGGCCTTGATTCCGTGACAGGCGCTGGCGTTGAGGCGTTCCTCGATCGCGGCGGCGATCCGCCGGGCATCGTCTACTAGCATTGGTCCATCTCCTTCGCTGGGTCGCTACGAACACGCCGTAGGCTACTTACTGCTCTGCTGCTTCAATTACGGAGTACCACCCCACGGGCGAGTCGGGTGATCATGTCATGTCGGGATGCTCTCGGCCACGCGTGGCCAACGCGAGCCCGGTCAGCGCCGGGTTCGCGGACCCCCACGGTGACCCCGCCTCGTGGTCATCTGCGAGGTTGCGCTCCGTCGCTACCAGGAGGTCCATGACCACATGATCGAGCTGGGGAGTCTCTCCTGCCCTAGCCGGCAGGTGGGGTACGCCGTCTGACACCATGCCGCGATGGCTGTAGCCGAGCTGGTGTCGGTCCGGAGGATCCCTGCGGTGCCCCGTGGGGTGACGGCCGCCGGCTATGGCGTTGCCGGCGCCCTGGCTGGGGGTCTGCTGTTCCTGGTCGCTCATCGCGCAATAAGCGACGACGGCTACATCACGGTGGACTACGCGCGCAACCTCGCGTTCCACGGGCATTGGGGGGTCGTGCCGTCCCTGACGGCGAACACCGCCACGTCGCCGCTGACGGTGGGTCTGCTGGCCGCGATCACTGCGGTGGTGCGCGGGCCGGTGCTGGCTGTGGGGCTGCTGTTGATGGCCACGACAGCGGCGTCGGCGGTGTGGTTGCGGCGCATCGCGGAGCTGGCTGGGCTGTCGCGGTGGCTGCTGTCCACTCTCGGAGTGGGGATGCTGCTGTCCAGTCCGCTGCTGGCTTCCACCATCGGCCTGGAGACCTACCTCTGCGTCGCGTTGTTCATCGGCCTGGTGCGCTATGCGCTGGCAGGGCGGTGGGTTGCCGCTGGGATTGTTGCCGGGCTGCTGATCCTGGGTCGTCCCGACCTCGCCGTAATCGATGTCGTCGTTGTGCTCACCGTGGCCGCGGCCCGCCGTCGGGTGCTGCACAGCGGCCTGGTCGCGATGGCGGTCGCCATGCCCTGGTATGTCTTCAGCTGGTTCGTATGGGGTTCTGCGCTGCCGGACACGTTCCTGCTGAAGATCCACGGCGGTGGGTGGGTGGGCTTTCACTTCGCCAGCGGGCCGCTGTGGTACCTGCTACATCGGCCGCTGGCAGCCGCTCTCACCATGCTGGCCGCCGGGTGTGGTCTGGTGGCGCTGGCCGGAGTGGTGGCGCTCGCCATTCGGCGGCGAGGCGTGTTCAGTACCGGCGCGGGTCAGGCCGCGATCGCGTTCGGGCTCGGTGGAATCACCCACGCAGCAGTTTTCGCCCTACTGGGGACTCCACCGTCGCATTGGTATTATGGGCCCGTCGTCGCGGGCCTCAGCCTGTGCGCGGTGGTGGCCGTGCTGATCATTGTTCAGACAGACCGACCTACCAGCCCTCGCGGTGTTGCCGCGCTGGGGGCGCTGTCCCTGGTGGTACTCGCTGCGGCTGGTTACGATGTCGTGCGGGGCGTGCCATGGGAGACCCCACCGATTGACACCAACTGGGCCACCCGAGCCGAATACCAGCGGGTAGCCGAGGACATCTCCACGATGCAGCCCGGTGCGACCGTGATCAGTCCCAACGAGGTGGGCATACTGGCTTATTTCTGTGACTGTGAGATAGTCGACTTCATATCTGATCGAGGACGAACCGAGCAGGACATCGCCCTGCGCGCCCAGCAATCCGGTCCCCTGATGCGCCGGCTACTCGAGGTCAACTACACGCACCACGTCCCGGCAGCACCGAAGCCGGCCGAGTTCGCACTGGTGTGGGAGAAAACGTGCATGAACGCGCTCGGCGCGTGGCCGAGCACTTACCGGTCGGAAATGCTGTGCCTGAAGAGCGTTCAGTAGAGTAACCGTTCGCACGCCTTATCGTCGTAGGACGAGAAGAACGTGTGGAGATCCGAGATCATCTGCTCGAAGGATGCAGCCGCGAACAGCGTCGGCTGATAATGTGTGATGTCATATTTCTGGGTGGCCATGTCGCGGAGATTCCACGACCGGATGTCCGCATCGCGGAATGTCTCGATCTCACCATAGGACGATAGGAGGCCGGCACCGTATGCCTGCACTCCGCCGTCCTCGTGGACCACACCGAACTCCAGCGTGAACCAGAAGACGCGGCTGAAGACGTCGAGTGCGGCGTCGGTCGTGGCACGTAGCGATGCCTGCCCGGCGACCTGGTAAAGATCGGCGAACACCGGGCTGGCCAGCATGTTGGCGTGCCCGATGATCTCGTGGACGATGTCCGGTTCCGGTGTGTAGAAGGGCACCGAGTGATGGCGGATGTACTGGGTGGACAGGAATGTCCGCTCCGCGAGAGACCCGTAGAAGATCCGGGTCGGCACGAGGCCGGGCACCGGGTTGATGTGGAAGCCGGTGAGGCCGTGCACCCGCTCGTCGACCTCCCGTAACTGCGGGACGCGGTCGGTCGGCAGGACGAGTCGGTGTGCGCCGACGAGGTACTCGCGGCATGCGTACTCGCGATGTTTGGTGGCGAGCTCGGTGGACACGGTCTGCCAGACCCCGTCCTCCTCAACACTGTAGGTGACGTCCGGGATCGGATCGCCGCGGTGGTAAGCGGCGCCGACCTCGGCGATCCGCGCCCGCCGGGCACGGTACGCCGAGTCACTGACACCGGGGTGGTCGGCGGGCAGCTCGAACCGGGAGGATGCGGTCGGTGCGGCCATAAAGAAAGTCTGCGCCTAGCGGCATGATCGTTCAACGTGATTCGCGGCTCTCCATCCGGCGATCGTGCGGCAGGCTGGTTTCATGCCGGCAGAGGTGATGATTCGCCAGCTGGAGTACCTGGTGGCGTTGGCCAGGGAGCGACACTTCGCGCGGGCCGCCGCGGCCTGCCATGTTTCCCAGCCGGCGCTGTCGGCCGGAGTGCGCAAGTTGGAGACCGAGCTGGGCGTCATGATCGTATTGCGTGGTCAGCGGTTTGCCGGCTTCACAGCAGAAGGTGAGCACGTCGTCGGGTGGGCGCATCGGATTCTCGCCGAGCGCGATGCGCTCCTGGACGACCTGAACCGGATGCGCCAAGGACTGAGTGCCACCTTGCGAGTCGGTGCCATCCCGACCGCTGTGCCGGCGTCGTCGCTGCTGACCGCGCCGTTCTGTGCTCGTAATCCACTGGCCAGGGTGCGCATCGAGGTGTTGCCGTCCCGGGAGATCCTGCGCCGGTTAGCTGAGTTCGACCTCGACGTCGGGCTCACCTACATCGACGCCGAGGCATTGCACGGTGTACGTGCCACCGCCCTGTACCGCGAGAGTTACCTGCTGCTCACCCCGTCCGACGGTGAGCTGGCCGGGCGTGCCTGCGTGGGGTGGGCTGAGGCGGCGGCCACGCCGTTATGCATGCTGAGCCCGGTGATGCAGAACCGGCGCATCTTGGACGGAATCATCGCCGCGGCCGGTGCCACGCTCAACCCGGTGGTCGAGACCGACACGGTCGCGGCACTCTACGCCCACGTTGCCACCCGCAAGTGGTCGAGCATTATCGCGCATGCCTGGCTGCATGCCTTCGGGGTGCCCGACGGCATGCAGATCATTCCCCTGCATCCACCAGCCCGATCGCCTCAGATCGGGCTGGTGCGGGCCGACCGGGATCCTGAGCCGATGGTGGCCGGCGCGCTGCTGGAAGCAGTCCGTGACGTGGACCTCCCCACGATTCTGGACGCTTTGCTGGCTCGATACGTCCAGAGCGCGCAGAGCTGACAACCGGCGTTTATCACGTCATCAGAGCAATCACTTTGACGACGCAGCACACCGTGACGAGACTCGCCGAAACAAGACTTCACAAAAAGGGAGAGCTCCCATGGCGACGGTGTTGTGTGTGCTCTATGCCGATCCGGTCGATGGCTACCCGACCCGGTACGCGCGCGAGGACATTCCGGTCATCGAACGCTACCCGGGCGGGCAGTCCGTGCCCACGCCGCACGCCATCGACTTCACTCCCGGTCAGCTGCTCGGCAGCGTATCCGGTGCACTGGGCCTGCGATCCTTCCTCGAAGATCTTGGTCACGAGCTGGTGGTGACCTCGGACAAGGACGGCGCGGGATCAGAGTTCGACCGCCACCTGCCTGACGCCGAGATCGTCATCTCGCAACCGTTCTGGCCCGCTTATCTGACCGCCGAACGCATCGCGGCGGCACCGCACCTCAAGCTTGCGATCACCGCCGGAATCGGGTCCGATCACGTCGACTTGGACGCCGCCATCGCGCACGGCGTCGCCGTCGCCGAAGTGACCTACAGCAACAGCATCAGCGTCGCCGAGCACGTGGTGATGATGATTCTCGCCCTGGTACGCAACTACCTGCCCGCCCACCAGACCGTGCTCGACAGTGGTTGGAACATCGCCGACTGCGTCGCCCGCTCCTATGACCTGGAGGGCATGCACGTCGGCAGCGTCGCGGCCGGCCGGATCGGGCTTGCCGTGCTGCGCCGCCTCGCTCCGTTCGACGTACGGCTGCACTACACCGACCGGCACCGGCTGCCGTCCGAGGTGGAGCGCGAGCTCAACCTGACGTTTCACCCCACCACCCAGGACATGGTGCCGGTGTGCGATGTCGTCACTATCAACGCGCCACTGCACCCAGAGACCGAGGGCCTATTCGATGACGCCCTGCTGACCAGCATGAAGCGCGGCACCTATCTGATCAACACCGCCCGCGGGAAGATCTGTGAACGGGATGCCGTCGTGCGTGCACTGCGCAGCGGCCGGTTGGCCGGCTACGCGGGTGACGTCTGGTACCCCCAGCCGGCGCCCCCGGACCACCCCTGGCGCACCGCCCCACACCACGGCATGACCCCGCACATCTCCGGCTCCTCGCTGTCAGCGCAGGCCCGCTACGCAGCCGGCACTCGAGAGATCCTGGAGTGCTACCTGCACGGCCACCCCATTCGCGACGAATACCTCATCGTCGACGGCGACAAGCTCGCCGGCACTGGTGCGCACTCCTACAGCGCGCGGATATAGAAGACGCTGCTGGTGACCCTCACCCCCTGACCAGCATGGGGGGAGGGCACCCGGCGACTTGCCTGTCTACAGGGAGATGCTGATCCTTAGCAGGCCATCGCGGAAACGACGGCGAAAACGACGGCGACGGTAGTAACGGTCATGGTAACCGCGGTAAAAGCGGCCATGATAGTGATCGTCGTAGTCACGATCGTATCCGAGTTGGAAAATTTCTGAGACCCTCATGGATCCTCGCTTTCGTCGTCCCTTCCTGGGAACTCCATGCACGACAATTACCGGGGCAGCAGCAGCCCCATGCCGCCACCGAAGCGGCCTCCGATTCACAAAAGGCTCCCAGGTGGCCCTGTGGTCAACCAGACGGATCTGGTTGACCACGGTCGCCGCAGTCAGTCGTACTCCGAACCCTCGACTTCGTCAACATGTGCTACTTAAGTACGCGCTATCGGGGGCTTCTGTTCCGGGGTGTCAAGCTCGCCGAGGTAACAGTACTGTCATCCCTGCGGTGCAAGGGGTTGAATTCGGGTGGACGCCCGGTGAGAATGCGCTGATGACCGACCGTCGAGCTTCGGAGGAACGTCGTCGCGCTGCCGGGGGTGACCATTAAGATCATCGACTAGCCGCGCCGTCGGCGCCCCTGACACGACTTCGCCTGGCACACGGTGAGCTATCAACACGGGCAGTCACCGCCGACCTTGCGCTGCTTTCCAGGGAGACTTGTGGGTTATCTGACTTCACGCGGCTGCTGCCGTCGCTGGTGGTTGTCGTCGGCTATGTGAGCTTGTTCACCCTAGCTCTCCTTCGCGCTGGCGCGGGGCTTACCGCTGGCGATCGCCTACGCCATCTGGGCCGGTATCGGTGTCGCCCTCGTGGCGGTGATTGGTGTGATTGCCCTGGGCAATAACCTGGATCCAAACCGCAGGAATCGTGGCAGTCATCGCCGGCGTCACCATGATCGAACTCGGCGCGGCGCACTGAACGAACCGGACTATTAAGGCAGAAGACCTCTCCGCGCCGGGCGTGCAGCGAGACGCCGTACAATCAGCCACGCGGACTGACGCTCCGCGTCCAACCAGTGGAGGTCGAATATGGTCACTGTCCACGATCGACACGGTCGCGTCAGCAATGAGCGGCGCATCGAGCCTGCCGCACCACGTACCCGCCGGCCGTGGGTAGCGCCGACCTGGGAGCGGCTCGAAACCCCGATGGAAATCACGATGTACGTGGCTCGACGTTGAGTTCAGCCCGCCGAAGTCGAGATGCTCGTTCGCATTCTAGGCTCCGCTGCCGGCGGTGGAGTTCCGCAATGGAACTGCGGGTGCCCGGTGTGTGCCGCCGCGCGGTCAGGTTCACGCTCAGTGGGTCGACGACGTTGCTCTACCATTGCCATCGGCGACGGCGCGGGCGAGTGGTTTCTGGGCAACGCCGGACCTGATCTCGAGGCTGCGCTGCGCGGGTGTGCCCCGCTGTGGCCTGGCCCTGACGACTCCGGTGCACCGATACATGGGGTGTTTCTCACTGATGCCGAGTTGGACCACACGCTGGGGTTGCTGTCGCTTCGGCAGGCCAGTGCGTTGCACGTGTACGCAACTGCGGCGGTGCGAACTCTGCTGACCCGGTGCGGGGTGCTTCCGACGTTGGAGAGCTACACGGTCGTGCAGTGGCATGAGGTCCGACCCGGTGAACGATTTGCGTTGCAATACCGGCCCGGCGCTGCCTCACCGATATGGTGTGAGGCTTTCGATGTCAGCTGTGGTCGGCTGCCTCGCTACGCACGGGAGAGTGGTCCACGAGGCAATGATCCGACGGGCGGGAATCCGATCTCCGGCGTGGTCAGCGGCTACCGGATCACCGACCAGCGCAGCACCCGCTCGGTAGTCTTTCTCCCCTCGGTCGCGGCCCTCGACGACAGCCTGCTCAAGTACCTCGAGCAGGCGCACCTGGTTCTCATCGACGGTACCTTCTGGGTCGACGACGAACTCGAGGCGTGCGGGCGCGGCACCGTAACAGCTCGCTCGATGGGCCACCTACCGGTCGGCGGTGCGGAGGGTAGCCTACGCCTGCTCAGGCGACTGACCAGAGCGCGAATTGTGTACACGCATATTAATAACACCAATCCTATGCTGTTCGAGGACTCGCCCGAGCGAGCGTGCCTCACCGACTCCGGTGCAAGCATCGCCGAGGACGGCGCCCTGTACGAACTTTAAGCCCTTGGGCTCAAACGGTCATAAAAGGAGCAAAAAGATGAGCGAAAGCCTACCCGCGGCGAACCGTGCAGACTTCGAAGGTATGCTGCGTGCCCAGGAGCAGAGCTACTGGGACAAGCATCCTTTTCACCAGCGCATGGTTGCCGGCGAGCTCGAGCCCGTACATCTGCGGGCTTACGTGGCCAATCGGTGGTATTATCAGTGTAGCCTTCCGCAGAAGGACGCCGCCATCATCGCGAACTGCCCACTGCCAGAGATTCGTCGGCGCTGGCTCCCGCGAATCGAATACCATGATGGCGGTGACGGCGGTTGCGTCCGATGGTTGAGATTTGTCGATGCGGTCGGATTGAATCGGGCGGAAGTCATCGACGAGCTGCACCTACTGCCCGGAGTACGTTTTTCTGTCGATTCCTACGTCACCTTCGCGCGGACGAGGCCATGGCTCGATGGTATCGCGTCGTCGTTGACCGAGATGTTCGCTCCGCAAGCAATGGCGGCACGCGCCGCAGCGTTGAAGAAATACTACTCATGGATTGATGAGGACGCCCTGGCATACTTTGACTCTCGGATAGTCCGGGCCCGGCAAGAATGTACAGACGCGCTGAATATCGTGTTGTCGTACTGCACGTCGAAGGACAGTCAGGACGCCGCCCTGCACGCGTTGGCGTTCAAGACCGATGTGCTGTGGAGCATGCTCGATGCGATCGAGCACTCAGTGCAGGCGCGGCGGTGACGGGGGCGTTGTCGCTCACCGACCGGCCGCGGCTACGCCGCGGGGTGCGGACCGGAACTGATCCGCTCAGCGGTGAGACAGTGCTGCTGTTCCCCGAGGGTGTGCTCCTCATGAACGAGACGGCGGCTGCGGTCATCCGGCACTGCGACGGCTGCCGCAGTGTGGCCGATGTGCTGCAATCGGTCGGCGAGGTGTACGACGACGTCGCGGTCGCGGAGGTGTTGTCACTGCTGCAGGATCTGATCGTGCAAGGTTTGCTGGTAGCCGGCAGTGGATAGGCCGCTGGGTCTGCTTGCTGAGCTCACCTACCGCTGCCCCCTGCACTGTCTGTACTGCTCCAACCCCGTCGCTGTCCCGCAAGCAACGGAGCTGATGCTGGTCGAGTGGTACCGCGTGCTGGACGAGGCGCGGCAGCTCGGCGTCCTGCAACTACACCTCACCGGAGGTGAGCCGCTGGTTCGGCCTGACCTGACCCAGCTCGTTGCACGGGCCCGCGAGCTGGGCTTTTACGTCAACCTGGTCACCAGCGGGGTGGGCTTGGGTGAGCGGCGTGCCGCTGAGCTCGCCCAGGCGGGGCTTGATCATGTCCAACTCAGCATCCAGGACGCCGATCGCACAGCTGCCGACGAGATCGCAGGTGCCCGCGTCTGGGGCCACAAGATGGCGGCCGCGCAAATGATCAAAGCACTGGGACTACCGCTGACGATCAATGTCGTCCTGCATCGCGGCAACATCGGCCGCATCGAGTCGCTGATCAACTTCGCTGTTGCGCTGGGTGCCGACCGGCTCGAGCTCGCGCATACCCAATATTACGGCTGGGCACTGCTCAACCGGTCAGCGCTGCTGCCGACCCGTGATCAGACCGTCACCGTAGGGCGCGCTATCGCTCAAGCACGAGCGACCCACGGCGACACACTGGAGATCCTTTACGTCGTTGCGGACTATTACGAGCCTTACCCCAAGCCATGCATGCACGGTTGGGGACGGCGACACATCGTCATCGCGCCTGACGGGCGGGCGCTGCCGTGCCCGGCCGCCGGGCAGATCGCCGGGCTCGGCATCGACAACGTGCGAGAGCGTTCCCTGAGCACGATCTGGCACCACTCAGCGGCTTTCACCCGGTTCCGCGGGTCAGAGTGGATGGTGCAGCCGTGTCGCAGCTGCCCCCGCAAGGAGATCGACTTCGGCGGCTGCCGCTGCCAGGCATTCCAACTCACTGGCGACGCCGCGCGGGCGGATCCGGTATGCCAGCTATCGCCCGACCATCACCTGATCCGAAGGTTTGTCGATGCCACCGGTCCCGGCCCGCAGCAACCGCCACGGCCACGAGTGAATCCGGCACGCGAGTAAAAAGCGGTCCTCAGTCACCGGGAAGTTGTAACGTAGTGTCATCGCCGGGTGGTTTAAATGTTACCCCGATTTTAATGCCGAGATGGTTGCACGCCCCGCCGACGACGGGCAGGGTGGGGTCTGCACGGCTTATCCGACATCCCCGAGACCCGGGAGCATCGATACATGCCTACGCATATCAAGGACGACCCGCGGGTTACCAACGTCCGCGATGACCTATACACCTACCCGGTCCTCGATGTCGCGGACCCGACTGCTGAAGCAGACCGCGCGGCCGCAGACACAACGGTCCAGTGGGAGCCGGATTCGATGGTCCAGCTCGTGCGTCAAGGGCTGAACACCTCGCTCAAATCGGTTCAAGTATGGGCTGACCTGGCTCGACAGGTTGGTCCTGATGTGCTGCGCTCCCCTGCCGGCGCGACGATGGCCGCCCGCGCTCATGATCCTCTTGCGCTGCTGCTCGCAGCTCAGCGTGCGGTGGTCAGCGAGCTCGCCGCCACTCAGCGTCAACTCACGCAACAGGTCTTCCACGCCAACGTCGGCGACGGCCGCGCCTTCTGAGTAAGGCGCCACTGAGCAGGAGTCTTATAGACCGCCGGCACCGCAGCACGGGGCAACGTGTACGTCGCCGAGGTATTCAGGCCGATGCGCAGGAGCGGTAGACTCAACCCTTCCTCTTTTAACAAAAAGGTAACGACGGGTCGTCGTCGCGCACTGTGACTCGGTTGATCGAATGCGACCGCACTAGTGAGACGCGATGCCGGCTTGATCGCGCTCCGGCAAGCTCAAGCCTCGACCACAACGATTTTTCAGAAGATTGGCCTTACGATGACTACATCCCTGCAACTCGCTCACCAATGGTGGGCCGCTCTCGGCCAGACCGATCGTCAACGGGTCTGGGAAAGCCGCCACAGCTACCTCGCCGGTGACCTGGTGGAAAGCATGGCCAAAGCTGGTGTGCCCGTCGTCAGCGACGGCCGCTGGTCTTGCGTCAGCGTCGGACCCACCGGTTTCACCGTGCCCACCGCCGTCGAGCAACTTCTCCAGGGGCTGTCGCAGACCTCGGGCAGTGATCGCCCGCTCGGCAACGCGTAATCACCGCACCACCCTCCCCGATCCCCTTGCGCTCATCAGGGAGGGTGGTGCGTCACGCAGCGCGGCGGGTGGAGCGTCGTCGGGGGGACCGCCGCAGCCCTCGCCGAGCCGCGGGCCGACCGGCCAGACCTTCTCGGTCGCCTCGGGATGATGCCGCTGCGGCGGTTACCAGCGGGACTGCTGGGCTGACCAGCGAGGCGGGCGGGCCGACGAGTGCGGTGATCTGCTCGGCCCCGGGACGAACCCGTGCTATCGCTGGCCGGATGCCGGCCAGCCGGGTCAGTGTCCGCACTTCACCGGATTGTTCCGGGGTGGACAAAGTGACCACAATCCCCTCCGCGCCCGCCCTGGCCGTGCGTCCAGAGCGGTGCAGGTATGCCTTGTGCTCGGCAGGGGGATCCACATGCACCACCAAGCCGATCTCATCGACGTGGATACCGCGCGCGGCGAGATCGGTAGCCACCAGCACCCGCACGCTACCTGCGCTGAACGCCGCAAGGTTGCGTGCCCTGGCGTTCTGCGAAAGGTTCCCGTGCAACTCCACAGCGGGCAGCCCGGTGGCGGTCAACTGCTTGGCGAGCTTCTTCGCGGCGTGCTTGGTGCGGGTGAACAGCAGACTACGGCGTTGGCCGGAGGCCAGCTCGCGGATCACCGCGGGCTTGTCGGCGTGCTCCACGGTGAACACGTGGTGCTCCATCGTGGACACCGGTGACCCTGGCAGGTCAACCGAGTGCACCGCCGGATCGGTTAGGTAGCGGCGCACCAACACGTCCACCGCACCGTCTAAGGTCGCCGAGAACAGCAGCCGCTGGGTTCGGGCCGGGGTGCGGTCCAGCAGCCTGCGCACCGCGGGCAGGAACCCCAGGTCGGCCATGTGGTCGGCTTCGTCCAGAACCGTGACCTCAACCGCATCAAGGTGCACGCGGCCCTGGCCGAGTAGATCTTCCAACCGGCCAGGACAGGCGATGAGAACGTCGATCCCGCCACGCAGTGCGGCCACCTGCCCGCCTTGCCCGACACCGCCATAAACCGTGGTGATCCGCTGCCCGACAGCGGCTGCCAGCGGGGCGAAGATGTCGGCGACCTGGTTGGCCAGCTCCCGGGTGGGCACCAGCACCAGTGCGCGCGGGCGGCCCGCGGTGCGGCGCAGCTCGGACCGCGCCAGCGCAGTGATGGTGGGAATCGCAAAGGCAAGCGTCTTGCCACTTCCGGTTCGAGCGCGGCCGAGCACGTCACGGCCGGCGAGTGCGTCAGGCAGCGTTGCGGCCTGAACCGGGAAGGCTGCGGTGATGCCGCGTCGGTCCAGGACGGTCAGTAGTTCCGCGCGGACCCCGAGGTCACGAAAACTGACCGGTTGATCGGGATCAGGATGGTTCGAAGACATGCAGAGAAATCCTCTCCTTGAGGGGTGGGTGGCCGCTGATGCGTGGCCACCCGCAGTCCCACACGCGGAGAACCTTCTTACGCCAATGAAGCGCGTCGCAGTCGACCTCGGTCGCACCAGCATCGGTGCGAGCATCGTGCGTCCATTATGCCCGACCCACCGACACGCTGCGCTAGCCCCCCACAACAGGCGGTCAGCTCGGCGCGGCCAAGTTTGGCACTCCGGCGAATCGGGTACCTCGGGTAACGCTCCTGTCTACCAGCGAGGACGGTGTTGGAGATGGCAGATACCCGACGACTTCCCAAGCCGGTCGCCAGTGATTGGGAGTGGCAGCTGCAGGGGGCTTGCCAAGACCTGAACAGCAGCGTCTTCTTCCATCCAGATGGTGAGCGTGGGTCGGCGCGGACCCATCGTGCCGACCGCGCCAAAGCGATCTGCCGCCGTTGCCCGGTTCTGGAGCAGTGCCGCCGGCACGCACTGGCAGTCCGGGAGCCCTACGGGGTGTGGGGAGGCATGACTGAGGAGGAACGTCGTGAGCTGTGGACCGGTCGGCGGCTTCTAGCCGGTTGACAACGCCTCTTGTCGATTGACAACGTCTAAGCCCCAGGTTCTTAGGAAGCCTGTGATCATTGTCAACGAGGAGGCAGCGTGCACGTCGTGATCGTCGGCGCTGGGCTGGGCGGCCTGCGTACCGTGGAATCCTTACGCGCGCAGGGATTCACGGGCCGGATCAGCCTGGTGGGCGATGAGCGGCACGAACCTTACGATAGGCCTCCGCTGTCGAAACAGATTCTCGCCGGGCAGTGGCCCGAGGAACGGGCTGTACTCCACCGTGGCGAGCTGGTCGACCTCGACATCGCACTGCATCTGGGCAAATCCGCAGTCGGCGTCGACCGGGACGCCGTGGAACTCGCCGATGGCACGAGGCTTCGCTATGACGCGTTGGTCGTAGCGACCGGGGTACTGCCACGGCGGCTGCCGGGCCAGCCCGACCATCCTGAGCTGCATGTGTTACGCACCCTGGAGGACTGTCGAGCGCTGCGGGCCTCGATCTCCAGAGCCCGTTCGCTGCTGGTTGTCGGGGCCGGTTTCATCGGTGCCGAGGTCGCCGCCACCGCCCGCGCAGCC
Source organism: Pseudonocardiaceae bacterium (assembly GCA_050700055.1). GTDB lineage: Bacteria > Actinomycetota > Actinomycetes > Mycobacteriales > Pseudonocardiaceae. Next base: position 44,457 of record JBOHGE010000006.1, read on the forward strand.
GGCCTCGACGTCACCATGATCGAGGCACTTCCGGTGCCATTCGCCCGAGTCCTGGGCGAGCAGATGGGCCAGCTGTGCGCCCAGCTGCAGAGCGATAACGGGGTATCGGTGCGGTGCGGGGTACGGCTGATCGAGTTCGCCGACAGCAACGGCGGGATCGCCGCCCGGTTGGCCGACGGGAGCGTCGTACGGGCCGATTGTGGTGTGGTCGGGGTGGGAACCGTCATCGGTGCCGGGTGGCTGGCTGGGCTTGAGGTGTCCACCGAGGGCGGGTTGCTGTGCGACGCCACCGGTTTGGTGGATGGCACCGGCAACGTTTACGCGGTCGGCGACATTGCCGCCTGGCGGCACCCCACGGTCGGGGACCGGCTGCGCATCGAGCACTGGACGTCGGCCACCGAGCAGGCCGCGGTCGTCGCCCAGCAGATCACCGGGACGGAGTGTACTCGGCAGGCCGATGTTGTGCCGTACTTTTGGTCTGATCAGTACGGGCTGACGTTGCAGTTGGCCGGACGCTGTGATCTGGGGACCTCCGTCGAGCTGTTGCACGACCCGGGCGTGATCAAGGGCACCGTCGCCGGCTATTTCCGGGCGGGCACGCTGGTCGCGGTACTGGCCTTCCACGCACCCCGACTGCTCAACCGTTACCGCCGGCTGGTCGCCACCGGCGCCAACGAGCGAGAGGTCCGAGCCACCGCAACCGAATTAGGCTCCCGGTAAATTAGACACGGTAAAATTAGGCTCCCGGTAAACCGTCGTTCTCGGGGTTGTCACTGATCAGTTCGCTGCGTGACACCGGATTCCCTCAGTCGGAAGTTTGAGTTCGGTGAGGTAAGCGATCCCGGCCTTGTCGATGCACATGATTCCTTGCAAGAAGACGGTATGTTGAGTCCCCTCGAAGGTCAGCAGGCGTGCCTTGAGGTCCTGGGCGAGGTTGACCCCGGCTTGATAAGGGGTGGCGGGGTCCTGGGTGGTGGATATCACCACTACCGGTGGCAGCCCGGCGGTCTGTGGGTCATGCGGCCCACCGGTGGGCGGCACGGGCCAGAAAGCACAGCTGTCAAGGGCGGGAGACGGTGGTTGGCCACTGTCGAGGAACGGCGCGACCCGCCGGTATTGGATATCCACATCGCGTGCCACGTTCGGGTCGGTGACGGCTGGATTGTCAACGCACAGGACAGCCTGGAAGGCATCCATCTGGGTGGAATAGGTGCCATCGGGTGAGCGTCCGTTATACAAGTCTGCCAGGCGCATCAGAATCTCCCCGCGACCCTCGGCCAGTTCCTGCAGGCCACGGTTCAGTGGCGTCCACAGCTGCGTCACGTACAAAGCTTGGACCGTGCCGATCGTGGCATCTGTATAAGACAGCTTACGCCCATCCGATATGCCTACCGGGTTGTCGATCAGCGGGCGTACCCGGGTCTGAAAAATATTGACGGCCTGATTCTTGTCCTGCCCCAAGGCGCAGTCGGGGCGACCGGTGCACCACGCCGCGAATGCGTCGAAAGCTTGTTGGAATCCTCGACCCTGCTCGACGAGTTGGGAGACTTGATCCTGAGTCGGATCGAGAGCGCCGTCAAGAATCATCGCCCGCACGTTGCCGGGAAACTCCTCCGCGTAGCGGGTGCCGATCCGGGTGCCATAAGAATAGCCGAGATAGGTGAGTTTCGCATCACCAAGGGCCGACCGCAGAACATCCAGGTCGCGGGCGACCTCGCGAGTGCCGATATTCGCGAGCACGTCGGTGCCGGTACGGCTGACGCACCCGGCGTTGTTGGCCTTGAGCTGGGTTTCCGTGCGCTGCACACCGGCCGGTGAGCTGTCGACGTTGAGGTTCATCAGGCGTTCGGCGTCACGTTCTGCCGGGGTCCGGCATTCAACCCTCGGCTCACTGGAGCCGACCCCGCGTGGATCGAAGCCCACGAAGTCGAACCGACGTCCCAAATCGTTGTCCCCGATATCCTCGGCCTTGCCGGCCGCTGCACTCATACCAGACCCACCGGGACCACCCGGGTTGATCACCAAGGAACCGATGCGCTGCGCGGGTTCGGACGCAGGTCGGCGAAGCAGGCCGATCTTGATCACTTTGTCGTTCGGCTTGGCGTAGTCCAGCGGCACCTCAAGGTAGGTGCACTGCAGGCTGGGGTCGGCATAGGCTTCCTGATCACCTGGGGTGGTGGCGAACGAGGAGCAACCGCCCCAGGACAGGTCCTGGCCGTAGAACCGTTCCAATCCCGCCGGAACCACACCGGCGGGTCCGCGCTGAGCAGTGTTACTCGTGGTCGATCCGCACGCCAGCGTGGTACACGCCACCGCTGCGAGCACCACGCCCACGGGCAGCGCAAGTGCGCGTCTCATCTCAGCATCATCCCCCTACGCCGGTGTCCAGCCGCCCGGCTCTGATTGCCCAGTGTAGGCCGCCATGCGCAATTAGTCACTCAAGGCGCTCGTAGCACGCATTCAGCGGGCTCAGCGGGGTTAAGACGGGCAGATAACCCCGCTGAGCCCGCTGAATGCGGTGGATCATGGGGGCTGCCTCCTGCTCGTGCTCGGCGTGCAGCCGGCTCTGGCAGCGCACGACCCCCGCGACGGGTGCCCGTCACCCTTGTGCCGGTCGAGGTACTGACCGGTTATCCGGATACTGACGGGAGTACGTGACGATCGTCGCCACCGGCTCGGGAACACAACCACGTCGGCGTTCGTCTGGAACAGTGAGGCCCCAGGTTCCGATACAGGGTTGACGGGTCGATCCCGTGAGGTACCACAACCGGTTCGACCCAGTCTGGTCGCTTTGACCAGGCCAGGACGGAGGGACAAGCCATGACCAGCACACTCGTCCGCCCCGAGATGACCGCTGCCGACCGTTGCGACCGGTGCTGCGCCGCCGCCCAGGTAAGGGCAGTGCTGCCCTCCGGTGGAGAACTGCTGTTCTGCAACCATCACGCCCGCGAGCACTCGTCGAAGCTCAAGGAGATCGCAGCGGATATTCAGGTCGGTACCTGACGAGGCGCCCGATTCGACCCAGGCCACACCGGGGCGGTACTTCGACGGGTATCGCCCCGGGTCGTCCGTCAGCGACCGGCGGCGAGCTGCCCGACAGCGTCGAGCAGCCGGTCGACTTCCGCAGTGGTGTTGTAGAAGTTCGCGCTGGCTCGCACCGCCCCGCCACCGTCGCGCAGCCCCAAAGCCCCAGCCAGCTCCCAGGCGTAGGCGTATCCGTGCCAACAGTTGATCCCCCGGGTCGACAGTGCAGCGGCGACATCGGCGGGCGCGGTGCCCGCCAACCGGAAGTACGCCGTCGGGGTGCACCCGCTGAGCGGCCCGTAGAGCAGCACACCCGGAGTGGCCGCCAGACCTGCCCGCATCCGGTTGCCCACCGCCTCCTCGTGAACCTCGGCGGCGCGGCGCGAGATCGCCAGCTTCTCGCGCCGGGTACCTCGGGCTGAGTCCGCCAACCCTGCTAGGTGCTCGACCGCGGCAACCACCCCGGCCAGCGAGGCGAACGGGTTCGTACCAAGTTCGAAGCGCTCCGGCACGGTGCCGGGAGACGGCACCAACCGGTCCGGGTGCAGCGCCTCCAGCAGCCCTGGATCGGCGGCGACGACAGCCGCCAGATGCGGGCCCGCCCACTTGTAGGCGCTGGTGGCGTAGAGGTCCGCGCCGAGCACGGCCAGCTCGACGTGTGCGTGCGGGGTGTGGTGCACGCCATCCACGAAACTGAGCGCACCGACCTGGCGCGCAGCCGCTGTGATTGCTGCCACATCGGGGCGGGTGCCGACCAGATTGGACGCGGCGGTGACGGCGACCAGCCTGGTCCGCTCGCCGAGCAGGGCGCGCACCGCGTCCACCGGTAGCTGCGCGGTCTGCGGGTCCACTTCGGCGGTCCGCACGATGACGCCTGCGCGATGCGCCGCCTGCACCCACGGCCGAACGTTGGCGTCGTGGTCGAGTTGGGTGACCACGATCTCGTCGCCGGCACGCCACGTCGTCCCGAGCACGGCGGCGAACCGGTAGGTCAACGCCGTCATCGTCGGACCGAACACCACCCCGCGGGGGTCGACCGCACCGACCAGATCGGCTACCGCATGGCGGGCCTGCGCCACGATCTCGGTGCCACGCAAGCTCGCCTCGAACGGCGCGCCCTGGTTCGACACGCCGGTACGGTAGGTCTGCGCCACCGCATCGATCACCATCTGCGGCACCTGGGTGCCGGCCGCCCCGTCCAACCAGACCCGCCCGTCGGCCAGCGCCGGGTACTGCGCCCGCACCGCAGCCACGTCATACCCCATGCCTGCCGACCTTAGCCACGGGCCGACCAGCCCTAGCGGGAGCGCAGGTAGGCGATGCGCTTTTCCAGCTGCTCGGCGGTGGCCGCGGCGGTGGGTGGGCCACCGCAGGCGGTGCGGACCTCTTGGTGGATCACCCCGTGCGGCGCCCCGGTGCGGTGGTGGGCCAACGCGACCAGGGTGTTGAGCTCGCGACGCAGCTCGGCCAAGCGTTCCCGCATCGTCGCCGGCCGCGGCGGCGCTGCTGCCGGCGAGCGCTCGGTTGCCCGGGCCAGTTGCAGCTCCTGGCGACGGCGCAGCAACGCCCGCATCTGATCGGGCGCCAGCAGCCCGGGTAGCCCGAGGTAGTCCTGCTCATCCTCGGTGGTGGTGCAGGCGGCCGTGCCGAAGGAGGAACCGTCGTAGATCACCTGATCCAGCTCGGCGCTGGCGCCCAGCGCGGTGAACCCGCGCTCCTGATCGTCGGGCTCGTCACGCTGGGCATTGGCCTGCGCCAGCGCGGCATCATCCCAGCCCTCCTCGGCCCGGTGTGGGGCACCCAACACATGGTCACGCTGTCTCTCCAGCTCGCTGGCCAGTCCGAGCAGAACCGGCACGCTGGGCAGGAACACGGTGGCGGTCTCGCCGGGTCGCCGGGAACGGACGAACCGGCCGACCGCCTGGGCGAAGTACAGCGGGGTGGCCGCCGATGTGGCGTAGACACCGACCGCCAGCCGGGGCACGTCGACCCCCTCGGACACCATCCGCACGGCGACCAGCCAGCGCTCGTCGGAATCACCGAATGTGGCGATCCGCCCAGCGGCCGACGGTTCGTCGGACAGCACCAGTACCGGATCCCGGCCGGTGATCCGACGCAGGATCCCTGCGTAGGCCCGGGCGGCGGCGTGATCGGTGGCGATCACCAAGCCGGCCGCATCGGGCAGCGCCCCGGCCCGTAGCTGAGCCAGCCGGGTGTCGGCGGCGGTGAGCACCGCGGGGATCCACTCACCCCCAGGATCCAGCGCTGTACGCCACGCACGGGCGGTGTGCTCAGCGGTGAGCGGCTCTCCCAACCGCGCCGAGTACTCGTCCCCTGCGCTGGTGCGCCAGCGAGCCTCGCCGGAGTAAGCGAGGAAGACCACCGGCCGCACCACGCCGTCGGCCAGTGCCTCCGGGTAGCCGTAGGAGTGGTCCGCGGCAGAGCGCAACGCCCCGTCGGCATCCGGTTCGTAGCTGACGAACGGGATGGGCGTGTCGTCGCTGCGAAACGGCGTACCGGTCAACGCCAGCCGGCGCACCGCCGGGGTGAACGCCTCCCGTACCCCGTCGCCCCAGCTCTTGGCGTCCCCGGCATGGTGGATCTCATCGAGTATCACCAGCGTGCGACGTTGCTCGGTGCGTACCCGGTGCAGCGTCGGGTGGGCTGCGACCTGAGCGTAGGTGACCGCGACACCGTGGTAGTCACGCGAGGTGGCGCCCACGGTGTTGCGGAACTCCGGATCCAATGCGAGGTCCAGCTCAGCAGCCGCGGCAGCCCACTGATGTTTGAGATGCTCGGTCGGGGTGACCACGGTCATCGCGTGCACGGTCCGATCGGCCAGCAGCGCCTCGGCTACCCGTAAGGCGAAAGTAGTCTTGCCGGCCCCCGGAGTGGCGACCGCGAGGAAGTCCTGCGGCGAGGTAGCCAGGTAGCGGGCCAGTGCTCGGCGCTGCCAGGTGCGCAGCGGCCGGCGCGCGGACACGGCGACAGCGGCGGTCTCAACGGGACGGGACACGGTGAACGGAGCACTCCCTTCGGTAGTGCACGTGAGTGCCTGGGCGCTGATCGCCACTCACGCGGCGACCGCACGGTACCCGCCCGGTGGGTCGTGCTGCGCGCGATCCAGCGAATGGACCATCCTGGGGGGTGACATGGACACCCACGCCCACCCTGACGTCACCGCCGAGCCTGCCCCCGGCCGGCAGGCCCGGCGCGGGCCGCTGCGCCTGATCGCCCGAACCGCCCGCAAGGCATGGGACGACAGCTTCGTCTCGATGTCGGCCCAGGCGGCGTTCTGGATGACCCTGTCCCTGCCGCCGCTGCTGCTGGGTCTGCTGGGCAGCCTCGGATTCTTCACGAGCTGGTTCGGGCCGGCCGCAGTCGACGCAGCGCAGCGGGAGATCGTGCAGTTGGCCGCCACGGTGTTCAGCGCCGATGTGGTCAACCAGATCATCCGCCCGACGGTGGCCGATATCCTCACCCGAGGGCACACCACCATCGTCTCGGTCGGGTTCGTGATCTCGTTGTGGGCCGGTTCGTCGGCGCTGGCGTCCCTGGTGGACTCGATCACCGCTGCTTACCAGCAGTACACCGTGCGGCATCCGGTGTGGCAGCGGATCTTCGCGCTGCTGCTGTACATCGTCGCGCTGATCGCATCAGTGCTGGTGTTGCCCTTGACGGCGTTGGGCCCGGACCTGATCCCCGAGTTGTTGCCCGAGTCCGTGCGACCCACGGTGGCTCAGTTGGTCGGCATTTTCTACTACCCCGGGCTCGGCATGCTGCTGATGCTCGGCCTGGCCACGCTGTACAAGGTGGCGCTGCCCAACAAGCTGCCGTGGCACCGCGGGCTACCGGGTGCCCTGTTGGCGATGGCGGTATTCCTGGTCACCAGCACTGCTTTGCGGCTTTACATCGCGTCGGTATCGGTCACCGGGTACACCTATGGGGCGTTAGCCTCCCCGATCGCATACCTGCTGTTCTCGTTCTTCATCGCGATGGCCATCGTGCTCGGCGCCGAGTTCAACAGCGCGATCGAGGAACTCTGGCCGGCCCACGCCACCCGGCGGGATCGCCGGCGCGGGCGGCGGCGGGAGATGGCTCGCCTGGCGGCGCTCGGTGCACCGGCGGCTGCCGGCACCAACCACGCGCTTGAGCTTCCCCGCAACGGCGTCCAGCCCCCCGAGACCAGCACTGCTGATCACCCCACCGGCGCCGGTGAACCGGGCTCGCTCAGCGGCTGAGGTCATCGTCCTCCGGCGTCGTCCTTGCGCAGGGACTCATAGATCTTTTTGCACTCCGGGCACACCGGAGAACCCGGCTTGGGCGAACGGGTCACCGGGAACACCTCACCGCACAGTGCTTCTACCCGTGTGCCCATGACCGCACTCTCAGCGATCTTGGCTTTTCGCACGTAGTGGAACATCTTTGGGGTGTCGTCCCCGGTGGCGTCGGTACCCTCCGGGCGGGTGTCGACATCAGGCAGCGTTTGGGTCGACATGCACACCTCCTGATCCGCTGGCGGCTCGCGTAGCGACTGTCGGTATTTCTCTCGACGGTTGTCAGATCAACCGTCGATGACGGTACGCTCTTGGCTCTCCAGCGCACGTACCCGTGTGGGGTGTCGCAGTCTGTGCACCTGCTCGGCCTTACGCGGGGCGCGGTCATTGGCGATGAGCACCGCCATCCAGGGCAGGGGCACGGAAAGCACAACAAAACTCAGCGCCAACCACCAAGTCTGGTAGAACACCCCCGCCAGAGCGAGGCAGGGAATGCGGGCCATCATCAGAATCGTGTACTTGCGCCGGCGTGTTGCGTACTGCTCGGCGTAGGAGGGCTCCGCCGCGGTGATCAACACCGGAGTCTCCTCCGACCGGCGGACCGGCCCTGGCGAGTCCTGCACGCCATCACCTCTCTACCGCTTGGTTTTGGCAGCCTTCATCTGCTGCTTGTACTCCCGGACTTTGGCCAGTGATGCCGCGTCCGTGACGTCGGCTACCGAGTGATAGACACCCTCTTGCCCGTAACAGCCTGCCGCTTCCCGCCACCCTTGCGGTTGCACGCCACGTTGCTTACCGAGCAGCGCTAGGAAGATCTGAGCTTTCTGGATCGCGTAGCCCGGCAATGCGACCAAGCGCTCGAGCAGCTCGTGGGCATCTGTGACGTCGTGCCACAGCCCTGCCACGTCGCCGTCGTAGCGCTCGACCAGAGCCTGGCAGATCTGCTGTACCCGCCCAGCCATCGCTTTGGGGTACCGGTGCAACGCCGGCGGTGTCGCGAACAGTTCCACCAGCGAGTCCGGGTCGTAGTCGGCCAGCTCGTGCGCGTCGAGATCATGCCCCAGACGCTGGGCCAGCAGGTACGGTGCTGCGAAGGCCCGCTCCATCGGCACTTGCTGATCGAGGAGCATCGCCAGCAGTAATGCCAGCGGATCTCGGTCCAGCAAGGCGTCCGCCGGTGGGTCCTGACTCAATATCAAGCTCACCGGCTGGCCTCCCTCGACAGTATCGCTGCTTTAACAGGCTACTGCGTGGAGCTGACAGCCGGATATCACCTCACCAGACCGGGCCAGATGTCGACGTCGACCAGGCCGGCACCCGGGTGCGCCAGCCCTGGTTCAGCTCTTCTTCGCGGTGTTGCGGGCGGGCGCCGCGATGTCCTGGGCAGCACCTGCTGCGTCCTTGACGGCACTCTGAGCAGCGAAAGCAGCTTTGCTGGTGACATTCAGCCAGCTTTTCGTCAGCTCACGCTGAGTGGCCAGTATCTGCTCGGCAAGATCGAACATGTTGTCCACGACGTCGACAGCACCGCGAAGCTTGGTGTCCGGCTTGACGTCGGTGACCGGCACAAAACTCTGCATACCGTCAGCCCAGATCCTCAGGAAGCTGGTGATGGCATCCTGGCCACGACGAGCGGCGTCAGTGATGGTCTCCTGCGTTGTGGTCATCATCATCCCCTGTCCTCACGCCTACAAACTACGATCACTAAAGTTAGCACGATTGATAAGTATGTCAAGCGCAACGTCCACGGTCGCCGCTATCGACTCCGGTCCTGGATGAAGCTGCGGTACACCCCGAGCAGGGCTTCGCGCTGAGCCGCGGTGAGCCGCGGATCGCACCGGATACTGGCCTCTGTGCCGGCCGGCTGATCGGTAGGCGCATCATCGGCCACGGGCTGTACCCACCCTGCTTTCACGAGCAGTTGCTCGGTGGTCAGGCCGAGTGCGTCGGCGATGGCCCGCAGCACCGTCAGCGACGGCTGATGCAGACCACGTTCGACCTGGCTGAGGTAGGCATTGGAGATCCTGGTCAGGGCGGCCATCTCACGCAGTGACAGGTCGGCCAGCTGCCGCTGCGCCCGGATGAACGCTCCCAGCGCTTCAAGCTGGGCCTGCCAGGGGCTCGGCGACACGCCGCCGTCACTCGCACTCGCCATGGGCCACATCATCCCGCGGTCGGCGGTGTCATGCCTGGTGGACCCGCCTGACCCCACACGGACTACTTACGTCTGGCACACATAGCTGCCCGGAGCGTCCTGCTGCGGCGAGTGCAGGTCACTACCCATCGGCGGGGGAGCCTGGCGCTCGCCGCCATGTTCGGCGATCCACGGCGCCCAGTCCTGCCACCAGGAAGCGGCGACCTCGGTGGCCTGCGCGCGCCAGAGCTTCGGATCCTCGGGCAGAGTCTCCGCTGTGGCGACCCAATGCCGGGACTTCGGGCTCGGTGGGTTGACCACGCCGGCGATGTGCCCGGAGTTGGACAGCATGAACCGGACGCTGCCACCGGGTAACCGGGCGCTGGCGTAGACCGCCTTCCACGGTGCGATGTGGTCTCGCTCGGCGGACACGAAGTAGCTGTCCTGGCGAACCCGGTCGAGGTCGAGCCGCTCCCCGGCCAGCTCGAGCTCACCTTTGGCCAGCCGGTTCTCCAGGTACAGCGACCGCAGATACTCGGTCTGCATGGCCGCGGGCATCCGGGTGGAGTCCGAGTTCCAGCTCAAAATGTCGAACGGTGCCGGCTCCTGTCCCAGCAACCAGTCGTTGACCACGTAATTCCACACCAGATCCCGGGCCCGCAGCAGGTTGAACGTGGTGGCCATGCTGTCTGCGGGCAGGTAGCCCTTGCGTGTGAGGATGTTGTCCATCCGCTGGATGCTGACCTCGTCGGTGAACACGCCGAGCTCGCCGGGCACGGTGAAGTCGAGCAGAGTGTTCAGCACGGTCAGCGACCGGACGCGGTCCCCTTCCCCACGCGCGGCCAGCCAGGCGAGGGCTGCCGTGGCGAGGGTGCCACCCAGGCACAATCCGATCAGGTTGGTCTGCGGTGCCCCGGTGATCTCCTCGACGACCTCCAACGCGGCAAGGAGCCCTTCCCGGAGGTAATCGCTCATCGTCACCGCGGCCAAGGTCTCGTCCGGGTTCCGATAGCTGATCATGAAGCAGGTGTGTCCATGCCGCACGGCCCACTCCACCAGGCTCTTGTCCGGAGCGAGATCCATGATGTAGTACTTGTTGATCCACGGTGGGCTGAACAGCAGCGGAACCGCGTGCACTGTCTCAGTCTGCGGCTCGTACTGGATCAGCTCGATCAACCGGTTACGGAACACCACCTTGCCCGGCGTGGCGGCAAGCTCGTGGCCCGGACGGAACTGACCGGGAGTGACCTGGCGGGGCATACCCTTGTTCGTCACAACGTCGCGGAGTAGGTTCTGCGCCCCCCGCACCAGGCTGAGACCGCCGGTGTCGAAAGCCATCTTCATCGCCGCCGGATTGGTCGGCAGCCAGTTGGTGGGCGCGGCGGCCTCGAGCAACTGCCGCAGCGCGAAATCGGCCTTGCGTCGGGTGATCTCATCCAGATCGGTGGCCTCGTCGAGCAACTCCCGCAGCAAGCTCTCCAGCAGCGTGTGTTGCCGGCGCAGCAGGTAGAACAGTGCGTTATCGCGCCAAGCCGGGTCGGTGTACCGCCGATCGGTGTCCCCCTCGTCGGATCCGTCGTCGTGCAGTCCCCACGCGCGCAGCCATGCGGTCGTCGTGACCTGGGCGTTGCGCATGCCGTAGGCCAGCATCGACTGAGCGGACCGGACCGGATTCGCGGCGGTCGACATCACCAGCTTGGTCAGCGCCTGCCCCAGTCCTGCGGGGTCCAGCCCACCCATCGCGGAATCGACGCCGAGCAGTGACCGGATCGAGGAGGCGATGTCGGCGGCGTCCTGACGTACCTCGTACAACGGGTCGGCACCCGGCTCGTCCGGCACAGGTGTCCTCGGTGGCCTTACGGGCTCTCTGGTCAAGCTCGGCTTGGTCGGGTTGGGCTTTACGGGGCCGGACTGGGCCGGACCGGATCTTCTCGGGCTCGGCTTCCTCGGGGCTGGGCGCTTCGGTTGCTGCGGACTCGACGGGGTCACGTACAACCACCTCCTGCTCGGCTGCGGGTGCCTGGTCGAGCGTCGGCGACAGGTCTGGTGCAACACAAGGATGGGGGCTTGCCTACTACGTCCAGCCTAGATTTTCGAACGCCCTCGTGGTTGGGACTGGGATGAGAGCAGTAGTGAGCCAGGTCACCAGTTAGACGCTCTCCAAGAACCACCAACCCGGGCGATAACGGCCTCAAACGGCTACCAACCTGAGAAGTGTCTGAGGGGTCCGGTGGATCCGGCACTTCGCCGGGCACTCGTTCGTCGTGCCAGGCGGGAGCCCGGGAACGGAATCCGAGCTCCCGACGTTGTACCAGTCGACGTTGCGGGCACCGCTGCCTAGCTCGTGCAGCGCCGCGCGCCGACGCGGAGCGCACCGAGGCCGGCACGAGGACCCGTCGCAGGAAGGAACCTGATGACCGCCGCGCAGATCACCATGGAGCGGGACGCCAGTACTGAGGCAGACCTGGACGCGCAGAGCCCGGCAGCCGATCTGGTTCGGGTCTACCTCAACGGTATCGGACGCACCCCGCTGCTCACTGCACAGCAGGAGGTCGAGCTCGCCAAGCGCATTGAGGCGGGCGTGTTCGCGCGTCACGTGCTTGATACCGCCACCCGGCTGTCCCCCACTCGGCGTAATGACCTGACACGGCTGGTGTGTGACGGCCATAAGGCCAAGGACCATCTCCTAGAGGCCAACCTGCGGCTGGTGGTCTCGCTGGCCAAGCGTTACACCGGTCGTGGGATGCCGCTACTGGACCTGATCCAGGAAGGCAATCTCGGACTGATTCGGGCAGTGGAGAAGTTCGACTACACCAAGGGCTTCAAGTTCTCCACCTATGCCACCTGGTGGATCCGGCAGGCCATCACCCGCGGCATGGCCGATCAGGGACGCACTATTCGACTCCCGGTGCATCTGGTGGAACAAGTGAACAAGCTGGCCAGAATCAAGCGGGACCTGCACCAGCGGCTGGGCCGCGAGGCTACTCACCAGGAGTTGGCAGACGAATCCGGCATCCCGGTGGAGAAGGTCGCCGACCTCTTGGACCATTCCCGAGACCCGGTGAGTCTGGACATGCCAGTCGGCGCCGAGGAGGAGGCGCCACTGGGCGACTTCATCGAGGATGCCGAGGCCACCGACGCCGAGTCCGCCGTGATCTCAGGCTTGCTGCAGGACGACCTGCGTCGGGTGCTGGCCACCCTGGAAGACCGGGAGCAGAAGGTCATCCGGCTTCGTTACGGCCTCGACGACGGCCAGCCGCGAACGTTGGACCAGATCGGCAAGCGCTTCGGTCTGTCTCGCGAACGGGTGCGTCAGATCGAACGCGAGGTCATGGCCAAGCTGCGCCACGGAGATCGCGCGGAGCGGTTGCGGGCGTACGCCAGTTGATTCTCCGCGTTACCGCTCGAATGGCGGCATTGACGGCGCAGCCCGCGACCGGCACTGTTCAGCTGGAAAAGTAACCAAAACGTGACGCAGACCACGCGACCGGGGCGGTCAACCCCGCAGGCTGTCGCGCACCCCGGAAGGTCGGGCTCGTCGGGGGCCCGGCCTTCCGACTTTGCACGGTCTTGCGGCGTGGCGGATTGATCAGTTTTGGGGATCGGCCGGATCAAGATCATGCCAGGGGAAGACTGCGCGCCGAGTATGCGCGATCGCCTGATCCAGACCGGTGTCCGCGGTACCGTCCCACGGCGTCCAATGCGGCTTGACCTCGTCCGTCATCGAGCTCGGTAGTTGTATGCCGCCGGCCACAGCGGCGGCATGGGCAACCCAGGTATCCGGCAACGCGGTGTTCGGGTCGACCTCGCAGTCAAGCACGGTGGCCAGCAGATGTGTCCACGAACGAGGGACCACCCGGAATAAGGAATACCCGCCCCCACCCAGAGCCAGCCAGCGCCCACCCGCTGTCGTGTCGGCCAGGTCGGCCAGTGCGCGGTGCGCGGCGCGTTGGCCGTCCACCGACAGCGTCAAGTCGGCAAGGGGATCCTCGGCGTGGGTGTCAGCACCATGTTGGGTCACCAGGACCTCGGGCCGGAACGCCCCCAGCAGGGCAGGCACCACTGCATGGAAAGCCCGCAACCACCCGTCGTCGCCGGTACCCGGTGGAAGCGGCACGTTGATCGCTGACCCCGCAGCACCGGGCGCTCCGATATCGGCGGAGTGCCCGGTTCCCGGCCAGAGCGTATCCGGATGCTGATGAAGGGAGATGGTGAGTACCCGGGGATCGTCGATAAATGCCTCCTGCACGCCGTCGCCATGGTGGACGTCGATGTCGACATAAGCCACCCGGGACGTGCCACCATCAAGCAACCGGTGGATCGCCAGTACACAGTCGTTGTAGACACAAAAGCCCGCGGCACGGTCTCGCATTGCGTGGTGCAGCCCGCCGGCGATATTCACCGCCCGTGTTGCGCGGCCGGTGAGGATCTCATCGGCGGCCAGCAGCGAGCCACCGGCGATCAATGCTGAGGACTCGTGCATACGGCGGAAGACCGGGTTGTCCGATGTCCCCAAACCGTGCCCGACGTATCCGCGCCGCGCGTCCTTGACGGCGGCGAGGTAGGTGTCGGAGTGCGCCCGGCGTAGCTCGTCGTCACTCGCCTGCACCGGCGTCAGCAGTGATATCCCGTCCAGAACGCCCAGCGAGCCCGCCAGCCGGATGGTGAGGTCCAGCCGGATGGGATTCAGTGGGTGCCGTCCACCGAGGTCGTAGCCGAGCAATGCCTCGCCCCAGACGACAGCTGCCCGAGCAGCGCTCATGGTCCAGACGTTACCGGTCGGTGTGCGGCAGCGGCGGCAAGCGCTCTAACCGGGATTCGGCCCGGTGGCCACCGGGCGATCGGGGTCGGTGCACCACTGCGACCACGACCCGACGTAGAGCGCCGCCGGACGCTGCCGGGAGGTGACTCCGGCGACTTCCAACCCGAGCACCAGCGCACATGCGTTGATGCCTGAACCGCAATAAACACCGATCTGCGGGCCGCCAGCCCCCCAGCACCGCGCGAGCTCACTCAGTCGGGTGGCTGTGAGCCACCGCTCCCGCGCATCGGTCAGCTCCGTGAACGGTGCGTTGACAGCACCGGGGATGTGGCCGGCCCGGGGGTCCACCGGCTCGGTGTCCCCGCGATATCGAGCCGGTACCCGTGCATCAAGCAATACCCCAGCGCCGGCTAGGGCCGCTGCCTGCGTCGCGTCGAGCACCGGCATCAACCCGGGCCGCACCGTGATCGTGCCGGGCTGGGGTTCGGTTTCGTTGATGGCCACCGGCAGCCCGGCCGCACGCCACGCCGCGATCCCCCCATCGAGCACGGCGACCGCAGGATGTCCCGCCCAGCGCAGCAGCCACCACAGCCGCGCCGCCACCGATCCGTCCGCGGCGTCGTAGATGACCACCGGCGTCGCGGTATGGACACCGGCAGCGCGCAGGGTGGCCTGCAATGCCGCCGGATGCGGGAGGGGGTGCCGTCCGCCCGGACCTGGCGGGCCGGCCAGGTCGGTGTCCATGTCGAGAAAGACCGCTGCGGGTAGGTGCCCGGCTCGGTAGCCGGCCCGACCAGGTGAGCCGGTGAGGGACCATCGCACGTCCACCACCACAGGTGGCTCCGGGCTGTCCAGGAGGCCGGCCAGCTGACGGGTCGTGATCAGTGGGTGCATACACTCCATCCTGCCGGTCACTGCCAGCGAATACTCCACAGCGTGCGCGATGGGCCACTACCATTGGCATCAACCGAGGGAGACTGGTGTGAACGACCTCATTGACACCACCGAGATGTACCTGCGCACCATCTTCGAGCTCGAGGAGGAAGGCGTGGTCGCACTGCGAGCGCGGATCGCTGAGCGCCTTGGACAAAGCGGACCTACCGTGAGCCAAACGGTGGCCCGTATGGAACGAGACGGCTTGCTGACCGTGGCCGACGACCGGCGACTCGAGCTGACCGCTGAGGGCCGCAACCGTGCCACGTCGGTGATGCGCAAACACCGGCTGGCCGAGCTCCTGCTGGTAGACATCATCGGGCTGGAATGGGAGCAGGTGCACACCGAGGCCTGCCGCTGGGAGCACGTGATGAGCGAGGCTGTGGAGCGCAAGCTGGTCAAGCTGCTAGGCAATCCGACCACGTCTCCGTACGGGAATCCGATCCCTGGCCTAGACGAGCTCGGGGTCGGGGAAGGTGCCGCACCGATCGAACCCGACCTCATCCGCCTAGACGAGGTAGCTCGTCGCGGTGGCGGCGCAGTGGAGGTGCGACGCATCGCCGAGCATGCGCAGCTGGACCCGGCCCTGATGGCAAATCTGCACAAAGTGGAGGCGACACCTGGAAAAGTGGTGCAGGTGGCCGCTACGGCACGGGCGGACCATCCCGTGGTGTTGTCCGGCGGAGGATCCACGGTCGAGGTGGACCGCGCCCTTGCGCACGCGGTACTGGCCCGCCGGCGGTGACTGAGCTGTCGGCGGTCATCGAGTCGAACCGGATGCGGCTGCTGGTCACCGGGGGCGCGGGCTACATCGGTAGTGTCTGCGCTGCCCGGCTGGTGGAGGCCGGCCACGATGTCGTGGTGCTGGATGACTTGTCCACCGGGCACGCGGACGCGGTGCCAACTGGTTGCCGGTTCGTCGAGTGCGCGGTTGAGGACGCCGCAACGGTTCTGGCCGAGGGGTTCGACGGCGTCCTGCACTTCGCGGCCCGCTCCCTGGTCGGAGAATCGATGACCCAGCCACAGCGCTACTGGCTGGGTAATGTGGTGGCCACGGTAGGGCTGCTCGAGGCGATGCGCGAGCATGGAACTCCTCGGCTGGTGTTCTCCTCCACCGCGGCCACCTATGGCGAGCCCGCGTCGGTGCCGATCACTGAGGACGCCGCTACCGTGCCCACCAATCCCTACGGGGCGACGAAGCTCGCCATCGACTATGCGATCGGCTCCTACGCCGCCGCGCATGGTCTTGCCGCGGTGAGCTTGCGGTACTTCAACGTTGCCGGCGCCTACGGGCGTTACGGTGAACGGCACACCACCGAGACCCATCTCATCCCCCTCGTCCTGCAGGTTGCCCTCGGTCGCCGTGCACAGATCATGATCTTCGGAGATGACTGGCCCACGCCGGATGGCACCTGCATCCGCGACTACATCCACGTGGTGGACCTCGCTGATGCCCACGAGCTTGCGCTTGCGCAGGCGGTGCCCGGTGCGCATCAGATCTACAACCTGGGCAACGGCACCGGATTCTCGGTACAGCAGGTTCTGGAGACCTGCCGGCAGGTCACTGGGCACCCCATTCCAGCGCAACCCGCACAGCGGCGGCCAGGCGACCCGGCAGTGCTCATCGCCTCCAGCGATCGAGCACGTGCTGAGCTGGGCTGGAAACCGGAGCGGGCTGAGCTCGCCACGATCGTGGCCGACGCCTGGGACTTCGCTACCTGGGATTCCGTCCGGGCCAGTGACTGACCCGGTCATCGCTTTCGTCGCGTTCGGCGCTTACGCTCACGGCGCGCAGGCCAGGACAGGGCTGCGGCGGCATCCGCCGCGACAGTACGCAGCACCTCCGGCGGCAGTCCAGCGTCCAGCGCGGCCCTGAGCAACCCGGACAGCGAGTGCTGCGGGCAGGCCTGCAACGCGGCGTCCAACGCGACACCGGCCATAGCTCCGTCCCCGCGGAGGTAGGCGGTCAGTGCCAGCAATGCGGCGGGTTCGGCTCGCTCCGGTGCGGGGGTCGCTCGAACAAGAGCCAACCAGAGCCGCTCGGCGGCGACTGCGCCCGGACCGGAGCACCACGGCAGGCAGGCGTCGCGGACCCGGTGGTCGCACAACGCGGAGGCGGCCTGAGCGACAGTGCTGTCGCTCAGCTTGATATCCCCGGTAGCCGCCGCTCGGTACAACTGCTCGAGCCGGGCAAACCGCCGGGCGATCAGCTTGGAGCTCATCGGATGCTCGGCGTCGGCCACATCCAGCAGCGCCGCTCGGCGGTGCAGGGCCGCGGGATCCTCCCCGTTCAGCAGGGCGACCATCTCCTCCCGGCTGGTGAAGGTCACCGCGCCCGCCGCGACCGTAGCCGCCGCCAGCGGGCTGGCCGTGGGGTCGGGCACAGTACCGACACACGTCGGATCGTCGTAGCACCGCCATGGCGCGCCATCCGCGATCTGTGCTGTCCAGGCCGCGTGTACCAGGGGAAGTCCAGCGCTGCACAGCATGCCGTCGAGGACGTCCACCAACGCGCGATGCGGAGGATCGCCGTCCGGAGTAAGAGCCCCTCCAATCAGGATCAGCGCGACGCCGGTGGGCTGCTGCCGGACGATCGGCTCCAGCAGCTGTTCGGCCAGTAGCGGTGCTTGGACGTCATGGACCAGATCGGCCCGCAAGGTCAACCCCAGTCTTTTGCCGTGCAGCGCCAACAGCACGACGGAGTCACACGGGTGAAAACCCAGCAGATGTGGTACGGCAGCGATCAGATCAGCGGGGTCAGAGAGCCGGATATGTCCGGCGGTGGGTGGGTTCATGCCGTCGAACGGTCCTCCGGCCGGGGCTCCACGAACAGTCGTGTCGTCGCCGGCTGTGGACTGCGGTACGGCTGTGGATTACTGCCCCGCAGAGTCCGCACAAACCACCGGGATTGTCAGTCAGATGGTTTATTCTGCCGCGCCAGGCAGCCGTCGGCTCATGAGTCGACCTGACGCGGCCGACGGCAGACGTAGGTCACCGCGGGTGGCAGGTTCCACCAGACCGTTCGGGTGGTAAGCACCTCGTCGAACACCTCGCCGAGCAGGGCACGGAACTGGCGTGCCCGGGTCATCGGCAGCGCGTGTACGTAGGCGAAGGTGGTGAACGAACCACCGGGACGTAGCGAGCGGGCCGTCGCATCCACGATGGCGCGTTGCACGTCGGCGTCGATCAGCGACCATGGCAGCCCGCTGACCACTGCGTCCACCGCCGCTACCTGGTGCTCGGCGAGCAGCCGCGCTAGCTCACGTGCGTCTCCGACGAGCACCTCGACACCGGGATGCTCGGTGCGTAGGTATTCGGCCAGCACCGGATCGATCTCGACCGCCACATGCCGCCCCCGACCGGCGAGCCGGTGCTCGATAGCGGTGGTGGCCGACCCGGTGCCGGGTCCGAGCTCCACCACGACCGGCTGCCCAACTCGCGGGACCACGGCGGTCAGTCGCGCCGCCAGCTGCGACGAGCTCGGCACCACTGCGCCGATGGTGGCCGGATTGCGCAATGCGGCGGTAAGGAAGGGGACGAGGTATCGCGGTAGCAGCGGCATGCGCGAAAGCTTGCCCCCGCAACGGGCGGGTGTGAAATCGATCTACCTGTGAGATCACCTGCCACGAAGGGGCGGTGAATCCCGTACCACGGCAACGAACGCCGCATCATCGAGCTCGCCGCGCTGAGCTGCTTCGGTCATCGTCGGTGGAGCCTCCAGCGACATCTGTCCTCCATCGGTGACTTACCCGCTGACAGCAGGCTGGAACTCCGGGTCCACCTGATCGGCCAGATCCCTGCCCACCGACTGGTTCGCCCAGGCCCGCGCATTGCGTAAGTGAAAATGGACGGTGTCGCGGTGGTAGGCGGTCCAGTCCCGCTGTATTCCGTCGAGTTCGGCGAGGATCGCAGCCAAGGCATGTCGCACCTCGGGCTCCAGCGCATCGAACGCCGGGGTGCGCCCCTGTTCCGCGGCCCGCACCCACGGTGACTGGCCGATCGTTGCCAGCAAAGCGGTACCCAGCTCAGCATGGAGCCAGGCAGTGTCATCCGCGGTGGCCACCTTGTTTCCTACCACTGTGAACCGCACCCCGTGTTCCTCGGCGTGCTGCTGGAACTGCCGGTAAACCCTGATCCCTCGCCGGGTCGGCTCGCTGACCAGGATCACCAGGTCGAAACGGGTGAACAGCCCGGACGACAACACGTCAGCACCCGCGGTCATGTCGACCACCACGTACTCGTTGGGCTCATCCACCAGGTGGTTGAGGTAGAGCTCGAGGGCCCCGGTCTTGGAGTGGTAGCAGCTCACCCCGACGTCCTCGGGCTCGAACTCCCCGGTGACCATCAGCTGCGCACCGCCGATCGGGCGGGCGAAGCGCTGGTGCAGGTCCTCAGCCGGATCCAACCGGAGCATCCGGGATCCTCGACCGGGCGGGGTTGTCTTGATCATAGTATCGGCTGAGGTGATCCGGGGATTGCTGCCGCGCAGGTACTCTTTGATCCAGGGTAGCTGCCCGGCCAACGGCGGAACCGGCTCGCCCTCCCAGCCCAGTGCCTCACCGAGATGCTGGTTGATGTCGGCGTCAACGGCCAGCACGGGTCGGCCGAGTTCAGCGAGGTAACGGGTGAACAAGGCCGACAGCGTCGTCTTACCGCTGCCGCCCTTGCCGACGAAGGCAATGCGCACTGTGCTCCGATCTCCTTCAAGCGTGGTTGAGGAGGATCGTAAACGATAGTCATTACCACTAAAGGGGGGCGGGGGTATCTCCCCCAGGCATCCGCCGTGATAACGAGGCTTGACGGGATGGATTCGACGTTGTGCCGCGTTGTACCCACTGCCCAGCCCGCACCACAGGGCCAACCGAGCGGAAGCGAGGTGGCAACCAGCGTGACCGCCAACCTGTACCGACTTGAAGCCGAACCGCGCGCTCAGCCGGCAGCGGTGCTGGTGCACGCCCTGACCGGGTTCGTCGACGCCGGCCGAGCCGGGCGGGTGGCGGTGACGCATCTACTGGCCAATCTGGAGCATCGTGTCCTCGCCACATTCGATGTCGACCAGCTACTGGACTACCGCTCCCGCCGGCCAAAGATGATCTTCGATGGGGATCGTTGGTCGGGTTATGAGCAGCCCGAGTTGGTGTTGCACGAGGTTCTCGACAGTGCGGGCACCGCGTTTCTCCTACTTGCCGGGCCGGAACCGGATCTACAGTGGGAGCGGTTCACCGACGCGGTCCGCGAGCTGGTAGAGCGTCTCGGGGTGAGCCTGACGGTAGGCTTGGGCGCCGTGCCGATGGCAGTCCCCCACACTCGGCCGGTAACGGTCACCGCGCACGCCACCCGGCGTGAGCTGATCTCCGGCTACCAGCCGTGGCTGGGCAGCATGGAGATTCCCGGCCACGCCGGGGCATTGATGGAGCTGAAACTGGGCCGAACCGGGCACGACGCGATGGGGTTCGTCGTGCACGTGCCGCACTACCTCGCTCGCATCGAGTACCCCGAGTCCGCCCGCGGACTACTGGAGCATCTGGCCCGTAGCAGCGGGCTGGACCTGCCCGTCGAGGCACTACGGCCCGCCGCCTTACGGGTTCTTGCCGAGGTGAACGAACAGGTCGCCGGCTCGCCGGAGAGCATGTCGGTGGTGGCCGACCTGGAGACGAGGTTCGACGCCGTGGCAGGTGCGTCCGACCGCCGCCCACTGCTGTTCAGCGACACCGAGCCATTGCCCACCGGCGACGAGATCGCCGCCGAGCTGGAGCAGTTCCTCGCCGAGCGAGATGGTCGCAGCGCCGGGAGCTGAGTTCCAGGAAACGGGTCTAGTCCAACCACACCCGGGCCACCTCACCGGCGACCGAGCCAGCCTGAGCTCGGCCGGCCCGTGCTGCGGGCGCTCGACGCGCCAGGTCGAGCACGTTGCGCCCGAAGGCACGTCGCGCAGCGGTGTCCGGTGTGACGAGCGCCACCCGCGTCCGCTCTCGTAGCGCGGCCACCTGGCCAGGCGCTCCAGTTGCCGGTCGGAAACCGCGTGTGATCGGTGCCAGCACGACAACCCGGTCGTGTCCCGCGGCCAGATCGGCGTTGGTGGTCGAGCGCACGCCGCCATCGATCCAGCGCCGCCCACCGATGGTGGTGGGCGGCCACACCCCAGGTACCGAACAGCTGGCTGCCACGGCGTCGACCAGGGTCACCGCGACACCTCCTACTCTGCTGTCCTGGGCGAAAACGGCGAGCTCCCCCGATTCGGCATCGACGGCTGTGATCAGCAGGCTTCGCTGCGGCCAGCTGCGCGCCCCCAACCGCGCTTCGATGATCCCGCGGCGCTCGGCTTCCGGAACCGTCGCAGTCGCCAGTGCCATCCTGCCGACTCGCGCTCCGACCTGCTGCGACCCTCTGGCGCAGGCAACAGCCCAGCCCCATCGCACGAGGGTCGCGATCCCCATTCGCGCCGGCCGGTCGGGTCCCGGTGGGGCAAGCTGACCGGCGTAGAGTTCTTCAAGATCGACATCGGAGGTGACCAGTGCACCCGCCACCGCCCCGGCCGAGGTGCCCACGACAAGATCGGCGTCACGCAGGTCTATCCCATGCTCAGCCAGCCCGGCGAGCATCCCCAGCTCCCAGGCGATGCCGGTGATCCCACCGCTGCCGAGCACCAGCGCCCGCTTCAGCATCTCCGCCTCCTCTTACGGCCGCTGCCAGCGCCGGCGGCGATCACCCGCCGTCGTTCGCTCGACGGACGAGTGCGACGAGCTCCCCACCCCGGATCCTTCACCAGCGCCTCGGTGGGCGTCACCACCGACCGAGGCGGGGGAGCCCCTACCCCAGCGCCGATAATGCGGAGATTGCCCCTGGGGCAATCGATAACTCTTTTGGCAATGAGATGAGAGCTGCTGTAGGGTCTGCCGACGATGAGGTCTGGGATCATGCCGGGAGGTCATCATGCAAGACCGTGAGCCGACGGTCCGCAGCCGCGAGCTGGGCGAGGGGCTGCGCCGGGCGATGCACAACGCCGGCCTGTCCGGCAAGGACATCGCACGGCTGCTCGATCTGTCACCGAGCTGGGTGTCCCGGTTGGTCTCGGGCAAGCGCAATGTTAGCGCGGTACAGGTGTCGGCATTCCTGGCGGTCTGCCGGGCGCCGAGCGCGGAGCGCGATCGGCTGCTCGAGCTCTGCGACGAACAGCACACCCAGGGCTGGTTCCAACAACACGGCTCCCGACTGCCCCTACAGCTCGTGACCTACATCGACCACGAGAACAAAGCCATGACGATCAGCGACTTCCAGTCGACGCTCGTGCCCGGCCTCTTGCAGACCGGGGACTACACCCGCGCACTGATCCGGGAGGCGGGCACTATTCCGGCGGACGAGATCGAGGATCGGGTGGCCGCCCGGCTGGCCCGGCAAAGCCTGTTCAGCCGGGACCGCCCGCCCCGGTTCACCTTCTTCATCCACGAGTTCGCGCTGCGGCTGCCGATCGGCGGCCCGGCGGTGATGTCCGACCAGCTGCACCACCTGCTGCGGATGTCGGTGCGCCCCTACCTCACGCTGCGGGTGATACCGGCCGCGCTCGGCGGGCACGCCGCGATCAACGGCAGCTTCATCCTCATGGAGTTCGCCGAGTTCAAGCCGGTGGCCTACCTGGACAGCGAGACATCCAGCCTGTTCCTGGAGAAGCCCGTGGAGATCGACGCCTACCAACGCATCCTGGGAGCACTGGCGAAGACCGCGCTGGACGAGGAAGAATCGAGGCAGCTGATTGCCACCCTGGCAACCGAGCTCTCCGCGGATCGGGAGGACCATGATGACCGCGCCTGAGCCGGATCACATCGTCTGGCGCACCAGTAGTTACACCGGCACCAACGGTGCCTGTGTCGAGGTCGGCTGGCGCACGAGCAGTTACAGCGGCACCAACGGTGACTGCGTCGAGGTCGCCCCCACCCCGGACGCCGTGCTGGTCCGCGACTCCAAGAGCCGCCCCGGCCCCGCCCTGACCGTCTGCACCGCCGCCTGGCGGGCCTTCCTCATCAGCGTCACCTGCTGACCAGCGAGTGGGCGCGTCGTGAACTCGCCACTACCGACATGTTCGGTGTGCGGAGATGTCGCTAGCGTCGAGTTCACGACGTGCTAAGCCTTCGCGACAGGCCAGTTCGGGTCAGCTGCATCCTGAGGTGGACCCACAGGACGAACAGAGATAACACGACCCGGCCGGCTGCATCTTCACCCCGCAGGTGTAACACAGCGGGGCGTCGGCGTGCAGTCCTTGTTTGGCTTCGATCAACTCCACAGAAGAATGCACCGCGTGCGACGCCGGCTGCACGGCCGCGGAGGAGCCAGATCTACCGTCAGTGGACGTCATGAACTGGGCCGATGGCGGTTTGTCTTCAGCGGGGACCTCGTAAGAGCTGGTCTCCACCTGCCGGGCCCGTTGCGCGGCCGAGTAGATGCCCAGCGCGGAGCGCGTCTCGGATGATAAGAAATCCAACGCCAACCGTCGAAAAATGTAATCCATGATCGACTGGGCCATTCGTACGTCCGGGTCGTCGGTCAGCCCCGCCGGCTCGAAGCGCATATTGGTGAACTTCGAGACGTAGGTCTCCAATGGCACTCCGTACTGCAGGCCTACCGAGATGGCCACCGAGAATGCGTCCATTATGCCGGCCAGGGTCGAGCCTTGCTTGGAGATCTTCAGGAAGACCTCACCCAGACCGTCATCCGGGTAGGAGTTCGCGGTGATGTAGCCCTCGGCGCCGCCAACCGTGAACGACGTCGTGATACCGGTTCGATTCTTGGGTAGCCGCCTGCGGACCGGTCGGTACTCCATCGGTGCCGGAGCGGCCGTCTCGGGTGCGGCCGCGGTCGTACCGTCTCGCTTGGACACGGAGAGGGGCTGACCCACCTTGCAGTTGTCCCGGTAGATCGCAACCGCTTTGAGGCCCAGCTTCCAGCCCTGTTTATAGATCTCCTCGACATCGTCGACCGTCGCGGTCGCCGGCATGTTAATGGTCTTGCTCACCGCGCCGGACAAAAAGGGCTGCACTGCTGCGAGCATCCGCGCATGCCCCATCGGCGCGATCGCCCGCTCCCCCATCGCGCAGTCGAACACCTCGTAGTGCACAGAGCGCAACCCTGGTGCGTCGACGACGTTGCCGTGCTCGGCGATGTGCTCGACAATCGCCTCGATCTGCTCGCCTTGGTAGCCCAGCTTACCCAGCGCCGAGGGGACGGTTGCATTGACGAACTGCATCGAGCCACCACCGACGAGCTTCTTGAAAGTGATCAACCCCAAGGCCGGCTCGATACCGGTGGTGTCAACATTCATCGCCAGCCCCGAGGTACCGGTGGGGGCGAGAAGCGTGACCTGCGCGTTACGCCAGCCGTGACGCTCGCCGATCGCCAGGCAGTCCTGCCACGTCGCAGCGGCAGCTTCCCATACCGGAATATCCAATTCGCCGACCCGCTTGGCGGCATCGTTCGCTGTGGCGTGCTTGTGCATCACTCGGGTGTGTCCCTGGGCGTTACGCGAATACCCGTCGTAGGCACCCACCACACCAGCAATCTCCGCGGAACGTTTGTAGGCAACGCTCGTCATCAGGCTGGTGATTGCGCCGGCCAGGGCGCGTCCACCGTCGGAGTCGTACGCGTGTCCGGTCGCCATGAGCAGCGCACCAAGGTTGGCGTAACCCATCCCGAGCTGCCGGTAGGCCCGGGTGGTCTTCCGGATCTCCTCGGTAGGAAAGTCCGCGAAGCAAATGGAGATGTCCATCGCGGTGATCACTAGTTCGGCGCACTTGGCGAAGGTCGCCACATCGAAGCTCTGGGTGCCGTCCTTGGTCTCCTGCAGGAACTTCATCAGGTTCAACGAGGCGAGGTTGCACGAGGAGTTGTCCAAGTGGACGTACTCGGCACAGGGATTAGAGGTGGTGATCCGTCCAGACTCCGGACAGGTATGCCAATTGTTGATGGTGTCATCGTACTGGATACCCGGATCAGCGCATGCCCAGGCCGCCTCACATATCCGGCGGAACAAGGCGGCTGCATCAACGGTCTCGATGATCTCACCCGTAGCACGGGCTCGGAGCCCGAACCCGACGCCGGCCTCAACCGCTTTCATGAACTCGTCTGATACCCGAACCGAGTTATTGGCGTTCTGGTACTGAACGGAGTAGATGTCCGCGCCCCCCAGGTCCATGTCGTATCCGGCATCGCGAAGAATTCGAATCTTCGCTTCCTCTCGGACTTTCGTTTCAATGAATTCCTCGATGTCCGGGTGGTCAACGTCGAGGATCACCATTTTCGCCGCACGGCGGGTAGCGCCACCAGACTTGATCGTCCCAGCGGATGCGTCCGCGCCGCGCATGAAGGACACCGGACCGGAAGCGTTACCTCCGGAAGACAACAACTCCTTGGAGGAACGAATCCGGGAAAGATTCACCCCGGCGCCGGAGCCGCCTTTGAAGATTAATCCCTCTTCCTTATACCAGTTCAGAATCGAGTCCATCGAGTCGTCGACGGCCAACAAGAAGCATGCCGACACCTGCTGTGGTGCCGTGGTGCCCACGTTGAACCACACCGGTGAGTTAAAACTGAAGATCTGATGCAGCAGCGTGTAGGTCATCTCATGCTCGAAGATCTCGGCATCTTGGTCACTCGCGAAATAACCGTGATCCTTGCCGGCCTTGGTGTAGGTGAGCACAACTCGATCGATGAGCTGCTTAAGGCTCCACTCCCGCGCAGGTGTGCCCACGGCGCCGCGAAAGTATTTACTGGTCACTATCTGCACGGCGTTCGGCGACCAGAAGTCGGGAAACTCGACGCCCCGCTGCTCGAAATTGATTGAGCCGTCCCGCCAGTTGGTCAGTACGACATCCTGCCGCGTCCAGGTCACCTCGTCGTAGGGGTGTACGCCCGGCTTAGTGTAGATGCGCGCCAGGCCAAGACCGGTGGCGGTGGCGCTGCGGGTTCCTGGCGAGTTGTGGACCGTCTCCGTCATGCTTCCTCATCTCTGCATGTCCTGTGGCGGCGTGTGTAGTTCGGCGAGTCGACCTATGGGCCGCATGGCTGGGTCGCCGTAAAAAACGATCTCCGATCCGACCCCGTCAAGTAAGGGGCATGTCGGAATCCTGCTATACGTGTACCGGTGCCTGACCCAAGACCGGTGTGCCGGGTTTGTTCTCGGCGCGCAGTCGCTGAATCTCGGCCTCGAAGTCTTCCAGGGATTCAAAACCGCGGTACACCGAGGCGAATCGGAGGTAAGCCACCTCGTCCAGATCTCGCAGCGGCCCGAGGATCGCTAGCCCCACTTCATGCGCAGGCACCTCGACCCGTCCCAGGGCTCGGACCATGTCCTCCACCTTCTGCCCGAGCTGCGCGAGCGCATCCTCGGCAACGGACCGTCCCTGGCAGGCTCGGCGGACCCCGGCGACGACCTTCTCCCGGGAGAACTGCTCGGTCACCCCGGAGCGCTTCACGACAACCAACGTGGCCGCCTCCAGGGTGGTGAACCGTCGATCGCACTCTGGGCACGAGCGGCGCCGGCGGACAGCCGTTCCGTCCTCACCTGAGCGGCTGTCGATCACCCGGCTGTCCGGGTAGCGACAAAAAGGGCAGTGCAAACCAAAAACCTCCTTCTGCCGCTCGGACCCCCACTGCTTGATGAACTACAGCCATGTAACTACAACATGTGGGGACCCTACTCAATCGCGGTGGGTGATGCAACACGTCGCGCGGACTCATCCCCGTCCATCGGGCACCTCCAGCTGCTGACCGGGTGCAACGGCCGAGTCCGCCATCCTGTTCAGCTGCCGGATCCGCTCCACCACCGCGCGCTGGTCGGACTTGGGTGCTACCCGCTGCGCAACGTCCCACAGGGTCTCGCCGGCGCCTACTCGGATCACCGCGGTGCGCGCCGGAACCCCGTGTTCAGCAGCCTGACCCAGCCACCCCAGCCCGCCGACCACGGCGAGCGTCACGGTAACGGCGACCGCCAAGCGGGCTACCCTGTTCGGCTGTCGCGGCCTGGTGAGTGCCAGCGGAGCCGAACGCTCCTGTGCTGCGGGGGCGATGGGCGGCACGGGTGCCGGAGGTGCCGGAAGCTGCCCGGGGCTCACACCGGCGAAGGTCGCCTGGTGCATCGGCCCGGCGTTCACCGGTGTGATCTCCGGGCCGCGTGCCGCGGGTCGGTTGCTCAGCGGGGCTGGCGCCGTCATCGAGACTCCTCATCGCCGGGTGACCATCGAACACGGGTTCGATCAAGCTGCTACGGGGTGTCTATCACGACGGTCCGACAGAAACGGCGACCACGCGGCGTGTTGTTCGAACAGATGTTTGATCTTTGGTGAGGTAGTGGTTAACGTCGGCTCCGAAAGCAGACCGAGCCGGTCGGCGTTGACCGCCGTTCTGTGTTGATCATGGTCGGGTCTGAGGAGGAACGGTGGGACGACAGCGAGACGACGAGCCGGAGGTAGCCGGGTCAGCAGCGCAGACACCGGGCGCTGCCGGGCCGGTGCATGTCTTCCCGGATCTCGACGAGAGCCCCGGCGCTGCCGGCCTTACCCCACGGCAGCGACGAGTCCTTGAGGTGATCCGGGACTGGGTGCAGCGGTTCGGCTACCCGCCGAGTGTGCGGGAGATAGGCGAGGCGGTGGGGCTCACTTCCACCTCATCGGTCGCGCATCAGCTGCGCACGCTGGAACGCAAAGGATATTTACGCCGCGATCCCAACCGGCCCCGCGCAGTCGGTGTCCGACCCGCAGACGACGCGCCCGATGCCTCCGCGATCTCGGATATCGCCGGAACCACCAGCGCCCGCCCCACCCCTGTCTTCGTGCCCGTGGTCGGTCGGATCGCTGCGGGTGGTCCGGTACTGGCCGAGCAGGTCGTCGAGGACGTCTTCCCGCTACCAAGGGAGATCGTCGGCGAGGGCTCGTTGTTCCTGCTGAAGGTGACGGGTGATTCCATGGTGGAGGCGGCGATCACCGACGGTGACTGGGTGGTGGTCCGGCAACAACCCACGGCCGAGAACGGGGACATCGTCGCCGCCATGATCGACGGCGAAGCGACGGTCAAGACGTTCAAGCACCGGAACGGGCAGGTCTGGCTACTCCCCCACAACCCTGCCTACCAGCCGATCCCGGGGAACGAAGCGACCGTACTGGGCCGGGTGGTGGCTGTACTGAGACGGCTATGAGCCAGAGTCAGGCATCAACCAGGTAACCGGCCAGTGCGTCGGCGAGATCCGGCCGTACTCGCGCACGCAGCCGGGTGCCGTCCTCGGTGTGGGTGGTATCAAGCACCTCGCCCTCAGCGTGCACTCGACCAACCAGAGCTCCTTGGGTCCACGGCAGTAATGCGTCGATCTCGACTGCCGTTCGGGGTAAGGCGCCGGCGATCCGCTGGACCAAGCCGGTGATGCCGGCACCGGTGTGGACAGAGACGAACGATGCGTTCGGCAGCAGGTGGCGCAGCCGCGACAGCACCAGCTGGTCGGCGTCGTCGATCTTGTTCACGACCAGCAACTCAGGTGGCATCGGCGCTTCGCGGCCCTCGGTGATCTCGGTGAGAACCTCGCGCACCGCCTCCACCTGCCGCTCAGGCATCGGATCAGCTCCGTCGATCACATGCAGCAGCAGGTCGGCGTCGGCCACCTCCTCCAACGTGGAGCGAAACGCCTCCACCAACTGATGCGGCAGATGGTGAACAAAACCGACAGTGTCGGTGAGTGTGTAGTCACGCCCTTCTGGTGTGGCAGCGCGGCGGGTGGTGGGATCCAGGGTGGCGAACAGGGCATCCTGCACCAGTACCCCGGCCCCGGTAAGGGCATTGAGCAGGCTGGACTTACCTGCGTTGGTGTAGCCGACGATGGCCACGTTGGGCACTTCGTTGGCGCGTCGGCGGCCCCGCTTGGTGTCGCGGACCGTGCGCATCGCGGCGATCTCGCGGCGCAGCTTGGCGAGCCGGCGGCGAATGCGCCGTCGATCGGTCTCCAGCTTGGTCTCACCCGGCCCGCGGGTGCCCACTCCACCGCCGGCCCCACCGCCGGCCCCACCGGCCTGCCGGGACAGCGACTCACCCCAACCGCGCAACCGTGGTAGGAAATAGCTCAGCTGGGCCAGTTCCACCTGCGCCTTGCCCTCCCGGGACCGGGCATGCTGGGCGAAGATGTCCAGGATCAGCGCGGTCCGGTCGATGACCTTGACCTTGATCTTGGCCTCAAGCTGCCGAAGCTGGCCTGGGGTGAGCTCGCCATCGCAGATCACCGTGTCGGCGGCAGCGCGCAGCACCATCTCACGCAGCTCGACAACCTTGCCGGAACCGATGTAGGTCGCCGGATCGGGGCGGTCACGGCGCTGCACGAGACCGCCGAGCACCTGCGACCCGGCGGTCTCGGCCAGCCGGGCCAGCTCGGCCATCGACGCGTCAGCCTGGGCCGCGGAGCCCTCGGTCCACACTCCGACGAGCACCACGCGTTCCAGACGCAGCTGCCGGTACTCGACCTCAGTAATATCGGTGAGCTCGGTGGACAAACCCGCCACGCGACGTAGCGCGGAGCGTTCCGCAAGGTCCAGCGCACCTTGGGAGGCAGGGCCGGGATCATCGGGCGGGAATATCGGTGAGGTTGTCATATGACCCTCATCGTGGCACGTCCAGCGGATGACGCCTAACTGAATTCGTCGACGAGCGCAACTCGGCTGCGAAATGCCGCGACAGTCAGTGTGCGGCCCACCAGTCAGGTGCCAACCAGCCCGATGCGACGAACATCGTAGGCCCGGTCACGGTACTGCCATCTGCGGTGATCTCCACATGAACCAGCCCGCCCGGCACCAGCACGTCGGCCTCGCCGACGTCTCGACGCTGCGCATGCAGCGTGGCAGCCAGCGCAGCCACCGTCCCGGTCCCGCAGGAGCGGGTCTCCCCGACCCCCCGCTCGTGCACCCGCATCCGCAGTTGCCCGGCGCGCAGCACGTTGACGAACTCGACGTTGACGCCGTGCGGGAAGGCCCCGGGATCGTGCTCCGGGGGCACGGTGAGATCCAGTTGCTCCACCGGCACCTCGGTCAGGCAGGCCAGGTGGGGATTACCGACGTCTACCGCCAGTCCAGTGAACGCCGCGCCCTCAACCGTCACGGTGGACGTGCCGTTGCGGCGCACCCACCCCATCTCGACGGTCACTGAGCCGTCGTCGGCCAGCCGCACCGCGCGCGAGCCGGATCTACTGCCGATCCGGAACTCGGCATCGGTGACCAGCCCGGCGTCAGCCAGGTAGCGGGCGAATACCCGCACCCCATTGCCGCACAGCTCGGCGACCGATCCGTCGGCATTGCGGTAGTCCATGAACCAGTCGCCGGAGACGGTGCCCGGCGGTGCGTCGGGCACCAATGCCCCGGGCACCACCCGCATCACCCCGTCAGCACCCAGTCCGCGATGCCGGTCGCAGAGGGCACGAACCCGCGACGGCGTCAGGTTCAGCGAGCCGGTGGGATCGGGCAGCACGACGAAGTCGTTCTCCGTCCCGTGCCCCTTGAGGAACTCGATACCCTGTGTCATCGTCACCAAGCCTATCCGTTCACTGTCATGGCGAGCGCGACGTCGACAACGTCGCAGTGCTGAGCGTCGAGCCACCGGATCCGGTCATCGCGGCGAAACCAGCTGCGCTGCCTGCGGACGAAGCGCCTCGTCACCCGGGTGGTGGGGTCAGCGGCGCAGGCCGGGTCGGTGCCGGCGTCCAGCGCGGCAAGGACCTGCCGGTAGCCCAGCGCCCGGGACGCTGTTGCGCCGTCTCGCAGACCGCGGGGCAGCAGCCGGCGGACTTCCTCGACCAAGCCGGTGGCGAACATCCGGCCCACTCGAGCATCGACCCGCGCATCCAGTACCGACGGGTCGGTGTCCAAGCCGATGAGCACCGCCCCGTAGCGCGCCGGACCGGGCTGTGGCAGCGTCGCCGCGAACGGGCGTCCGGTGATCTGGATGACCTCCAGCGCCCGCACCAGCCGGCGCTCGTTGCTCGGTAAGATCCGGCCGGCCGATGCCGGGTCCAGCCGGTGTAACCGATGATGCAGCGCCGAGGCCCCGCGCTCGGCCAGCTCGACCTCGAGCGCGGCCCGCACTCCGGGGTCGGTGCCCGGGAAATCCAGGTCGTCCAGCACTGCCCGTAGGTAGAGCCCGGAACCGCCGACCAGCACCGGTACCTGGCCCGCGGCGAGCAGCTCTTCGATGATCTGGCGGGCGGCCCGCTGGTAAACGGCCACCGAGGCGGTCTCGGTGACCTCGAGGGTGTCCAGCAGATGGTGGCGCACCCCGCGCCGCGCAGCGAGCGGCAGCTTCGCAGTGCCCACATCCATGCCCCGATAAAGCTGCATGGCGTCGGCGTTGATCACCTCGCCGTCCAGCCGCCGGGCCAGCTCGACTGCGAGGTCGGACTTGCCGGTGGCGGTCGGGCCCACCACGGCGACAGCGCGATGCCTCACCACAGCACCGAGGCCGGTGGATTCGCTGCCACCGTCATGCGTACGATCACCAGTGCAGGTTAGTGCTTACTTCGCACCTGCTCTCCCGCCCACGCACCCGAACTGCTTCAATGCGGCCGTCGCTGGTTGTTCGGGATTTCCGGGTCGAAGCGCACAGCCTGCGGTCGGAGCGTCCACCGGACGCGGCGGCGGGCACGAGGTCGAGGAAGGCCGGCATGACCGAGCACAACCACACCGCAGACACGTTCACCCCTGGCATCCCGGCGCTGGGCTCGGAGAGCGACGACGCCGGGCCGCCGGCCTGCGGACTCCGCCCGCCGGTCTCGCGGGCCTGCCGGGAGCCGCAACGCTGGGGCCGGGTAGCCACCGATGGGACGGTGTATTCCCGCGCTGCCGAGGGCGAGCAGGCGGTGGGCTCGTGGCAGGCGGGGACAGCCGAGGAGGGCTTGGCGCACTTCGCCCGTCGATTCGACGATCTGCTCACCGAAGCAGAGTTGCTGGAGTCCCGGTTGGTCTCCGGGCGAGGGGACCCCAAGCAGGCGCTGGCCCGGGTCCGCGCGCTGCGCGACGACCTCGTCGAGCCGACCGTGCTGGGCGATCTCGTCGGGTTGGCAGCCCTGCTGGATCATCTGGAGCAGCACGCTCAACAAGCCGTCGCCGGCGCGAAGGCCGCCCGGGAGCAGGCCAAGGCACAAGCGATAGCCCGCAAAGAGGAGCTGGTGCAGGAGGCCGAGCGAATCGGTGCCGAGTCCACCCAGTGGAAGGTCAGCGGTGACCGGCTGCACACTATTCTCGAGGAATGGAAGACGATCAAGGGTGTCGACCGTAAGAGCGACGAGACGTTGTGGCGCCGCTTCTCCAAGGCCCGAGACGCTTTTGCGCGGCGCCGTGGCACGCATTTCTCCGAGCTCGACCGGCAGCGCGTCGGGGCGCGCAATCGCAAGGAAGAACTGGTCACCCAAGCCGAAGAGCTGGCTGACTCCACCGATTGGGGCACCACTGCGAGTCGCTTCCGAGACCTGATGGCAGAGTGGAAGGCGACCGGGCGCGCCTCGAAGGAAGCCGACGCCGCCCTGTGGCAACGGTTCCGTGCTGCGCAAGAAAAATTCTTCAGCCAGCGCAGCGCTGTGCTATCCGGGCGAGATTCGGAAATCGAAAAAAACATTGCCCGAAAGAAGGAACTGCTTGCCGCCGCAGAACAGATCGACCCCTCCGGGGACATCGAAACGGCTCGTGCGCAGCTGCGGAGTATCCAGGAGCGCTGGGACACCGTGGGCAAGGTCCCGCGGGAGCGGATCAGGGAACTTGAGGGCCGGCTGCGGGCCGTCGAGGAACGGGTCCGCTCGGCCACCGAAGCACAGCGGCGACACGCCGACCCGCAAGTCCAGGCCCGGGTAGCTCAGTTCCGGGAGCGAGTACAGCAGTTCGAGGCGCAGGCGGCGAAGGCTCGCGCTGCCGGGGACAATCGCCGCGCCAGCACCGCGCAGGCCCAGGCTGACCAGTGGCGGGAGTGGCTGGCTGCCGCCGAGCAGGCAGTAACCAGCCGGTGATGCCGCAGCGGGACCACGTGTGTCTGTGGTCATAGCGGGTGGCCGAACGAGGGTAACCCGAGCGCCACCCCCGGGGTCGTCGGGCGTTGACCGGCTGCCCATGCGTCGCCCGCAGCGGTCCGCCGGTGTGCCCGCAGCGGCAGGTCGGACACCAGATGATGCGGCGCCCCGTAAGTGATCTCTGCGACCACCACATCCCCCGGCCGGATCTCGACCGTAGCCGGCTCGAAGTGCACCAACCGGCCATCCCTGGCTCGCCCGCTCATTCTCCGAGTTACCGCGTCCTTACGGCCCTCGCCCTCGGAGACCAGTACCTCCACCCGGCTGCCGACCAGACCCCGGTTGAGTTGCCAGGAGATCTCCTCCTGTACCGCGACGAGGCGTTCATAACGTTCTTGCACGATCACCTTGGGCACTTGGCCAGTCATGTCCGCCGCTGGCGTGCCTGGCCGAGGTGAGTACTGGAAGGTGAACGCCTGGCTGAAACGCGCCGCCCGCACCACGTCCAGGGTGGCCTGGAAGTCGGTCTCGGTCTCGCCGGGGAAGCCGACGATGATGTCGGTCGACAACGCTGCATCAGGCATCGCGGCCCGCACCTCATCGACGATCGTGAGGTAGCGCTGCGCCCGGTAGGAGCGGCGCATCGCCCGCAGCACCGGATCCGAACCGGACTGCAACGGCATGTGCAGCTGGTGGCAGACGTTCGGGGTCTGGGCCATCGCCTCGATGACGTCGGAGGTGAAGTCCCGGGGGTGCGGCGAGGTGAAGCGCACCCGCTCCAAGCCGTCAATGCGTCCGCAGGCGCGCAACAGGTCGCCGAATGCACGCCGGTCGCCGAACCCGACGCCGTAGGCGTTGACGTTCTGACCCAGCAGAGTGACCTCGAGCACGCCCTCGGCCACCAGGGCCGCGACCTCCGCGAGTACTTCGCCGGGTCGCCGGTCGACTTCCTTGCCGCGCAGCGCGGGCACGATGCAAAAAGTGCAGGTATTGTTGCAGCCCACCGAGATCGATACCCACGCCGAGTGCGCCGAGTCCCGCTTGGTGGGCAAGGTGGAGGGGAACACCTGCAACGACTCGGCGATCTCGACCTGGGCGGTGTCGTTGTGCCGGGCTCGCTCCAACAACACCGGCAGTGAGCCGATGTTGTGCGTACCGAAGACAACGTCGACCCAGGGTGCCCGGCGGATGATCTCGCCGCGGTCCTTCTGGGCCAGGCAGCCGCCCACGGCGATCTGCATCCCGGGATGCGCACGCTTGACCGGACGGAGCTGACCGAGGTTGCCGTAGAGCCGGTTGTCCGCGTTCTCCCGCACCGCGCAGGTGTTGAGCACGATCACATCGGGGCTGTCGTCCGGCCCGGCGGGAACGTATCCGGCCGCCTCGAGCAACCCGGCCAGCCGTTCGGAGTCGTGCACGTTCATCTGGCAGCCGTAGGTGCGCACGCGGTAGCTGCGCGGGCGCTGCTCGATGCTTGCGGTCATCTGCCGGTTACCCTTTCTTTCTTGACCAGGGTAAAGCCGAACCAAACCCCACCATCGAGCTGCCTAGGTAACCGAATGTGGGCACGATGTACCCTATCGGGTGAACTGTGACAGAGTTGCACTCTATCGCCCGGCCTCCCTGTCACACCACGTTAGATAGAGATGATCCACGACACTCGCTTCCCCGGAGGACCTGATGAGCTCGCCTGTGCGGACCGAGCCGCCGATGGTCCGGATGGTCGGCGTGAACAAGCATTTCGGATCCCTGCACGTGCTGCGCGACATCAACCTGGAGGTTGCTCGCGGCGAGGTGGTGGTGGTGCTCGGCCCCTCCGGATCCGGCAAGTCGACGCTATGCCGCACGATCAACCGGCTGGAGCCGATCGACGGGGGCAGCATCGAGGTCGACGGGGCACCGCTGCCCGAGGAGGGCCGGGCGCTGGCCCGATTGCGGGCCGAGGTAGGCATGGTCTTTCAGCAGTTCAACCTCTTCTCCCACAAGACCATTGCGGAGAACGTGGAGCTCGCTCCGGTGCGGGTGCGCCGGATCGGCAGGAAAGCAGCGCACGAGGCTGCTATGCAGCTGCTGGCCCGGGTAGGGATCAGCGACCAGGCCGGCAAGTACCCGGCGCAGCTGTCCGGCGGGCAGCAGCAGCGGGCCGCGATCGCCCGGGCCCTGGCCATGCGCCCCAAGGTGCTGCTCTTCGACGAGCCGACGTCCGCGCTGGACCCGGAGATGGTCCAGGAGGTCCTGGATGTCATGACCGCGCTGGCCCGCGACGGCATGACCATGCTCGTGATCACCCACGAGATGGGCTTCGCCCGCCGCGCCGCGCACCGGGTGGTGTTCATGGCCGACGGGGAGATCGTCGAGGACTCGGTGCCCGATCAGTTCTTCACCGCACCGCGCTCGGTTCGCGCCAAGGACTTCCTCGGCAAGATCCTGACGCATTGATGGCTACCGCTGGTCTCTACTAGGTGTCACCCCCGGTGACGTGAGGAGTAGTGAATGCACTGGAAAGATGTGCTCAGAGTGGGAGCAGCGCTGGCCGCGTTCGCCATGGTTATGACCGCTTGTGGGCAGCAGCAAGGTCTGGGTGGCGGCGGCTCGACGCCGCCGGTCGCCCAGGATGTCCGCTTCGCGGCCGGCACCACGATGGCCAAGCTCGCCGAGGCGAAGACCATCCGGATCGGCACCAAGTTCGACCAGCCGCTTTTCGGCCAGCGGTCCCTGGACGGCAACCTGACCGGTTTCGATACCGAGATAGCCCGGATCATCGCCGGCGCGCTCGGCATCTCGCCGGACAAGGTGCAGTGGGTGGAGTCACCCTCGGCGCAGCGCGAGGAGTTGATCAAACGGGATCAGGTGGATCTGGTGGTGGCGACCTACACGATCAACGATAAACGCCGCCAGCAGGTCAGCTTCGCGGGTCCGTACTACCTCGCCGGGCAGTCGTTCATGGTCAAGTCCGACAATGACAAGATCACTGGACCGGATTCGCTGCGTGGCGCTGGGGTCCGGGTGTGCTCGGTCGAAGGCTCGACTCCGGCGGAGAACATCCGCAAGTACATCGATCCCGCGCAGTTGACGTTGTTCGACGTCTATTCCAAGTGTGCCGACGCGTTGCGCACCGGCCAGGTCGACGTGGTGACCACGGACAACGTGGTCCTGCTGGGGTTTGTGTCCACCAGTAACGGTGCCTTCAAGCTGGTGGGCGACACCTTCACCAAGGAGCCTTACGGCATCGGGATCCGCAAGGGTGATGTCGCGTTCTGTACATTCATCAACGACACGCTCACCCAAGCGGCCAAGTCCGGCACGTACGCTGCCGCCTGGGACACCACAGCCGGGAAGGTGGCGAAGCAGACACCGCAGCTGCCCGCCTCCGACAGCTGCAGCTGATCGCTGGACACCCGTGGACATCATCGTCGACAACATCGGGTTGTACCGCGACGGCCTGCTCACAACCCTGCAGATCTGCCTGTACGCGGCGGTCGGGTCGCTGCTGCTCGGCACGGTGATCGCCACGTTCCGGGTCTGCCCGTTCCCGCCGCTGCGTGCCGCCGGGACGGTCTGGGTGACGGTGCTGCGCAACTGCCCGCTCACCGTCGTCTTGTTCTTCTGCGCCTTCGGCCTGCCCGAGCTCGGGATCAATGGTGCCTACTTCTGGTTCGGCATCACCGGTCTGGTGCTCTACACCTCGGCTTTCGTCTGCGAGGCGGTGCGCAGCGGAATCAATGCGGTGCCGGCCGGGCAAGCCGAGGCAGCTCGGGCCGTTGGCCTGACCTTCACCCAGTCGCTGCGAGACATCGTGTTGCCGCAGGCGCTGCGCAGTGTCGTACCGCCGCTCGGCAGCGTGATCATCGCGATGGTCAAGAACTCGGCGATCGTCGGCGCGTTCGGCGTCGGTGGTGATCTGTTCAGCGTGCAGGCCAGGCTGACCTCCGCGCAGGGACTCGCCCTTATTCCGGTATTGCTCGGGGTTGCGGTGGGCTACCTGATCATCACGATTCCGGCCGGCGTGGCGCTGGGCGTCATCGAGCGCAAGGTGGCGTTGGTGCGGTGAGCACCGTGGTGCTCTACGACCGCCCCGGCCCACGCACCCGCCGGCGCATCCTGGTGGGCAGCATCGTCGCCGGCGTGGCGCTTGCCGTGCTGGTGTCTCTGGTGCTGCTGCGGCTAGCGGCACAAGGCCAGCTCACCGAGGAGAAGTGGGGTCCGGTCGTCAACCCGGCGAACCCGCTGTTCGTCGCACTGTGGACCAACCTCGGCCTTGCCCTGCTGCACAACGTCCAGGCCGCCGTCCTGGCGATGGTGTTGTCGCTGCTGCTGGGCACGGTGCTGGCCGTGACCAGGATCAGCTTGCCACGCTGGGGGCGCTGGGCCGTGGTCGCGCCGATGGAGTTGGTCCGGGGGTTGCCGGTCGTCATCGCGATCTTCTTCGCCGCTCGGATACTGCCCGAGGTGGGAGTGAGCCTGCCGCTGCTGTGGTATCTGGTGATCGGCCTCACCGCGTACAACTCGGTGATCATCGCCGAGATCGTGCGGGCCGGCTTGGCCGCACTGCCCCGGGGCCAAGCCGAGGCAGCGGCAGCGGTCGGGCTCACCCGCGGACAAGCACTGCGCCTGATCCTGCTCCCGCAAGCCGTCCGGGTGATGCTTCCCGCACTCATCAGCCAGCTTGTGGTGATCTTCAAAGATACCTCACTCGGTTTCGTGATCCAGTACGGCGAGGCAGTGCGGTTCGTGGGGATCGCTGTTCAAGAGTTACATAACCCGCTGCAGCTGTACCTGACCGTGGGCGCCCTGTTCGTTCTGATCAACTACCTGCTCAGCAGACTGGCCGGGTGGGCCGAGCGGCGGCTGACCCACCGGGGGCATCCGGGCGCGGCGGCATCCCAGGCTGCCACACTCACACCTGGCGATCAGGCCCTGGCCGCAACCAGCTCAGCAGGAGGCTGACGCCATGCAGGACCGAGACCCGGTCAGCGATGGCTGACCTCGAGCCCGGCCCTGCCATGCCGCAACCACAGGTCGGGCCGGAGCCGGCGCCCGGCAACCGGTCCCGGTCGGTGCTGCGGAGCATGCGCCGGCGTGGATGTCTGCGACCGCGCCGGCTCGGTTGCCTGCTGGTGGTGCTGGTCATCGTGGTGCTGTGGGTGCTGGGTCGGGTTGTCGACGGTGTCATGGACCTGTTCGGCGACCAGCCCCCGCCGGTGGCCGGTAGCCCGTTCGACACTGTCGCCCCGCCACTGCCGCCGAGCAGCGGATCACTCACCATCGACCGGATCACCCGGCGCGGCAAGGTCATCGTGGCGATCCAGGAGGCGCCTGGACTGGCCCAGCGCTCGCCGGGCTCGGGTGACTACACCGGTTTCGACATCGCCCTGCTCGGCCTGGTCGCGCGAGATCTCGGGGTGGACCCCGCCGCCACCAGTTTCAAGCCTCTCCCCGCGGGTAGCCGTGCGGCAGCGCTCGGCCGAGGCGAGGTGGACGTAGTGCTCGGCGGTTACGAAATCACCCCGCAGCGGCGCGACGACGGTAATATCGCGGGTCCTTACCTGGCGCGCCCGTTACGACTCGCGGTTCCCGCGGGCAGCCGGGTGACCGGGCTGAACTCGCTCGGTTCCGACTCGGTCTGTGCGCCTGCGGACTCCGCGGTCGCGGCCGAGCTGAGAGCCCGTGGCGTGCCGCTACAGACCCGGGCTACGTTGACGGCCTGCGTGAGCCTGCTCGGGGGTCGCGTCCAGGCGATCGCTGGTGATCAGGCCGCCGTGGCGGCGGCGGTGGCCACGGCAGCTGGCACGCTGCGAATGGTCGGCGAGCCGCTGGGTGCCACCGAATACGGCATCGGCTTGCCGCCGGGTGACCAGCTGGTGCGCCAACGGGTCACTGCGGTGTTGCGGCAGGCGATCGACGACGGCACCTGGGCCCGTCTTTACACCGAGTACCTCGGCAGTCCGGTACCCAACCCGCCGTTGCCCCGCTGAGCTACTTTCGATTGCGTCGAAACAACCGGGCCAGCGGGTCGAAGCGGATGTCGACCACTCGCTCCTTCAAGGGAATCAACGCATTGTCCGTGATCTTGATGTGCTCGGGACAGACCTCCGTGCAGCACTTGGTGATGTTGCAGAATCCAAGCCCGTGGTCGTCCTGCGCGGCCTTCTTACGATTGACGCCCTCCTCGGCAGCAGCGTCGAGTGGGTGCATGTCCAGTTCCGCGACCCGCATGAGCAAGCGCGGCCCGGAGAAATTCTCCTTGTTCTCCTCGTGGTCGCGGATCACATGGCAGGTGTTCTGGCACAGGAAGCACTCGATGCACTTGCGGAACTCCTGCGAGCGCTCCACGTCCACTTGTTGCATCCGGTACTCGCCGGATTGCACGCCTTTCGGGGGTGTGAACGCCTGAATCTCGCGCGCCTTGTGGTAGTTGTACGAGACATCAGTGACAAGATCGCGGATGATCGGGAAGGTCCGCATGGGGGTGACCGTCACCGGCTGCGATGGCGGCAAGGTTGACATCCGTGTCATGCACAGTAGGCGCGGCCGGCCGTTGATCTCGGCACTGCATGAGCCGCACTTGCCTGCCTTGCAGTTCCACCGCACTGCGAGGTCCGGAGCCTGGGTGGCCTGCAGGCGATGGATCACGTCAAGGACCACCTCCCCCTCATTGACCTGGGCGTCGAAGTCGACCAGATCCCCGCCGTCCGGGTCGCCCCGCCACACCCGGAAGTGCTGCTGGTAGCCCATGTCAGTGCGTCCCTTCCGGGAGTTCCTCAGCAGTGAAGTACTTCTTCAGCTCGTCAAGCTCGAACAGCTCGATCAGGTCCGTGCGTATCGGAACCTGCTGCGTGCGCTCGATACGGATGCTCGCCGGCGTGCCGTCGTCGTGCTGGGTGCACATCAGCACGACTTGTCGCCATTCGGGTTTCATTCGCGGATGGTCGTCCCGGGTGTGCCCGCCCCGGCTTTCAGTGCGTCGCAGTGCTGCTCCGGCGATGCACGCGCTCACCGTAAGCATGTTGCGTAGATCCAGCGCAAGGTGCCACCCGGGATTGAACTGGCGGTGACCCTCCACCACGACGTACTGGGCCCGCCGGTGCAGTTCTTCGAGCTTCTTGAGCGCCAACTCCATCTCGTCTGCCCGCCGGATGATGCCGACGAGGTCGTTCATGGTCTGCTGCAACTCCTGCTGCAGCTGATAGGGGTTCTCAGCGCCCGCACCGCGGTCGCCGGCACCGAAGGCGTCGCCGGCACCGAAGGCAGCGACAGCCCGCTGGGCTGCGGCGTCGACATCGGCTGGGTGAACCGATGACCGGGATCCGCTCAGGGAGTCCACATAGGCCGCCGCTCCCAGGCCCGCCCGCCGCCCGAACACCAGCAGGTCGGACAGCGAGTTGCCGCCTAGCCGGTTGGAGCCGTGCATCCCGCCGGCGACCTCACCGGCCGCGAACAGCCCGCGCACCGAGGCAGCCGCGGTGTCCGGGTCCACCGCCACGCCGCCCATCACGTAGTGGCAGGTGGGGCCGACTTCCATCGGTTCGGCTGTGATGTCGACGTCCGCCAGCTCCTTGAACTGGTGATACATCGACGGCAGCCGCCTCTTGATGACCTCAGCGGGCATCCGGGTGGAGACGTCGAGGAACACCCCACCGTGCGGTGACCCCCGGTTCGCCTTGACCTCGGAGTTGATCGCGCGGGCGACCTCGTCTCGGGGCAGCAGCTCCGGGGGCCTGCGGTTGTTGTCCGGGTCGTCGTACCAGCGGTCGGCTTCCTGCTCCGAGGTCGCGTACTTGTCCTTGAAGACCTCGGGAATGTAGTCGAACATGAAGCGCTTGCCCGCGGAGTTGCGCAGCACGCCGCCGTCACCCCGGACTGACTCGGTGA
This sequence comes from Pseudonocardiaceae bacterium, assembly GCA_050700055.1. GTDB lineage: Bacteria > Actinomycetota > Actinomycetes > Mycobacteriales > Pseudonocardiaceae. The sequence continues at coordinate 85,466 of JBOHGE010000006.1, forward strand.
CCAGGATCCCCTTGACGCTGGGCGGCCAGACCATACCGGTGGGATGAAACTGGACGAACTCCATATTAATCAGTGCGGCGCCGGCGCGCAGCGCAAGTGCATGGCCGTCACCGGTGTACTCCCAGGAGTTGCTGGTGACCTTGAACGACTTTCCGATGCCACCGGTGGCCAGCACCACCGCAGGTGCGTCGAACCGGATGAACCGGCCACTGTCCCGCCAGTAGCCGAGCGCACCGGCCACCACGTCGCCGTCTTTGAGCAGATCGGTGATCGTGCACTCGGCGAAGACCTTGAGTCTCGCCTCGTAGTCACCATGCTGGGCGAAGTCTTCCTGCTGCAGCGACACGACCTTCTGCTGCAGAGTGCGGATCAACTCCAGGCCCGTGCGATCACCCACGTGCGCCAGCCGTGGGTACTCGTGCCCACCGAAGTTGCGCTGGCTGATCTTGCCGTCCTTGGTACGGTCGAACAGCGCACCGTAGGTCTCCAGTTCCCACACTCGCTGGGGTGCTTCCTTCGCGTGCAGCTCGGCCATCCGCCAGTTGTTGAGAAACTTGCCTCCGCGCATGGTGTCGCGGAAGTGCACCTGCCAATTATCCCGGGGGTTCACATTGCCCATCGACGCCGCAATGCCGCCTTCGGCCATCACCGTGTGGGCCTTGCCGAACAGGGACTTGCAGATGACGGCCGTGCGTTTGCCCAGCTCGCGGGCCTCAATCGCGGCCCGCAGCCCAGCACCGCCCGCGCCGATCACCACGACGTCGTACTGGTGCTGCTCGATCTCGGTCATGGGTCCTCGTCAGTTGAAAAATCGTAGGTCGGCGATCCAGCCCGCCGCAACGGCCATGATGTAGAAATCGGTGAGCATCACCGTGATCAGCGACGTCCAGGCGAACTGCATATGGCGACCATTCAGCTTGGACAGCTGTGTCCAGAACCAGTATTGCACAGGATGCTGAGAGAAATGCTTGAGCCGGCCACCGAGGATATGCCGGCAGGCATGGCAGGACAGCGAGTACAGTCCTAGCATAATGACGTTGACCAGCAGGATCAGCGAGCCAAGACCTACCCCGAAGCCACCGTCGGCGGGGAAGAATGCCAGCACGGCGTCATAAGCGTTGATCAATAACAGTACGCTGGCCAGGTAGAAGAAGTACCGGTGCAGGTTCTGTAGGAGCAGTGGAAGGCGGGTCTCCCCGGTATATCTCTTCGCGGGCTCCGACACCGCGCATCCGGGTGGCGACAGCAGGAAAGCTCGGTAACCGGCCTTGCGATAGTAATAGCAGCTGGCCCGGAATCCAGCAAGGATGGGGAAGATCAGCAGCGGCAGAGGCAGCGCCAGGGGAAACTCCGGCAGCGGGGTGCCGAAATGTGACGACCCTGGCACGCAGGAGGCACTCAGGCACGGCGAGTACAGCGGTGTGAGGTAACGGTACTCACCGACCCAGTAATAATCTCGCATGAACAGCCGGACCGTGGTGTAGGTGATGAAGAGCCCTAGCACGAGAGCGGTCACCAGGGGCGACAGCCACCAACGGTCGGTGCGTAGCGTCCGCGCGGCGATGGCTGCCCGACCGGACGTTCTCCGATCGGCCGGGGCGGCGTGCGACGGCGGGGACGATGAGGTGGTGGTCATGACGTCGATTCAGGTCGGTATGGTCGGTTCGACGGGCACGCTGCGACGGGCCCGGGTGCGGCGCACCGGCTGGCACGGCGATCACTGACACTATGCCAAGCTCGGTGACGAGTCCAAAATATGGTAACGCTGGTTCCGATAGTCTTACGCTATCGGGGTGCAGCTACAACAACTGGTGTACTTCCTCGCTGTCGCCGACACTCGCCACTTCACCCGGGCGGCTTCGCTTACGCGTGTCGCTCAGCCCTCGCTGAGCAAACAGATCCAATGCCTGGAGCGCGAGTTGGGCAGCGAGCTGTTCCACCGGGCTCGGGGCAACGTGACCTTGACACCAGCCGGCGAGGTGCTCGTCCCGTTTGCAAGACGGATCCTTGCCGACGTCGCGACCGCCCGGCTGCAGGTGCACGAGCTAGCCGAGCTCCGCCGGGGCCGGTTACGGCTGGGTGCGACGCCAAGCCTCTGTACTGGGCTCTTGGCCGACGCGCTCGCTAGATTTCATGCCCGCTACCCCGGCATCGAACTGGTCATCGATGAGAGCGGGTCGCGGGATCTGGTGCGCCAGCTCGCTGAAGGGGCGATCGATCTGGCGCTGCTCACCGCACCGTTGCACCACGGGGATCCGACTCTGGCCACCATCGCGATCCTTCGCGAGCCCCTCACCGTTGCTGTGCCACGCAACATGGATGTCGGCGTCGACTCGTTTCGGATCGACGATCTCCGAGACCGGCCGCTGGTGATGTTCCGGCAGGGCTACGACCTCCGATCGATGACCCTCACGGCGTGCCAGCGAGCCGGATTCCATCCGCACTTCGCCATAGAGGGAGGTGAGATGGATGCCGTGCTCAGCTTCGTCGAGGCAGGGCTCGGCATTGCGGTGGTCCCCAGCATGGTTCTCCCGGGACGCCCGAAGCTACGTGGCGTGCCCTTCGTCCCCCCGACTCCGGTGCGGACGATTGTGCTTGCCCACCGTACCGATGTGCACCTGACCCGAGCCGGTGTGGAGTTTCGCAACACGCTGCTGCAGCTGCTGAGCACCATGCATGCCCAAGGCGGGCTGCCCGCCGGCGTCGAGTTCATCTCCCCCCAGGAGACATCCACGACTCAGTCCGGGTGAAACTCCACCTCGGCCGGCCAGTTGCCCGGACCGAGCTCGTCGCGCACCACGCGCATCGCCAGACCCTCGGAGTAGCCCTTGCGGACCAGCATGGCAGCGAGCCGACGAATCAGCATGCGCGGATCGCGCACGGTGCCGCTACTACGGAGCTTGTGCCGCACCAGCTCACGGGCACGCTGTTCCTCATCCTCCAGCTGCACCGCCGCCACCGCGTCATCGGCGATCTCATCCGGCACTCCCCTGCGTCGTAGCTCGGTGCGCAACGCCCACCTGGCCAGTCCACGATGGCGGTATCCGGTGTGCACCACCGACTCGGCGAAGACAGCATCATTGATCAGTCCCACCTCGCCGAGGCGGTCGAGTACCGGCTGGCAGACCTGCTCGGAAACCCCGCGCTTACGCAATGCCTCGGCCAGCTCAGCCCGACTGCGCGGACGCGTTGTGAGCAACCGCAAGCAGATTGCCTGCGCCTCTGCAATGGGTCCCATGATTCTCGCCTCCGGGGAGCCATTCGATCTGGAGGTGTCTGGACTGCGCTTGGCCATGGCAGCTTCTAGCACATCGATGCGGGCCACAAGCATCAGAAGTCCACCGGGGTCGGCGCAGTCTGGTCGTCGTCCAGCTTCGCCCCGATGCCGAGTTTGTCTTTGATCCGCTTCTCGATCTCAGCCGCCATGTCGGGGTTATCTCGGAGAAACTTGCGAGCGTTCTCCTTGCCCTGTCCGAGTTGGTCGCCGTCGTAGGTGTACCAGGCACCCGATTTGCGGACGATTCCCTGCTCCACACCCATATCGATCAGCGAGCCCTCCTTGCTGATCCCGTGACCATAAAGAATATCGAATTCCGCTTGCTTGAACGGTGGTGCACACTTGTTCTTCACCACCTTGACGCGGGTCCGGTTGCCGACGGCGTCCGAACCGTCCTTGAGGGTCTCGATCCGGCGGATATCCAGCCGTACGGAGGCGTAGAACTTCAGCGCTTTGCCGCCGGTGGTGGTCTCCGGGGAGCCGAAGAAGACCCCGATCTTCTCCCGGAGCTGGTTGATGAAGATCGCGGTAGTGCCCGAGCTGCTCAGCGCACCAGTGATCTTTCGCAGTGCCTGGCTCATCAGCCGGGCCTGTAGACCGACGTGCGAGTCACCCATCTCGCCCTCGATCTCCGCCCGCGGCACCAGAGCCGCCACCGAGTCGATGACCACGACGTCCAGCGCACCAGAACGGATCAGCATGTCCGTGATCTCCAGCGCCTGCTCCCCGGTGTCGGGCTGGGAGACCAGCAGGGCGTCGGTGTCGACGCCGAGTGCCTTCGCGTAGTCGGGATCCAGCGCGTGCTCGGCGTCGATGAAGGCGGCGATGCCGCCGGCCCGCTGGGCGTTGGCCACGGCGTGCAGCGCGACCGTCGTTTTCCCGGAAGACTCCGGGCCGAACACCTCGATCACCCGGCCGCGTGGCAAGCCGCCGATACCCAGCGCCACGTCCAACGCAATGGAGCCGGTCGGGATCACCTCGATGGGTGCGCGGCCTTCCTCGCCGAGGCGCATCACCGAGCCCTTGCCGCATTGCTTCTCGATCTGGGCCAAGGCGATCTCGAGCGCCTTCTCCCGGTCCAGTCCTGGTGCCATCTGACGGTCCACCTCGCTGATCGGTTCTTCTGGGTCGGGGCCGACGCTAAGCGGTAGGACCGACACTTTGCGGCGGCACTGGCCGGATCTGTGGACAGGCATCCGGCTGTGGACAACACCCTAGGCGAACACGTGTTCGATGTCAGTAGCGACACGCCGGTGTGCTATCTTGTAACGCCCCACCGGCTCTGCGGCGGTCAGCGCCGCTCGTCGGGGACATCGAAGGTGGCGCACACCACACCCCACACCCGCTTGGTGTCGATCCCGGCTTCGAGTGCCCCGTTCACCGTACGGCCGCCGAGCTCGGCAAAGACGTGATCATGGGCGAGCGCCGCCGCCCTGGCAGAGCCGAATTCCTCATCCATCCGTTGCCGGAAGTGGGTTATCCGCATCCATTCAGGTTAGGTACCCGCCCTCGGCTATCGTGCTGGGGTGGCTGTGCAGAGCGATCCGACCGGCCTGTCCTCCACGGCCGGGCAGTTGGTGATCCTTTTCGGTACGCTCGCCGCTCTGGTGGTGCTCATCCGGTGGTGGTGGCAACAGCGCAACCGCTGATCCAGCCCGGGTGCGGGTCGGGTGGGCCGCCCTACGCTGCCACGTGCGTATCGCGCCACAAGCGCACCGCTGAGCCACAGGGGGCCACCACCGTGACAGACGTTTTCGGTTCCGGCGACCATGAGCAGGTCGTGTTCTGCCGCGACGAGCTCTCCGGGCTACGTGCGATCATTGCCATCCACTCGACAGCGCTGGGACCAGCACTCGGCGGCACCCGATTCCATCCTTTCCCCACCGAGGACGCCGCCCTCGCCGACGTGCTGCACCTGTCCCGCGCGATGTCCTACAAGAACTCCCTCGCCGGGCTGGACCATGGCGGTGGCAAAGCGGTCATCCTCGGCGACCCGTTCCGGGATAAGACCGACGTGCTGCTGCGTGCCTACGGGCGCTTCGTGCAGGCGCTGGGCGGGCGCTACATCACGGCGTGCGACGTCGGCACCTATGTCGAGGACATGGATGTGATCGCCGCGGAGTCTGACTTCGTCACCGGGCGTTCGGTGGCCCGCGGCGGTGCCGGCGACTCCTCGATCCTCACCGCGTTCGGTGTCTTCCAAGGCATGCGCGCGGCTGCCGAGCATGTGTGGGGTGCGCCGACCCTGGCCGGACGCCGGGTAGGTGTCGCCGGGGTCGGCAAGGTCGGGAGACTGCTCATCGGCCATCTGCTCGCCGACGGCGCTGAGCTGGTCGTGGCTGACATCAGCGAGCGGGCGATCGAGTGGGTCCAGGCCGTGCATCCGGAGGTGGCGGTGGCACCGAGCACGGCTGCGCTGGTGCGCGAGGCCATCGACGTGTACGCCCCGTGCGCACTCGGCTCCGCGCTGGACGATCTCACCGTCGCCACGCTGTCCGCAAAGGTCGTCTGCGGGGGCGCCAACAACCAGCTGGAACATCCCGGGGTGGAGAAGCTGCTCGACGCGCGGGGCATCCTCTATGCGCCCGACTACGTAGTCAACGCCGGTGGCGTCATTCAGGTCGCCGCTGAGATCGGGGGTTTCGACTTCGAGCGGGCTTACGCTCGGGTCACCCGCATCTTCGACACCACCCGTGAGATCTTCCAACTAGCCGACCAAAACCACGACCTCCCCTCCGCGATCGCCGACCACCTGGCCAAGCAACGCATAGTCACCGCATCGAGCGGGCTCAGCGGGGTATGAGAGACACCAATAACCCCGCTGAGCCCGCTCGATGCAAGTGCTTAAGGATGTGGATGTGCTCGAGCTGTTCTCTGCGGCTACCCGGGAGTGGTTCGGGGGGGCGTTCGCTGCGCCTACCGCGGCTCAGCAGGGGGCTTGGCGGGCGGTGGCCGGGGGCGAGCATGCGCTGGTTGTCGCGCCGACCGGATCGGGCAAGACGCTGGCCGCGTTCCTGTGGGCGCTGGATCAGCTGGCCGTCGCCGGACCCCCGGCTGACCCGATGCGGCGTTGCCGGGTGCTCTACATCTCCCCGCTCAAAGCCTTGGCGGTGGACGTCGAGCGCAATCTGCGGTCTCCACTGGCCGGCATCCGGCAGGCCACGCACCGGTTGGGACTTCCCCAGCCGGACATCCGGGTGGCGATGCGCACCGGCGATACCCCTGCTGAGCAGCGTCGTGCTTTCGCCCGCACTCCGGCCGACGTGCTCGTTACCACCCCTGAGTCGCTGTTTCTGCTGCTGACGTCGGCGGCTCGGGAGGCATTGCGCGGGGTCGCCACCGTGATCGTGGACGAGGTGCACGCGGTAGCCGCCACTAAGCGCGGCACGCATCTCGCACTGTCCTTGGAGCGGCTGGACGCCCTGCTGCAGCGACCTGCCCAACGGATCGGCCTGTCCGCCACGGTACGTCCGGTCGACGAGGTCAGCGCCTTCCTCGCCGGCGGACGGCCGGTGCATGTGGTGCAGCCGCACTCGGCCAAGACGATCGAGGTCGCCGTGCAGGTACCGGTGCCCGACATGTCCGTGCTGGGCGAGCTGACCGGCAACGAGCTCGGCGGAGATGCCAGCAGGTCCGCGGAGCACCGGGCCTCGATCTGGCCCGCGGTCGAGCAGCGGGTGCTGGAGCTGGTTCGCGCACACCGCTCGACGATCGTCTTCGCCAACTCCCGGCGGCTGGCCGAGCGGCTCACCGCCCGGCTCAACGAGCTGGCCATCGGCGAACCAGCAACGCCCCGGGACCGGATGCCGGCCGAGCTGATGGGTCAGGCCGGGCTCGCCGGCGGCGCTGCCGGAGTAATCGCCAAGGCGCACCACGGCTCGATGTCGCGCGAGCAGCGAACCCTGGTCGAGGAGGAGCTCAAGTCCGGCCGGTTGCCGTGCGTGGTCGCCACGTCGTCGTTGGAGCTGGGCATCGACATGGGAGCGGTAGACCTGGTAGTGCAGGTCGAGGCGCCCCCGACGGTGGCCTCGGGACTGCAGCGCATCGGCCGGGCCGGACACCAGGTCGGCGCGGTGTCCCGTGGAGTGGTCTTCCCGAAGTTCCGGGGGGATCTGGTCTCCTGCGCGGTGGTCGCGGAGCGGATGGCCAGCGGGGCGATCGAGGCGCTGCGTTACCCGCGCAACCCACTGGATGTGCTCGCCCAGCAGGTGGTGGCCATGGTCGCGCTGGAGCCCTGGACCGTCGACGATCTCGCCACCCTGGTCCGCCGCGCCGCACCGTACACGGCACTGCCCGACTCGGCGCTGCACGCCGTGCTCGACATGCTTGCGGGGCGTTACCCGTCGGAGGAGTTCGGTGAGCTGCGCCCGCGGATCATCTGGGATCGGATCACCGGCGAGCTGCGCGGCCGGCCCGGAGCGCAGCGCTTGGCGGTCACCTCCGGTGGCACCATCCCCGACCGGGGGCTGTTCACCGTGATGACTCCCGGCGGTGCCGACGGGGTGGGCTCGCGGGTCGGTGAACTCGATGAGGAGATGGTGTACGAGTCCCGAGTGGGCGATACCTTCCTGCTCGGCTCCACCTCCTGGAAGATCGTCGATATCACCCACGACCGGGTCATCGCCCTGCCGGTGCCCGGCGAGCCGGCCCGGATGCCGTTCTGGAAGGGCGACGCCCCCGATCGGCCTGTGGAATTGGGACGGGCGCTGGGCGCGTTCGTCCGCGAGCTCAACAGCGCCGGGAAAGACGCCGCGCGCTGTCGTGTCGAAGCGGCTGGGCTCGACGCATGGGCCGCCGACAACCTGCTGTCCTACCTGCGCGAGCAACGCGAGGCCGCGGGGTACGTGCCCGACGACCGCACCGTGCTGGTGGAGCGGTTCCGCGACGAGTTGGGTGACTGGCGGATGGTGCTGCACTCACCGTTCGGCGCCCAGGTCAACGGGCCGTGGGCACTGGCGATTCGCGCCCGGCTGCGGGAACGGCGGGGCGTCGAGGCACAGGTCGCCAGCGCCGACGACGGGATCGTGCTGCGGTTGCCCGATGCACTCGACGCCGACGGGACAGAGGTCTTGCCCGTAGCCGCGGACCTGCTGCTCGACCCGGACGAGGTGGACCAGCTCGTGGTCGCCGAAGTAGCCGGCTCGACGTTGTTCGCCTCCCGATTCCGGGAGTGCGCGGCTCGCGCGCTGCTGCTGCCACGCCGCGATCCCCGGCGGCGCACTCCGCTGTGGCAGCAGCGGCAGCGGTCAGCCCAGCTGCTCGCCGTCGCATCGAAGTACGAGCAGTTCCCCGTCGTGCTCGAGACGATGCGGGAGTGCGTACAAGACGTCTATGACCTGGCTGGGCTGCGCGAGCTGATGTCAGATGTGCGGGCCCACCGGGTGCGGGTGGTGGAGATCACTACCCCGGCACCGTCACCGTTCGCCCGCTCGTTGTTGTTCGGTTACGTCGGGATGTTTCTCTACGAGCTCGACGCCCCGCTCGCCGAGCGCCGAGCTGCCGCGCTCGCGCTGGACTCCACGTTGCTGGCCGAGCTGTTGGGCTCCGAGGCGATCCGTGAGCTGCTCGACCCGGAGGTCGTCGTCGAGGTGGAGGCTCAGCTGCAACGGCTCGATCCCGCGCGGCAGGCCCGCGACGTCGAAGGCGCTGCTGACCTGCTGCGTGCGCTGGGCGACCTCACAGAGGCTGAAGCCGGCCAGCGCGGAGTGGCGTCTGGATGGCTTGCCCAGCTCGGCGCGACCCGTCGCGCAATCACTGTGCGGATCGCCGGTGACCAGCGCTGGATAGCCATTGAGGACGCCGGACGAGTCCGTGATGCACTCGGCACGGCGCTGCCGGTAGGGGTCCCCGAGGCGTTCACCGAGCCGGTCGCCGACCCGCTGGGTGATCTCCTACTTCGTTACGCTCGCACGCGCGGGCCTTTCACGGCCGCTGTCGCCGCGGGACGGTTCGGTCTCGGGATCGCCGTGGTGGGTTCAGCGCTGGACCGGATGACCAACCTAGGCGCCCTGGTCCGCGGCGAGCTACGCCCGGTTGCCGTCGGTGGTGGCGGCACCGAGTACTGCCACACCGAGGTGCTGCGGCGGTTGCGACGAGCGTCGCTGGCCCGGTTACGAGCCGAGGTGGAACCGGTCGAGCAGGCAGCACTGGGGCGGTTTCTCCTGACCTGGCACGGCATCGAGCCCACCTCCCGGCGCGACGGGTCAGGATCGGCGCGGCGGCTTAGCGGCACGCCGACCGCAGACGACGTTCTCAGTGCGGTGGAGCAGCTGGCTGGCGCGCCGGTGTTGGCCAGTGCGCTCGAGTCACTCATCCTCCCGGCGCGATTTCCGGGCTACTTTCCTGCCCTGCTAGACGAGCTCACCACGTCCGGAGAGGTGACCTGGACGGGTTGCGGGTCGCTCGCCGGTAACGATGGGTGGATCGCACTAGCACCTACCGATGTAGCTGATCTTGTTCTACCCGACCTCGAGGAGCGGCTTGACCTCACGCCGACGCACCGTTGCGTCCGACAAGCCCTGGGTTGGGATCCCACTGGCGGTCCCGCCGCAGGTGGTGCCCTGTTCTTCCGGCAGTTAGCCGACCGAGCCAGCCAGTATCTACTTGCTGACGGCGAACCGATTCCTGGGGACGCCGACCTCGTCGCAGCGTTGTGGGATCTCGTGTGGTCAGGGTTGCTGACCAATGATTCCCTGGCTCCGCTGCGCACCCTCGTCTCTGGCGGCGCGGCCACCCACCGCCCACGCCGATCACCACCGCGAGGACGACATACTCGGATGCGGGTAGGCCGGCAATCGTTGCCCTCCCGCGCAGGACCGCCGGCTGCTGCGGGCCGCTGGTCCCTGGTCCCACCGGCGGAACCCGACCCGACGCGTCGGGCGCACGCTCGCGTCGAAACCTTCCTTGAACGCCACGGGGTCCTCACCAGAGGTGCCCTCGACACTGAACGACTTGTCGGTGGCTTTGCCGGTGTCTATAAAATACTGCGGGCGATGGAGGACTCCGGTCGATGTCGACGCGGCTACGCCGTCGAGGGACTGGGAGCCGCACAGTTCGCCGTTCCGGGCGCCATCGACCGGCTTCGCGCGCTGGCTCAGGTCGGCGACCAACCCGATCACCGCGGCGCCGGCGTGGTGCTCGCCGCCACCGACCCTGCACAGCCATACGGTGCAGCTCTGCCGTGGCCACCCACCATCAGTGATGCGCGACACCGTCCTGGCCGCAAGGCCGGAGCACTGACAGTCCTGGTGGACGGCACGGTCACGCTTTATGTGGAACGCGGCGGCCGGTCGCTGCTGTCGTTCACCGACGACACCGGCCCGCTGCGCGTCGCCATCCATGCTCTGGCCGACGCCGTGCATCATGGTTGGTTGGGTTCTCTCTCTGTGCAGCGTGCCGACGGAGACACGGCGCAGGCATCCGTGCTGGCCGAGTTACTCCGCGAGGCCGGGTTCCGAATCACCCCACGCGGACTACGGCTTCGGGCCTGACCAGCAGCTGACCGGATCCGCCAGCTCCGGCACGTCCTCGGCTCATTGGGTGGCGGGCCGTAACAGGGTCCACAACCGGGCCACCGCTTCAAGATCGCCTGCAATCCGGACCGACTGGTTCGGCAAGCGGCCCCACGACCAGAGGTAGAGCGCTTTGGGGTCACCGCTGACCAGCGCATCCGCCCCACGTACGTCCGAATCATCAACCCGGCGCGCAATGGGTCGGCCCGCTTCGAAGACCGCCAGCCATCGCTGGTCGCCGGCCGCCAGACCGACCGTCTCCTCCTGCGGGAACGACATGCCCAGCTGGGCTAAACGATGACCGAACCAGAGGAAGAGCAGCTCGTCTATTCCGTCCAGGGCCACATCCGCGTCGATCGGGTCCACCGGCCCGCCGGCGGCGGCCTGAACGTCAACGCGATGCACGGTGGTCTCATGTGCCATGCGTCGCCGCCAGAATCCGTGTGTGCGGTCGGCGGGCCACCAGGTGTCGCACGGCTCAGCCGGATCGTGCCGATCCAGCTCAACCAGCAGCTGGCGGAGGCCGGTCCGCACGAAACCGATCAGGTCGCCGTCCGTCGGTGCGGGTGGCCATGGTTCGGGGCGGTGGCCCTCTCGCGCCCACATCGCCGTGCCCCGGTGCACGCTGCCCACGTGGCGGAGCGTCTCGACCAGCGTCGAATCGGGACAACCGGGCACCTCCATCTGCGCTGCTCTCGGTAACGCCACAGCCGCCGTGCTGAGCATCAGCTCACACTCGATGCCAATTACCTCGAGCATCCGACCGTAGTCGATCAATGGCGTGGGTCTGGTCATTGCAATGCCTTCGCCGCTGCCCGCTGTGCCAGCGTGAGGAAGTCACCGACCTGGCGGATGAGATCGTCGGCGTCGCGGCTGGTCACCAGGCGGCTAGCCCCCGCTGCGGCGGCCGATCGCCGGGCCGACGTGGCCGTGAAAAAAGCCGACCATTCGGCAAGCTCCGGTACGAGCGTGGCGAGTCGAACCCATGCGCTGGTCGGCTGGGTTCGACGGCGTGGTCGCGCCCGTGCCGCCAGCACTGCGGCCGCCGCCCGCAGCGCGGCACGGTACGCGCTGGAGAAGCGGTCCACGGGATCTGTCGCGTACTCGGCGTCGAGCAGCCCTTGGCGGGCCTGTTCGAACAAGCCTCGCACGACAGGCGGGTGATCAGTGGCACTGTTATGGCGTACCAGTGCGACCATGGGTGGGGTACGGACAGCGGCAATGGGCACGTCGGCCTCCTCAGTCGAGATCGTCGGGAATGCGGGAGGACTGCGCCGTGGGGAAGCCGGCGGGCTCGGTGGCGGTGCGCTTCCCCCGCCCCGCCACCGAGCCGTTGTTCGAACATCTGTTCGATACCGGTAAGAGTAACCCCAGAGGATGCGGTCTCGTCAAGTCCGGCAGGCCGCAAAGCAGCGACTCACGCGTCGCCGTGATCTGATGGACCTATGCAGCCCGCCGGCGCTCGCTTCGCTGCTGCGTCGGCTGATCATGGAGGTCGGCGGTGACAGCGATACGTGCCCGCGAACCGGCCCGGCTAGCCGAACTAACAGCGGATCTGTTGCGGACGAGGCTCGACGAGGCGGTGCGGATCTACGTCACCGCGATGCGCTATCCACCTGGCACGGCGCGGCATCGGAGCCCGATGTGGCTGGAGCACACGCTGCGAGCTGGTTGGCTGTGCATGGCGGCCTTCGAAGCGGACACTTTGGTCGGCATCGCCTACGGCTACCGCGGAGCGCCCGGTCAGTGGTGGCATGATGAGGTACATCGTGGACTCACGCTGGTCGATCCCAGCAATGCCCAACACCACCTCGCCGACTACTTCGAGCTCACCGAGCTGCACGTGCACCCCACCGCGCAAGGCCGCGGAATCGGCCGGGCTCTGCTGACCGAGCTGCTGGCCAGAGTGGATGCCCCCCGCGCGTTGCTTTCCACTCCCGAGGGACCGACCAGAGCGTGGCAGCTCTACCGCCGGGTCGGTTTCACCGACCTGCTGCGTAACTACTACTTCACCGGGGACTCGCGTGCTTTCGCTGTGCTGGGCCGCGCGCTTCCGTTGTGAGGGCCGCACCGAGGACTGACCGGAGTTGGCAGTTGTTAACGGCGCTCACCACCCGGGTTGGTGGTACTTGAAGAGCCACCGACTGACTGAACCGGGACAGCGTGGGGATCGAACCCGGGCACATGCCGGCAAGCCGCTCCCTTATCGTCGGCACGCAGGGTAAGCACAAGGGCAGGCGACGCAGTGCCGTCACCACGATCCCGGGAGGTTCCATGGTGCAGGTGAACGCCGGTCGCCGAGCCCGGCTGCTGACCCGGGACGATTCGACGAGTATCGACCACCCGCTCGATAGCGACCTCCACGCCGAAGTGCACCGCGAACTCGCCGCATTCCTCGAGATCAAACGCGCGGAGGCAGCGCAGATCGATCCGCAGTTCGTGGCCGCGGTGGACGCGCTGACCGAATTCGTGCTCGGTGGCGGCAAGCGGTTGCGTCCGACGTTCGCGTGGTGGGGCTGGCGGGGCGCCGGTGGCAGGCCGACCGACCAGGAGGCACGTGCGGTGCTCCGGGCGCTGAGCGCGCTGGAGCTCATCCAGGCATGCGCGCTGGTGCATGACGATCTGATGGACAATTCCACTACTCGGCGCGGCGCACCGACAGTGCACATCGACTTCGCTGCCCGGCACCGCGCGGCCGGGTGGCTGGGCAAGCCGGAACGGTTCGGCGTCGCCAGCGCGCTATTACTCGGCGACATCGCGCTGGCGTGGGCCGACGACATGCTCCGCAGTGCGGACTTGTGGCCCGACCAGTTGGGTCGCGCGGTGACCGTGTGGCAGGCGATGCGAACGGAGGTCCTCGCCGGACAGTACCTCGACATCCTCACCCAGGCCCGCGGGGACGAGACACCCGAGGCCGCGTTACGCATAGATCGGTACAAGACCGCCGCCTACACCGTGGAGCGCCCGCTACACCTCGGCGCCGCGATCGCCGGGGCGGGTCCCGCACTGGTAGATGCCTACCGGCGCTTCGGCGCCGACATCGGCATAGCTTTTCAGCTGCGCGACGATCTGCTCGGCATGTTCGGTGACCCCGCTGTCACCGGTAAACCCGCTGGCGACGACCTCCGTGAGGGCAAGCGCACATTGCTGCTGGCCTATGGCCTGCACACAGCGGACGAGCGGTCCAATTCCGCGGCTGCGGAGCTGCTGCGCAGTGCAATCGGGGACCGTCACTTGGATGCCGACACCGTGACGGAGATCCGCGAGCTGCTGATCGAGCTCGGGGCGGTGGCCGATGTGGAGCACCGGATCACTCAGCTGACCAATTCTGCGCTGGCCAGCCTGTGTACCGCCGACCTCGCCGAGCCGGCGGGCACGCGGCTGACCGAGCTGGCGGCGCAGGCCACCTGCCGAGCCTTGTGAGTGGCATTGCGTGTGGTAACACTGTTACGCACGCACGACCACGCTATGGTGCGTGCGTGCGGACCGTGCCTGGATCCACCGACCATGTGGTCGTCGTCGGTGCCGGATTGGCCGGGCTTTCGGCGACGCTGCACCTGCTCGGGTCCGGCCGGCAGGTGACTGTGCTGGAGGCCCAACCGCATCCGGGCGGTCGAGCGGGCCGGATGGACCTCGCGGGTTATCAGCTCGATACCGGGCCCACGGTGCTCACCATGCCTGACCTGATTGACGAGGCGCTGGCCGCGGTAGGTGACTCGGTCGCTGCACGGCTGGACCTGGTGGCGTTGCATCCCGCTTACCGAGCCCGGTTCGCAGACGGCTCGGTGATCGATGTGCACACCGACGCGGCGGCGATGGAGGCCGAGATCGAGTCCGTGGCCGGGCCGCGGGAAGCACAGGGCTACCGGCGGTTGCGGCACTGGCTGACCAGGCTTTACGACGTTGAGATCGGACGGTTCATCGGCGGCAACTTCGACTCCCCGCTGGACCTGGTGGCCAGCCCGGACGCTGTCCGCGAGTTGGTGACCCTGGCCGCGCTGGGCGGTTTCGGCCGGCTCAGCGCCCAAGTCGGCCGATTCATCCACGATGAGCGGTTGAAACGGATCTTCTCCTTCCAGGCTCTCTACGCTGGGGTGCCCCCGCAGCGTGCGCTGGGCGCCTACGCAGTGATCGCCTACATGGACACTGTGGCCGGTGTCTGGTTCCCGCGCGGAGGCATGCGAGCGGTGCCTCAGGCCATGGCCGACGGGGCTGCCGACGCGGGTGCGCAAATCCGGTACGGCACGACAGTCACCGCACTGGAGCAGTCCGGAGAACGGATCACAGCGGTACGCACCGCCGACGGCGAGCGGATCACTGCCGACGCAGTGGTACTCACGCCGGACCTGCCGGTGGTCCACGAACTGCTCGGCCGGGCACCCCGACGGCCGGTACCGCTGCGCTGGTCACCCTCGGCGGTGGTGCTGCACGCCGGGGTCCGGCCGGGTCTCGGGTCGGGGTGGTCCGAGCTGGCACATCACACGATCTTCTTCGGTGATGCGTGGGACCGCACCTTCGACGAGATCATCTACCGCGGCCGGCTGATGACCGACCCGTCGTTGCTGGTCACCCGGCCGACCGCGACCGATCCGGCGCTCGCACCCGCAGGACGCGAACTGCTGTACATCCTCGCCCCGTGCCCGAACCTGCGCACCGCACCGCTGGACTGGGCCGCCTTGGGGTCTGCCTACCGCGATGAGCTGGTCGGCACCTTGCACGATCGGGGACTGACTGATCTCGACGATGCCATCGACGTCGAGCAGCTGGTGACTCCCGCTGATTGGGCAGCTCAGGGGCTGGCGGTCGGCACACCGTTCTCGGCGGCCCACACCTTCGCTCAGACCGGGCCGTTCCGGCCGTCGAACCTGGTCCGCGGGCGGGTCAACGCGGTCCTGGCCGGCTGTGGCACCACGCCCGGGGTCGGTGTGCCCACTGCGATCATCTCCGGCAAGCTCGCCGCGGCTCGGATCACCGCCACCGGGGTTCGCCGGCGTAGCGCTGTGAACGGCTGACACGGGTCGGTTACCAGTAGGTCACGACAAGGCCACTCCTGGCTTGTCGGGCCATGGGCTGTGGAAACATTCAGGCCGCGATGACCTCGACCCCGCCTGCTGCGACAGCCTCCCCGGGCTGTTCACGTCGTGATCACGTCCCAGGACAGCCGAAACCGAGGCTGTTGTTGGACCGGGTGCTTCCCGATCGGCTGCTGTCGGGAACTGTGTTACTCGGGCTGGCCGGTTCGGTACTGCTGGCCAGCACAGCGGTCGGGGCCGGTGGCATCCTCGTCGCCGACCCGTTGATCGCCGGGGGGCCGCTGTCCTGGCTTCGCTACGGCCACGGTCGGGAGCTGGCCACCATGGTGTTGTACCTCGGTGTCGGGGTGCTCGTCTGGGCCTGGGTGCGCCTGGGACGCGACGTGCTCGCCGGCACCGCGACTGCGCAGCACGTGCGGGTGGCCGGTGCTGTCTGGATCGTCCCGATGGTGCTGTCACCGCCGCTGTTCACCAGGGACGTCTATAGCTACCTGGCCCAGGGTGCGCTCGCTGCGCGCGGGCTGGATCCTTACCAGGTCGGACCCTCGGAGCTGCCACCGGGACCCACCCCGGACAACGTGCACTACGCCTGGCAGACCACTCCGGCCCCGTATGGCCCGCTGTTCATCCTGATCGCGAAGGTCGTGAGCTGGTTGACCGGCGAGGACACCATCGCCGGCGTGATCGGCATGCGGCTGGTGCTGCTGGTGGGTCTCGTGCTTCTGGTGCTCTCGCTGCCCCGACTGGCCGATCGGCTCGGTGGCAACCCGGCGGTGGCGCTCTGGCTGGTGGTCGCCAACCCGATGACCGTCGTGCATCTGGTCGGCGGACCGCACAACGACCTGCTCATGATCGGCCTGCTGGCCATGGGCACGCTACTGGTATTCCAGCACCGGCACCTCGCGGGGATCGCGCTGGTCACCGTGGCGGTCGCGGTCAAGGTGTCGGCCGGGATCGCGTTGCCGTTTCTGGTGTGGATCTGGGCGGCGCGCCTGCCCGGTAGCCGGGGTGCTGCGCTGCTGCGCGCAGGTACCGGTGGGTTGACTGTCTTCGCCATGGTGTTCACCGGCGTGACGATGCTATCCGGGGTGGGTCTCGGCTGGATTCCTGCGCTCAACGCGCCGTCGCTGATCGTCAACTGGATGTCGCTGCCCACCGCCGCGGGCCAGATCACTCATGCCGTGACAGCGCCGTTTCATCAGGCCGGCAGCGAGCCGTTCATCATGGCCTGGCGGATCGTCGGCTCTGGGATCTTTTTGGCCATCTTCGCCTGGCAGTGGTGGCTGGCCAGACGTGGCGGGCCGGACGCGGTGCGCCGGGCAGCCATAACCCTGCTGTGGTGTGCTCTGCTGGCGCCGGCAACCTTGCCCTGGTATCTCACCTGGGCGCTGGCACTGGCCGCTACCCTGCCCTGGCGGCGAACGAGGTTGCCGTTCGTGGTTGCCGGGTCGACCTGGCTGGTGCTGGCCACCTACCCCACGGGGGAGAGTGCGTTCAACTCCTGGCCCTACCAGATCGGAATGGTTGTGGTATCGCTTGTCGCGGCCATCGCGCTGGTGCTGCGCGACCCGCTGCACCTGGGTGGCCGGCCCCGGCGCGCCGAGGCCGTACTGGCAGCCACCACATGAGGCACGAACTTGACGCGGCAGGTGTCGTCGATCCGGCGTTGCGCGCGTCCTACCGCCGTTGCCGGGAACTCAACGCGGTGCACGGTCGCACCTATTTCCTGGCGACCCGGCTGTTACCCCCAGCGGCCCGGCCCGCCATCCACGCCCTGTACGGGCTGGCCCGCTATGCCGATGACATCGTTGATGACCTGGCCGACGTCCGGCCCTGGCCGCAGCGTCTCACCGAGCTGGACGCCTTCGCCGAACAACTACGCGACGGGCTCGCGCGGGGCAGCTCTGACCACCCGGTGCTGGCCGCGCCGGTGCACACGGCGATGCGCTACCGGATCGACCCGCAGCACTTCACGGATTTCATGGCCTCGATGCGGATGGATCGGCCAGTGCAGCAGGGTGGCGTGGCTGGCTACCGGACCTTTGACGAGCTCGCCCGCTATGTGCACGGCTCGGCGGCCGTGATCGGGCTGCAGGTGCTTCCGGTGCTGGGTACCGTCGTCCCGCGGGAGCGGGCTGAGCCCCACGCCGCCGCCCTGGGCATCGCCTTTCAGATCACCAACTTCCTGCGCGATGTCGGTGAGGATCTCGATCGCGGGCGGGTCTACCTACCGGCCGACGAGCTGGTCGCGTTCGGGGCGGACCGGGCGCTGCTGGAGTGGTGTCGCCGCACGGCACGGTCCGACCCCCGGGTGCGCCGGGCACTGGCTCACCTGGTGGCGCACACCCGGGCGATCTACCGCCGAGCCGCACCGGGCATCCCGATGCTCGCGCCGGTGTCGCGGGCCTGCGTGGCCACCGCTTTCAGGTTGTACGGCGGCATCCTGGACGAGATCGAAGCGGCCGGATACGACATCCTGTCCCGCCGGGTGGCGGTGCCACCGCACCGGCGGCTTGCCGTCGCGTTGCCTGGCCTGAGCCGGGCGCTGGTCGCGCGGACGTGGCAAACTCAGTGAGCGATGGAGTCGATGAGCGCCCGGGCACCCTGACGCAACAGGTCGGCGCCGACGAAGAAACCCAAAGCGGCAGGATCCTCGGGCACGCCCCAATGATGCGAGTCGAGCCAGCGGCTGGCGTCGAGGTTGAACACCTTGCCGCGCAAGGTGAGCTTGCCGCTGGGCTCGGTGGTGGCGTAGCCCGCGATGGGTGAGTTGCAGTGGCCCTGCAGGGCGTGCAGCATGGCGCGTTCGGCGATGGCGTGCCGGGTGGTCTCGTTGTCACCCAGCGGGGTGACCAATGCCAGGATCTCGTCATCGCCGGCTCGGCACTGCAGCGCGATGATGCCGGCGCCGATCGCCGGGCACATCATCTCCGGTGACAGGATCTCGGTGATCCGATGAACCTGATCGACCCGGTGCAGCCCGGAGGCCGCCGCGATGATCGCATCGAAGTGGCCGGCGTCCAACCGCATGATCCTGGTGTTCACGTTACCCCGCAGCGGTTCGATCCGCAGGTGCGGGTGGTGCAACCGTAGCTGCGCGCCGCGCCGCACGGAACTGGTGCCGACCAGCGCCCCGGCAGGTAGTTCGCTCAGCAACGCACCTGTGCGGGAGATCACCGCATCGCGGATGTCCTCTCGCGGCAGGTAGGCCGCGAACATGAGGCCATCCGGGGCGGGCACATCACCGGGGATGTCTTTGAGGCAGTGCACCGCAAGGTCGACCTCGCCGCCGGCCAGTGCGCGGTCGATCTCCCGGATGAAGGCGCCCTTGCCACCGAGCGCCGCCAGGTCGCCCATCCACTGATCGCCCGAGGTTGTGATCTTGACCAGCTCGGTGGCGACCCCAGGTTCTTGAGCTTCGAGGGCGGTGGCGACCTGCTCGGCCTGGTGCAGGGCCATCGGGCTGGACCGGGTACCGATCCGGATGGTGCGGGTGCTCGGCATAACAGAACCTTACGGACTCAGCGGGTGAATCATGACAACAGCGTGCAGATGAGCGGACGGGGCTACGGTAGCGCCGAACCAGTCACCTCACTGATCGAGGTGACACCTGCCTCTCTAGCGAGGCGAGCCAGACCCCGGTGGATACGGTGCGGCCACAGCGGTCCACCGTAGATGAAACCGGTGTATGCCTGCACCAATGTCGCTCCGGCTTCGATCCGGGCCCAGGCATCATCAGCAGTCTCGATGCCGCCGACCGCCACCAGGACCAGCCGGTCCCCCACCCGGCCGCGCAGCCGGCGCAGTACCGCCAGCGAACGGCCCCTGAGCGGGGCACCCGACACACCGCCTGCGCCGATGGCGTCGAGTCGTGCCGTGCCGGTCACCAGTCCGTCTCGGGAGACTGTGGTGTTGGTGGCGACGATCCCGTCCAGTCCGAGCGCCAGCGCGAGGTCGGCCACCGCGTCGATGTCCGCGTCAGCCAGATCCGGAGCGATCTTGACCAGCAGTGGTACGCGGCGCGGGCTGGACGCGTCCAGCGCATCGCGGACGGCTACCAGCAGTGGGCGAAGGTGCTCGACGGCCTGAAGGTTGCGCAGTCCCGGCGTGTTGGGTGAGCTGACGGCAGCGGCCGAGCCGGTGTTGTTGAACCCCATCCGGTTGATCAGGGCACGATCGTGCATGAGGCGGAACAACTGTGGCGTCGGGTTGCCCGGCTGCGGTTGCGCGGTCACCGTGCCGATCTCGACGAAGGCGAAACCCACCGCACCCAGGGCATCGACGGCCACCGCGTCCTTGTCGAACCCGGCGGCGAGGCCCAACGGTCCGGCAAAGTCGAGCCCAAGAGCGCGAACCCGCAGCACCGGATCGTGCGGAGCCAGCCGGTTGCGCAGCAGCCGGCCCAGCCCGGGAACCGCCGCCACCGCGCAGATGAGCCCGAAGCCCAGCCGGTGCGCAGTCTCTGCGGGCAGGCGCCGAAAGAAGATCCAGAACAGCAGCTTGTACATAGCCCTCCGCGCGTAACCACCATCAATGCCTGGCACACAGGGTGCCTCATCGCAGGTTGATCGGCCGCACACCGGCGCACAGCACGACCTGCGGTGCGAGCCATCTTCATCGCATCCGCGCAGCCAGGGCAGTTCCTGCAGCTCACGAACGAAGGTATGACAGGCAGTCAGCGACGCAATGCGCGACGGCACAGCCCGTATTGATGACGAGCTTGGGGCCGCTGATCTCATGTGCCGCAGCTCGCAGCTCCCGGTACAGCGCCGCATCGCGGTTGCGGGCCGGGTGGTTGGTGTCGGCGGCGATGCGCGTCAGGGCGAGCTGGTCGTCGCAGGTGCACTCGATGACCCGCAGGGGCTCGCCCAGGTCTGTCGCCCTCCGGCGAAGGGCGGCGATCTGCCCGTTGCGGGTATAGGTACAACCATCGAGGATCACGACTGAGGCATGGCCGCGGCGCAGCAGCCACTCAGTGGTGCGGTACATGACGTCGACGCAGAAGTCGTTCTGGTCAGGGGTGTAGTCCACCTGCGACGGTGGGAACAGCCCAGCGCGGACGCGGTCCTTGTCCAGCACGACCGCGTGAAGCCGCCTCCCGAGAGCACCCGCCAGCGTGCTCTTGCCAACCCCGGGCAAGCCGGCCATGGCGACGATCACGAGGATCCGAGCTCGTCGAGCCGGTAGACGCGTGTCGCGTTGCCCGCGCCCACCATCTGAGCGACGCGCACCGCGTCGGCGCCTGACCACTCCCCCGACTCCACCCACTCGCCGAGGACGCTCGTCATCGCGCGCCGCCATAGCACGGCTCCGAGGTAGTGCAGCTCAGCCGGTCCCCAGGCATCCGAGGAGAACAGCACCTTGCCGAATGGTGCGACCTCCAGCGATTCCGCGACGATGGCGCGGGAACGCGCCCCGGTGTAGTTCACCGCCAGCCCGACGTCGAAGTACACGTGCGGAAACACGTGGGCCAGGTACCCGGCGGTGCGGTGATACGGGTAACAGTGCAGCAGCATCACCGGCACCTGGCGGTCCTGCACCTGGCGCAGAAAGTCGGTCATCAGCGACGGATCGCAGCGGTGCATGGTCAGGTCAGGGTCGCCGTACCCGACGTGGAACTGCAGCGGCAGGCCGTGGTCGAGGCTCACCCAGAGCAGGTGGCGCAGCAGCACCGGATCGGTCAGCCGCCGCTGGCCGGTCTCCTGTCGCCGCAACCACTGGCCAGCAACGCGGCGCACCTCGCCGGAGCTGGGGGGCGCAGGGTCGAAGTCGAGACCGTGCCGGTAGGCGATGATGGACTTGAGCGCCATCGCGTGCCTGGCCCGTTCGTCCAACATCGACGCGAACCGGTCGGCGAACCCGGCCGCGTCCACTCCACGAGTCGCCACCTCCTCGGCAACGGACTCCAGACGGACCACCTCCGCTGCGGTGGCACCGGAGGCGGTCGCCATCTCCACCGGCCCCAGGATCTCCTCCGCTCGGTAGCCGGTCTCCACGAGGAACCATCCGATGCCACTCGCGGCGAGTAGCCGCCGGGTGACCTCCTTGGCACCGAGCTCTCGTCGGCGGGCGAGGTACGTGTCGGTGTCCGTATGTGGGGACAGGTCGAGCACCGGGGCGCACCAGCGGCGGACCGCGAAGCCCAGCTGCGAGTCCAGGTGGGTGGTGCCCGCAGGTGGTGGCCACGGGGACTCCGTGCAGCCGGCCTCGAACCGAGCACCGTCGACCGGCGCCGCCCCGTGGACGTGGTGGTCCACCAGACGCAGCGCCTCCACAGCCGAGCGCAGCGGGTCAGCAGTCATCGACGACACAGCACTGTGCGCCGACCAGCGTCGGGCACGGCGGTCACCGGGCGCCTACTTCCGTGGTGCCCGACGCATCGACACACGCCTGGGCTGAGTCGACCGCTAGCACGACCTTGACCAGCTCACTCAGTGCGCGAGCCAGATGAGCATCGGCGAGGGTGTAGTGCACCTGCCTGCCCTGGTAGGTGGCCACCACCAGACCGCAGCCGCGCAGACAGGCGAGGTGATTCGACACATTCGAGCGAGTCAGCCCTAGGTGTGCGGCCAGCTGACCTGGATAGTTCGCGCCATCCAACAACGCGACCAGGATCCGGCACCGGGTTGGGTCGGCCAGCGCGCGACCCAGCCGGGCCAGCGCTACTTCTCGCGTCTCACACGTCAGCATCACCCGAACAGTACGGTTCACACTGACATTAGTCAGTCAGTCCGCGTGCCGGTCAGGCAGTTCCAGGCCACGAGTCAGGCCGTAGTCAACTCAAGCCCAGACAAATCGCTTCGGGTCCGAGGTCAGAAGAGGGCAGAAGTCGCTTTGCGGACCGCGTCGCCACCCAGCTGGACACATCGGTCGTACTCGGCGCGGCGGGTGGCGAGGATGCACTGGGTGAGCAGCTCTCCCAGACCACCGATGAGCACTTCATCGGCCTCCGGCTGGGCGAGCGAGCCCTCCTCGAACTCCTCGTGCCCGCCTCCGCCGGATGCGCCGTGGGCGAAGACACCAGCGACGATGCACTCGTCGCGGACCGGTTCCAGCCCCGGGCCCCGGGCCGCAGCCGGGAGGCTCGTCGGCTGCGCGAAACCTCATCGACGATCTCGATAACCACGGCCAACGCAGCACGCTCGCCCACCAGGCCCGAACCCACATCGCACGGTTCAGACGGTTCGAGGAAATGATCACGACATTTGCCGGCGATCTCTCGATGCCGATCACGAGCAACCGAGCCGCCCGGCCCGGCAGCGTCGCTCAACGCACCTCCGGAGGCGGCTCGCGCATCCGCCGATGTCTCACCAACGTCGCCGTCGTCCAGTCCCACCTGGGCACCGCCGACTGGTCGAAGGCCATGTATCAGGAGGCTCGTGAACGCGCTCTTTACATCAGTGGGGCAAGTCCATAGTCGTGGGAAGGCTCCAGTCTTGCGAAGTGAGTAACCGGCTCACTCGCAGTGATCGCACGGATTCAAACGTACCTCAGGATCTTCAGGTGATAAACACAACAGGAGCCTAGGCGATGGATCAGCCGGCGACCAAGAGCGAACGAATGCGGAACTGGCGCCGCCGGTCCGCACAACCACCACGAGTCTCGCAAGATCGTCACCATTGACCACGAAGCCGTCCGGTTGATCCGCGAAGGTAGGGACGTCGTCACCACCGGGCGGTCACGACATCCGGAATGCTTCATCATCGCGCTCGTAAGCCGAACCGACATGAAGGAACTCGCCATGGAAGATGCCATTCTGTACTGGAACGATGTCGCCCTAGAGGCGAACAAAGTGAGCCACAGCACTCCGGGAGGCGAGCAGGGCGGACCGACCCTGAGCTCTCGTGCCCTCGCAATCGCCCACTTATCCATGTATGACGCGTATGCCGGTGCTGTCGGTAACCCGGCAAACCTTCCGCCCTATCTCGGCAACCTTCCCGCGTCGCCGACCGGCGCCGCCCCAGACGCCGCGATCGCCGGTGGCGCGCATACGGCGCTGTCAGCGCTGTACCCCAGCCAGAAGCAGTTCTTCGACACCAGGCTGACCCAAGCGCCGATCATTGGAACGGCATCACAGAGAAGCGATGGGCTCACCTTCGGCGCCACGGTCGCCAGAGCCTTACTCGCTGATCGATCCGGCGATCCTGACGCTGGTAGCGTCGGCTATCTTCCCTCGACGGCCCAAGACGCCCACCGAGTCGACCCGGACAACCCAGGCCAAGGATTCCACGCCCCGTTCTATGGCGCCAAGGCCAAGTGCTTCGCCGTGGGCAAGCGGCACACTCTCGACAAACCCCCCATGCACGGTGAGCCTTCCTACCTGGCTTCACTGCGGCAGGTGCGGGGCAAGGGTATCGCCCCAGAACTCGCCGGCACACTGCCGGCCAGCCTCACGAGACGTACCGTCGATGAAACACTCATGGGTATCTTCTGGGCGTACGACGGTACCTCCGGAATCGGCACGCCGCCGAGGTTTTACAACCAGATCCTCCGCGCGGTAGCACTCGCTAAATCCAACACTCTCGCGGAGAATGCCAGGCTGTTCGGGTTGGCGAACGTCGCCATGGCAGATTCCGGAATCCTGGCTTGGGAACAGAAATATCATCATAATCTCTGGCGCCCGGTTCTGGCACTACGCGAGCATGATCGTTCGCTGGGCCCGGAGGCTGTTCCGGACAACGACATCTCGAATGATACCGATCTCGGATGGTTACCGCTCGGCTCCCCGCGGACCAATGGGACCGACAAGAACTTCACTCCGCCGTTTCCCGCTTACCCCTCTGGTCATGCCACGTTCGGCGCCGCAGCATTCCACATGACCCGCCTCTTCTATAACGTTAACGACCATCGTCCGGACTCGTTGCTCGATGGCATGTCGTTCATCTCCGATGAGTTCAACGGCATAAGTCGGGACAACCGTGGAACAATTCGACCCCGCCATGAGCGGAACTTTCCCGACGGCCTGTGGGGGATGATCAAGGAGAACAGTGTCAGCAGAATTTTCCTGGGTGTGCACTGGGACTTCGACGGGTTCGTGCCGGGAGCTGGCAACAGTATCGACCTGAGCAAGAATATCGGTGGCGTTCCGCTGGGCGTGAGCATCGCCGAGGACGTATTCAACGGGGGTCGAGAAAAAGGGATGAAGAAATCAACCGTCTAACGCGGTGACACCACGGGGGAGAGCCGCAAGGGCTCGTGTGACGGCCCGGGCGGCTCGGCTCCCGTTTTCCCGCTAGGCGCGACCGGCTGATATCAACAATGAAAGAGGTAACTTCATGACATCGACATCTCCGAGTCAACTCGGCGAGCGAGTTTACGCACTCACCAACTCCTCCACCGGCAACTCCGTCGCGGTGTTCCGCCGGCAATCTGAGGGAAATCTGCTTCCCCTTACCGCCGATCCGGCCGCGCCGGTCAGCCAAGATGGAACGATCCGCCCGTTGTCCGCGTTTCCGACCGGCGGCCGGGGCTCCGGAGGACGTATCTTGGCGCAAGGTGCGGTCACGCTGAGCGACGATGGTCGCTTCCTTCTGACGGTGAGCCCGGGAAGCAACGAGGTCTCGTGTTTCCTGGTGACACCGAGCGGTCTACAACTGGCGAGCAAGGTCTCCTCGGGAGGCGTGCTACCGGTCAGCGTCACCGTCTACGGTGACCTCGTGTACGTGGTGAATGCGGTGAGTTATGGTCTTCCCCCGGTCACCCCTGGTCTCGACGGTGTCGGCAAAGGACGTATCGTCGGCTTTCGGATCGATCCCAACGGCGTGCTCGCGCCGCTTGTGGAATCCGGCCGCGACCTCAGTACCAGCAATTCATGGCCAGCCCAGATTTCATTCAGCCCGGATGGTCGACTGTTGGTCATAACGGAGATCATCGCGAATCGGATCACAATTTTCCCGGTCGACGAGGACGGTGCGACCGGAGAGATGATAGAGAATGAGTCCGCGGGTCGGGGTCCGTTTGGCTTCGCCTACAACTCGCGGGGTTTTCTCGTTGTCTCCGACTCGGGGTCGATCTTCGCAGACGACAGCACCGTGTCGTCCTACGAGGTCAGCGCAGCCGGAAAGATCACAGTAGTCAGTGCGGCAGTGCCCACCAACCAAGCCGCGGCGTGTTGGACAGCGAACACGCCGGACGCTCGATACGTCTACACCTCGAACACCACAAGTGGCACGATCACCGGGTTCAGTGTGAGTCAGGGTGGCAGGCTGACGATTCTCAACCCTAACGGCCGCACTGCATTCACGGGGGCGCTCAGCGGCCCGGCAGATATAGTGATCAGCGCGAACGGTCAGTTCCTGGACGTGCTCGCCCAAGGCTCGCAGACGATCTTGACGTTCCGCATCGGAGGAGACGGTTCATTGACGTTGCTGTCGAGCGTAGGAAATCTTCCCCCCTTGGCCATAGGCCTCGCCATCGGCACTGATATGTGATCATGAGACTCCCGAGCACGCTGTCTGTCGGCCACATACAGGGCGCGCACGGGCTGCTCATCCCCGGTGGCTGCGCGGCGCATGACGGCAGCAGAGACCAGCACCTTGTCCTTGATCACGGTGAGCTGGTCGTCGAGTTCGGCGGGGGTCAAGGACCACCGCAGGACGGTGCTGATCTTTCCGCCTGGTGCGCGCGCAACCACCGGATAACTGCCCGCGAACCCTGGGCTGATCTCATACTCGAAGTCGAGCGTGATCATCCCCGTACTCCGAAATGCGCACCCCGCGCAAGGTACCACTAGACCTTGCGAAGAATCGGATTTTCCGTTACCGGAAGATCCAGCTCAGAAGTGACGATATGCCAGGCGGTCGACGACGCTCCACGACGGGGCGGCCCGTGTCGATGACGATCTCGGTGCCGGTGAACCCATGCGCCACAACGCGCAGCTCCCAGTACAGTGCTGCGTCGCGGTGATCATGGCGACGATCGCGAACCCCCCAACCGGTAGACGCATGTCGCATTACCTGCTCCTACCAGCTGAGCGACGCGCACCGCGTCAGCACCCGACCGCTCCCCCGACTCCACCCACCCGCCGAGGACGCCGGCCATGGCGCGCCGCCACAGCAGGGCACCGAGATAATGCAGTTCTGCGGGTCCCCAGGCGTCCGAGGAGAACAGCACCTTAGCGAACGGGGCCACTTCAAGCGATTCAGCGACGATGGTCCGGGACCGCACCCCGGTGTAGTTCACCGCCAACCCGACGTCGAAGTACACACGGGGGAACACCTGCGCCAGATACCCGGCGGTGCGGTGATAGGGATAGCAGTGCAGCAACATCACCGGCACCTGGCGGTCCTGCACCCGGCGCAGGAACCCGGTCATCAGCGACGGGTCGCAGCGGTGCAGGTCAGGTCCGGGTCGCCGTACCCGACGTGGAACTGCAGCGGCAGTCCGTGGTCGAGGCTTACCCAGAGCAGATGGCGCACCAACACCGAATCAGTCAGCCGCGGCTCGCCGCTGTCGGCTCGCCGCAGCCACTGCCCGGCAGCGCGGCACACCTCGCCCGCGGTCGGCGGCTCCGGGTCGAAGTCGAGCCCGAATCGGTAGGCGATGACCGACTTGAGCCCCACCGCGTGCCTGGCCCGATCCTCCCGCACCGAGGCGAACCGGCCTGCGAATCCGGCTGAGTACACGCCACTGACGGCGGCCTGCTCGGCGACCGACTCCAGGCGCACGATCTCCGCTGCGGTCGCGCTGGCCGCGGTCGCCATCTCGACCGGCCCGAGGATCTCCCCGGCGCGGTAGCCCGTCTCAACCAGAAACCATCCGATGCCACTCGCGACGAGAAGCCGCCGGGTGACCTCCTGGGCACCGAGCTCACGCCGGCGGGCGAGGTACACATCAGCCGCCGCGTGCGGATGCAGGTCGAGCACTGGCGCGCACCAGCTGAGTTGTGCCCGCAGGGGCTGGGAACGGTGACTCGGTGCACCCAGCTGCCAGCCCGGCTCCATCGGGCTCACCCGTCGCCGCACCGTGCACGTGGTGGTCCACCAGGCGCAGTGTCTCGACCACCGCGCACAACGCATCAGCAGCCATCGACGACACCACCGCGTGATAACTCAGTCCGCGTGGATGATCGTGCCCACATGCGCGCCTTGCAGGGCCTTGGTGATGTTGCCCGGTGTGCGCCCGTTGACGATCTGGATCTCCTTCTGGTATTTGGCGTGCGCCATGAGCTCGAGCACCAGTGCGTCGATGGGCAGCATGCCGAGGTTCATCGCCAGCAGCTCGGCAGCTCCCACCCGCGGGATGAGCTCTGCGGGGCTCCCCTCGGCCAGCGCCGGGTCGCTGGTGAACACACCATCGACGTCCTTGACGTAGATCGTCCTGGCCGCGCCGTAGGCATCGGCCAGCAGGAATGCACCGGTGTCCGTGCGGTGCGGCGGGATCTTGCCCACTTCGGGCGGGAGCTCATAAAGCTCGTAAGGCGGGTACCCGTTGGACACCGCGGCCCGGCTGGCACTCAGGTGCACGGCGAGCTGGTGCGCGATCGCCGCATGCGGCAGGTAGGAGACGCCCTGCTCGGCGAGCAACGCGGCGATGAGGTGGCCGTTCTGCTCGGCCTCGGCGGAGGTCAGGGCGGCCAGCACGCCGGTCGGCAGACCGAGATCAAGCCCGACACCGAGCACGTGGCGGCCCCGGATGCCCGGGCCGGTGAGAATCAACATCCGGTGCTCCGGCAGCGCCGAGCGCAGCTCGTCAACTACCGGCAACACCGCGTCGCGGCCTTTGTCCATGATCGAGCGCCCGCCGATCACGACGACGTTCAGCCACGGCAGCAACGGGATCACCGGACGGTCGATGGGACGGACGAGTTCGCGGTCGAGCAGGGTCTGGCGCATGAGCGGGGACGGCACGTCCTTGGTCGCGAAGGGGGGTTCGGGACGCGAAACGGCTTTCGTCATGACGTTCTCCTGGTCGTGGGTGTCAGCGGGCGGCGTTCACACCGCGGAGATGATCGTGCCGACGTGCTCGCCGGCGAGCGCACGGGTGAGCAGCCCGGGCCGCAGTCCGTTGATGACCTGCACCGACTTCACCTGCCGGGCCCGGCGGATGAGCTCCAAGACCGGGCGCTCGATGATGAGATCCGGCAGGTCCCGGGCGATCAGCTCATCGACCGTGATCTCCGGGATCAGCTCGGCACGCGGATCGGTCTTCGGATTGGCGGTGTAGAGCCCGTCCTCGTCTTTCACGAAGATCATGTTGCGACAGCCGTAGACTTCAGCGACCAGGTAACAGCCGGCATCCGTGCGATAGGGTGGAATAACCCCCTCGCTCGGGACACGCTGCCACATATCATACGGCGGCATTCCCGAGAAAATCGCGGCGCCGCACTCGGCGAGATACAGCGGGATAGCACCGAACGCCGAGCCGCCCACCACCGGCACGCCGTAGCGGGCCATGAGATATCCGAGCATCTGGGCGTTCTGATCGGCCACCGCGGCCCCGACATCGGTCAGCACACCGGTGGGCAGGCCAAGCTCAGCCGCCAGCGAGTACACGTGGCGAGCCCGGGTGCCGGCACCGGTGCCGATGAGGAGCTGATGGCTCCGCTTCGCCTCCGCCAACTCCTCGACCAGCGGATACACCGCCACCCTGCCCCGGTCGATCAAGCTCTGCCCGCCGATCTTAATCACACTCACCTCGGGCAGAATAGCGTAATCGGGCATCATTCCGCTTGCCTGCATGAGTTCCGGGTCGTTCAGCGATCGAGCCATCAACAATGATTCGAAAGTGGCACTGCTCGCAGCCATGTAATCCTCCTCGCTACCGGCCCTGGGTCCTGAGAGGACTGAACTACCGACCCTAGACCGGACAATGCCAACAGCGGAAGCCAGCAGAGAACAGCATTTCGCCGAACGTGCGGAGGTCGCTGGACGGATTCGCCGCGCAAGCGCGCGCTGCGCCGCGGAGTGATCCGTTACAGCGACACCATACCCGAAACTGTGATCTGCGTCACAATGGTCATTGCGGGTAGTCAGACCCAGGAAAGTCGCCTTGAGGCCGGGATTAAAAGAGGGCAAAAGTCGCTTTGCGGACCGCGTCGTCACCCAGCTGGACACATCGGTCGTACTCGGCGCGGCGGGTGGCCAGGATGCACCGGGTGAGCAGCTCGCCCAGACCACCGATGAGTACCTGGTCGGCCTCCAGCCGGGCGAGCGCGATGAGCCCGCCTAAGGCCAGATAGGGGTTGCAGCTGGCGTCGCAGGCCTTGAGCTCAGCGTTCGTGCTCCCCTCCTCGCGCCCCCGGAACGGCGGCGACCCGCAGCGTGGCTTCCCGGTTGTCGTAGCCCCAGGACACCGTGGAACCAGCCCACGCGCTGGGCCGGAGCCGGTCGTAGGACAGATAGGACGGGCAGGTGAGCGCGACGAGTGCGGGCAGGTGATCCAGCACCCCGGCCAGGAATGCGCAGCCGAGGGCGGACACCGCGAACGGATCGGCCGGGTCGTGCATCAGGTTCGTCGTGCCGCCGGCATTCCACAGGCTGAAGTGCAGGTGGGCACCGCTGCCGATGGCGTCGGGGAAAGGTCGGGGCGCGAACGAGGCGAGCAGGCCGTGCCGCACCTCGGCGACCCCGCGCACGGTATCGCGGAGCCGGAGCTGATTGTCGGCTGCTGCCAGAGCGTCGGCGTAGCGAATGGAGATCTCCTGCTGGCCGGGCCCGTACTCGTTGATGACCTGCTCGACGACCAGCCCCTGCGCGACCAGCGCGTCGGCGATATCGTTCATGACCGCCGCCGCTCGGTCGAGGCCCGCAGAGGAGTAGACCGGGCCGTTGCCCCACGGCACCGGGCCCTGCGCGGTCTTCTCGGCCAGGTAGAACTCGTTCTCGAACGAGGCCAGCACCCGGATCCCGGCTTGTGCCGCTTCGGCGACCGCCCGTCGTAGGAACGCCCGCGGGCAGCAGCCCCAGTCCCGACCCGCGTGATCTACCTGGTCGGACAGCACGCTGCCGACTCCGTCGAGCCAGGGCAGCCGCACGTATGTGGCGGGGTCCGGCACGATGCGCACCTCGCCCACCGGTTCCAGGTCGGTGACCGCCACCAGCTCGTCGAGCAGGTTGACGGCGTTCTGCGCCCGGGTCAGCCCCAGCCCGGCCCGCACAGTGCCGGTCAGCCGTGCGGCGTGCACCTGCTTACCGCGGATGACGCCGCTGGGGTCGCAGTAGAGGAACCTCAGCAGCCGCAGCCGGTCGTCGGCCACCCGCCGTAGCAGGGCCGCCTCGTCCTGGGGGCCGGGATTGATTTCTGCGCAAGGATGGTGTGGTGCCGAGGAAGGGAGAGCGCCCATGAGAAGAAACATCGCACGACGTGTCCTGCGGTGGACGCTGTGGGTGTGCGTGCCGCTCGCCGCAGCGGTCGCCGTCAGTGGGCTTCGCGGCAGGCAGGTGCCGTCCCTGCAGAGATCCTTCCTGCGCGTGCTGATGGGTCTGCGGCGCCTGCGCAGCGACTGGCGGATGACGGACGGCCGCGAGGAGGCGCTCGCCGAGTACGTCCTGACGCACGCTCGGCGAGGCGACGTCGTCGATGCGATCCGGGTGATCGACGACTTCTGCTACCGGCACAGCTTCATGATGAACGTGGGAGACAAGAAAGGTGAGATCCTGGACCGGGCGGTCCGCCGCGGGCAGCCCCAGCGCCTTCTCGAGCTCGGCACCTACTGCGGATACAGTGCGCTGCGCATGGTCCGCGTCATGCCGGGCAGCGCCCACCTCTATTCGATCGAGCTCAGTGCGGCGAACGCCCAGATCGCCCGCCGGATCTGGGAACACGCCGGTGTCGGCGACCGCGTGACAGTGATCGTCGGCCATCTCGGCGACGGCGGGTCGACGCTGGACCGGCTGCGGGCAGAGCACGGATTCACCGAAGGTCAGCTGGACTTCGTCTTCGTCGACCACGACAAGCCCGCCTACCTGCCCGACCTGCACCGCATCCTGGGCCAGGGCTGGCTGCACCCGGGATCCGTCGTGGTGGCCGACAACGTGCAGTACCCGGGCGCACCGGAGTATCGGGCGTACCTGAGGCAGCAGGAAGGCGCCCGCTGGCACACGACAGAACACAAGACGCACGTGGAATACCAGTCATGGATCAAAGACCTGATGCTCGAATCCCAGTACCTGGGCAGCTGAGCCGGGTTTGATCCTGGGCAATGGCCGTGGGTGCACCGGTCGGTCCGGTTCGCCAGGTCGTTGACCAGGATACCTACGAGGGTGATCTCGGGTAGTTCAACCATGAATCGTTTCGGTCCTTGTGGTCGGCTGGCGGTGGCGGCTGCCGTCGGCGAACTGGTGGGTCAGGACCCGTCGCAGCGCGTCGATAGCCTCGGGGTATTGACTGGATCGTTGCAGCTCGGTGAGCTTGTCCCAGACCGAGCGGACGAATCTGCGGGCGTGGGGGTGGTTGGCCAGCCAGTGCAGGGTCCGGGTGGACAGTTGTAGCGTCGCGTCCACCGTGGGTATCAGTGTGCGGGATGCCGCCGGGTCGCTCCTGCGCTGGGACATCAGCACCCGTCCTCATGAGAAGCCCGCAGAGCGCGGATCCGGCGCAGCATCTCGGCGACGAGTTCGTCGTTGGCGGCGTGATCACCCCGGTCGGCGTTGGCTAGGAAGTACTCGTGCAGCGCCCGGGCGGGAGTGGACATCGGCCGGGGGAATTGCTCAACCGGCGGCCGGCCGGAGTCAGGGGAGTTACCGAACTGTGGGGCGGGTATCGGTGTGGCCGCCGGCGGCTCGGCGGCCATCATCGCGGTGACTTCAGCGATCATGTGGCTACCATCGTGCCTGGGCGAAATGAACGAAACCCTCTCGGTGTCTCCTCACCGTGAGGAGACACCGAGAGGGAGACAGCAGGCATGGACGCGGACGAGCGAGCGAGCTTCGCCGAGCAGGTGGTCGAGTTGCGCTCTCAGGCGGGCCTGTCACTGGCCGGGGTAGCCGCCGTTGCGCACATCGCCCGCGGGTATGTGCACCACATCGAGTGTGGTCGCCGCTGGCCCACCCAACCTGTGGCTAAGGCGTTGGACGACGCTCTGGACGCAGGAGGAGTCCTGCTGGCCGCATGGAAGGTTGCCGACGCCTTCCCGCGAGCCGCAGCGGTGGTCACCGACCCGCAGGACCGGGAAAGGGTGGCGCTCGCTGCCCGTCACCCTCGACGGGTCGACGCCGCCACGGTCTCCGCGCTCGCCGACGTGCTCGCCGCTACCCGCCGACTTGAGGACCAGATCGGGTCCGCCGCCGTGCTGCCTGGTATCCGCAGCAACCGCGCGCTAGCCCTCAGTTTGCTGGCTGATGCCCGCCTCCCGATCCGTGCTCGGGTCGGCGCACTGGCTGGGGAGTTGCATCAGTACCTCGGGTGGCTGCTTGCCGAGACCGGGCACGCCAAGCAGGCCCGAGCTGAACTTGACGCGGCTCTCGCGCTCGGGATGGAGATCAACGATCCTGAGCTCACGTCGCTGGCGCTGTCGTTCAAGGGGCACCTGGCATGGATGGTGGACGACCCGCAAGGAGTCATCTCATTGTCCCGTGCTGCCAGCCGTGACCAGCGGGTGTTCGTCGCCCAGCATGCCTACAACGCGTATCAGGAGGCCCGCGGATGGGCGATGGCCGGCGAGCCCGCCGAGGTCGACCGGATACTCTGGCGGGCCGACAAGCTCGCGGAGCGCACACTCGCCCGGCAGGCCGATGCGCCGCCCAACATGTACTGGTACGGCCCCGGATTCTTCACCCTGCAACGGGGCCTCACGTGGCACACATTAGGAGACCCCCGCTTCGCTAGGCGGGCAGCCAGGGAGCTGACCAACGGACTGCGCGAACTCCCTGACGCCGAACGACATTCCGAATGGGCCACGATCTTCACCGTGGCCGCTGCCGAGGCGCTCACCACCGCCGGGGAGGCCGAACGCGCCATCGCCCACGCGAACCAGGCACTGGCCGTGTGCAGGGCTACGAGATCGACGCGGCTCGGCCGCGCACTGCGACGTGCCCACACCCAGATGCGAGAAACCTGGCCCACCCATCCAGCTGTCCGCGAGCTGGGAGACGAGGTACGCCTGCTAACCGGCGCCCACTAAGTCCTGACGGGCCCGTCGCGACCTCGATAATGGGCTTCGACCGAAAGTGGCGACCCACTCATGGAGATCGCGCTTGGACTTCTGGAGTTAATTGTAGAATTTTGGATTTATTGTGACACTCTCAATTGTTTAGAGTTTGTTGGACAGAGAATTACTGCCTGGAGCGGTCACGGACGGAGCATCGTCCATGGCCGCCTCACAGGTTTGGGGTCCACTTCCGGATCAGCTGACTGGAGGCGGGAACCCACATCCGGTTTCCCACGAGCATGATTCGGCACCGACGACGGAGGTGGGGATGGGAATCCGAGGAACACTCAAGCAGCGCCAGCTGGCCCGGGCGCTGCGCCGGCTGCGCGAGGACGCCGGGCTCAGCCTGGACGAGGCGGCACCGAAGCTGGACTGGTCGGCCAGCAAGCTGGGCCGGATCGAGACCGCCCAGCAGGGTGTGGACGTGCACGGCGTGCGCAGCATGCTCGACCTCTACCACACCGGCGGCGCCTTGTGGACCGAGATCCTCGAGCTGACCCGGGAGGCCCGGAAGAAGGCCGAGTGGCACGCTTACGGGTTCAGCGATCAGGGCTACTTCAGGCTGGAGATGGACGCCGCCGTGGTGCACGAGTACCAGCTCGCTCACGTGCCGGGGTTGTTGCAGACCGAGGACTACATGCGGACGCTGTTCCGGAACTCCCGGCGACTCCTCAGCGACGCCGAGATCGACCGGGACGTCGAGGCTCGGCTGTTCCGGCAGCGACGGTTGACCGCGGAACCGGCGTTGGAGCTGGTCACGATCGTGGACGAGTCCGCGCTACGCCGCGCGGTCGGCGGGGTCGAGCTACTGCGTGCGCAGCTGGGCCACATCGTGATGCAGGCCGCCCTGCCGTCGGTGTGCTTGCAGGTGCTGCCGCTGTCACTCGGCGTGCATTCCGGGCTGGACGGCTCGTTCATCGTGCTCGGGTTCGATGATCCCGACGAACCGGAGATCGCCTATGTCGAGCACACCGCGAGCACGCTGCATCTGGACAAGGAGACCGAGGTCCAGGCTTGTAGGCTGGCGTTCGACCGGCTGCGGACCGAGGCGCTGAGCCCGCGCGACTCGGTAGCGCTCGTCGAGCGGCTGGCCACCGACCTGTGACCACCGAGAGCTGATGAGGCGATCACCATGCGTGCTTCCGACTTGTCCCACGCCACCTGGTGCAAGAGCAGCCGCAGCAACGGCGGCGGCGACGGTGCCTGTGTCGAGGTCGCCGAGCTGCCCGGCCGGGTCGCCATGCGTGACTCCAAGGACCCCGCCGGGCCCGTCCTGGCGTTCACCGGTGCCGAGTGGCGGGCCTTCGTTGGCGGCGTCCGCACCGGCGAGTTCGGCTGATCCTGGCCTTCGACGTCGCCGGCTACCCCAGTTCGACGAGGCCGGTCGCGCCGTGCACGGTGATCTGTTGCCCGGTGGTGATCCGCAGGGTCGCGTCGGGGACCCCGACCACCGCGGGGATGCCGTACTCGCGGGCGACGACGGCGCCGTGTGAGTTCGCCCCGCCCATCTCCATCACCAGGGCACCGGCCGTGAGGAACAGCGGTGTCCACCCGGGATCGGTGGACGGCGCGACGAGGATCTCCCCCGGCTCCAGGTGGGCGCCGACCGGGTCGAGCACCACCCGCGCGGTGGCGGTCACGGTCCCGGCGGAGGCGGGTGTGCCGGCCAGCTGTCCCTCGGACTGCTGCTGACCGGGCGCGGCGAGCGCCTCTGGCATAGTGCCGTCGGACAGCATGACCCGCGGCACCTGCCTGCGCCGCAGCTCCCGAGCATACTCCTCCCGTCGCTCGGCGACGGCTGCCCGGCAGTCCACGCCGGCCAGCGCGGCTCGGGCCTGGGCGAGATCGAGGAAGTACACGTCGGAGGGCTCGGCGAGCAGCCCGCGGTCGGCGAGCTCGGCACCGACGGTGGCCAGCTGCTCCCGCGCGTGTGCCAGGACCCGCACCAGGTAGTCCTTGTGGGTCTCCCGCATGCCGGCCAATTCCCGCACCCGCCCCAGCGCGAAGCGAACCGCTGCGGCCCGCAGCCGGCTGCGGCGCCGAACCCGGCCGACCACCCGCGCCACGACCTCCTCGGCGGCGCGACCGCCCCGGGCGAACTGCGCGTCCGGGGCCAGATCGGGATCGTCCAACCGCAGGTAGTTGGCCAGCACACCCAGGATGTGGGCCGGGTCGTCGGACCACCGCGGCATGCCCACGTCGATCTCGGCGACCGCCCGGTGGCCGTACCGGCTCAGGAACTCCGCCAGCCCGTGGTGCAGCAGTGGCGGCAGGTCGTGGCTGGTGAAGCGCTGCGCCAGCGCCGCCGGGGTCGTTTCCCGCAGCGCCGCGGCCGCTGCGGCGTCGGCCCGGATCCGGGTCGCCAGCGCCCACAGCTCGAGATCCATCTCGGTGGTGACGTTGTGCGGCAACCCGCGCAGCAGCTCGTCCCACTCACCGGGCTCGACGTCGTCCCGAGCGAGCTTGCCGGCCAGCGCCAGCGCGAGGAACCCGGCGCCGGCCACCGGCACCACCGTCGGCATGATCGGGATGACCGTCGTGTGGAGTAGGCGCTGCACGTGGTCCACCCGTTGCGCGCTGGTCGCGCCCACCGGCACGGTGAGCCGCGCTTGTAGCTGCCGGCCGACCTGGCCGACGCGCCGCCGGGCCGCGGCGGGCGACACCAGCGCTTGAGCGATCCACAGCGGGATCCGGAAACGTACCGCCACGGCGAGTAGCCGCCGGAGGAACGGCCACCGTGACGTGGTCTGCTCGGCGAGCCGGGGGTCGTCGCACAGCCGCCGCAGCACGACCGCCGACCGCGCCTCCATCACATCGAGGAGCCGGGGCACCAACGCCCGGCCGACCCGGCTGTGCAGGACCGGTGTGACGTCGATGAACGCCCGCTGGCCGGCTGCGGTGAACGCCGCCGGCCCGGCTACCGGGTCACCGACCGCGGAGCCGAACACCAGCTCCGACGCACACGACGCGATCAGCCGGAACGCCGCGATGCCCATCGGGGTGACCGGGCGGGTGAGGCCCTGGGCGAGGCTCAGGCACAGGTAGACGTGCAGATCCCGGTCCGGCGGGGTCGGCAACGGGTACAGCGTGGTGATCGGCCGGGCTTGGGTCAGCCACAGTTGCCCAGCGCTGTCCACCGCCCACTCGATGTCCTGCGGCGCACCGTAATGCGCCTGGACCCGTCGCCCCGACGCGGTGAGATCACGGAGCTGCGCGTCACTCAGGCAGGGCTGCTCGGTGCCTGCCGGTCGCGCGAGCTGCTCGGTACCGCCACCGGGCAGCTCGCGGATGACCACCCGCTTGTCGCCCAGCCGGCGTTGCAGCACCGTGCCGGTGGCGTCGATGACGAAGTGGTCGGGGTTGACCGCACCGGACACCACCGCCTCGCCCAGACCGGGGCTGGCATCGACGACCGAGTGCCCGCGATGGCCGGTCACCGGGTCGGCGGTGAAGAGCACCCCGGCGACCTGCGACTCGATCATCTGCTGGACGACCACTGCGAGCCGCACCGTGGTGTGGTCGATGCCGTTGGTGGTCCGGTAGCTGACGGCCCGGTCGGTCCACAGCGACGCCCAGCAGCGGCGGACCGCGTCGAGCACGGCGTCGGCGCCGACGATGTTGAGAAAAGTGTCCTGCTGGCCGGCGAAACTCGCCCAGGGCAGGTCTTCGGCGGTCGCCGACGACCGCACCGCGACCGGCACATCGTCACCGAGCGCGCGGTAGGCACGATCGACCGCAGCGGCGACGGCGTCCGGCACCGGTGTCGTGAGAATCGCCGCGCGGGCCTGTTCGGGGTCCTGCGCGCTGACATCGCCGGCGACCTGCTGGTAGGCCGTCGTGGTGACGCAGAACCCGGGTGGCACCGGGAATCCCGCGCGGATCAGCTCACCGAGATTCGCCGCCTTGCCCCCTACCACCGCAAGCAGCTGCGCACCGAGGCAGCCGAGATCGAGGACGAGTTCCTGGTCAACGACACCAGGTCGGGCAACTGTGGTCATACCCCACGGTAACTCCACCACGAGCAAATCTCAACAAGCGCTGAAAAACTTTCGATGCCACCCACGACCGTGGTAACGATCCGGCGGCTGACTCCACTACACCGTCGCATATCCCCCATATGCCCGGTTAGCGCAGGAGGAGTCGTGATCACATCACGAACCAGGACAGCGTTGGCCGCCGCTGCCCTGGTGATACCACTGGCCGGCGTCTGTCTGGGTCTCGACTCGACCCCGGTGGCCTTCTCCGAGGTGGTGCGCGGGACGGGCATGACCTCCCTGCCCTGATCAGGATCCGCCGCTGTGTAACGCCTGCGACCGCGGGTCCACTGTGAAGAACAACCACCTGAAAGGAACATCTCACGCCCAGCACGATTGGCTACGTCACCAGCAACGATCCCCAGGCCAACGCCGTGCTCGCCTGCCACCGGCACGCCGGCGGCACGCTGCAGCCGCTCGGAACCTTTCCGACCCCCGGCCGTGGCATCGCCAACCCCGGCAGCCAGTCCGCCGTGACGACCGTGCCCGTTCGCGAGGGGTCCGCACCCTCCCAGGCGCTGGTGGCACCTGGTGGTCGCCTCGTTTTCGGTGCCGATCTTCGAGCCGGCCTGCTCCAGTCGTTCTAAGTCGGCGACGACGGTGGCCTCAACCAACTCCCACCGGCTGCGGTCGACTCGCCGCTGCCGTCGCCGCTGGGCCTGGCCACCCACCCGCACCGGCCGATCCTCTACGCCGGCCTGCCGGCAGCCCGACGAGTCGGTGTCTACACCTTCGGCGATCTCGGTCACCTCACCGACGTGACGACCGTGGCCAACTCCGGGGTGGCCACCTGCTGGCTGACCGTCAACGCAACCGGCGACCGCCTCTACACCGCCAACAACGGCGACAACTCGGTCTCGGTCTACGACCTGGCCGACCCACTGGCCCCGGTGGAGCTGCAGCACCTCGGCCTGGCCGGCGGCAGCGTCGCGTGCCAGCTCTGCCTGGACCCGGCCGGCGACGTGCTCTACGTGGTCTCGACCAGCGCGGCGTCGGGTGACCCGCGCGACAACGTGCTCCACCAGCTCGCCGTCGATGTGCACGGGATGCTGACCGAGCCGGCGGAAGCGGTCCTGCTGGCAGTGGCCCCCGGTGTGCACCCGGCCGGGGTGGCCGCCCTACCCGATCAGACCGGCATGATGTTCTCGTGATCACGACCAAGATATGCGGTGAGCCGTGGTGGCCGGTACGTAGTGTCCTTCCAATACCGCTCCTCCGCGCTTGACGCCACGTGCTCGTGACCGGCATCCGTCTTGCCGAGGCATCGATGGAATGGACGGAATGGCGGAAGCAGCCGGTAGAAGCCAGTCCACGACTCGTGCATCTTTCCGAGTGCATCGGGACTGACCTGCCCACCGGTATGCCGCTGAGTCTCGGCGGCATCCAGTGGCAGGGGGGTGAATGCGTCGGGCTTGAAGTGCAGGCCCTCGGCCTGCGCCCGATGCACCATCCATAGCAGGGGGATCTCGGCCAGTGCGGGCTCGAGGTAACCGCCGCCGACATCGCAGTGGACTCCGGCGAACCACACCTGCTCGAGTCGCTGGCCATTCGCCGTCGACGACTGGTGCCAGATCGCCGGCCGGAATGGTGGGCGCTTCTCATCGATCGCCAGCGCCTGAAAGGCTGCGTCGACGGTACTGCTCAATTCAGTATCGTGAAACTGCCATCGGCGGTTGAGTGGATTGAGCCAACGCAGCCCGTTCAGCGGAATGCCGAGGGATCCCACGGTATCCCAGACGCCGATGAAACGAATACGAGTCTCGTGCGAATACGAACGCCGAAACAGCACCGCCTCGGTGTTACGTGGATGCCTGCTCTTGGCTCGGCTGCGGTAGAGCGCATATGCCTCGCCGGCCCGATCGGCGTGCTCTCGGCGCAGGATGCCGCAGTTGCGGATGAAGCCCACGGTACTGCGCGCCGTGAACGCGCCGCGGCTGAAACCAAAGAAGAAGAGCTCGTCGCCGGGCTCGAAGGTCTGCACCAGAAAGCGGTAGACATCGACGACATCACGCGACAGGCCGACACCGAACGCGCCCCCACGGAGGCGCTCCCCACGGTTGGTGCCGACCCCCCGATGGTAGAGGACGTGCTGATCCCGCCCGGCCGAGTCCTTCGTGGCCACCGCCAAGGCGAGCTTGGTGACGTTCGTCCGTGCTTGCTGGTCGGGAGTGTTCCAGGTGCCGTCACAACACACCACCAGACGCTTCGACATGGCGCTCCTCCACCGTGGCCTGAATCGGTTGTCAAACATAGCTGTGCGTGCCGCGGCCGTCGAAGGAATTACCCATCCGGCGGTAGTCTCACCTCGTGCGCGCCTACAAGTTCACCGCCTGTGACGCAGTGAGCATGTTCACCGGATTCCGGTGGCCCATGCCGGGAGCGGATGACCCGGGCGCGTGGGTGGACACAACCGAGCCGGCGCAGGTGTGCCAGCGAGGGATCCACGCCTGCCGGGCCGACGACCTACCCCACTGGCTGGGCCCGGAACTCTGGGAGGTGGAGCTGGCCGGAGACGTCTTCGGAGCGCCCCACAAGCTTGTCGCTGCCCGCGGCCGGCTACTGCGGCGGGTCGAGGACGGCCACCGCCGCCACCACCTAGCTGGCGACGGTGGCCGAGCAGGCCGAAACGCAGGCGCCACCGCTGGCCGCCACCCTGGTGGGTTACGCGCTGGACTGCGTCTGGGACATCAGCAAGGGCTACTACGCGATGTGCGCCTATGTGGCCGCCTTCGCCGTCGGCGACTGGTCGGCCGGAGCCGTGGTGCCGGACATGGCTTCGCCCGGCTGGACTCAGGAACGAGCCCGCCAGGCCCGCTGGCTGGTCGAACGGCTCGCCCCGCTCGCCGGCTAGCTCTTCTCGCCTCGGGACCGCTCGGCGGTGAAGGCCGAGACCAGGCCCAGGTGCCGCTCGACGAGATCCCGCCGGTCCACGGGCAGCGTGCCCTCCAGGAAGTCGGTCACCAACTCGACCACCTCGCGGCACCTCACGTCGGGCACGGCCACGTTCCTACCTCTCCCCGCCGAGGTGGTGTTCCACACTGGCCCGCACCCGGGATCGCCCCCGGTGCAGCAGCACCCGTTGGTTACCCTCGCTGAGGCCGAGTAACGCACAGACCTCGGCAGAGGTCCAGCCCTCGACGTCGCGTAGGGTCACCACCTCGCGCTGGCGGTCCGGAAGCTCCTCGATCGCACGCACCACGACGGCCACCGTCTCCTTCCCGATCAAACGCTCGGCCGGTAGGTCGGTCCACGGCACCGGCGGCGTACACCAGTGGCCGGCCCCCCGCTGACCATCAGGCACGAACCGGTCCGGATCCACCGCCGGCGCGTCATCACCGCTGTGATCAGCCCCCAACGACGACATCGGGATGATCCGCCGCTCCCGAGCCTCCCGCTGGCGAGCCTGGTTCAGCAGGATCCGGAAGATCCAGGTCTTCAGGGAGGACGACCCTCGAATCCCCCGATGCCCTTGATCACCGTCAGCCAGGTGTCCTGCGCCACCTCCTCGGCCACCGCCTGCGACGCCACACTGGCCCGAGCCAGCCGGACCAGTGAGGTGTGATACCGCAGCACCAGATCCCGGAAGGCGCTCTCATCGCCGGCGTACAACGCAGCCACCAGGGGCCCTCATCGACCTCGACTGCTGCGCTCACCACCGCATCCTGCACCACGGCGATCAGGCTAGCTGCCGCGCCGATCCCGGGTGGTAGCCGCGTTCTCGGTAAGCCGAACCGACCCGTGCGCGGCCGGTGGCACGCGTGACGGTGGCGCCACCCACGTGAGATTCCCCTGTGCCCCGGGAACCGGTGAGCTGCGCTCAGCGACCCCCAATCCAGGCAAATCAAATTATTTGCCCATAAGTTATGAAATAGGGCAATTGGAGGTTGCAGGATGATGAACAACAACACTGGGGTTCGTCGGCGCTGGCGGCGCCGCGCCGGCACAGTGATCGGTTTGGGGATCGCCACGGTCGCGGCCGTGGCGATCCCCGCGCTGGCGCACCCGTCATTCCCCAGCGGTGGGCCCGGGTTCGCCCCCAACCCCAACGGCGGCACGGGTGCCGGCGTCCAGTCGCCCCCGTACGCCCCGGGCTCGACCAACACGCTCAATCTGCGGGTGCCCTTCGAACGCGATGGTGTGTTCTATCAGGGAGCGCTGAACACCACGGTCGATATCAAGGCCATCGTCCCAGCCGGATGGACCAACCCGACCTGCGGAGCGGCGAGCACCTCGGTCGGCGCCTCCCAGCTGGGCACCCCGGTGCCCGGCTGGACCTGTGCGGTCGAGACCGCCACCGATGGGCACAAGGTGCTGCACTGGTCGGGCCCGCAGGTCAGCCCCGCGGAGACCACGGCAGCGAACAGTGCGCAGTTCTTTACCTTCGGGGTGACTGCGCCCTCCCCGGCCAACCAGACCAGCTACGGCGCCAACGGCAGCTCCGCCGAGGGGTTCTTCGTGACCCAGCAGTACGCCGACCCCAATGACCGCTCGATCTGGAAGTGCCCGAACGACCCGCGGCCGGCCACCGACGTGGCTACCGGGCTGGTCCGCACCGTGGCGGGCACCTCGACTCCGCCCCCGACACCGACCCCGACCCCGCTGCCGCCACCGGTCGTGAACGCGAGCGACGGCAAGATCGTGTTCCAGAGCGACCGGGACGGCAACAACGAGATCTACCTGATGAACGCCGACGGCACCGGTGTGACCCGGCTGACCAACAACGCAGCCGCCGACACCGCACCGTCGCTGTCTCCCGACGGCGCCCGGATCACCTTCACCAGCAACCGGGACGGCAACAACGAGATCTACGTGATGAACGCCGACGGCACCGGGCTGACCCGGCTGACCACCGATCCGACCGCCGACACCCAGCCGGTGTTCTCCCCGGACGGCACCCAGATCGCCTTCACCAAGCTGTTCGGCAGCGGCGGGGGGGCCAACAACGAGATCTTCGTGATGAACGCCTTTACCGGCGCCGGTCCGACGAACCTGACCAACAACCCCGCACCCGACGACCAGCCTGCGTACTCCCCCGACGGCCGGATCGCCTTCGTCCGGTTCGCCAACGCCGCGCGGAACATTTTCATCATGAACGGCAACGGCACCGGGCAGACCAACCTCACCAACAACACCGCCTCCAACGGCGGGCCGGTGTTCTCCCCGGACGGCACCAAGATCGCCTTCCACAGCAACAACGGCGCCAACAACAACGAGATCTACCTGATGAACGCCAACGGCACCGGCGTGACCCGGCTGACCGACAACCCCGCGTCCGACGAGCGGCCGGCGTTCTCCCCGGACGGCACCAAGATCACCTTCAC
The DNA here is from genome assembly GCA_050700055.1 of Pseudonocardiaceae bacterium. Taxonomy (GTDB): domain Bacteria; phylum Actinomycetota; class Actinomycetes; order Mycobacteriales; family Pseudonocardiaceae. The sequence continues at coordinate 128,730 of JBOHGE010000006.1, forward strand.
CACCGACCGGTCCGGCAACCGCGAGATCGTCGTCACCAACACCAACGGCACCAGCGGCGCACTCAACCTGACCAACAACCCCAGGGTCGACGACTGGGCACGCAACAGCCTCATCCCCGGTGCGGCCACCACGACCACGCTCACCGCGGCCCCGATTCCCCTTCCCCTCGGATTAGGTGGCTACACCCTGCCCATCGCCCACGTCACACCGTTCAACGCTGCCGGGACCGTGCAGTTCAAGGACGGGACCACCAACCTCGGCGCCCCGGTGCCGGTGGCCGGCGGCATTGCCGTCGGTAGCTTCCTGTCCCTGCCACCGGGTCCGCACTCACTGACCGCGACATTCATCCCGACCAACCTGTCAGCCTTCCAGCTGTCGACGTCGAACACCGTGACGTTCACCTTCTAAGGAGCTCAAGGAACTGTGCTGCACCTGGGTGTTCCGCACTTAGGTGCAGCACAGGCAACAGAACATGAACCGAGGACGCACCGGTCGTCGCTCTGTTGGATGATCCATTTGTCCGTGACCGGAGAAATCTCTTTTCCGCCGGGCAGAGGCGTTGACCCACCCGGGTCCGCAGCGTGATCTTGATGCCGCAATCGAGTGCGGCAGAGCAGCTCTCGTTCTGTCGGAAAATCTTGATTCAACCCGCGGAGTCGACCGTCTCCGAGGCCTCGTGAGCCAGCTGAAACCGCACATCAAGGTGCCCGTGGTACGGGACTTCGTCGACCGCACGCGTGAGCTTGTGACGGTATGACAGATCTATGGCATCAGTGACCTTGATCGGCAACGCGACGTGAACCGCTATTCGGCTCCGAATGGCGACTCACCGAAGTGGCCGACCGGGTACCCGCGGCTGTCCACTTCTCGATCTGCACGTTCCCGAAGAGCGTGGCGTTCGGCGCGACGCCCGATTATGCCAGTGCCGGGCCGTCAGCCGATGCGGCTGGCGCGTCGCTCGTTGCGCGCCTCCTCGATGCGCTGCTCCAGGGCATCGAACCACTGCCGCCCGGGCTCGCCGCAGCTGTTGCGGATCTCGTGCTTGAGATCGGAGGTATTGGCGTTCAGGGTGCGTACCATGCCCAAGCCCTGCTCGACCTGCGCCCGCAGCTCACCGTGGGAGCGAGCCAGGTGCGTCGCAACAGCATGCATCTCGGCGCGGGCCAGCTTCGCCGCGCGGCCCGCCGACAGCCAGTGCTGCGGCGCGAGCCGCGCCCGGCGCACCACCGACGACATCGCGTGCAGCGACGCCTGCGTGGACTGGTAGGCCACGTGCGCGGTGTCGGCACACTGGTACGACCCCGATGGAAGTTGCGCAGGGCGTGGAAGTCGACATCGGATCGGGCCGAGGACCGATCCTGGGCGCGGAGCTTCGCCAGCCGCGCCTGCACCCGCTCGGCCTGCCGGCGCACCCGCTCGTTCTGGGTGCGGATGCGACGCAGCGTGTGGTCCGCCTCGGCGGCTGCGGCGCGGACCTCCCCGACGGTGACCGGCTTCGGGCGGCGATCCCACACCGCGATCGCGACGAGTACGGCAATACCGGGCAGGGTCATCATGATCAAGAGCGTCATATCGCCCGCGATGACGTGGTCTGTGCTCCCGGCGCGGGTCAGATGCACGAAGGTGGCGACGTTGACCACGCCGAGTAGGACCGCGGCCCGCTCCAGCATCCCCAGCCAGCGCTTCACCGGCGACATCGACCCACCGCGCAGCCGGCCGTTCCCGGCCAGGACCAGCCGGACCAGCACCAGGGCCACTATCGGTGAGCCGAGCGCAGGCCATAGCCACTCCTGCAGGTAGGGCGCCAAGCCCGGCGCACCGCTGAGCGCGATGCGGGCCGCAATCGCCGGCGCCTCCAGCAGCATCGCCAGCGGCACGCCGAAGAACAGGCCAAGCACGGCGAGCAGCGCGGCGACGCCACAGCCGTTGCGCTTACCGGTCACGGCTCAGCGCCCCGTCGTCACCCGCGCCGACCGCGGTTACGACCGGCGTCTCGCGCCGATTGCCTGGACCCCTGCTGCCCGGAACCCTGCCGCGGCCCCAGCTGCCGCGGACCGGGGTTGCGGGGCGCGGGCGCGAGGGCCGCGGCGCCGGAGCCGTTGAGCACCTTGTCGATGACGACCGCAACCCCGCCGGTTAGGTCGGAGTGGTGCTGGACGAGCATCGTGGTGAAGCTCTCGGTCAGCCCGATGTATGCCCGGCGCTCTTCCAGCGGCAGCCCGGGCTTGACCGTCTCGAGCTGCATGTTGACCATGCACTGGCGCAGCGCCCTCGCGCTGGCGTCGGCCCGGCCGAGTTCCTGCTGCATCTGCCGCAGCGTCGCTGAGGACTCCTGGCGGCGCCGCTCCAGCAGCGCCAGCTTGATCTCCTTGTCGTCGGTGGCCAGGGTTTTCTCCAGATTGATCCGACGCATCTCGGTGACCAGGGCGTAGGACTCGGCGACGATCCGCCCGGCGGCGCCGAGCGGGCTTAACGAGTCGGCGATGCGCGATACCACCTCTCCGAACACGAGGTGGCCGCCGGCCAGGCTGACCAGACCCTTCGACACGCGAACCGCCTTCCAGGCGAGCACTTGCGGGCACAGCACTTTAGCCGCATGTCGGAAGCGACAGCCGGATCGTTAGCCGACATCGACCACCACCCACGGGTGGCGGCGCGAAAACCACCCATTCGGCCTTGGTGGTCCGCCGTCGGACCACTGGTTACCCCGGCTGCGCACGGCGCACAGGCTCTCGCCGGAGACCTGGCGCCGCAGCTGATCGCCGTGGCAAAAGGGGTGCGCCGCGAGGTGCCCGAGACAGTAGCATCGTCGCGGTGGACCTCAAGCGGACGGCAACGACGGATAACGGCGCTGAGACTGTGCGGGATCGCCTGCGCGCCGCGCTTCCTGAAGCAATGAAGGCACGGGACTCCATGGCCGTTGCGGCGATTCGATCGGCGTTGGGGGCACTCGATAACGCCGAGGCTGTCGATGCCGGCCAGGCACCTCAATCCAGTGCCGGGCACCCCAGGGTCGCGGGGACCGTGCGTGGAGTCCGCGCTACTGAGGTTGAACGGCGAAGTCTCGGCGCAGCAGAGATGGACGAGCTTGTCCAGGCGGAGGTGGCCGATCGGCACGCAGTCGCCCGCGACTATGAGCGTGCGGGTCAGCGTGCACGTGCCGAACGGTTGCGTAGCGAGGCCACGGTCCTGCGCTCATGCCTGGGCGGTGGGGATGCACCGGCGTCATGACGATGTGCACGTGGGCCGCTCGGCGACGGTGGGAGCCGGTAAGCATAGTGCAGTATCGAGTTGGCGTGACAACTGACACGAGCTGACCCGGTCAGGCCCTGGATGCGGTATAAATGACGCGCAACCCGGCCAGCGGCGATACCTGCAATGGCGTGTACTGGCCCGGTATTGATCGGATCCCTCGGCCGTGAGCAGGACAGCGGGAGTCGACGAGTTCGCCAAGGCGCCAGCTGCGATCGCTGCCCAGCCGGTCGTGGTCCCCCCGCCCTGGACGTTCACCGCATGAGCGCGTTCGAACGAGTGGTTGCCGGTGCGCTTCAGTTTGCTGTGAGATACGGGTGATCACGACCCGCTCTGGTGTGACCGAGTTGGACGTGCGAGCTGCCCGACGGTTGAGGCAGCCCTCTCCGGTGGTGACCAGCAGTTGCCCGGCGGTGTCGGTTCCGGCGCCGAACAGGGCACTGAGGTTGGGGCGGTGTCGGCGACCAAGGCGTCGAGGTCGGTGTCCAGCGCGGGGATCTCGGCGTCGAGTTCGGCGACCGACCGTCCGATTCCGCGCACGGCCAAGTGGGTAGCCGCCAAGCCGCCACAGTGCGGGCCAGCACCGGCAGCGACAGCCCGGCCAGCTCGGCGCGCAGCGGCTCGGGAGCACACACCCGCAGTTCTTTGAGCTGATTCAGTGCGATCGCGCAGAGCGACTGAGGGAGAGGGTGACACTTGAGCCGGTTTTGCAGACGTCTCCCGCGATGATCTCCGTCTCGCATCTCCCAGACGCTGAGTTTGACCAGTAGCTTCGGATGAGCCGTCATTCGGAGGCAACTCCGTAGCGCTGCGCGCCGCCCTGAGGGATGAAATGCGCGTTGCTGCCGGTCGTGATCACCCGTACCTCGCAGCGGCAGCTCTGGTGTCGCCGAGTGCGACATCAGAGCTGCCGGGGCGGCTGCGGACAGCCCTCATGTCGCACTCGGCGACACCAGAGCGGGTCATGGTCACCGTGTTTCGAAGCAATAGCGGTTCACGTCGTGTTACCGATCAAGGTGACCTGCCTCTCGGCGGCCCGAGAGGCGTAGCCTCACTAGAAGCGTGAAACTTCAGCCGAGTTCTCAGACGCTCATGCGAGCCTCGCCCGCCACCCAGTTCACTGACCCCCTCATCGCAATCTGGGGATCAGACTGCAGCAACTAGCGCCCCTTGGACGCTAGAAGCGTGACACTTGAGCCGAGTTTTGCAGATGTCTCCCGCGATGCCCGCCCATCTCACACCTCCCAGCCGCTGAGTGTGACCGTGAACCGCCATTCGGAGCCGAATGGCGGTTCACAGCCGCCGCCGACCGCTATTCGGAGCCGAATGGCGGTTCACAGCCGCCGCCGACCGCTATTCGGAGCCGAATGGCGGTTCACGTCGCTTTACTGATCAAGGTGACCCGCGTCTCGGCGGTCGGAGGCGCAACCTCACTAGAACGTGAACGCCACGGTGTTCGATGTAGACGGCTGGAAGGCCGCCGAGTTGGTGGGAGTGAACACCGCGGTCAGCGAGTGCGGGCCTGGCGGCAAGCTTACCAAGCCGCCGAAGGCAAAACCGCCGCTTACCGGCACCGGTGCGCCGAGGTTAGTGGCCCCGTCCTTGAACTGGACGGTTCCGACCGCGTTAGGAGGAGCAACGTTCGCGAAGGGGATCGCAAAGCCCCCCAACCCGAACGGGAGAGGAATCTGGGTCACCGACAGCGTGGTCGTCGTGGCCACCGCCCCGGGTTCCGGTGTCGGTGTCGACGTTGGTGCCGGGGTTGGAGTCGACGTTGGTGCCGGGGTTGGAGTCGACGTTGGTGCCGGGGTTGGGATTGGTGTCGGGGTTGGTGCCGGTGTCGACGTTGGTGCCGGAGTTGGAGTCGGCGTTGGTGCCGGGGCGCCCGCCACGGTGCGGACTATGCCGTTGGCGATCTCGCCCGGCCGGGTGCTGTTCGGGGTCCGCCACAGCGAGAAATCGACGGTGCTGGCGTAGACCTGCTCGACGTAGAAGCCTTCGCCTGTGCTGCCGGCCGCGCCGTAGCTGGTCGTGGTGGCCGGGGAGGGCACCGTGACCGGGAAGGTGAAGAACTGGGCGCTGTCCGCTTCGGTCTGTGTGGGGCTGACCTGGGGGCCGTGCCAGTGCAGGACCTGGTGGTCGTTGACGGTCTCGATGACACACGTCCAGCCGGGTACGACGGTGCCTACCTGCCGGTTGCCGATCGAGGTACTGGCGTTGCCGCAGGCCGGGTTGGTCCAGGTGTTGGGGATGGTGATCTTGACGTCGATGGTGGTGTTCAAGGCCCCGTTGACGATCACGCCATCCTGCTCGAAGGGTAGGTACATGTTCAGTGTGGGTCGCGAGCCCGCGGGGTACGGGCTGGTCGTGCTGCCCTGCGGGTTGGGAAACCCCGGGGCGTCGTTGGAGAACACCGGGTGCCCGAACGCCGGGGCGGCAGCAACCAAGGCAGTGGTAACCCCCAGACCGATCACCGTGCCGGCACGGCGCTGCCTACGCCGTCTGACCCCCGTGTCGCTGTTCATCCGTAGTCTCTCCTGGCTCGTTTGGTATTTTTAGGCGAATAGTTCTATTTGCCTAAAACACCAGTCGTTCAGCGGCGCCCGACGGTTCCCGGAAGAGAGCCTTCAGGAGGGCCCGGGAGCCGGCACACCTCCGGAACAGCACGCACCCGATGACTGTCGCGCAGCACCTGCTCGGCATCCGGCCCGCGCACCGGCCGGCGCGCCGAGCTTGCGCCGGGTGGCTTTCGGGATCTCAGGAGATGCCGGTGGAATTCGATCGTTTCCCCTGGTTTCCCTTGGTGATCCGCAGCGCCAGCAGCACACCGGCCACCAGCAGCGCGCCGGCCCCAGCCAGCCAGGGCCACAGCGCAGTGCCGGCAGATCTGGTGGCGGACCGGTCCACGGCCGGGGGCGGCGTAGCCGCAGCGCCCGTACCCGGGGTGGTGAGGGTGAACCGGAACGTGCCGCGCGTGGGGTGACCGTCGGCAGAGACGATCCGCCAGGCGACCGTGTAGTCACCGGCCGGTCCCAGTGGGCGAACCGGCGCCGACACCGTGGCTTCGTCCTCGGTGGCCGGGCCGGCCTGCCACTGATCGCCGTCCGGACCGGTCACGATCACGGTGCTGAACCCGCGTTTGGCGGGCAGGTCGAAGGTGAGGATGACCCGCGCCGGGCCGGTGGTCAACTGGCCACCATCCAGTGGGTCGGTGCCCAGCAACTCGTTGTGCCGGACCACCGAGACGTCCGCGTCGGCCGCCGGCACCGCACCGAGCGCCAGAACGGCCGCAGCGACAGCGACGAACCCCGCACGCACCCACCGCTGCCCACGATCACAGGTCATGGAGATGGCATCCTTCCGGTTGGCGACATCGAAACCCGACCTGCCCAGGCGCGGGATCGCACCAGCAGCGTGACCAGCACCACCACCATCGGGATCTCGCCCGCCGCCCACGCCAGCGCGCCGGTGGTCTGCTGGTCAGCCAGCAGGTCGGGCACGAAGGGCAGGGCCAGTGATCGGTAGAAATCCGCACCGATCACCGTGCTCGAGCTCATCAGCCAGACCCCGCAGAGCGCGTGGAAGCACATGGCCGCCAGCAACACGCCGAGCCTGCCCTGGTGAGACAGCCGGTGCGGGGCCGCATCGATGCCGATGATGAGCCAGTAATACGGATAACCCATCAGCAGGGAATGCGTGTTCATCACCAGATGTGCCCAGTGTGACGGTGCGGCGACGGCGTGCAGGCCGGTGAGGTACATGATGGAGAAAGACGCGACGTACATGCTCAAGGCCATCAGTGGGTGGATGGACATTCGAACCAGCCAGGAGTGACTGAAGGCCACCAGCCATTCCCGCGGTCCCGGCGGATCGCCTGCCCCCGCGGCAGGCAGCGCACGCAGCGCCAGCGTCACCGGCCCACCGAGCACCAGCAGGATCGGCGCCGGGATCGACAGCAACATGTTCGCCCCCAGGTGCACGCTGAACATGGCCATCGAGTACCGGCCGATCCCGGACGACGTGGCGATCAGCATGACCGCACAGCCACCCAGCCAGGCCAGCGTGCGGCCCACCGGCCAGGCATCGCCGCGCGACCGCAGCCGGCGCACCCCAGCCAGATAAACGCCGGCTAACACCAGCGCGGCGACGCCGAGCACCAGGTCCGGACGCCAGTCCAGCAGCAGCCGCGCCACGGTGGGCGGGCCGGCCAGGTCGTAACCCAGCAGCACCGCGGTCCGGCTGGGTTGCCCGGCGATGCCGCCGGGCGGCGCGGTCTGGCCCAGCGCCACCGCCAGCCCGATCGTCGCGAGCATGACCAGCACTTCCACCCCACCCAGCCGCAGGATCGCCACCCGGTCCCCGCGCTCGACCACGGCCGCCACCGCACCGCGACGATGCAGCCACCCGATCACACCCAACACCAGCAGCGCCACCACTTTGCCCAGGACCAGCAGCCCGTAGCCGGTGCGCAGCTGATCGGGAGTGACCCGGATGAGTGCGTTGATCACTCCGGAGACCGCCATGACGATCCAGCAGACCAGCGCCAGCCGGGAGAACCGGGAACAAACCGGCCCGGCGTGGTCGCCGCGGCGGGCCAGGTACGCCAGCAGCGCGATCAGGCCACCGACCCACAGAGCAGCCGCGACCACGTGATAGAGCAGGCTGCTGGTGGCGATGTCGTGCGCGCCACCAGCCGAGGAGTGCCCGGTCAGCGCCACCGGCGTCAGGCCGACCAGCGACAGCACGAACAACCACACCGCCGCGCCCCAGCTCAGGGCATTCCAGCACAATCCGGCCAGCAGCGCAGCGATCACTGCGGTGATCGCCCACGCCTGTGGTGCGGACAGCTCGGACACCAACGATGCCAGCAGCGCCGGATCGAGCACGTCGGTCACCGGCCGGCCCACCGCGTCCGCGGCCGACAACGGGACCATCGACGCCGTTGCCGAGGCCCAGACGCACGCGCCGATCCGCGCCGTGCGCATCGCCGCGACACCACCGGCATCGAGGTAGCCCAAGGCGTGCGGTGGCACCAGAAACGCCACCGACAGCAGCGACCCGACCGTGACCACCGCAGCGCATTCGGACAGCACCCGCATGGCAGGCAACCCGGCCCGGGTCCACAGCCCTGGATCGGGCAACCCCAGCCCGACGAGCCCGTCCCCGCCCAGGTAGACCACCAGCCCAGCGCCGGCAGCCGCGGCCAGCAGCACGCCGATGGCGACCACCGCCCACAGCCGCTCTGACGTCTTCGCTGCCCGGTACTCGGCGAGCCGATGAATGGTCACAAGGGGCGCCGCCGCCACCGCACCACCACGATCACTGCCCCGACCAGGACTGATGCGATGAGCACCGCGGCGACCAGGAGCTGCCAACGGAAACCTCGACCGGCCGCGGCATTGCGCTGCTGGGTGAGCTGCTCGACCGCCACCGAGGGTTGCGGGTCGGCCCCGGGCGACGACCCGCTAGGCGTCGGCACTGATCCGCCCGGTGTTGCCCCGTTGGGCGTGCCGGTCGCCGCCGGCGGACCGGTAGGTGATGGTCTCGCCGACGGGGACAGCGTGGACCCGCCACCACCTTGTCGCGGCGACGGTGTCGGTGAGTTGGTCGGAGTCGCCTTGGGCGGAACAGCTCCGGGCGCGGTTGGAGTCGGGGTTGGTGGCGGGGTGCCCGCCACGGTGCGGATGATGCCGTTGGCGATCTCGCCTAGCCGGGTGCTGTTGGGGGTCCGCCATAGTGAGGTGGCGCCGTCGGCGTAGATCTGCTCGATGTAGAAGCCTTCGCCTGTGCTGCCGGTCGCGCCGTAGCTGGTTGTGGTGGCCGGGGAGGGCACCGTGACCGGGAAGGTGAGGAATTGGGCGCTGTCTGCTTCGGTTTGTATGGGGCTGACCTGGAGGCCGTGCCAGTGCAGGACCTGGTGGTCGTTGACGGTCTCGATGACGCATGTCCAGCCGGGTACGACGGTGCCTACCTGCCGGTTGCCGATCGAGGTACTGGCGTTGCCGCAGGCCGGGTTGGTCCAGGTGTTGGGGATGGTGATCTTGACGTCGATGGTGGTGTTCAAGGCCCCGTTGACGATCACGCCATCCTGCTCGAAGGGTAGGTACATGTTCAGTGTGGGTCGCGAGCCCGCGGGGTACGGGCTGGTCGTGCTGCCCTGCGGGTTGGGAAACCCCGGGGCGTCGTTGGAGAACACCGGGTGCCCGAACGCCGGGGCGGCAGCAACCAAGGCAGTGGTAACCCCCAGACCGATCACCGTGCCGGCGCGGCGCCACCAGCGCCGGTCGAGCCCCGGCTCGCTGTCCATTCCACAACCTCCGTGCACTTTTAGGTGTTTTTGACCGAAAAGCCCTGATGTGCTCGGATCGGTGGTCGCCCACAGCGGCCCCCCAGTTCCCGCGGAACAGGAAGATCTCGCGAAGCCAGTACGGCCCCGCGATGGAGCGCCGTGAACTCGACGCCAGCGACGTTTGCGGTCGGCGGAATGTCACTGGCGTCGACACTCACAGAGTTCACGACGCCTGGGGTCGGCCTGCTCAGGTCGGGCGGATGCCGCGGGAGAGGAGGCGGGCCACGTAGGTGGCGAGTTCTGCTGGGGTCCACGGGTGATGCTCCAGCACCAGCATGCGGGCGCAGGACTCGGCGACGGTGGCGATCAGCTCCGCGACGACGGGTGCCTTGCGGTCGATGTCGTCGACCTCGGCCAGCGCCATGTACTGGCGCACCAGCTCACGTAGTTGACCCACCACCATGTCCCGGACCCGTCGGACTCGTGCTGCCACCACGGAACCGGAGCTCCAGCCGGAGTCGAAGACCACCCGCCAGGAGTTCGGCGCCTGGCCGGCGCCGGCGAGAAAGGCCGTGAGTCCGGCGGCCAGCGTGGCCTCCACGTTGTCGGAGATCAGGTTGCCGGGCAACGCTTTGGTGATGGCGTCCAGCAAGCGGCGCTCCTCGCGGTCCAGCAGTGCGAGCAGCAGCTCGTCCTTGTTCGGGTAGCACTCGTAGACCACCGGCTTGGTCACACCGGCCGCATCGGCCACCGCCTGCATCGAGGTACCTCGGTAGCCCCGCTCGACGTAGACCGCCAAGGCCGCGTCGAGGATCAGCGGGCGCCGGCGCTCCGGGCCGAGATGAGCGGCCCGCGCGCGTCCGGACCGACCCCCGGGACCGGCCACTACCGACGTCGGTTTCCGATTCGCCACTTGACAAACCTACCAGCCCGTAGCAAGTTCCTACTTAGAGGTAGGAACAGCTTTGAGGGAGGTGGCGAAGTGGTAGCCATAGGTGTGATCGACCACGCTGAGCTGGCGAGGTTCCGCGAGGTACAGCAGCTGGCCTACACCGCGGCGCAGGCGGTGGCGAGCACACTGGAACCGGGTGTGACCGAGAAGCAGGCAGCCCGGCGGTTGCGCGAGTACCTGGTCGAGCGTGGCGTGCAGGACTGGTTTCACACCCCGTTCGCGTGGTTCGGTGACCGCACCGCGTTTCGCGGTTTCCGGGTGCCGCTGCAGTTCTTCCCGACCAACCGGCAGCTGGCCGAGGGCATGCCCTTCATCCTCGACTGCGCGCCGGTGCGCGACGGGTACATGGCCGACATCGGCTACGCCGGCTGCCTGGGTACCAACCGGATCCACGAGCAGCTGATGGACGACCTGGCCGAGTACCGGGAGCTGATCGTCACGAGGGTGAACGACGGCGTAGCGCTACAGCAGATCTACCGCGACGTCGACGCGCTGATCAACCGGCAGGGCTACGACAACCGGCACCGCGTCTACCCCGGGCGGGTCATCGGGCACCAGGTCGGCAAGGTGCGCTCGCGGCTGCCGAAATTCATCACAGCCGGCTTCGGCATCCGCTCGCTGCAGACCCTGGTCGGCGACCTGATCGTGGAGCGGATGCACCACCGCTCACCGCTGTGGGCCGACGGCGACATCTCCAACCATCCGGCGACGCCTGGCCTGTGGGCCGTCGAGCCGCACATCGGGTTCCGCGACGTCGGGGTGAAGTTCGAGGAGATCCTGGTGGTGACCGAGACCGGTAGCGCCTGCTGGCTCGACGACGATCTGCCGCATGTGCGGCGCTGGCAACAGGCATCGGCCGCGTGATGACCAGCGAGGTGACCGCCACCGACGGCGTGCGACTGCGGGTACACGAGACCGGACAGGCCGACGCACCCACGGTGGTCTGCGTGCACGGCTACCCCGACGACCACACCGTGTGGGCCGGTGTGGTGACCGAGCTGGCCCAGCGCTACCGCGTGGTGAGCTACGACGTCCGGGGGGCCGGCGAGTCCGGCAGACCCCGGGGTCGCCAGGCGTACCGGCTCGACCAGCTCGCCCAGGATCTCGCGACGGTGATTGATGCGGTCAGCCCCCAGCGTCCGGTGCATCTGCTGGCGCACGACTGGGGAGCGATGCAGGCCTGGCATGCCGTGACCGGTGAGTGGCTGCGTGGCCGGGTCGCCTCCTACACGTCGATCTCCGGACCGTGCCTGGACCACGTGGGCCACTGGTTTCGGACCCGGTTGCGCCGCCCGACGCCGCGCGCGCTGCGCGAACTGATCACTCAGGTGGCATCGTCCTGGTACATTGGGTTCTTCCAGCTGCCGCTGCTGCCGGAACTGGCCTGGCGCACCGGCTTCGCCCAGCGGGTGCTCGCGCTCTTGGAGCCCACCAGCGCTCCTGCGGTGTCGGACGCGGTCACCGGGCTGCAGCTGTACCGGGCGAACATGCTCCCCGGGCTGGCGCAACCCGGGGCCCGGACCGCTGGTATCCCGGTGCAGGTCCTCGCGCCGAAGGGGGATCCGTTCGCGTCGGTGGCGCTGCTGACCGAGATCGGGCAGTGGGTCCCCGACCTCGCGGTCCGGGTGCTGCCCGGTGGGCACTGGCTGCCCCGCACCAGCCCGGGAGTCGTCGCGCGCTGCGCCAGTGAGCTGATCGAGCGCACCGAAGGTGGCCCGCACGCCCGCGCGCTGCGCCGGGCACAGGTCACCGGGCAGCGGCGCGGGCGCTTCGCCGACCACCTGGTAGTGATCACCGGCGCGGGCAGTGGAATCGGTCGAGCCTGCGCCCTGGAGTTCGCCGAGCACGGTGCCGAGGTGGTGGCCACCGACCTCGACCAGCAGGCCGCCGAGCGCACCGCCGTGCTGGTCCGGACGCTGGGCGCAGCCGCGCACGCCTACCGGCTGGACGTCTCCGACGGTGGCGCGATGGAGAAGTTCGCCACCGTGCTGCGCGAAGAGCACGGCATCCCGGACATTGTGATCAACAACGCCGGGATCGGCATCGCCGGGCCGTTCCTGGACACCACGGTGGCCGACTGGGAACGAATCATCGACGTCAACCTGTGGGGCGTCATCCATGGCTGCCGGATCCTGGGCGGGCTGCTGGTGGCAGGCGGTGCGGGCGGCACCATCGTCAACATCGCCTCCGCCGCCGCGTACCTGCCGTCGCGGGTGTTGCCGGCGTACACCACGACCAAGGCCGCGGTTCTGGCGCTGAGCCAGTGCCTGCGCGGGGAGCTGGCCGAGCATGGCGTCGGTGTGGTGGCGATCTGCCCGGGTTTCGTGCACACCAACATCGCCAACACGACCCGGTTCGTCGACCTGGACGCCACCGGGGAGCGCACCGCCCAGCGGCGCGCGACCGTGCTGTACCGCCGCCGCAACTTCACCCCGGACCGGGCAGCGCGGGAGATCCGGCGGGCAGTCGAGCGCAACACCGCGATCGCCCCGGTCACCCCCGAGGCCAAGGTGGGCCTGCTCGCCTCCCGGCTGACTCCCGGGCTGATCCGCGCACTGGCCCGGCTCGACCCACCTCGTTGACGGCCCGGAAGGGAGCCCCACATGATCCGCCAGAACAGCCGCCCTCCAGAGCCGGACAATCTCGTGCTCCAGCCCCGAGACGTCGCGTTCGACTGGACCGGCCTGCCCACGCACTGGGTACCCGGCGAGCCATTGGTCACCCACACCATCAACGTGCTGCACCTGTTGCTGCCCGCTGGCGAGACGTGGTTCGTCGACGTGTTCACCCAGGCCCTGCCACTGATCAAGGACGACAAGCTGCGCGACGATGTGCTCGGCTTCATCGGCCAGGAGACCATGCACGCCCGCTCGCACCAGGGCGTGCTCGATCACTGGAAGGCCCAGGGCATCGACACCGATCCCTACGTCCAGCAGGTCGATTGGATGTTCCAGAAAGCACTCGGCGATCGCGAGCTGCCCGCCAGGCGACGGGCGGAGTGGCTGATCGAGCGGCTGGCGATCATCGCGGCCATCGAGCACATCACGGCGATGCTCGGCAACTGGGTACTCAACGCCACCGCACTCGACGCCGCCGACGCCGACCCCACCATGCTGGACCTGCTGCGCTGGCACGGCGCCGAGGAGGTCGAGCACCGCGCAGTGGCCTTCGATCTGTTCACCCACGTCGACGGCCGCTACCTGCGGCGGGTACGGGCCATGCTGCTCACAGCGCCGATCATGCTGTGGCTGTGGGTGCGCGGTGTGGTCTTCCTGATGCGCATCGATCCCGAGCTGGGCGGCCGGGTCACACCGCGCTGGCGGCACTACTTCCGAGCCGGCCGCCGGCGCCTGCTGCCGTCGATCCATCAACTGATCGGGCAGACGGTGAACTACGCCCGACCCTCTTACCATCCGTCGCAGGAGTTCTCCACCAGCCAGGCCGTCGCCTACCTGGCCACGTCTCCGGCGGCCATCGCCGCGGCGGTCTGACATGGGCACCCACCGCAGCGCCCCGCCGGACCTGCGGGGCCGCCGGCATCCCGACCGGCTGTTCCGAGCACTCGGCGCCCTGGTCACCGGCTACGAGTGGCTCACCAGCGCCGGCCTCCGGCGGCGCCCGGCGACCAGGCAGGTCGATCGGGACCTGAGACTCGTGGTAGACGAGGTCGGTGTCGAGGCGCCGGACGTGCGCAGCTTCCGGCTGGTCGCCGACGGGGGTGCACAGCTACCCGCCTGGCAACCGGGCAGCCACCTCGACGTGCTGCTGCCGTCCGGGCGCCGTCGCCAGTACTCGCTGTGCGGGGATCCGGCCGAACTCAGCTCTTACCGGATCGCGGTGCGGCGGATCGCCAACGGTGCCGGTGGCTCGCGAGAGCTGCACGACTCGATCGGCACCGGTAGCACACTGACCGTCCGCGGGCCACGCAACGCCTTCCCGTACGTGCCCGCCAGCGGGTACCTGTTCCTCGCGGGCGGGATCGGCATCACGCCGATCCTGCCGATGGTCAAGCAGGCCGCAGCGGACGGTGCGCAGTGGCAGCTCGTGTACACCGGGCGGTCGCGAACCTCGATTCCCTTCCTCGACGAGCTCACCACGCTGGACCCGGCCCGGATCCGGATCCGGCCCTACGACCAGTACGGCTTCCCCTCGGGTGCCGACCTGCTGGAGCTCGCCCCGACCGGGGCCACCGTGTACTGCTGCGGCCCGGCCCCCATGATCGCCGGCGTCCGCCGGGACCTGCCGGCGAGCGCTGCGCGAGCGCTGCACTTCGAGCGGTTCTGCGCACCTCCGGTGCTCGGTGGCCGGCCCTTCGAGGTCACCTTGCAGCGCAGCGACCGGGTGCTGGCCGTGCCCGCCGACCGATCCGCACTCGACGTCATCTGCGAGGCAGTACCCGATATCGCCTACTCCTGCCGGCAGGGCTACTGCGGAACCTGCCGAACCCGGGTGCTCTCCGGCGACATCGACCACCGGGACCGGGTGCTGACCGACCAGGAGCGCACCGACACCATGACCATCTGCGTGTCCCGAAGCAACAGCCACGTCACCCTCGACCTCTGACGCAACAGGCGCCCGTGCACGAGCGCGGCCAGCGCTGAGGCGTCGACGACTTTGCCGCCGATCACGCCGCGGTGTCGGGTGTGAGCTGCTTCCTCGGTCGACCAGCGCCGCAGTGCCCAGATACCAGCCCGGGGACACCAGCCCGCGATTGACAGCTTCCTGCTTCGCTGAGAGGAGGCAGAAGTCCGACAGCCCGGCCAGCCACAGATCCAGGTCGCCGAACATTTCCCTCTTGCGGACCGTGACCCCCGACCATGCCTCCACCCGCGCCGTCGAGAACACCTGGCTCAGCGCCGTGGTATCGACCTGCTGTTCGCCCACCTATAGGCTGACCTCGCCGCAGTGAAGCGAGATTGACTGGCTCCGGTATTCGCCGACGCCCTGCATCGGCACGAACCCGCAGGTCATGGGGCCACGGCCGGTCAGGTATCCGCCGGAGTGCTCGAGCGCCCAAGATCGGCTCAGCCCCTTGGTCCGCAGCGGAACCACCAGCCGCCCACCCTCGGCCAGCTGCTCCACCCACGCCGGCGGGATACTCCAGGTACCGACCGTGACGATGATCCGATCGAACGGGCCGTACTCCGCGGCGCCAAATTCCCCGTCCGCGTAGACGACGCGCACATCACGGTAGCCCGCCGTCGCCAAACACGTGCGAGCGCGGTCCACCACCTCCTGGTCGATGTCGAGCTTGGTCACCGAGCCGTCCGGACCGACCAGCTCCCGAAGCAGCACGGCGTTGTAGCCGCCCGACCCGATCTCCAGAACCCGCTGCCCAGGCGCCACTTGCAGTTGACCCAGCATCATGGCGACGATCGTCGGTGCCGAGACCGAGCTGATGTCGACGCCGCGCTCGTTCCTCTTGGTGACGATGGAGTCGTTGGCGTAAGCCTTCTCCAGCGGCACCCCCGGCGCGAAGAGATGCCGGGGCACGGTCCGCAGTGCGGCCTCGACCTCGCGCGGCGGCACGAAGCCTAGCCGTTCGCGTCGCACGATGATCTCATCGACCATGGCACCGCGCCGCTCGTCCGCGTCCTGACCCTGAGCCGGATCGAGCGTGGTGAGCGGTCCCGACGCTCGCGGAGATCGCCGCGCTGGCCGACGCGCTGCAGATCTCTGTGGCGGACCTGACCGGGCTCCCGGTACCCGCACCGGCCAACAGGCACACCGACGGCACCACCAAGGCGATCGGACTCGCGCTGGACGCGATTGAGGTCGGCCACCCCGGTGGGCTGGTGCTCTCGGTGGCTGTGCTGCGGGACCGGGCGACCCGGTTGAATCAGCATAAGCGGGTGTGCCAATTCCTTGAGGTGGCCCCCGAGCTGCCCGGATTGATCTGGGATCTGCACACCACGCTGACCACCGGCAGCACCTGGACAGTGATCTTCGGCTCGCGGGCACACGCCACCAAGATCCGCTGCTGCGTCTGCCGCGCCTCCACCGCACGCTCCGGCTGAAACATCACCGGGCCGATCTCCGCCTCAGACGCGACCTGCGGGCCGCGACGAGCTGGCCGTCACCCGACTCTCGCGGATGGCCCGCTCGGTGCGCCACCTCATCGTCCTCTAGTAAGGCATCGACAACACCACCCCCGCCGGATGTTTCCTGTTCCACGTCATCGGTGCGATGGACGAGATCTACATCTCCTTCGGGACCTCCTACACTGATCCGCCCTGCGGGGAGGTCAGAGCGGACACGCGGGAAACAGCCCAAGCTCAACGATCGGATCACCGGCAGGATCCCATCAAGCGGTGACGGCTGTTATCCGGTCGCGGAGCTCGGCGACACCCGCGGTGGTATGCATGGGTTCCAACACGGTGTTCAGGATCTGCAGCCGGTGGTGGGTTCGAGGTGAGGACAACGCCGTGACCTCGTCCACGGCCTGGTGACCGAGGATGACCGCGGTGTCGGCATCCCCAGCCAACGCGTGGGCCCCGACGAGATGCGTCAGATAGAACGCTCGGGGTCGGGCGTAGTGGGGGCCGAGCTGGCCCACGGCGTCGCGCAGCAGCAGGACCGCCCGCGCGGCAGCCTGTGGGTCACGCTCGGCTGCGGCCACCATGTAGTGGGCAACGCCCTGCCGGCCGGAGATCTCAGCGTCACCCATGTGCGCGCCCCACGGTGGACTGGTCGCCGGGTCGATTTTGCTGAAGTGCTCGATGGCCTGACCCAGTGCCCGATCGCAGGACACCGTTTCGCCCTGGGCGGCATGCGCCCGGGCTTGGATGCTCGCCAGGAAGCAGGTGGTGTTCGCAGAGACCGGGTGCGTCCCGGTGGTGGCGGCGTGGGCGAGGTGAACCAGGCGCAGCGCCTCCTGGGGACGGCCGAGGTCCACGGCTTGGAGCGCCATGTCGTACAGCACGAAGACGATGAGGTCGCTGCCCTGCGGGTGGTCGGCTTCGCGGGCGACGTCCAACGCGATCATCCACAGCCGCCGCGCCGCATCGTGCTGGTTGACCTCGAAACTCAGCCAACCTGCCTGGGTGGCCAGACGCGCGGTGGCCAGGTACAGCCCAGGACGTACCTCGGGGGCCATCTGTGCGCCCAGCAGGGGCAGCACCGAGCGCAGCTGTGCGACGGCGAGGTCGCGGATCGGCCCGGCGCCGGTGGCGAAGTCCTGGCTGACGAACGCGGCGGTGGCCTGCTCGATGACCGCCACATCAGACGCCCCGACGTGACGAGTACCGGTGGGATCAGCGTGGGGCAGCAACGCGGTGAGCCGGTCGACGTCCAACCCGGCCACCCCGGCGGCGCCCAGGGTCAGTGCCGCGACGTGCTGCACGAAGTCTCTGCGGTCCACCCAACTCACCAGCTTCCGTCCCTGGCCCCCCGCATCGCCCACGGTAGTCCCGTGGTCGCCGAAACCAAGCAGAGCCGGCGGAATCCACAAAGCGGTAGCCACTCGGGCGACCAGAGCCACGTCCCGCAGCCCACTCACACCCCGCTCCACGGCCGAGATCCGGGACTGGTCCAACCCGACCAAGCCCGCCAAGGTCTGCTGCGACCAGCCAGTGTGTGCCCGGATGCGCCGAAACACGGTCTGAAAGTCGTACTCGGCTAACGCGGCCACCATGCGGTCCTGGAAGTAGAAGCCCGCCGGCAGCTCCCGGCGGGCATCCGGCCCGGCCCGGCGGCACGGGTCACACAACACCCCACTACGTCGCCGATCTCGACGCAGCTCCGCGTCGCACCGCCGGCAACAGTCCCGCCCGGTGATCGCCACCCGCACATCCCCCCTGTCGGCGCGGGCGCCGGTGGTGTCCTGGGTGCCCGCGGTGTCAGCGCTACTCGCGCACCATGACCTATCACGACCCGGCTCGCTGCGCCAGAGCGAACATGCCTAGCGTCGAGACCCTGCCTACTACCTCTGGCGCGCATCCTCTGCCGCGGTTCGTCCGGTGTCGTCCCCGCACAGTGATCTCTAGGAGGGTCCCGGGTTCCTCGATTCCCGGACCTGCGTTGTGATCAACACTGACCGCGGATACAGCCACGTCAAGGAAGGCACAACGGTGGATCACACCTCGCAGAACCAGCAGCACCCCGGTGGCAGACGGCTCGCGGAGAGTCCGATCCTCCGGCCCGTCACGAACGGCTCGCCGGGAGTGCCGTGCAGGACTTGCGTGGACGCTATCTCTTCCGACCCTGCCGGCCCGGGCAATCACCACTCCATGCCTGCTCCGCCGGTGATCAGCGCCGACACCGCAGCCAGAGCACTGCGGGACCACTTCCTGGCCAACGCCGACCGGGGCGACAACGCTGCCAACGATGAGCTCGTCGCCGAGCTGGCCCACCGGATCCGTGCCCGGCGGGCCTACCATAAAGGCAGGTGCTGATGTCGACGACCGAGCGCGGAAGTAACTCGGCGGGCTCCACCACGCCGATGCCCAGGGCTGGCGCGGCGCTGCACCTGCCACCCCGGACCGTGGCGTGGCTCGGCGACCACCCGCAGACTCGCCAGTTCGTTCACTCGGTCTGGAGCAAACTCACCGAGCTGGACCAAGCCGGTCAGTACCCGGGCGCCATCGACGCGCTACGGCGGGTCCTGATCTACCACCAGCCCACCTCGGCGGGCCGGTGCCGCACCTGCGCCCGGGTGACCTGGCGGCGTCGCCCGTTCCCCTGCATCGTGTGGCATCAGATCCACTGTGACCTGCTCGGCCTGGTCGCCGCCACGGGCCGCCACCGTCAAGCCGGGCAAGACAACAGCACGGTCCGCTAGAGGCTTACCGAGACCAGTTCCTCGCCGTCGGTGGTGACCACGTCCACCGAGTCGACCTGTTTCGGATCGATCAACGCAGCGCCGTCCAGCGAGGTGCCGTCCCGGGTGTCCTTGCCCTAAGCCAGCCAGCTGCCCGCGACCACGGCGGCACCGTCGCGCGACACCACGAGCAGCCGGCACTGCTTACCGGCCGCGACACCGCGTGATCAGCGCAACTCCGGCGGCGACCGGAAACCGGGCCCGGCGCGAATGCCTTCCCTGTTCAGCATGAAGAACCAGGACGTGAGCAGGCCGGTGGACTCCGTGGTCATCAGCGCTGGGTCAAGGTGGGCGATGGCATTGCGTTCGGAGGAGGCGTGACCGTCGAATCGGATATCCATCTGGCGCCATTGTGGCCGGTTGGCGTGTTGTGGGTCGTCGTACTGCATGTTTCACCTTGGCGAGCCGGTCAGTTGAGTAGGAGGCAGGTATCCCAGCGGGAGGCGGGCGGCTCGTCGGCGGCGGCTGTGGATAGCGCGAGGGCAAGGCCTGCTTCGCCTTCAAGGAGTCCGATGGCCGCGCCGGGGAGGTCGGGGGTCAGCAGCCGCTCGGCGAGATCTGGCAGGTGGGCGGTGAGGTCGGGGGCGTACGCATCGGCGGCGATGCGCCAGGTTGTCTGGAACAGGCCGGCGGATCCGTGGCACAGGCCGTGGTCGGTGATCCGCCTCAGTTGTTCCGGGTCGGTGAGGCAACCGATCAGCGCGTGCTCGGCCCTGCGCTGACGGTCGATGTCAGCGGTGGCCTGGCCGGCGAGCTGCTGTGCTCGTGCCAGTCCTGGGGTGCCGTAACACCAGGAGGGGCGCATCGGCCTGGTTTGCTTCGGCCGCCCGAGTCGGGTTTCTTCGAGGGTGACCGTTTCGGGCCACCAAGGGCCGGTTTCGTGATCTTGGCGCCAGACATCTAGCCATGCGCAGATTCGCTTGATGGCCTCGGCTTGGCTCGCTGCGACGATGCCGTGCCTGGTCGCGAGGGACAGCAGCGCCAAGGGGCCGCTGATGCCGTGCGCCATGCCGAAGTTGCCGTGCCCGCCGGGAAGGTGGGTGGATTGACGGCCGGTGGGGGCGAGGTCAGTCCACCAGCCGGGAAGATCCTCAGCACCGAATGGTTCGGTGAGCCGGACGAGATACGCCAGAACCTGCCGGATGAGGTCACCGTGCGGATCGCGCCGCAGTAGGTGCGCTCCCAGACCCGTCAGCCCGTTGATGAGATCGAATTCGGCGAGCGCCGGGCGGTTCCCGCGGTCGATCCGCGCGTGCGCCTGATCGAGGCGGCGCCGGGTCACGGCGGCGACCCTGATGTCCAGCGTCTGGAGAGCCCGCTCATACCGTCCCGGCCGATCGGCAGCGGCGTGGACCGCGAAGGCTAGCGCCGGTGCACCGAAGAACAGGGTGGCTTGGGCTCCTGCGCTGATGTCGCCGTCGGCGGCGGCTGCCAGCCAGGTGTGCGCCACTTCCCAGCCACCGAGCCCGGCGGCCGCGCGTTCGATGTGAAGCAGCGCCACGCCGGCAGTGCCGGTGCCCAATGACTGAGGATGCCATCCTTGGGCCGATGTGGTGTAGGGGCAGGCCAGCCGAGCGGCTACGGCAGCGGCGGCATAAGCATGGCGTTGGTCGACGGCGATGGTCCGCTCCTTTCGTTGCGTGCCGCCCACCCGAGCGCAGCGGCGCGGGCGAGCCGACGGCAGGTCCGTTCGGAGTCCTGGTTGATCCCGACCATCCGGGCGTGGTGCAGATGCAGCAGAGCAGCCAGTACAGCATCGGGTTCGGGACCCTCCGCCGGGCTGAGGTGGGCGCGGTAGGCCGCCAGCGCTGACCGGCGGCGGCCCCAGGCCAGGACGAGCGCTTCGCCTCCCGGCAGCGCGCGCAGGGCGGCCCAGTCGCCGCTGGGATCCGCCAGGCGCATCGCCTGGTCGTGGATGTCGCGGGCGAGCGCTGGGGCCGGCTGGCGGTTGACGTGGTCAATCAGCCAGTTCAGGCCGCTGCTGAGACTGCCGGTAAAGGCTGCCGCCAGGTCGGCGAAGCTCGCCGCGATGACAGCGTACGGGTGTGGGTTGCCCCCGCCCGTCATGGTCATCTGGGCGATGATCACCGTGGAATCAGCGGCGAACACGGCCTCGGCTGCCTGCATGGTCGTACCAGCGCCGTAGCGGCCGACCTCGGGGTAGTAGGTGTCCAGCACGATGTTGCGGAGCAGCCCGAGCCTCCGGACACGATCGGCCCAGGCCCCGAGACGCTGGGCGGCGGACCCGTAATCGCTAGGGTCGTGCAGCTGGATGCGGAGGCGCAAGTGCGGCTCTGGTTGGCGGTAGCGCAAGAACCACCAGTTGTCTACCGGGCCATCCTCCCAGGCCGACAGCAGATCGGGCAGGTGGGTGGTGAGGATGTCGGTCTGCCGGTCTGGGTGCCCGTACAGCCTCGCGTACAGCCATCCTGAGCTGCCGGGCACATGTCCTGGGTGGTGGGTCGCCCGGATCGGCCCGGCCTGCCGAGCGAACGGTGGAGCCGATAGCGGCTGGGTGGCCGCCATCGGAATGACGATTTCGTGAGCGTGTCCACTGTTCCATCCGTAGTCGTGGTGGCCGGGCGCCTCGGTCAAGGTGGCGTTGCCAGCCCCCCGGTCCAGGTGGATGCGCAGCATCCCGAGGTGCGCGGGCTCGTTCAGGTCGAGGCGAAGACGAACGTCGTTCTCACCGAGAAGAACCGCCTCCGGGATGCGATATCTGCGCCGCAGCCCGCCCCATGCCTGTAACCATTCCCGCCAGGAGGTACGCGACCCGGGCAGGTCGGCGGCGGACAGGTGCCAGCTGGCAGACCGCAGCACGGTGCGGCAATAACGGACGCGCGGCAGAAACGGAAGACCGTTGGCGGCTCCCCAATCAAACGGGACACAGGCTGCTGCGCGCGCCGTGGTGATCTCGCAGAGGAACCGGGCCAACGGATGAGTGGCGCGGCGGAACTCGACGGCGTTCATCATCAAGGGCTCGACAATCCGGCCCTGCGACAGGGAGACCAGGAACAGGCGGTGGGCGTCGCCGCTGACCGCCAGATCGTCCAAGGGGATCAGCGCATCTGCGTCTGGGCGGTGTTCGCCGAGAGGGATCGGTGGGAAGGCCGCAGGGGTTCGGGCGAGGTTCCCGGTCCGTGGAGATAGCGGCGGGCAGGACACCTGCGTGAGCAGCGATCCGGGGACGAGGGTGGGCAGGCCGGTGAACGCGGCGACCATGCGGTCGCGGTCCCCGGACTCGAAAAGGTGCAGGAACCGGCCTGTCGTGGTTCCGGCCTGGCGTGCCGCGCTGAGGACGACCAAGGTGAACTCTCCTCTATCGAGCGCGTCCGTCGTCGGCGCGTGCAGGCGCAAGCGCAACTCGGTGTGCGGCGGACCATGGGGCGGCGCATTCTCAATGCCGTCAGGTGCCAGCTCCGACAGCAGGTGTTCGTTGAGGACCACCTCGCCGCCGCCATCCAGCGCGGCCCGCTGGGCCAGGTGGAGGAGTTTGCGATCCCGGGCCGACAACGGCGGCATCGGTGGCTTCGTCACCGAGCCCCGGTAGCCAGCCGGATAGCCAAGCCCGGTGCCGGCATCCACAATCTGGACAACCGGGACCACCGCACCGGACCCGTACCGCTCCATGAACCGGGCGTGCCAGGCCTGCCAGGCAGGGTTGCCGAACCGATGCGGTGTCAGGCGCACCAGCGCCGACGCGGCGGCCTCGGCCTCGTGTACTACGGCCTGCGGCAAGACCACCGAACAGTTGACCCGCAGATCCACCGCGAGGGACGATTCAGGGCGATCACAGATGACCGCCATCCGCCGCGACACCGACGCACGAAGCGCACGGCGGGCCCCAGGGCAGAACGCCTGATCGTGCCGGCACAACTGGCCGCTGATCGCGCGCAACTCCCGCACCATCGACAGCGACGCGGCGCCGACTTCCCTGGCGGTCAACTGGTCGATGACGTGGCCCAGCGGGTCGGTGACATCCATCGGCGGATGCAGGCTGGTGATCAGGATGCGGCAGGACACCAGCTCGGTCAGCATCTCCTCGATCTTCGCCAGTGGCCGTCCGGGAAGCTCGGCGGCCAGCTTGCCGATCAAATCGCCGATAGTGATGGGTGCCCGAGTGGCCTGGATCACGGCCTGAACTGCCCTGGTGTGCCGGACTGACACATCGGCCGGCCGGACCTCGCCAGCAACACCGGGGTGAGGTTGGTACGGAACCACCAGCCGGTCTCCCCGCATGAAGCCCAGGTTGTTCACCATCACCGGGAGTTGCCTCAGCACGTCGGGCAGCGCCTCGAGCTGTGTGATCACCTCCGCGAGCCACGCCGCATCAGGGCGTGCCACCGCGTAGTGCCGTCCGCCCCACCTGACGCTGGCTCTGGATCCGATGCGCACCGCAGCCACCCCGGCGAAGAGCCCGAACGGCGTAGCCCGGCTCGTCAAGCGCAGCAGATACCGGATCACCGACTCCACCACCCGTCGCACCCGCCGCGGCTGCTGAACCCGTCCACCGCACACATCACCGACACAGCGGGCCAACACCGGGCTAGCGACCTCGATCGCTTCGACGAGCGCGTCCTGCTCCCACACCCGCGCCAGCCAGCCCTGCCACTCCTGCACGTGCTCCGGGGTACTGCCGGTCAGGTCCGGCCACGGCGGCAGGTCCCACTCGCTGCCGAACACAGCCACTCGGATGACGGCCGCATCAACGCACCGGAACCGAGCCGCCATCGTCGCCCTCCCCATGTCGCAACCAGCCGTTGTGGACTCGCCGGAGCGTCACTTACGGTGAACTAGTCGCAGTCGACTTTGGTGTCGTCGCAGTTATCGTCGGTGCAGTCGCCCGAATCGCCTCCGGCGAATTCCAGGTCCGACTCCACGAACCTCACGTCGAGGTCGAACTCGTCGTCAGGGACGGACGGGGTGATGGCATCCATCACGGACTCCTTCCTTTCCTCATCAGGGGTAGTTCCGGTCGGTTGGGTCCGGCCAGGAGATCACCATTCTGGTGTGTCGTCTACCGACAATCAGCCCGCTCGGAAGTTCGGCGTCGGGGGTGCCTACGGGGTGCACCGTTAGGCGTGGTCCCGGGCCGTGGCGGTGGTCCCGGTCCCAGATGCGGATCTGTTCCACGAACCGCTTTGCGGCCTCGGCCGCGTTGGGGCCGTGGGCGTAGGCACCGAGCTCTCGCACGGTTCCGTCGGTGTTCACCGGCCGGAGCTTGGCCCGGTAGGCCAGCCTGCTGCCTTGGTCGACCAACGCCGGAGTGGCCATGGGCGAGGTCGGGGAGACCAGCCCGCGGTCGACGGCGTCCTGGGTCACCGAAAGGAGAGAGAAGCCCGGCAGTTTGGCCAGCCACAGGTTCAAGTCGTTGAAATTCTCCCGCTTGCGGACCGTGACGCCGGACCAGGCCTGCGCCCGCGGCGTCGCGAACACCTCACCCAGCACCCCGGTATCGACCTGCTGGTCGCCGACCCACAGGCTGGCCTCGCCGCCATGCAGCGAGATTGACCGGCTCCGGTTTTTGCCGAGACCTTGCATCGGCACGAACCCGCAGGGCATGGGGGCACGGCCGGCCAGGTGTCCGTCGGCGTGTTCCAGCGCCCACGACAGGTTGAGCCCCTTGGTCCGCAGCGGCACCACCAGCCGCCCGCCCTCGGCGAGCTGCTCGACCCACGTCGGGGGGATGTCCCAGGTACCCACGGTGACGATGATCCGGTCGAACGGGCCGTGCTCCGGCGCACCGAACTCCCCGTCCGCGCAGACCACCCGCACATCACGGTAACCTGCGCTCGCCAGGCACGCGCGGGCGCGGTCGGCGATCTCCTCGTCGATGTCGAGCGTGGTCACCGAGCCCTCCGGGCCGACCAGCTCCCGAAGCAGCGCCGCGTTGTACCCACCGGAGCCGATCTCCAGAACCCGCTGACCGGGCGCCGCCTGGAGCTGACCCAGCATCATCGCCTGGGTATGCGGCGCGGTGACCGAGCTGATGGCGGCGCCACCCTCGGTGCGCTTGGTGACGATGGAGCGATCAGCGTAGGCCTGTTCCAGCGGCACCTCCGGCGCGAACAGGTGCCGGGGCACGGTCCGCAGCGCGGCCTCGACCTCGCGCGGCACCACACCCACCCACTCTCGGTCCACGATGATCTCATCGACCATGGTGTCGCGCAGCTCGTCTGCGTCCTGGTCCGAGTGCACGCCCTCGCGGGTGGTGTCGGTGGTCACCGGGCGGAGTCTAGCCGTGGCATCGGTCGGATCGACCCTTCGAAAGAGCGGGTCGAGCGACGCCTCGGGTTGTCGCCGGAGCGGGGGCCGATCAGCTCTCCGTCGCGTCGACTTGCCGTGCTGGGGCCGTGAAGTCGGCGCGGGAACAGGCGCCGACCCCCCGGTGGCTGGTTACTCTCGGAGCCCGGGTTGTGTTCATTCGGCTTTGGGAGAGCAGGTATGGGGGCTGGTCAGCGGGGTAATGTGGTGTTGGGGACGCTGCTGGGCGAGGTCGGTTGGTCGCCGAGTCAGCTGGCTGGGGCGGTCAACGGGTTGCTCGGGTCTGGTTCTGTGGCGCGTGGCACGGTGTCGGATTGGCTCAACCGGGATCGGTTGCCTCGGGGGCCGTTGCCCACGGTGGTG
Source organism: Pseudonocardiaceae bacterium (assembly GCA_050700055.1). GTDB lineage: Bacteria > Actinomycetota > Actinomycetes > Mycobacteriales > Pseudonocardiaceae. Next base: position 154,669 of record JBOHGE010000006.1, read on the forward strand.
GCGCACCTGATCTCCGATGTGTTGGACCGGGAGGTGTCCGTCGCGTGGCTGTGGTCGGGTAGGGCGCAGCCTGCTGAGTTCTGGGTGCCTGCCGATCACGGTCTGCGGTTGCCGTGGAGCGCCGCGGGTACGGTGGAGGTCTTGGACGACTGGTTGCGTCACACCGGAGGGTCGATCGGGATGGACCGACGTGTCTTTCTCGCCGTCAGTGGGGCCTCGCTGACCGGTCCGGCTTGGGGCTATGTCGACCATCTGAATATCCGGGGTGACTCCTTCGCGCTGGCTGGCGACAGGTGCAGTATCACGGTCACCTCCGCATCACGGTCACCTCCGCCATGGTCGACGCCGTGGCCGCCGCCACCACCGGAATCCGCAAGCTGGGTGACACCGAGGGCGGCAACGACGACACCCTGCGGTTCCTGCACCACCATCTGCTCTGGGTCACCAAGCTGCTGCGCCAAGCTCGGTTCAGCAGCAGCGCGGTAGCCGACCGGTTGCTCACCGAGTGGGCACAACTGCACAAATGGCCTCCTGGATGGCCACGGACGCGGGCCGGTACGGCCTGTCTCAGCGGTACTTCACCAGCGGGCTGCATGCCGCGCACACCGCGGGAGACCGTGCGGTAGGCACCTATCTGCTGGCCGATATGAGTATGACCCGGGTGACTCAGGGCCGCCTGAACGACGGCGTTGACCTGGGTCGAGCAGCCCCGCCGCCGAGGCCGGGTCCGGTGCCCTGGCTGGCAGCTCCAGGGCATCGGGGGCTGCCAGACGCAAGCCTGCCGGATGGCTGACCCGCTAGAGGCTTACCGAGACCAGTTCCTCGCCGTCGGTGGTGACCACGTCCACCGAGTCGACCTGTTTCGGATCGATCAACGCAGCGCCGTCCAGCGAGGTGCCGTCCCGGATGTCCTTGCCGGAGGCCAGCCAGCTGCCCGCGACCACGGCGGCACCGTCGCGCGACACCACGAGCAGCTGGCACTGCTTACCGGCCGCGACACCGCGGACGACGGCATGCACCCGCACCCACCCGGTGAGCGGCGTCAGCCTGACGGTCATGCGGACGCCACTGGCCGGGTTCGTGGTCTCGGCGTCACGCGTGCCCGGAGGTGTCGGTATGACGCTGCTGGGCGGGCTCTGGCTGCTGGGTGGACCCTGGGCCACACCGCCGGGAGCGGTCTGCCTGCCGAGCAGCACACCACCGCCGAGCGTGACCACCGTGATCAGCGCAACTCCGGCGGCGACCGGAAACCGGGCCCGGCGCGAATGCCTTCCCTGTTCAGCGCGCAGCTGGCGCAACGTGCGCTGGAGCAGCACGTCGCCGTCATCAGGCGGGCCGGTGAGCAGCGCCTCCCGCGGGACCGCGTCCAGCCTGTCCTGTAGGTCGGTCAGCTCGGCGACCTCGCGCCGGCAGTCGGCGCAGCCGGCGAGGTGCGCGTCCACCACCCTGGCCTCGGCCGGGGCCAGCACGCCCAGCGTGTAGGCACCGAGCGACTCGTGGTCGTGCTCCACCGCACTCATCGGCCCACCTCCGCCCCGGTGTCGGACATGTCGACCCGCAGGGCACGGAGTGCGTAGTAAGAGCGGGATTTCACGGTGCCGGCCGGCACCCCGAGCGCCTCCGCGGCCTCACCGACGGATCGGCCGTGGTAATACAGCTGCACCAGCACGTCCCGGTGTTCCCGGGACAACCGCTGTATCGCGTCCAGCACGGCCATCGAGTTCACCACCTCTTCCGCGTGATCGCGCTGCGCAGCAGCGTGCTGGTCCTGCTCGCCCACCTCGACCGCCCGGGCCGCCTTGGCCCGGAACCGGTCGGTGACGATGTTGCGGGTCACGGTCAACAGCCAGCCGCGGATCGAGCCCGGCCCACTGGTCAGGGCGTCGGCGTGCTTCCAGGCTCGGAGCAGGGTCTCCTGCACGACGTCCTCGGCGGTCGCCCGGTCGCCGGTGAGCCGGGTGGCGTAGGCCAGCAGGCACTTGCCGTGCTCGGCGTACAACGACCGGACCAGATCCTCGCCGCGGGCCGTGTCTCTGCGCCGCGGCCACCGGTCTGCGATCGTCACGCCGGTCCTCACCTGGTCGGGCATCCGCTCGAAGCCAGCACGCGGCTGTCTCGAACGCACGATGATGGTCGGCCCGGACAGTACTCGAACACTCATGATGACGCGGCACCGCGCAGCAGCACGCTGAAGTCCGCTCAGTACCCGCCGCTGCTGTATCCACTGCCGCTGCTGTACCCGGTGTCCGGCTTGGAACTGGTTTCGGGTTTGCTGTACCCGGCGTCCGGCCTGCTGGTGCTGGTGTCCGGCTTGCTGGTGCTGGTATCGGGCTTGCTGGTGCTGGTGTCGCTGCTCGGCACGGCCTGCGCCTTCTTGCCCTGCGGGGTGATCGCGAACCAGGTCTTGCCGACACCCTGGCCCTTGGCCTGGCCCGCCGCGGTGTCCTTGGCGAAGGTGTACATCGGCCACCCGTTCAGGGTCAGCTGCTTGGTGCCGTCCTCGCGGGTGACGGCGCCGACCAGCGCCGGGTCGATGTCCTGCAGCTGCACGCTGGCGGGGTCGCCGAGCGCGGGCGGCCACGTCTCGGCACATGCGTCGTTGCAGTTGGACACCGACGGCTTGGCCTTGTCCTTGTCGAAGCGGTAGAGCGTGAGCCCGTTCTGGTCGGTGACAACCGAACCCAGGTCACCGACCTGGGCGACCGCGAGTTGCGCGCCACCGGCCGGAATCACCTCCTGGTTGGCGCTCTGCTGCTGGTTCACCGGCACGGGGGCACTGTCGTAACCACTACCAGCACCGCCGCAGGCGGACAGCGTGATCAGGCCGGTGGCAGCGGCAGCGACGAAAACGGCGGTACGGGTACGGATCATCATCAAGAAACCTCCCGGTGTTGGGCCCCCAGTCGGGGCTGTCAGACACCATCCACACGGACGCCTCCGCCAAGCGGTTCAGCTTGGCCGCAAGTTTTTTCGCGGCGCACCGACGGAGCGGGGAATCAGGCACGATACCGTCGGTTTGTCCGTTCACTCGTCCGAGGAGCGCCCGGTGACCACTTTCCTGCTCGTCGTCCTCGTGCTCGCAGTGATCGTCGGCGTGGTCGTCCTCATCCGGCGGTCCCGATCGTCGGCGAAACCCCCGACCGCCCGCCGGGTGGACCCGCTCGCGAACCAGCCGGACATCTACGATCCGCACAAGATCGGCGTGGGTGACGTCATCACCTACGCCGGGATCGACCACGTGGTGCGCGGCACGATCGTGCTCAACGAGGGCGGCACCACCTGGCGAGAGCACCTGCTGGACGGATCCACCGGGCGCCGCTGGCTCACCGTCGAGGACGACGAGGGTGAGCTGGAGCTGACCCTGTGGATGCGACGCGAGGGCACCGGCTTGACCCCGGACGGCGAGGTGATTCTCGACGACCGGGTACACCGGCAGATCGAGCGCGGCCGGGCTTCCTACACCGCGGAGGGCACCACCGGTACCCCGCCGAGCGGATCGGTCGACTACGCCGACTACGCGACGGCCGACGGCACCGGCCTGATCGCGTTCGAGCGCTGGGCGTCGACGCAGTCCTGGGAGGTCTCCACCGGCCGGTCGGTCCTGCGCGGCGAGCTGACCGTCTACCACTCGGCGCCGGAGACATGACCGTGCACCTGCTCGACGTGCCGCCGCGCGATGTCGCCGCCGACGCGCTGGGCCTGCTGCTGCACGCGCCGGCGCCCGCCGCGCTGGCCGAGGCCACCCTGCGGGATGGTCACGGCGGTCTGCTCACCCTGGGGGTGCTGGGGGCGTCGCACGTAGTCGTCGCCACGTTGCCCGGTTATCTGCTCACCGAGCAGGTCTCCTGCGACGCCGTCGGGGCCGGGGGCCAGCAGTTGCCGGAGCGCAAGGAGCTGGGCGCCTACCAGCTGGCCACCCGCACCCGGGAGGTGCCGCACGCCGAGCTCGACGAGACTGCAGCAAGATTGCGCGGTCTCGCCGGCCGCAGCGACTCGTGGCTGTGCGCCGCATTCCCCGGCGCCGGCAGCGCGATGACCGTGCTGACGGCCAGCGTGCTGCCGCCCGGCGGCTGGGCCTGGCGGAGCTGGCATCTGTATCCCGGCGAGCAGACCGGCTCGATCGTGACGACGCGAAGCAGGTGGACTCCCCGGTGAGCCCCCGTCACCTGGCTGTCATCGTGCTTGCGATCGCCCTGGTGCTCACCGGCTGCGGTGCAGGCAACGACGTCCGGGACTTCGTCGACGGCACCTATGCGTTGCAGAACCGCAGCGGTGACACCGCCACCTACTTCTCCAGGGATCCGGTGGGGACCACGACATCGAGGATCGTCGGCGCGGTGCGCCCGGCGGCCCGCCAGGCCGACGGTGGCTTGGAGTATCTGCGCTACGACGACGACATCGTCAGCGTCAGCGCTGCGCCCGGGGGCAGTACCGTCCGGGTCGAGGATCTCGACAGCCGCTACCGCAACGGCTTCTTCGGCTTCCTCGGCCCGGGCTTTCGCCCCGGCTCCCCCGCCGCCGGATCACCCGACGGCGGTCCCGGAGACGTGAAATGACCCTTACAACCCCAGGAGAAGCACGTGAACACGACGGCTTATGCGCTGGAGTTCGGGGCGGTCTCGGGCGCTCTGCTGAGCCAGGGAGTGCTCGCGTCGCTGCTCTACTTCGTCATCGGCCTCGGGGTGCTGGGCCTGGGTTTCCTGGCACTCGACCTCATCACGCCCGGAAATCTGCGCGCGCAGGTGTACACCGACCGCAACCCCAACGCCGCGATCCTGCTCGGTGCCAACCACCTGGCTCTGGCGATCATCGTGGTGACCGCGATCGCGACCAGCGCCGACAGCCTCGGGCAGGGCTTGGTCGACTCGGCCGTCTACGGGCTGCTGGGGGTGGTGCTGCAAGCCGTCGCGTTGCGGTTGCTCGACGCGTTCGTGCCCGGGCACCTGCGCAACCTGGTGAACGAGCCCCGGATGAGCGGCGCGGCCTGGGCGGTCGGGATCAGCCTGCTGGCGATCGGCGTCGTGAACGCCGCCGCGCTGTCCTGACGCTGTGGATCTTGGTGCCGTGAGCCGGCCCGGGTTGGGGACGCGCGGGCGGGTTCTGCTGCTCGCCGCCGTCGCGGCCTGCGCCGCGTGCGGGCTGATCTACGAGCTGGTGCTGCTGACGCTGTCGGTCAACCTCACCGGTGGCGGCATCACCCAGACCTCGCTCATCGTGGCCGGCTACGTCGCGGCGTTGGGGGTCGGCGCGTTGCTCGCCAAGCCGTTGCTCGCGCACGCGGCCACCGTGTTCGTCGCGGTCGAGATCCTGCTCGGGATCACCGGCGGGCTCAGCGCGGTGGCGCTGTACGTGACGTTCTCCTTCTACGGCACGAGTACCTGGGTGCTGGTGGCGGCGACCGCGGTGCTGGGCATCCTGGTCGGGGCCGAGGTGCCGCTGCTGATGACGTTGTTGCAGGCCGGCCGCGGCGGGGTGGACGCGCAGAGCGCGGGCAAGGTGCTGGCCAACCTCAACGCCGCCGACTACGCCGGTGCCCTGGCCGGCGGGCTGGCCTGGCCGTTCGTGTTGTTGCCGCTGGCCGGGCAGATCCGGGGCGCCGCCCTGACCGGCATGATGAACCTGGTCGCCGCGGCGGTCGTCGCCGCTTTCCTGCTGCGGGCGCAGCTGAGCCGGGCCGCCCGGCACGGCGCGACCGCGGCGCTGCTGGCCGCCGCCGCCGTGCTCGGGGTGTTGCTCGTGCGGTCTGCCGACATTGAGGTGACGGCACGGCAACGGCTGTACGCCGATCCCGTGGTGGCCGCCGTGCAGTCGGACTACCAGCAGATCGTGGTGACCGAACGCGACGGCGACGTGCGCCTGTACCTGGACGGGGACCTGCAGTTCTCCAGCCTGGACGAGCACCGCTACACCGAGACGCTGGTCCACCCGGCGCTCGCCCGCGATCCTGTGCGGGTGCTCATCCTCGGCGGGGGTGACGGGCTGGCCGCGCGGGATGTGCTGCGCCACCCGTCGGTGCGCGAGGTGGTCGAAGTGGAGCTCGACCCTGCGGTCATCGAGCTGGCCGACACCCGGCTGGCCGACCTCAACGACGGCTCACTGCACGACCCGCGGGTGCGCGTGGTGGCCGACGACGCGTTCCGCTGGCTGCGCCAACGGCCGGCACCGGGATTCGACGCGGTCATCGTGGACCTGCCCGACCCGGACACTCCCGCACTCGGCAGGGTGTACTCCACCGAGTTCTACGGACTGGTGGCCGCGGCGCTGAACCCCGGTGGCCTGGTGGCGGTGCAGGCCGGCAGCCCCTACTCCACTCCCACGGCCTACTGGCGGACCGTGTCGACGGTGGCCTCGGCCGGGCTGGCCGTCATGCCCTACCACGTGCACGTGCCCAGCTTCGGCGACTGGGGCTTCGTGCTGGCCCAGATCGGCGGGACACCGCCCGAGCTGAGGATCTCCCCCAGCGCCCCCGAGCTGCGGTTCCTCGACGACGCGGTGCTGGCGGCCGCCGCGGTGTTCCCCCGCGACCGCAGCCCACAGCAGCTAGCCCCTTCCACGCTCGACCAGCCGCGGATCGTGCAGGACATGCGGCAGGGCTACACGGGACAGTGACCCGGCCTAGCGGCTCGTCGACCGGCAGCTGGAGGTTGCGTTGCCCTGCTCGGAAGGCACGTCGGTGAGCCCTAACTCGCTGACCAACCGGGAATGCAGGAACCACTCGGGCTGCTGGAACCAGACCCGCGCCGCACCGTGCACCCGGCAGTAACGACGACGAAAACCGAGCACCGCGCCCGGGCGTCGACACGACCGGCACCGACCCCGCCGATCCACCGGGTGGGCCATCAACAGGGCGTAGAGCGCTGCGATGGCCTGGCATGCCAGCGAATCGATCCCACCCGCAGCACCCGGCCTGGCCTGGATCGTGTCCACCAAAACCCCACGCAACCGCTGGCACAACAACGCGTAACTGATCTCAGGTAGGTTTGACCCGCGGTTGGTCACGCCGAGCCAGCCTGGTCGTGGCTGGTCTGATGTACAGGCAGGCTGGCATGATTGCTTGTGGTCGGCATCGTGGTCTTCCTACGCTCGTGGCTCTGGCCGCCGGTGGCTGTCGGGGTCCGCTGGGGACTGTCGGTGAGATCCCTCGTTTGCGTGATCAGCTAACCGCTGGCGGTGCGTGCCCGGCAGGGGATAGGGGGTAGCGCGGGGTAGCGCAGAATCCTTGACCGAGCGTGAGGGACCTATGGCGGTTTATCCGTTGGGTGTGGGAGCTACCGTGGCGGCAGTCGCCGATCTCGGGAGCAATGACGTGCACCGCCGTGATTTCCTGCGCACCGCCCCGTTCGTCGTTGCCGCAGCGGTCGCCCCGAGCCGCGACTGGCTGCTCGCCACACTGGACGCCACGATGCCGCGTCCCGGGGCAGGATCGATCACGAACAGGTCGCGGCGATCCGCGAGGCGTTCGCCGTCTACCAGGAAGCCGATGTGATGCGCGGCGGTGGCCATGCCCGCCGCGCGCTGGCCCAGTACGTCACCGTCCACGTACTGCCACTGCTGCGTGACGTCGACCCCGCCACCGATACCGGTGCCAGCTTGTTCGCCGCGGCCAGCGAGCAGACCTACCTGCTGGGTTGGATGGCTTTCGATGACGGGCGACAAGCCCTCGCCCAGCGCTACCTCGTGCAGTCCTTACGGCTGGCGCAAGCCTCCGGGGACGCCAAGCTCGGCTCGCACGTGCTGGCTGGAATGTGCGACCAGGCCCGGATGGTGGGCCATCCCCGGGAGGCACTGCACCTGGCTTCCGCAGGTCGTCACGGGCTCAGCCGCGCGTACAGTCCGGCCTGCGCCGCCGATCTGTGGGCACTGCAGGGCCGCGCCCACGCGATCCTGGGCGAAGTCCGCGAAGCCGCCCGAGCCGTCGCTGCGTCGGAAGCAGCGTTCGATCAGGTACACCGCGGTGACGAGCCTGAATGGGCACGGTTCATCGACACCGCCTACCTCGCCGGGGAGTGGGCCAACGCCTTCGGTGACATCGTCCGGCCGGTCGAGTCCACCCGCTTCGCCCGGCGCTCAGCCGCCGAAGCCCGCAACCAGAAACGGGCCCGCCGTGGCGCGCTGAGCCAGGCCGCCTTGGCGCGCGCCGCTCTCACCAGCGACAGCCTTGACCTCGAAGCCGCCGTCCACAACGCCAACCGGGCACTGGACCTCGCCGTCACAGTGAAGTCATCCCGCTGCACCCACGCCATCACCGACCTCCGCGCCCGCATCCAACCGTTCCACACCGTGGCGGTCGCTCGTGATTTCGATGAAAGGGCACGCGTGGCCCTGGCGACCAGTCGCAGGACCTGAACCCAGCCGGACAGGGCGTGCGGACCTGATCCTTGCCGCCATCGAGAAGCGGTGGGCGTGAAGGTGCGCGGCCGAGTGAACTGCTATACCGCCTTCCCGCCCGGGGCCGCGGTCGCTCCCGTCGACTGGGCACACGGTGTCGACGTCCCTCGCGCTCGGTGCTGCGGATCGTGTGGTCGGGTCCCGGCGGTGCGCCAGGATTGTCGGTGGTCGTCGCTAGCGTGCCGGGTATGCCCTCGGCCGTGCATGAGATGGTGATCGAGATGGTCCGGCAGCGCCCGTCGTTGGTGGCGGAGCTGCTGGTGGACGGGCTGGGGATGGACCTGCCCGTTTACCAGGGGGTGCGGGTGGAGTCTGGTGAGCTCACCG
>JBOHGE010000007.1:0-145203 GCA_050700055.1 Pseudonocardiaceae bacterium
GTTCAACGAGCGCCGGGGGGTGCAACTCCCCCCGGCGACTCACCTGCCGAAAACGACAAGTTTTGTCGTTTTCTGCACCCAAACAGCGATCACCACACGAGAACCGCTATCTACCAAGATCAGCTTGTAGTGCCACGGTCGCCTTGCCGGCCATCAAGCGTCGCAGACAGCCCGGTCGATGCGCCCCCGGCAGGACTCGAACCTGCGGCCTAGCGATTAGAAGTCGCTTGCTCTATCCAGCTGAGCTACGGGGGCCACAACCGCCCCATCAGCGTAGCGAGCACCCGCCACCGGATCGCATTCAGCAGGCTGAGCGGGGCTAATGACAGCCCGATAACCCCGCTGAGCCTGCTCAACGGGTTGCGGGGGCGGGGGAGCGGGTGGGTTGGGGCGGCGGTGGTTGCCTAGGGTGGGGGGTGTGAGGGTTGAGGTGGTGGGGCGCCACGGGGCCTCGTCGCGCAGCCGGTTCGGTGTGCTGGTCACCGTCGGAGTGCTGCTGGCGGCGGCTATCGGTGCCGGGCTTGTAGTCGGGTTGGGTGGCGACGGGCTCGTCGGGCTGGGCTTGCCCGATCCCGGTCTGCTTACCCGGGTTGGGTTGCCAGTGGCACGGGTACTGGCGGAGTGCGCTGCGGTGGTCACGGTCGGGTCGTTGTTGTTGGCGGCGTTTCTGGTGCCGCCGCAGGCTTCTGGCTATCTCGACACCGGCGGCTATGCAGCCGTGCGGATGGCCCGGGTTGCCGCGTTGAGCTGGGCCTTGACCTCGGCGTTGGTGGTTCCGCTGTTGGCTGCGGACGCCGTAGGACATCCGGTGACCGATGTGCTGGACCCACCCCTGCTGGCCGGGCTGATCAGCGAGTTGTCGCAGCCCGGTGCGTGGGCGCTCACCGCGGGGATCGCCTTGACAGCGGCGGGGTTGTGCTGGATCACCCTGACCTGGCGGGCCGTGGTGTGGCTGTTCGTGCTTTCGGTTGTCGGGTTGATGCCGGTGGCATTGACCGGACATTCCTCAGCTGGTGGCTCGCACGACATCGCCACCGGCAGTCTGCTGTATCACGTGGTTGCGGCGGCGCTGTGGGTTGGTGGCCTGATCGCCCTGCTGGTGCACCTGGCCCGCCGGGGTGACCACGCTGGGCTGGCCACCCGACGGTTCTCTCGGCTGGCGTTGGTCTGCTGGATCGTGATGGCCGCCTCCGGGGTGATCAACGCGCTGGTCCGGGTCGGGCCCGACCAGTTGCCCACTGCCTACGGGCTGCTGGTGTTGGGCAAGGTGATCGCGCTGCTGGCGCTGGGCGTGCTCGGCTGGCTGCACCGTCGCAGTACGGTAGCGGCGGTGGTCGAGCACGGTGATCGCGCGGCCATCCTGCGCTTCGGGGGCGCCGAAGTGCTGATCATGCTGGCGACGATCGGCCTGGCGGTGGCACTGAGCCAGACCGCACCCCCCGGCGGGGTCACCACCCTGCCCAGCCGTACCGAGGTGCTGCTGGGCTACGACCTGGCCGGCCCGCCCACCCTGGGACGGTTGCTGCTGGACTGGCGCCCCGACCTGGTGCTCGGCATCGCCGCGCTGGTGTTGGCCGGTGTTTATCTGGCCGGGGTGCGGCGGCTGCAGCTGCGCGGCGACGTCTGGCCACTCGGGCGCACCGTGGCCTGGCTTGGTGGTTGCGCGACGATTCTGATCGCCACGTCGTCGGGTGTCGGTCGGTACTCGATGGCGATGTTCAGCGTGCATATGGGCGTGCACATGCTGTTGTCGATGCTGGCTCCGATCCTGCTGGTGCTCGGCGGGCCGGTGACGCTGGCGCTGCGGGCGTTGCCCCCGGCCGGGGCGGGCAACCCGCCGGGACCGCGGGAATGGCTGCAGGCGTTCACCCGTTCCTGGGTGGTGCGGATGTCCACGCACCCGTTGATGGCACTGGGTATGTACATCGCATCGTTTTATGTCATGTACTTCACCGGGCTGTATGATGCGGTCGCGCCGGCACACTGGGCGCACCTGGTGATGAACGCGCACTTCGTGTTGATGGGTTATGCGTATTACTGGCTCATCATCGGCATCGACCCGGCTCCCCGCCGGCTTCCGCACCTGGGAAAGCTCGGCCTGCTGTTAGCGGCCCTGCCTTTCCACGCCTTTTTTGGAATCTCGCTGATGGGTTCGGACAATGTGATCGGTGGGGATTTCTACCGATCACTGGCGCTGCCCTTCGTGCCCAACCTGCTGGACGACCAGCACACCGCCGGCGCGATGGCGTGGGCGACGGGCGAGATCCCGCTGGTGGTGGTACTGGTCGCGCTGCTGGTCCAGTGGGCCCGCAGTGACGCCCGCGAGGCCCGCCGTTTCGATCGCAGAGCCGAGGCAGACGGTGACGCCGAGCTGGCCGCTTACAACGCCCTGCTCACCCAACTGTCCGAGCAACACCCCGCCCGCGACTAATTTTTGATCACGAACTCACCAGCCACACGATCCGATAATCGACATTATGACAAGATACTGCCGTCGCGACCAGCGGGACTCGACCGGTGCCAGCGACGGCAGGTGAGCAGCCGCCGAGCCGAGCTGTGCCGCTGACGCACCCATCCAGAGGCGTCCAAGAGCGTGTTCGACAAGCGGCGGGAGCACACTGACCGGACCCGGACGGCACCCCGTTCATCAACGCTGCCTGGCACTCGACAAGAGCGACCGGGCGCTTCTGGTGATCCGGTCAGTCGATAAAATACCTCGCCCGCAGCCGGGCAGAGATTAATTTTCGCACGCAGAGTACTCGACCGGCAAAAGGGTAGACCGCCGACGACCAGATCGAATGTACGCCGTAAGTAGGTAACCGATGCTTGCTACCTACGCCTACCTCACCTCGGACTACGTAGGCGAAAAGAGGCTTCGCGGCTAGGTAGTCGACCTGGCAGACTTACGTGCGGCTACTGATTGCCCGCTGCGGCGCAGCTGGGCAAAGTATGTATTGCTGAATCGGCGTGCCACCGATGAGGTTCCTTTGTCCCGGCCACCACCCGGGACCACATTCCCTAGGAGGATTTGATGTCTGACGCACTGAGCTTTACCGAGATCAACGCGCTGCACGTCGAGCTGCTGCCGGCCCGCACCGTCCTGTCCTTGTTCAACACCGGCGGTAGCTGCGGCGGCCGTGGCGGCAACGGTGGGGTGGGTGGCGCCGGTGGCGTCGGCCGGGGTGGTCTCGGCCTCAACCTCTTGAACATCAACCTGTTCGGAGACCAGACCAACAGCGCCGGCGACGGTGTCGGCGGCGCCGGCGGCAGCGCCAATGGCGGCGCCGGTGGCGCTTGCTACAGCTGACAGGCCGCAGCGGTGCCGTTGGATGATCGCGTGCGGTGCCGTTAGCGAGGGAGGGGTGGCCAAGAAGGCCACCCCTCCCATCATCGTTGACCTCGGCGAGTAACGGTTTTTTCGATTACCGGCAAGCGGGATCGTTGATATGCGATTGTTGAGGATTCCCGCACGTCAACGCTGCCATACCAATGTTGCACCCAAGTCGCACCAGGCGCACGCCGGGTGCCCCACCCGATGCCTGGGAGCGGTTCCGTGATGCAGATCTCGACCCACCACCTGGAAGCGCTCCGCACAGTGTTGGCGGGCAAAGTTATCACGCCGGACGACGCGGATTACGACACTGCGCGCATACAGTGGAATAATGACATTAATCGTCGCCCGGCTGCGATCGCCCGATGCGCTTCGCCAGCTGATATCGCAGCAGCGCTCGCCTTCGCCCGAGAGCAGGCGCTGGAGATCTCAGTGCGCGGCGGTGGCCATGCGTTCTCCGGCGCCGGTGTTTGCGACGGCGGTCTGATGATCGATCTCAGTGCACTGCGCCGGGTCTCCATCTGTCCCGATAATGGCCTGGCCACGGTGGAGGGCGGAGCCACCGTCGCAGAGCTGGACGCGGCAACGCAGGTCCATGGTCTGGCGGTGCCCGCGGGGGTGATCAGTCACACCGGAGTCGGTGGCCTGACACTCGGCGGCGGCATCGGATGGCTTACCCATAAGGCTGGACTGAGCATCGACAACCTGATCTCGGTCGACGTGGTGCTCGCCGATGGTCATTATGTGCATGCTTCGGCCGACGAGCATGCCGACCTGTTCTGGGCGGTCCGCGGCGGTGGCGGCAACTTCGGTGTCGTCACGACGTTCGAGTTCCAGCTGCACCCGATCGGACCTGAGGTACATTTAGGACTTTTTTTCTGGGGAATGGAGGACGGGGAGCAGGTCCTGCGCCTGGCCCGCGACGTCGTGCCGACCCTTCCCGCGGACACTGGTGCCCAGATCGCGATCGGACTCAACGCCCCACCGGCGCCATTTGTACCCCAGCAGTATCACTTCATTCCCGGCTACCTGCTGCTCGTGGTGGGATTCGCCTCCGCGGAAGAACACGCTCGCGTCGTCGCGCCGATTCGCCAGGCACTGCCACCGCTGTTCGAACTGGTCACCCCGATTCCGTACGTCGCCCTACAGCGGACGCTCGACGAGACCGCTCCCTGGGGGCTATTGGGCTATCAAGAGGTGATCTACCTCGACGAGCTCACCGACGACGCGATCGCGGCGATCGTCAAGCGAATTCCTGACAAAAGCTCACCGATGAGCTTTTGCCTGGTGTTCCGGCTGGATGGAGCGTACTCAGCGGTGGGTGATGACGAGACCGCTTTCGGCGGTGGGCGAGCGCCACGCTATGTCATCAACATCTCTGGAATAGGTCCGAATCCGGAGTCGTTCGATGCCGAGCGGGCCTGGGTTCGGTCGTTGTGGAACACATTGCGACCATTCGCCCGGGACTCGGGTGGTTATGTGAACTCCATGACCGACGACGACGAGGACCGGGTGCGGGCGTCCTATGGCCCGGGCAAGTACGAGCGGTTAACCCGGATCAAGGCGAGATACGATCCGGACAACACCTTCCATCTCAATGCCAACATCAAACCCGCCTGATCGTCGATAGATCGGTTGTCGCGCAATCGGCCACCAGGGCGCGCAGCCGCTGATCCTCCCGCCAGGCCCGCGGACCACTATGCTGCACTCGCAGCGAGGCCACCGCGACGCCGAAGCTCAGGCTGCGCTCGGCATCGGTCACCCCATGTGCCCGGGCGAAGGCGACCGCCCCGTGCAGCACATCGCCGGCGCCCAGGGTGTCGCGAACTGCGACCACTGGGATCTCGACGGCGCCGGCGGCCTCCCGAGTCCGCCAGCGCACCGGCGCCGCGCCGGCTGTCATCGCCACTAGGCGGACGCCACCGGCTAGCAGTGCCGCTGCTACCGCGTCGAACACCTCAGGGGCGAACACCTCGCGGTCGCCGGTCACGTAGCCAGCCGAGCACACCGCGGCGTCGGTGAGCGCCACCAGTTCGGTGTACACCGGTTTGGGGCTGCCGCAGTCCAGCACTACCGGGACCCCGGCGGCCCGGGCAGCCTCGGCGGCGGCCAAGGCGAGATCGGGATGGTGCCCGTCGATCAGCACCACGTCCGCGTCTCCCGCCAGGACCGGCAGGTCAGCCGGAACCACGGCGGTCACGTCCTCGGCATTGCGGGATACCACCGATCGTTCTCCGGTCCCGTCGAGCACGGTGATCGCTGAGATGCTGAGATCCGCACCGGCTGCCCAGGCGTCCACGATCTGCACCCCGGCGCGATCCAGCTCCCCCGCGGCCAGCCGGGCGACCGGCCCGGGACCCAGCGCGGAGACCAGCACGCTGCGCCCACCCAGCACGCCGAAGGTCACCGCAGCAGCCGCGGCCGGTCCCCCGGCGGCGAGATCGCTGCGCTGCGCGACGACCTTCTCGTCGACCCCGGGGCGCCGCCCCACCCGCTGAACCAGGTCCAAGGTGGCAAGACCAACAAACAACCCCAGCAACGTCACGCTGGCCAGTGTGCATTCAGCGGGCTCAGCGGGGCTATCCGGTGCCCGATAGCCCCGCTGAGCCCGCTGAATGCGGGGCGGGGCGGAGGGTAGCGTCGGGGGGTGCGGTTTGTTGATGAGCGTGGGCCTGGGTATGAGCTCACGTATGACGATGTCTTTCTGTTGCCGTTGCGCTCGGACGTGGCGTCCCGGTTCGATCCGGATCTGTCCACCGTGGACGGGTCCGGAACAACGATCCCGCTGGTGGTGGCCAACATGACCGCGGTAGCAGGACGCCGGATGGCCGAGACGGTCGCCCGACGTGGCGGGCTGGTGGTGCTGCCCCAAGACGTGGATCCGGCGGCAGTTGCCACGACGGTGGCGTGGGTGAAGGCGCGGCACCTGGTACTGGACACGGCGCTCACGCTGAGCCTCCGGGACGCCGTCGCCGACGCAGCCAACCTGCTGCCCAAACGGGCACACCACGCCGTGGTAGTGGTCGACGGTGCACGTCGCCCGGTGGGACTGGTCACCGAGACAGAGCTCACCGGGGTGGACCGCTTCATCCGGCTGGTTGACGTGGCACAGACCGACCTGGTAGTGGTGCCCGCTGACACCGAACCGCGCAAGATCTTCGAACAGCTGCACTACCGCCGCCAGAAGCTGGCGCTTGCCGTGGATGCTGCCGGGGCACTGGTCGGCGTGCTGACCCCCACCGCAGCGTTGCGAGCCGAGCTGTACTCCCCCGCGTGCGACGCCGATGGCCGGCTGCGGGTGGCTGCGGCGCTCGGGGTGACCGGCGACGTCACAGCCAAGACCGAGGCGCTGCTCGCAGCGGGAGTCGACGTGCTGGTCGTCGATACCGCGCACGGCCACCAAAGCAAGGTGCTCGATGCGCTGCACGCGGTCCGGTCCTGCGACCCGGGCGTGCCGGTGGTAGCCGGGAATGTGGTCTCCGCGCAGGGCACCCGCGACCTGCTGGCGGCCGGTGCCGACATCGTCAAGGTCGGAGTGGGGCCGGGCGCTATGTGCACCACCCGGATGCTCACCGGAGTCGGCCGGCCACAGTTCTCCGCGGTGGTCGAATGCGCGGCGGCGGCTCGCGTCGCCGGTGGCCACGTCTGGGCCGACGGTGGGGTGCGCCACCCTCGAGACGTGGCGCTGGCGCTGGCTGCGGGAGCGGCGAATGTGATGATCGGTTCGTGGTTCGCCGGCACCCACGAATCGCCGGGTGATCTCCAGCGCGACGAGACCGGCCGTGCCTACAAGGAGTCTTACGGGATGGCCTCCAAGCGCGCCGTCGCCGCCCGCACCACTCACGACGACACCTTCGACCAAGCCCGCAAGGCACTGTTCGAGGAGGGCATCTCGACCGCCCGGATGTACCTCGACCCGAGCCGGCCCGGGGTGGAGGACCTCATCGACCACATCTGCGCCGGGGTGCGCAGCGCCTGTACCTACGCCGGCGCCCGGACGCTGCCGGAGCTGTCCGAGCGAGCGGTGATCGGGGTGCAGTCCGCGGCCGGGTTCGCCGAGGGCCGCCCACTGCCAGCCGGCTGGTGACTAGAGCACCCGCCCCTGGCGGAGCAGTTCTTGCAGCGCAGCGGCTGCCGGATCGCAGGCTGCGGGCTTGCCCAGGGGGTAGGCCACTGCACCGGGCAACACCGGTTGCGGGCCGCCGGCCCGGTAGCAACTCACCCGTCGCCACGCGCCATCCGGTTCCGGCACGACCAGGGCAGCTGCTGGATGTAGCCGGTCGGCCCCCAACCGCACCGACCAGCGTTGCGCCAGCAGACGCGACAGTGCCACCGCGCCCCGCTCCCCCAGCGCACGCGGACCACCGGGTAGGCGCAGTCCCGACGGGCCGGGCAACAGGGTCAGGTGGGAATCGCTGACCCGCAACCAGGCGACCTCGTCGCGCAGGTCGCCTCCCCCGTGAGGACGCCACGCCGCGAGCTGGTCCAGCAGCACAGCCGGATCCGCGGCCCGCAACAGCTGGGCGACCGGCAGGCCGGCGCGATCCAGCATGTCGAGTTGCTCGGCCAGCGGGTCGAGCAACCCGGTCGGATCGAGTACGCCACACGGTTTATCGCTGAGTCCCAATGCCTGCTCGGTGAGCAGGGCCAGCAGGTCGGCCAGCACATCGATCCCGCCCGGCAGCACCACGACGGCATCGGACAGCAGCCGGACCACTTCCAGCCGGGCGGCCGGCCCGTCCACTGCTCGCAGATCAGTGGCCTTGGTGCCGGGCTCGGCACCTCGCGCGAGGACCTCTATGAGGTCCACCCCGGTCCCAGTGGCATCGAAAGTGAGCGACCCGGGTACTCCGAGCACCATGCCCCAGCAGCGCCGGGCCAGCTCGGCTCCCAGTCGTTGGACGGCACCGTCGACCGGCGCGCCGGCGGAGAGCCCAGGTCCACCCAGGATTCCGATCCGCACGAGCAGATACGTTAGCCCGAATAGGGGTCTCCTGCCTCCGGTTGCCCTCGACAGGCCACCGGAAACCGTAAAATCAAGCGCAACCCGTGCCCATGAGGAGTGACGAACGCGGTGCCAGCCGCATCAGCCCCAGGCTGTAGTACCGGGCCGGGCCCTGCGCTCGACTCTCCCGACCTGCCGCCGGTCCAGGCGGCATAGATGGATCTCCTGCTCACCATCCTGGGCCTGCTCGGGGTGGTCGTACTGATCGCCGGAACCTTCGTCTGTGTGGCCGGTGAGTTCGCGTTGACCACGCTGGAGCGCAGCACCGTTGACGCGAACGTGCAGCAGGTCGGCGATCGCCGGGCCCGGTGGGTCAAGCATGCGCACCGAACGTTGTCGTTTCAGCTATCCGGAGCGCAGGTGGGTATCACGATCACCACCCTGCTCACCGGCTACATCGCCGAGCCGGCCATCGCCGATCTCATCCAGCCCTGGATTGAGAGAGCACGGGTGCCCGCCAGCATTGCGGACGGGTTGTCCCTCGGGATCGCGCTGACCTTGGCCACCGGGCTGTCGATGGTGTTCGGCGAGCTGATCCCCAAGAACCTGGCCATCGCCCGGCCGCTACCCACGGCACGGCGGGTCGCCGGCCTGCTCAACGCCTTCTCCACTGCGGTCGGCTGGCTGATCTCGCTCTTGAACGGGGCGGCGAACTGGATCCTGCGCCGGGTCGGCATCGAGCCGGCCGAGGAGCTGCGCTCCGCGAGATCCCCGCAGGAGCTCGGCTCCCTGGTCCGCAGCAGCGCCCAGCAGGGCACCCTCGACCAAGGAACCGCAACCCTGCTGGATCGCTCACTGCGCTTCGGTGAGCGCACCGCAGAGGAGTTGATGACCCCTCGGGTGCGGGTGCAGGCACTCCGGGCGGATGCGACCGTGCTGGACTTGGTGGACGCCGCGCGGCGGACCGGATTCTCCCGCTTCCCGGTCTACGGCAGCGATCTTGACGACGTGCCCGGCGTGGTGCACGTCAAGCAGGCGTTCGCGGTGCCCGCAGACCAACGGGCCGTGACTCTGGCCGGTGCGCTGGCTCGCCCGGTCCTCACCGTGCCGAGCTCACTGGATGGTGACGCGTTGCTCGACCGGTTACGCGGCCAGGGACTACAGGTCGCGATCGTGGTCGACGAGTACGGCGGCACCGCGGGCATCGTCACCCTCGAGGACCTGGTGGAGGAGATCGTCGGCGACGTCCGTGACGAGCACGACCGGCAGGAGGTCTCGCAGATCCAGCAGGTGGGCGAGCAGCGTTGGATCATCTCCGGGTTGCTGCGAGCCGACGAGCTGGCCGACGCCGTCGGACTCGTGCTGCCCGAGAGTGACCACGAGACGGTGGCTGGGCTCGTGCTGGAGCGGCTGGGTCGCATACCCGACGTCGGCGACGAGATCGAGTTCGACGATTGGCAGCTGGCCGTGACGCGGATGGACCGTCGCCGCATCGCGGAACTCCGGCTCATCCGGACCACACAACCACAGCAGGTGACCCGGTGAGCACCGCAGCCCTGCTCGGCGCGATGATACTGCTGGTCGCCAACGCCTTCTTCGTCTGCGCCGAGTTCGCCTTGATCAGCGCGCGGCGAGACCGGCTGGAGTCGATAGCCGCGGGCGGGGTCCACCGGGCTCGCACGGTGATCCGGGCCGGGGAGCGCCTGTCGCTGATGCTGGCCGCCGCGCAACTCGGGATCACCTTCAGCTCGCTGGGGCTGGGCGCTCTGGGCGAACCCGTCATCGCTGCTCAGCTCGAGAGGCTGGCCGGCCCGCTCGAGATACCCGACGCAATGCTGCACACTGTCGCTTTCGTCATCGCGCTGGGCATCGTCACGGTGGCGCACATCCTGCTCGGTGAGATGGTGCCCAAGAACATCGCCATCGCCGGACCGGAGCGCACCGCGCTGTGGATGGTGCCACCGTTGGTCACCTGGATGCGTCTGATGCGCCCGGCGATCGCGGCGCTGAACTGGATCGCCAATCACGTGTTACGCGCGTTCGGCGTGGTGCCCCGCGACGAGCTCGAGAGCGCCTACAGCCCTGACGAGCTGGCCAACCTGATCGCCGACTCCAGCCGTGAGGGACTGCTGGACAGCCAAGAGCACCGCCGGCTGACTCAGACATTGTCCACCAGGGAACGGACCGTCGCCGACGTGCTGGTCCCGACTTACGGGCTGACCACGGTTGCCGCCGAGCCCACCTTGGGCGACATCGAGCAGGCCGTGGCGCAGACCGGTTTCTCCCGTTTTCCGCTGTGCCGTCAAGGGTTGGGTTCCGCCGCGCAGCTGGTGGGTTACCTGCACGTCAAGGACGTGCTCGAGCTGCTCGGTAGGCCGCCGGACACCCCAGTGCCAGCACGCTGTGTGCGCCCGCTGCCCGAGGTGCACTCCACCGCCAAGCTCGACGAAGCGCTGGCTCTGCTCCGCCGATCCAGCAGTCACCTGGCCCGGGTGGTAGGTCCAGACGGCGCCACCCTGGGGGTCGTCGCGCTGGAAGATCTGGTCGAGGAGTACGTCGGCACGGTCCGCGACGCCACCCACGTCTCAGGCTGAGCCCGCCCACCCTGGGCAGTCGTGAATCTCTTGCAGTGGTCCCAACCGCATGGGGAGTTGGTCATGCTCCGCACGGCCGGTAGTGTCACTGCGCCCCGAGATCTCGATCATGAAGGCCGTAGCCGACTGCGACCAGTGCCCAGACACATCCGAAAGTCAACGGCACCCGGACGGTGCTGCACAGAGCCGCATCGGCGTCGGGGGGCAACGCACCGAAGCCACCGTCGGGTTGTTGCTGCGCGGCCACGAAAGCCGCTGCATGACGCAGCTGCGGGTGTCCGCCGCAATGCAGGCAGGCCCCGGCGAGCAGCAGCGCCGACGTGACCGCCAGGTCCCGGGCCCGGACCGCGAGGGTCACCGCCACCGGCAGCGCGGTGGCCCAGCCGGTGAGCCGGTCGGTGGGGATCCGATCCGTCGTGCGACCGAACCCGGTCTGGTCGGTGATCTGCTCGGCCAACCGCAACAGGCAGGCTGGATCCGCCCGGACCGGAGCCGGCGGCTGGTCACTGCACCGGCTTGCTACCGGCAGCACCAGGTCCGGGACAGGACCGGCCGGCTCACCCAGCGCGGTCGCGCACAGCCATGCGCCCGCTCGGCATCGCGGGTCGTCGGGCGCGCGGCGAAACCATTGGTGCGCACGGCGGTAAGCCTGCTCAGCTGCAATCATCGAGGCGCTCCCGCTCCGTGGCGGCCAGCGCGGCGACCACCGTGGTGTGGTAGCAGGTACCGAACAGGTAGGCAGCTGCCTTGGCTCCGCGCAGCCGCGCCAGTACTGCCGGGTCGTGCAGGGGTCCAGGCACCGCGCCGTCGCGACGTTGTGCCCCGCTGAGCCGCCGCCAGCCGTGCGCAACCAGCTCGTCGCCTTGCCGGTCCAGCGCCAGAGCGCACAGCAACAACTCGGCGGACAAGTCGAGGTCATCCTTGGCGAGGTAGACCCCCAGCAGGGCGGTCACGGCGTCGGCCACGCCCGTCAGCCCGACACCGGCTGGGCGGTCAGCGAAGTCGGTCAGGTAGAACACCAGGTGGGTCAGCACGTAGCACTGGTCGTCGGTGAGGTAGAGCGGTGCCGTCCCGGGGACCGGCAGGCTGGGTCCGATCAGCGCGGGCAGCGCGGGCAATGGGTGCCGGTAGCCGCCCAGTTCCAGCACATAGCCCAACTCGACCAAGGCGTGGCCGGGCCGGCCGAGGTTGGTCACTGCCGGGCAGCCGGCGTCGAGCAGCCCCTGCACCACATCGCGCAGCCGCCGCGCGACGTCAAGCCCCAACACGTCAAGTCCCAGCTCGTCGACCAGGGCCAGCAACCACACCCGGTAGGTGAACAGGCCGTCCGCTCGGTAGAGACCAGCCAGAAAGGCGGGGCTGGTCACCAGCCGATCGGCCACCTCCAGGCTGGACTCGATCAACGTGGTCGCCTGCTCGGCTCGCGGTCCTCGACGCAGGCTGCGGCACAAGGTCAGCACCTCGAGGACGGTGCTGGCCGGGAAGACGCGAGGCGCCAGGAACTGCTCCCAGCGCACCGGATCCAGCCACTCCAGGTGGGCGGTGAGCCAGTCGATGGCCCCGGTGATCAGGTCCCCCCCGGTCGGGGGGGCGGGCTCGGCCAGCGGTGGCCACTGTGGAAAACCGTCGACCATTCCCCGGTACCGCTCGGGCGGCCGAGACAGGGCGGTGAACTGTGCCAGGGAGGGTGTCCGGGGAGCAGGCACGCCGTCACCGTCCCGTCCGCAGCCGCACGACTGTGCCCAGCGCCCCCGCCACAGCCAGCAACACGGCGCAGTCCAGCCACATCGCCGCCGATCCGATACCGCCGAATAACGTCTGCCGGGCCAGGTCCACCGCATAGGTCATCGGGTTGAGCTGGATCGCGGCAGCCAGCCAAGCCGGCGTGTCCTGGGTCCGAAACACCGAGCCGGACAAGAACAGCATCGGGTACATGGCCAGCTGCACAACGGACTGCAGTGTCTCGACCCGCTTGATCACCATGGCCAGGAACAGGCCGAGCACGCTGAACACAGCGGCACTCGCGGTGAAGGCCACGCCGGTGACCACGAAGCTCACCGGCGTCAGCGGCAGCCCGAACAGCGGCGCGAACAGCAGCATGACGACGCTCTGCGTGCCCAGCAGCGCAGCCGTGGCGACGATCTTGCCCAGGGGCAGGCAGATCCTTGGCACGGGTGCCAGCAGCAGGTCACGCAGCACCCCGTACTCCCGGTCCCACGCGTAGCTCAGCCCGGCGCTGACGCCGAACGTGACGACCTGAATGGCGATGATTCCGGGGAACACGTAAGCGCTGAAGGCGACCCCGTCCACTGCACCGATCATGCTGTCGAAGCCGATCGCGTAGACCAGCACGAAGAACACGATCTGCAACGCTTGGCTGACCAGTGTCCCGGGCTGGCGGGCCTGGCGCAGCAGGTCTCGGTGCGCGATCACCAGGACGGCCCGGACGGACCCGGCCAAGGCGGGCGCCGGTGGCGTGATCGTGCTCATGACTGTCGCTGCCCGGTGAACGCCAGGTACACATCGTCCATCGAGGGATGGTGTGCCGACAGGGTCAGCACCGGCACGCCCACCGCCTGCACCACGAGCCCGACCTGCCGCTCCGGCTCAGCGCACCGGATGGCCAGCCCACCCGACTCCGCCACCGCGTCGAGACCGGCGGCGACCAGCCGCCGCAACGCGGTCTCGTCGTCCGGCGTCGACAGCAGCAGCTTGGAGGCACCCAGGCTGGTCCGCATCTGCGACGGTGACCCACGGCGCACCACCTGGCCGTCGTGCACGATGACGATCTCGTCGGCGAGCTCGGCCTCGTCCAGGTAATGAGTGGAGTACAGCACGGTCGCTCCCACCTCTCGCTTCAGCCGGCGCAGGTCGTCCCACACGGCACGGCGAGCCTCGGGGTCCAGCGCGGTCGTCGGCTCATCCAGGATCAGGAGACCCGGCTTGTGCAGCAGCGCGCGGGCGATCTCCACCCGCCTGCTCAGGCCGCCGGACAGCTCCGACATGACCTGGTCTCGCCGCCGGCTCAACCCGAAGAACTCCAGCAGCTCATCGATGCGGTGCCGGGCCTGGGACGCGGACAGGCCGAACAGCCGGGCGTGGAACCACAGGTTCTGCCGGACCGACAGGTCCATGTCCAGCACCCGCTCCTGAAACAGCAGGCCGATCTGGCGGCGGACCAGCAGCGGCTGGGCGCACACGTCGTGACCGAACACCCGTACGGTGCCCGAGGTCGGGCGTAGCAGTGTGGACAGCGCCTGGAGCAGGCTGGACTTACCGGCACCGTTGGGTCCGAGCAGCGCGGTGATCCGGCCAGGTGGTGACGACAGTGACAGGTGGTCCACTGCGGTCACGGTGCCGTAGCGGACGACGAGGTCGGTCACCCTGAAGGCGTCGGCTGTCAACTCGCCACCGCCTCGGTGGCCGGGTCGCCGGACAGGCAGCGCAACACCACATCGGGGGATGGCAACGCCAAGCTGGGCACGATCGCCCGGCTGGCCACCTCGAAGGCGGCACCGGGCACCGGGTCGAGCACCTGATGGCCGTCGGCTCGCAGGGTGGCGACAGTGCGCCGTACCGCGGCCTTGTGCCACATGGTGGGATTCATCGCCGGCACAAAAATAACCGGCGTCTCGGTCGCGAGCAACGTCGTGGCCAGCAGGCTCGGCGCGAGCCCGGCCGCCACGCAGCCGAGCAGGTGCGCGGTGGCCGGGAGCACCAGGACCCGGTCCGGCCAGCGCCCCAGCGCGACATGCCCGCGCCCATGGTCGCGCTCGGTGTAGACACCGTCGCACAGCAGCCGCAGGCTGGCGGCCGGCAGGAACGACTCGGCGGTCACGGTGAGCACGGCGACGATCTGCGCCACCCCGCCGGCGCGCAACTCGTAGAGATAGCTCGGCAGGTTGAGCGCTGCGACCGAGCCGCTCACGCCGAGCAGCAGCTTCTCCGGGACTGACCTGGTCATCTGCGACGCACCTCAGCTCAATGCCAGGCAGCGGTCCCAGGACCGCTGCGGGTTGCCGACCGGGCCCGCGGCAGCCGGGCTCAGCAGGTGCGGGGGGGTCACCGAGAGCAGGGCACACGCCACCCCCGCGGCGCCTTCCAGGATTCCGGCCACATCCAGCGGGCGGTGCCGGCCGGCCCGCCGCCATCCTTGCGGCGAGTCCGGCACCAGGTGCGGGAAGACGAAGGCACGGTCACGGTCGGCGAAGTCCAGCACCGACCGGGCCAGGCGCAGGCAGCCCTGCTGCAGCGGCGCGTCACCCGAGGCGGTGCCCACCCGCCACATGACCTGCAGCAGGCCCGCGTAGCCATGACAGACGGTCGGTCCGTCGAGGTGCCACGCGGTCTCATCCCTGGCCAGCACATCCCGCAGCCCGGTGATCGCCAGCTGTCGCCACTGCGGGACGTCCACCGCCACCCCGGCCTGGTAGAGGGCGTGCGCCACGCCGGGAGCGCCGTAGCACCACGCGCTTCGGGTGAACGCGCTCGTCAGCCGCTGCGCGGCTACCTGCTCCGCCCAGCCCACCCGGCACGGCCAGTAGCTGCCCGCCGCATCCCGCAGCACCCAGCCGGCTAGCCAGCCGGCGAACCGGGCGATGGCGTCTCGTTGACCGTCCACCTCGTGTCCCCGGCGCAACGCGAGGGCGAGCAGGGTGAGCGGGCCGGCCACCCCGTGCGCCAGGCCGAGGTTGAAGTCGCCCTGGGGGTAGTCCCGCCGGTCCTGGTCGACCGGCTCCAGCTCGGGAGGCACCCACCAGCCGGGCACCACCAGCCCGTGCGCCTCGATCGGCTCGCTGATCTGCA
Organism: Pseudonocardiaceae bacterium; assembly: GCA_050700055.1. Classification (GTDB taxonomy): domain Bacteria; phylum Actinomycetota; class Actinomycetes; order Mycobacteriales; family Pseudonocardiaceae. Next base: position 15,677 of record JBOHGE010000007.1, read on the forward strand.
CCAGACGACGCAGCGTCACGTCCACCGCGGACTCCACCGCACTGCTGGCCTCCGCCGGATCGTCCAGCGAGTCGAGCAGTACGCGCAGGGTGCCCGACAGGCCCCCGATCACGTCATAATCGGCCCAGGCCACGCCCGGTGCGGTGCGCGCCAGACCGGTGGCGATGCGCTTGTGCTGATCGGCGACCAGCCAGTCTGCGAGGGTGCGGCGCAATGTCGCGTAGTGCCCGGCCCAGCCGTGCCCGGCCCAGCCGTGCCCGGCACAGCCCTGCGCGGCGGCCAGCACCGCGGCCGGCCCGGTGTGCAGGCCGTAGGAGACCGCCTTGGGCAGTTCCTGCGCGGCGCAGCGCAGGTGCCGGTGTGCCACAGCCAGCCAGCGCTGGTCGAACCGGGCCAGCTCGATGTAGAGCATGGCCATGCCGGGCAGGCCGTGCGACAGCGTCACCGGGCTCCACATGGTCGACTCGTAGATCGGCTCGCGGTTGGCCTCCCCGGAGGCGATGCCGGCGACCTGCTCGGGGTCAGCGAGCCGGTCCGCCACCAGCTCAATGGCCTCGGCTGCCCGCTGGGCGTCCCTACCGGACAGCACCGCGGCCTGCTGGACAGTGGTCATGTCAGGTGCCTCCGTCGGTTGAAGTTGTCCTGCACCGCACCGCGCGCGATGCCCAGGATTGTCGACTCCCGGTCCGCCGATCCGCCGACCAACCGGTTGCAGGTCATGTGCAGGAGGCTGCCGACCACGCGGGCCTGCGGGGTCCGGCTGCCGGACCGGACGTGGCGGGCCAGCGTGCGCACCGCCTCGTCGCGGTCGGCCAACGCAGCCAACACCCGGCTGCCGACCTCGCCGGCCCGCAGCTGCGACCAGCCACCGGCCGGGTCGAGCAGGCGCCGCCAGTACGCCGCCTGCTTGCGGTACTGCCCGGGCAGATCCCGCCGGCTACCGGTGAGGGACAGCCACGCGGCGGCCGCCTCCCCGGCGTACTCGGCGCTCAGCCACTGTGTCTGCGGCGACGGTGGGGCCTGCGGCGACGGTGGACCGAAGGCGTGCGCCAGGGCAGCCACTGAGATCGCCACCAGAGCGTCCAGCGAATAAGGGCAGCCGGACGACTTCACCAGCCGCAGCAAGGCGACCGCCGCTGCGCTGTCCCGCTCGAACAGCTCCTCCGCCGCCTGCTGGGCCTGGGTACCGCCGTAACGCTCCAGCTCGGGGGCATACTGGTCCACCTGGTGGGCACTGACCAGCCCCTGCCGTTGCCAGTCCAGCAGCATCGCACCCGTGGTGCGAGCCACCCCCGACCACAGCCGATCGGACTCACCGTGCAGTCGAAGCCGCACGTGGTGGCCGTCGGAGTCGGTGTAACGGATGAAGAACCACCGGTCCGCCCCGCCCTCGGCGGCGGCTGCGACCAACTGTGGAATCTGCTCGCGCAGCAGATCATCCTGAGTCCGCCGCGCGCCGTAGATCTTAAGGTAGAGCCAGCCGCCGCCCAGACCCTCGGCTTGCCGACCGGGATCGAGATAGGCCAGGTGCGGCGGGCGGCGGGGCGTGGGGTCCCGCCGGGCCAGCGGCACCACGACCTCGACGGTGTGCCCACCGGTGCCTCCAGCCAGCCAGCCCTCGGCGTCACCGGGCACCTCCTGCGCGACCAGGCTCACATCCCGACGTGTCTCGTCGTGCAACAGCTCACGGTGCCACGGGTCGTCCAGATCCAGCAGCAGCCGCTGGTCGTTGCTCACCACCAGCAGATGCCGGGGAACCGCCCATGCCTGCCGCCACCGGGAGACCGCCGCTGACCAGTCACCGGCACTGTCGCGCAGCTCGTCGAGCCGCCACGTGGCCGGGGCGAGGACCGCCCGGCCGTACCGGATCCGGGGCAGGAACGGGCAGTGCGCCATCGGGCCCCAGTTCCACGGCTCCCACAGCCGCTGGCCCTCCATGCCCAGCTCGTAGAGCAGCCGGGTCACGTTCGGCGCCTGCACCGCGGGGCTGACCATGTTCGGCAGCACCGGCACGATCTCCCGCCCGGTCGGCAGGTGCACGGCACACAGCCGCTCCAGGTTCGCGCCGATCGCGATCTCGGATAACGGGATCTCGGTGACGCCCGCGGCGTCCGGCAGGCCTACCGAGATCCGCCGCCCGGTGTGCGCGATGGCGTGCGCCAGGTTCGCCGCCCGGCCGGCCCGGGGAGCGAACGCAAGATCCACACTCAACGCGCCGGCGATGTGCACCGGGCGGTTGCGCTGCTCGTCGGCCAGCTGGTCGGCCCATTCGGGCAGCAGGTCGGCGAAGCGGGCCACGGTCGCCCCCGCATGATGGGAGCCTGGACTCGGGGACAACACGATCCGGAAGGTGCCTGCGGTCAGCTCGTCCAGGCTGGGCGCCACCACATGCAGGTACAGCTCACAGGAGTTCGGCAGGTCGGCGGGATCGGCCTGGTCGTAAGCCAGCTCGGCGACGGTGGCGTCGTCCAGCACGATCTCGCGGCGCCGGTCGCGCACCGCCGCGGCGCACAGTGCGCTGAGCAGCCGGTCCCGGGTGGCGCTGTCCGGCTCGGCCGGTGGCTCGGCCGCAGCCTCACTGGGCGGCCACTCGTAACCCGGTGGTGCGCCGAGCCCGCTGGTGTCGTCGAGTAGCTCCAGCAGCGGTACCAGCCGGTCGACGCCGTAGCGCTCCAGAAACCTGTGGTGGTACCCGCGCAGCGGGCGCATCCCGAGCCGGGGCGGCGACAGCCGCCACAGCACCTCGATCATTCGCTCGGCCTCGGTGCGCACCTCCTGCGGTAGCTGGACGTGCAGGTCCAGCCGGATGTCCACATGCAGCGGGTGGTCGTGCGGCTGGAGCGCGGTGGCCCGGCGGATCAGCTCGCCGAGCTGCGCGTGCCCCTGGCCGGGTGCCGTGCCGTCGTAGCCGCTGCGCAGCCGGTCGACCGCCCGCAGCTCGTCGAGCATCCGGTCGGTGTCCTCGGCCCGGTGCGGCGCCGCCGCCAGCACATCGATGACGTGGCTCAACGGGTCGCTGCCGGCCAGCGATGGGCGCAGGTCGGTCAGCAGGATCTCCTGGCTGACCAGAGCCCGCAGCAGGCCGGCCACCTGCTCGCGCGACGCCGTGCCGAACCGGGTGCGCAACAGGGTCACCAGATCCTCGAACAGGATCGGTGTCCGGGCCGCGCGCACCGCATCGCGCACCACCGGCGAATTGCGTACCGACACCGCGGATCTGCTGTTCTCGCCGGGGGCGGCACCGATGGTGGAGGGCACTTCGAGGGTGATCCGGTCACCGCGGGCCACCAGTGCCTGGTGGGTGCGCAGGCGCAGGGCCGCCAGCAGCACGGAGTCCCGCTCCAACCGGTGCACGATCTTGGACAGCCATCCCATGTCGACATGGGTGCGGGTGCGGTGCGCCCGGCCGTACTCGAACTTGGCCGCGCCGCCGAACTCACCGCAGCAGACCCCGGCGAACAGTCCGAACGGCGTGGGTCGGGTGCGCATCCGGATGTCGTAGCGCAGCAGGGCCAGCGCGGCGCGGCGCAGTTGAGTGTCCCTGAGCCGGTCGATCTGGCCGGCCCTTACCTGGTCGAGCACCGCACCCAGGCTCGGCGTGGCCAGGTTGACCGCCTCGACCAGCCGGGCGTCCGCGCTCACCGTGCGGATCAGCTCCAGATAGCCCGGCCGACCGTCGGCCGGCGTCGGGTCCGGTGCCGCAGCCGCCGAGACGCCGCCGGCCACCGCCAGCAACGGAGCCCGCACCAGGAAGACGCCCCAGGCCCGGAACAGCGGATCCCGCATGTGCCTCACCTTTCAACTCGTCTGGTCGGCGGTTGGCCGGCATCGGGCTGGAGCGCATGGGGCGACTCCAGCCCGACACCCGTCAGGTCAGCAGCAGAAGCTGCACCTGCTGCCGCCGTTCTGGCTGGTGCAGCCGGGGGTGCACAGCGAGATGCTGGTGACCATGGGGCTGACGGCCAGCTTCTCGATGCTGACGTCGAGGTCCAGGTCGAACAGGTCGAGCTCGTCGGTCTGGACGGTGTCCAGCAGGGCAGTGGACATGGTTGCTCCCTTGGTTGATCTCCGGTAGTCGTCGCGCCATGGCGACTGGTCACCACGAAACCAACCCGATTCGGGTGCCGGCAACGGGTGCAGCGGAAGGTGGCAGCAAAGACAGTGCACCGGCAGGTGAACCTGACGGCGCCGGACTGCTACACACAGACGTGTGCAATCCGACGAGATGCTGCTGACCGCAGTCGCCCGGGGTGATCAGGACGCGCTGCGCCTGCTGTACGAGCGGCATGCAGCGGCCATGCTCCGGTTGGTCCGCCGGCTCACGTCCAGCTCCGGGACCGCCGAGGAGATCCTGCAGGAGGCGTGGCTGGCGGTGTGGCAGGCGGCCCGGTCGTTTCGCGGTGACTCGTCCGTCCGCGGCTGGTTGCTCGGGGTGACCCGGCGCCAGGCACACAACCGGCTGCGCGGGATGCGCCCCATCCTGGTCGATCTTGACGAGGCGGTCGCGGTCGCAGACCCCCGACCTGGGGTGGAGGACCAGGTGCTGGCCAACGCCGAGCAGGAGCGGGTCGCCGAGGGCATTGCGGCGTTGCCCGAGCACCTGCGGGAGGTCCTCGCTCTCGTGCTCGTCGATGAGCTGCCCTACCAGGAGGTGTCAGCGGTGCTGGACATCCCGGTCGGCACCGTGAAGAGCCGGATGTCGCACGCCCGCAAACGGCTGGCGGCCGCGCTGGCGACGACCGTGGCACAGGAGGATCGACGGTGATGACTCATCTGACCGACGCGCAACTGGCGACCCTGACCACAACCGGCGGGCCGGACCCGCACCTGATCGGCTGCCAGCACTGCCAGCAGCGGCTGGCAGGGTGGCAGGGCATGGCGGCCGGGATCCGGCTGGCCGACACCCGGATGACCGGCCCGCTGGTTGTGCCCGGCTTCGACGCTCTGCTCGGTGATGCGCTGCCCGCCGCTGCCCCGGTGGAGGTGGTCAGCCCGCGGGCGCGGGCCTCGTGGTGGTTGGTCGGGGCGCTGGTGTGGCGCCAGCTTCGGTTGGCACCACGCATCGTGCTGCCGCTGTCCGCCCTGGGTCTGCTGACCGCGGTACTGCTCACCCTGACCACCGGGCAGCAGGACCGGTTCTTCGCGGCGGCCGTCGTACTGGTGATCCTGGTCGGCACGCTCGCGGTGTGCGGGGGCCGCGCCGACCCGCGGCTTGAGCTGCTGTTCAGTACTCCCATCTCACCGTCGGTGGTGTTCGCCTGCCGGCTGGTGCTGGTGCTGTCGGTCGATCTGGCCTTGGCGTTGATCGCCTCGTTGGTGGTCAGCCAGGTCGGGGGAATCGGCGATCCGCTGGATGTGGTCACCGGCTGGTTGGGGCCGGCGCTGCTGGCCAGCGCGGTCGGGGTGGTCTGCACGGTGTGGCGGTCGCGGCTGGTCGGGGGGGTCGTCGGTGGTGTCGGGTGGATGCTGGGGACCGCCTCCACCGTGCCCGACGGGGTGCTGACCGGGTGGCTGGCGTCGGTGCTCTCCTCGGTGTGGGCCACCACGCCGTGGACGTTGATCGCCGCCGTTGGGTTGCTCGTCCTCGCGGTGCGCGGGATGCGGATCCCGCAGCTCAGCGCGCAACCGGCGTGAACCTCGGGGACGTACCCCGCTACGTACCGGGCATGGCCGTCAAGGAGCTGTGGTGGTACGAGGCACGGCGGTGCGGCACAGTCCCGCTCGCGCTGCCGATGGTGGTGGCTGGATTGTTGTCGATCCTGGTACCTCGGTCCGGTCTGGGGGGTCAGTGGTTGCTCGGCGCGGGATTCGCACTGCCGGTCGGGCTGTGCGCGGCAGCTGTGGCAGCTGGTGAGCGGATGACCGAGCTGCAGCTGACGGTGCCCACCGCGCTGTCCCGCACGATGTGCCGCCGGTTCGTGCTGCTCCTGGTACCGGTGTCGGCCGGCGCGGTGCTGGTGGTCGTGGTCACCGCCGACGAGCGGGAGCTGCTGCCGATGATGGCCTTCGTCGCACTGCTGGCGGCCACCGCGGCGTGGGCGGCAGCAGTGCTGCGCTCCCTGGCCGGCGCATCAACGGTGGTGGTCGTCACCTGGCTGGCGACGCTGTTGCTGGTGCAGCGCCTGGTCACCGAGCCGCTCCCCCAGGCTGTGGCGCTGCTAGCGGTCGCGGCACCGGTGTTCACCATGGCGATGCACCGCCTTGCCGACGGTGCGCGCCTGATCGGTCCGGGGCCGGAATGATCGGCTTGTGGTCGGCCACCCTGGGCGTGACGCGCTACGAGGCGGTGATGGCCGTGCGCCGCAAGGTGCTGTGGCTGTCCCTCGGTCCGCTGGCCGTACTGGCCGCGCTGCTTGCGGTGACCTCGCCGACCGTCATCGGCCAGGACGATCCGGTCGCCAGGATCGGCACCGCGACCCTGGCGATCAACCTGTGCTACACCGCCGGCATCGGCGTCGCCCTGACCGACCGGCTCGTCCAGCAATACCGCGCCGGGCTGGCCGACCTGCTCAACGCCACACCCGGCGGGCAGGCCGCCTGCCTGGTCGGCGCGCTGCTCGGGCCGCTGGGTGTCGCTGTGGTACCAGCGGCGGTGTTGCTGGTGCTGCTGGGAGTGGTGCTGGGCATCGGCCACGGCTCGCCGGCCCCGGTGGGCGCTGCGGTGGTCGGCCTGGCTGCGGTGCTGATGCCGGCCGCGCTGGTGATCACCACGTTGGCCACCCTGCTCGGTCTGGTCCTGCCGCAGACCGTGGCCCGCGTCGTCGTGGTGGTGCTGTGGTTCTGGTCCACCGCATTGAGCCCGTCGTTGTTTCCCGGGGTGCCCACGCCTACCGGCACGGTGCTCTCTCCGCTCGGCGGCTACCTGGCAGTGGCTGCCCTGCACGTCGACCCCAGTTGGGCGAACCGAGGGACGTCCAGCACATTGCGTCCGATCGCCGGCTTCGCGACCGCGACCATCAGTGTGGCCCTGCTGCTGGGCCTGGCAATCCTCTTCTTCGGGGCGGCGCGCGTGGTCGCCGCCCGGCGCGTGAGCAAGGAGTTCCGGTGAACGTCGTCATCGAGAAGCTGACCAAGGTCTACCGGGGTGGTCATCGAGCCTTGGACGAGGTCGATCTCGTTCTCGGCGCCGGGACGATCGGCCTGCTCGGCGCGAACGGCGCAGGCAAGACGACTTTGCTGCGCATCCTCACCGGGGTGTTGCGACCCACCTCAGGTCGGGTCGTCGTGGGTGGTCATGACCTGGCGACCGGCGTCGGGCGCACCGCGACCAAGCGGATGCTCGGTTACCTGCCCCAGGAACTGGCGATGTACCCGGATCTGTCCGGCCGGGAGTTCCTGGACTACATCGCGTTGCTCAAGGGTCTGGACGACAAGCGCGCCCGGCGAGCCCAGATCGAGTCGCTGCTGGACCGGGTCGCCATGACCGAGCACGCCGGCCGCCGCATCGGGACCTACTCCGGGGGGATGAAACGGCGCATCGGCATTGCGCAGACCCTGCTCGGCGATCCGCGGCTGATCGTGGTGGACGAGCCGACCAGCGGGCTGGATCCGGAGGAACGGATGCGTTTCCGGGCCTTGCTGGCCGGCCTCGGCGGTAGCCGCACGGTGATCCTGTCCACGCACATCCTGGATGACGTCGCGCAGAGCTGTTCCGAGGTGGCCGTGCTCAGCCACGGCCGGCTGGTCTTCCGGGGCAGCACCGCTGATCTCACCGATGCGGCCAGCGGACGGACCTACCTGGTGCGCTCCGACGTCGCGATGTCCGGCGATCTCGTGGTGGTCAATGCCAGTGTCACCGGGCAGGGCACCGAGTACCGCGTGGTCGGGCCGGTGGCACCACCAGGAGCCCGGCTGGTGGCGCCCACCCTCGAGGACGGCTACGTCGCGTTGCTGCACCACCTGAAGCGCTGATCGCTGCGGTGAACCATCCGGCGGGCAGCCGCTACGTACTAGGCATCACCCCGTGCCTGAGGAGGACACCATGGTTGTGCGCGAGGACCGACCCAGCCGGCGCGACAACCCGTCGCTGTGGGCGGTCACCGTTACCGAGTTGGCCCGCATGCGGCGCGGGTTTCTGCCGCGGTACATCCTGCTGGCACCGATCATCATCGCGGTGCCGCTGTACCTCGGCTCGCTGTTCTCCCCAGAAGGCGCCTCCGGCCATACCTGGGAGGTGTTCAGCAACGTCACGCTGGAGTTCTGGGGCGTTCTGGTGCCCATGACGGCGGGGTTGACCGCCGCGCTGTCGGTGCGTGCCGACCAGGACGCGTGGCGACTACTGCTGTCCTATGCGGTGCCCAGGTGGCGGTACTTCGTCGGCAAGTTCGCCGCCTTGGCCGTCTTGAACCTGGTTTCCAGCACCGTGTTGCTGGTGGTGCTGGTCGGTGGCGCGGCGCTCAACGGCACGCTCGGCTCCGACACCGGCGTCATCCTCGCGGCGAGCTACCTGCCCTGGCTGGGCGGGTTGGCGACCACCGCGATCGCCCTGCTGGTCTCCGTCCGATGGGGGCTGGGTCCGGGCATCGCAGTCGGCGTGGCCGGCCTGCTGTCCGGTGCGCTCACCGCGGACAAGGTGTTCTGGTACGCCATCCCGTTCGCCTGGCCGATGCGGGTGATCCTGCCGGTGGCCGGGATCAGCCCCAACGGCATCCCACTGCCGGCCGGCAGCCCGCTGGCCGACCCGGGCGTGATTCCCGTCGCACTGGCGCTGTCGGTGACGCTGATGGCCGTCGTCCTGCTGGTTGGCAGCATGCACATGACAAGAAAAGAGGTCTGACCATGCTCACCCTGGAGATCTCCCAGCTGCACAAGCACTACGGTGACCATCGCGCACTCGACGGGGTGGATTTGACCGTGCGTCCGGGCGAGGTGTACGGGCTGCTCGGCCCCAACGGAGCGGGCAAGACCACGCTGATGAAGACGGTGCTCGGGCTGCAACGCCCGACCAGCGGCGAGATCCGGCTGTTCGGCGAGCGCTACCACCCATGGCTGCGCAGCAAGGTGGGGGCGCTGGTCGAGACGCCCGGGTTGTGGCCGCACCTGAATGCGGTGGAGCACCTGCGAGTGCACTCCCGGCTGCGTGGTGTTCCGCAGCGGTGGATCGGCGACGTGCTGGCGCAGACGCAGTTGACCGAGGTACGCGAGCGCAGAGTCGCCGAGTACTCGCTGGGGATGCGCTGGCGATTGGGCATCGCGATCGCCCTGCTCGGGCGACCCCGGTTTCTGGTCCTGGACGAGCCGACTAACGGGCTGGATCCGGTCGGCATCCGGGAGATGCGAGCCTTGGTGCGCTCGCTGGCCGGCTCGGCGATCACGGTGTTGATCTCCAGCCACCAGCTGGCGGAGATCGCGCAGATCTGTGACCGGGTGGGAGTGCTGGTCGCCGGCCGGACCCGCTACGAGGGCGACCTGCCCGGGATGGCCGTGGACGGAGATCTCGAGGCGGGTTTCTTCCGGATCCTGGAGAGCAGTGGTTGCGGGGTACGGTGATCCGGCGCGCTGGGGGACTTTCTGGACAGCGGGTCAGGGATCGTCCGGCGCCCCGACATGCGAGACGGCGACAGCAGAGCGTAACTCGTTTCGGCTGGACACGCCGAAGGACTCGTAGACCCGGCGCACCCGGCGGTACATGGACCGCTCGGAGCAGTAGAAGCGCTTGGCGATCGAGGAGATGGTATGCGGACCGCACAGCAAGTCGATCAGCAACCGGTTCTCCTCATCCAGGCACTGCGCCAGGCTGGCGGGCTGTTGCGGAATGCGCGGCTCGGTCGAGGCCAGGCGGACCGGCCGGGCCGCAGCTCCGACATGAGCCCGCAAGACCGTGTGCAGAAGGTCGAGCTGCTTATCGACCAGGATCGCCAGGTTGAATACACATGTCGCGCCACTCGACATGGCCTGATAGGTTTGATGACCTGTCATGTCATTGACCACTGCGACGATGCACGTCATACAGCACTTTCGTCGCAGGGATCTCAGCAACTCGATCTGCATCTGGTCGGTAGCCGGCAGCAGGACGAACTCGATACGGTCCGCCGATACGCTCAGCTCGAGTGGATCGATGAACTCGATTCTCACTTCCAGCTCACGGAAGGGTGCTTTCGGATCGTCGTACAAAAAGCGCAATCCGGAGTGCACGTGAATCCGCACGCTTTCCCGTGGAACTGGGGTCGTGTTCACGTCCCCTCCTCCTCGGCGTTGCAATGGATCGCTGTGCCGAAAGTACCCCGCGGGCCGGGGAAGGGTCCCGATCTCGAGGTAACCGTGCGGCCACGCGATCAGTTCGCGTGGCGGTTTAGCGGCGCGCTGGACAGAATAGCTCCCCATGACCGAGTACGATATAGGCTCAGACGTGTTCTAGCAAGGTCTCACCAGTGGGAACCCCCGAAAGGACCCCTCGCTTGACTTCGGGCATGCCCTCACTAGACTTCAGGTATGGCTCCCAGGATGACCACGACCGTTCGGCTGGTGCTGGCAGCTCTCCTGAAGGTCTGGGATGACAATCCCGCCGCAGCCCTGTACGGCTTGGAGATCACCGAGCTCACCGGCCTGTTGCCGGGGACCACGTATCCGATCCTGCAGCGGTTCCTCGACCACGGTTGGCTGACCGACGAGTGGGAGAACCTGGATCCGCATGAGGCGGCTCGGCCGCGGCGGCGTTACTACCGGCTCACCGACGATGGCGCAGCACAGACCCGCAAGGTGCTGCAGGAGGGGGCGGCGCGTTCGAGCCGGCGCAGCCTGGCGCGGCTCCAAGAGTTCGGCTCGATCGCTCAACAAGGGACGCTTTAATTCGTTCATAGCGGATTGCCGTCCCTCGCTGAGAAGGAAGAAGCGATGAACGAGGCCCACCGCAGCCACCGCCCGATCTCCGTGGATCCCGGGCGGTGAGCCGCGGTGGACCGCGACCGCCGGGCGCAGGTCGCCAAGACCTGTTTCCATGCGGTGGGACTGGGCAACCTGATGCTGCTGCTCGCTGCTGAGCCCAGCACGATGACCCTGGGTCTGGCAGCGGTGTTGGCTCCGTTCACGCTGGCCACGGCGTTGCAGCTGACCGCCTTTCTGGCCTGCAACCTGATCGGTCTGGTGTTGTGCGGCCCTCGGGAGCGGGCCGAGTTCCTGGTCCTCGCGGTCCGTGCGCTGCAGCCCCCGGGCGCGGGCGAACGCTACCAGGAGAGCATGCTCGCCGAGATTCACGCCGCCCCGGCCGATCAGGTTCAGGCGATCAGAACCAACCTGGTGGTCACCGCCCCCAGAACCGTCCTAACAGCCTGGCTCCACCGCCCAAAACCCTGCTAACCTCCCGCATTCAGCGGGCTCAGCGGGGTTATTGCGCCCGAATAACCCCGCTGAGCCCGCTCAATGCGGGCGTGGGCGGCGAGGTTGCGGCCGTCGGTGGGGTCGAAGACGTGGATCTCGTTGGAGTCGAGCCACACCTCGACTGGTTTGTTCTGGGTGGCTGACGATGCGGCGGAAAGTCGGGCGATCACGTCGACGGTGTCGGTGGTCGGCTCGTCAGGTGCCGCCGAGCGAGTCTGCCCGTTTCCGAAGCAGAAGTGGGCGTACTTGTCCGGGCCCATGGATTCCAGCATCTCGACCTGCGCGGTGATCACCAGTCCGTGATTCTTCGCGCTGGGCTCCACCAGGGTCGCGTCCTCGAAGTGCTCGGGCCGCACACCCATGATGACGTCGCGGGGGGCACGGGCCGCTTCCAGCGTGCGGCGCAGCCGGTCGGGTAATGGCAGCTCGCCAAATGCGCAGCACAGCGCGTTTCCATTCAGCCGTGCGGGCAGGAGGTTCATCGCCGGCGAGCCGACGAACCCGGCCACGAACATGTTCACCGGGTGGTCATACAGCGACTGTGGTGCACCGATCTGCTGTACCACCCCACCGCGCATGATGACCACCCGATCCCCCAGCCGCATCGCCTCGGTCTGATCGTGGGTCACATACACAGTGGTCGTGCCCAGTTGCTTTTGCAGCCGGGACACCGAGACCTGCATCTGTAACCGCAGTTTCGCGTCCAGGTTGGACAGCGGCTCGTCCATCAGGAATGCCTTGGGTTTGCGGACGATCGCACGTCCCATCGCCACCCGCTGGCGCTGCCCGCCGGACAATGTGGCCGGCTTGCGATCCAGCAGTTGGGTGAGGTCGAGCATGCGGGCGGTCTCAGCCACCCTGGCCTCGATGGTGGCTCGGCCGGCTCGGGCGAGCTTGAGCGGGAAGGCGATGTTCTCGCGGACAGTCATGTGCGGGTAGAGCGCGTAGGACTGAAATACCATCGCCAGATCCCGGTCCTTGGGTGGGCGCTCATTGACCCGCTCCCCGGCGATGCGCAGCTCGCCGGAGGTGATCTCCTCCAGACCGGCGATGAGGTTGAGGGTCGTCGACTTCCCGCAGCCGGAAGGCCCGACCAGGATGACGAACTCGCCATCGGCGACCTCGAGGTCCACTTCCTGCACCGCTAGCATGCCGTCGGGAAACCGCTTGGTCACCTTGTCCAGAACGATCCCGGCCACTACCTACCCCTTGACTGCGCCGGCGGTCAGGCCGGCGACGATCCGACGTTGAAAAAACAAGACGAACAGGATGATCGGGACGGTCAGCAGCACGGCAGCCGCTGCAATGGAACCGGTGGGCTCGGTGAACTCCGAGACCCCGGTGAAGGTGGCGATCGCCACCGTGGTGGTCTGCGACGCCTCGGTGGCGGTCAACGAGACCGCGAACAGGAAGTCGTTCCAGCAGAAGATGAACACCAGGATCGCGGTGGTGAAAACCCCCGGTGCGGCCAAGGGGACGATCACGTTGCGAAACGCTTGGAACGACGTCGCGCCGTCCATCTGGGCTGCCTTCTCCAGCTCCCAGGGGATCTCCCGGAAGAACGCCGTCAAGGTGTAGATCGCCAGGGGCAGCGAGAAGGTGATGTAGGGCAGGATCAGCCCGGGCCAGGTGTTGAACAACCCGATCTTGCGCTCGATGTCGAACAATGGCGAGACCAGGGAGATCTGCGGGAACATCGCGATCAGCAGCGCGACACCGAGCAGCAGCCGTTTACCGGGAAACGACAGTCGAGCAATCGCGTAAGCGGCTAATGTGCCGATCACCACCGACAGTCCGGTCGCGATGAGCGCGATGCCGATCGAGTTGCGTAACGCGCTGACGAAGATAGACAGCTGGAAGATCTGCTGGTAGTTCGACCAGGTAAACTCAGCCGGGATGAACCGGCCGTCATTGATCGAGCTGAGGGGCTTGAACGACAGGCTGACAATCCACAACACCGGGACGAGTGCGTAGCCGAGAATGAAGATATCAGCGACGGCCCACCAGCCCTTGCGGCCCGATCCGGTGGTCATCGTGATCTCTCCACGGCGTCGGCGCCAGGTGCTGCCGCACCGAACAGCTTGATGAAGATAAATGCGAAGATCGCCACCACCGCGAAGATCAGCACGCTGATCGCCGAGCCGATACCCAGGTTGAACCCGATGAACAGGTTATCATAGCCGAGCATCGACACCGAGCCGATCCCGTTGGAACCCTGGGTCAGGATGTAGATAGAGTCGAATATGCGAAATGCGTCCAGGGTCCGAAACAGCAACGCCACCAGGATCGCCGGCTTTATCATCGGTAGAATCACCGTGATCAGCCGTTGCCATGGCCCGGCGCCATCCATCGCGGCGGCCTTGAGCAGATCCTCGGGCACCAACGCGAGGCCAGCGAGCAGCAGCAATGCCATGAACGGCGTCGTCTTCCACACCTCGGCCAGAATGATCACCGCGATGGACCCGAACTGATCGGCCAGCGGTGCGGTGCCTTCGGGCAGCAGCGCGGCCAGGTAGCCCTTGTCCGGTGTCCAGGCGAACTGCCAACCGTAGGAGGCGACCACCGTCACGATGCCGTAGGGGATCAACACCACGCTGCGCACCAAGCCCCGGCCGACCGACGTCCGGTACATCGCCAGTGCCAGCGCCAAACCGATCACTAACTCGATCGCCACCGAGACCACCGTGATGACCATCGTGACGGCGAACGCCTGCCACCAGTAGCCGGAACTCAGCACCGCGCCGTAGTTGGCCAGCCCGACAAAGCCGCTCTGCTCGGGGAACCGCAGGTCGAACCGCTCCAGGGACAGATAGAGGGCGTAGCCGATCGGGTAACCGGTCACCACCAGGATCACCAGCATCGCCGGTGCACAGAGCAGCGCCGCCAGCCGGCGCTCCGACCGGGCTCGCTCCGAGACAGCCGCCCGCCAACGCTTGCGCATCAGCGGGGCGGTGCCGGCACCCGATTGCGCGGGCAACGTCATGGCACCAACCCCCGCGATGTGACGGCCTTGGTGATCTCGTCGGCCAGCTGACCCGCCACAGTGGTCGGGTTGATCTTCGCCGGTGGGTTGAGCAGATCGGCGATCACGACCGAGATGCTCTTGTAAGCGGGAGTATTCGGCCGCACACTGGCGTTGTTCAACGAATCTCGAATCGCCTGCCAAGCCGGAAACTGTTCCTGCAATGCTGGATCGTCATACAGCGCGACAAACGTCGGCGGCCTTCCCACGCCTACCGCCTGGCGCAGCTGGCTGTCCCAGTTGCGCAGACACTGCACCGCCTCGAACGATTCGGCTGGATGCCGCGACGTGGCGCTCACCCCCAGGTTGAGACCACCAATTGTCACCGTCGCGGACCGATCCGCCACTACCGCGGGGTAGGGCGCCCAACCGAACACGTCCCGGACCCGGCGGCCGGTGTCCTGCCGGGTTGGCCGTCCCTGTTCATCGATGAAAGTGCCGCCCCCTCCTGGCGCATACATCGTGGAGTAAGCGAACGGGTAGTTGACCTCGAATGCCGCTTTACCCGCCTCCATCGCCAACCGGGCATGGTCCTCATTGCTCACCGGCAGCGAGGGGTCGGCGGCCCGGGAGGCGGCAACCCGCGTCATGATGCCCAGCGCCCGCCAGGCGGCATCGCCCTGGGCCACCTGAACCTCGCCGTTCTCCGCGACGATCGAACCGCCGGCGCTGGTGAGCAGCGTGTTGAACCACACCGTCAAACCCTCATACCGCGCGCCCTGCACCTCGATGTAGTGCGGCATGCCTCTCGCCGCCAGACCCTCCGCTATCTGGATCATCTCGTCCCAGGTCTTCGGTGGCTGGGGTACCAGGTCCGTGCGGTACCAGAGCAGCTGCGTATTCGTGGACACGGGCGCGGCGTACAACGTCCCCTGATAGGTCCCGGTCTCCAACGGGACCCGGAGAGTCCCCTCTGCTATCTGCTGCGCCTGCTCGGGCGGGTACGGCAAGATCCACCCCGCCTGGGCGAACTCCCCGGTCCAGATCACGTCGAGTTCCAGGATGTCCAGGCTGGGATCATGCGCGACCAGCCGGCGTGCCAGCTGCAACCGCTGATCATCGGTATTCCCGTTCGGCAGGGTCCGTTGCACGACCGTGTACCGGCCGCCGGAAGCCCTGCTGCACTCCGCCGCGGCGGTCCGGTACTGGTCCGCCCCCTCGTCGCCGGTGGAGAAATTCAGCACAGTTCGCTCAGGGACACTGGCGCCGCAACCCACCAGCGTCGCCGCGCCCAACACAACCCCCGCCGCGATCGCCGTCACCCGCCACCGTCCGGAGCGCCCGCTCATGCCACTCACCCCCCGTCCCAACTCGTTCACAGCATGCTGAAGTCTATACAGGGCTCACATGAAGTCAATAGAGGTCGTGAGTGCGTAACAGTGTGAGAACACTGTTACGCACTCACAAGCCCGCCATCGGCGGGCAAGCGCAGATCAGGTTGCGGTCACCGTGGGCTTGATCGATTCGCCGGACCGGGGGCCATACCTTGCTCGCCGTGCGGCCCATCGGGTAGGCGGCGAGCTCGCGGCTGTAGGGGTGATCCCACTTGTCGGCCAGGCAACCGGCGGTGTGCGGGGCGCAGCGCAGGGGGTTGTCGTCGGCGGGCCACTCCCCCTCGGCGACCCGGTCGATCTCGTCCCGGATCGCGATCATGGCGTCACAGAAGCGGTCCAGCTCAGCAAGGTTCTCACTCTCGGTGGGCTCGACCATCAGGGTGCCGGCCACCGGGAACGACATGGTCGGGGCGTGCAGCCCGTAGTCGACCAGCCGCTTGGCGATATCGTCCACGGTGATGCCGGTGGCCTTGGTGATCGGCCGCAGATCCAGGATGCACTCGTGGGCGACCAGCCCCCCCGGGCCGGTGTAGAGCACCGGAAAATGGGACCCGAGGCGCCGGGCCACATAGTTCGCCGCCGCGACCGCGGTGAGTGTGGCACGACGCAGGCCGGCACCCCCCATCATCCGGACGTAGGCCCAGGAGATCGGCAGGATCGACGCGCTGCCCCACGGTGCCGCCGACACCGGACCTACCACGGCCTCGGGAGCCGTCAAGGGATGCCCGGGTAGGAACGGCGTCAGGTGTGCCCGGACCCCGATCGGACCCACCCCAGGCCCGCCGCCACCGTGCGGAATGCAGAACGTCTTGTGCAGGTTGAGGTGGCTGACGTCGGCGCCGAAGCGACCCGGCCGGGCCAGCCCGAGCAGCGCGTTGAGGTTGGCCCCGTCGATGTAGACCTGCCCACCGGCGTCGTGCACCAGCGCGCACACCTCGGTGACGCCCGGCTCGTACACCCCGTGCGTGGACGGATAAGTGATCATGATGGCAGCCAGCTCGGTGCCGTGCATGACAAGCTTGCCACGCAGGTCGTCCAGGTCGATGTCGCCGTTGCGGTCACACCCGACGACCACCACGCGCATCCCGGCCAGCACCGCCGAGGCGGCGTTGGTGCCGTGCGCGCTGGACGGGATCAGGCAGACGTCGCGGCCGGTCTCACCACGGCTGCGGTGGTAGGCGCGGATCGCCAGCAGGCCCGCGAGCTCGCCCTGGCTGCCGGCGTTGGGCTGCAGGCTCACGGCGGCGAAACCAGTGAGATCAGCCAGCCAGCGCTGCAGGTCACCGACCACCTCGAGCAGGCCCTGGGCGTCCTGCCGGGGCGCGAAGGGGTGCAGGTCGGCGAACTGTGGCCAGCTGACCGGCTCCATCTCGGCGGTGGCGTTGAGCTTCATCGTGCACGAGCCCAACGGGATCATGCTGCGGTCCAGCGCCATGTCCTTGTCGGCCAGCGCACGCAGGTAGCGCAGCAGCGCCGTCTCGCTGTGGTACGACGAGAACACCGGGTGGGTGAGAAACTGCGAGGTTCGCTGCAACGCCGCAGGGATGGCGTCCGGAGTCTGCCGATCAAGACCGTCCGGGTCGGCGCCGGGCACCCCGAAGGCATCCCAGACCACCCGCAGGTGCTCGCGGGTGGTGGTCTCGGCGCAGTTGATCCCGACGTGGTCGGTGTCGGCCAGCCGCAGGTCCACCCCGGCCGCCCGGGCGGCGTCCACCACTGCGGCGGCCCGGCCGGGGACCCTGGCCAGCACGGTGTCGAAGAACGTCTCGGACACCACCTCGACGCCGCCGGCCCGTAACCCGGCGGCCAGCACCGCGGCCATCCGGTGCGCCCGCCAGGCGATGTCGCGCAGCCCGTCCGGCCCGTGGTACACCGCGTACATCGCGGCCAGCACCGCCAGCAGCACCTGTGACGTGCAGATGTTGCTGGTCGCCTGCTCCCGGCGGATGTGCTGTTCCCGGGTCTGCAACGCCAGCCGGTAGGCCGGGTTGCCGTCGGCGTCGCGAGACACCCCTACCAGCCGGCCGGGTAGCCGGCGTTCCAAGCCACGGCGGACGGCGAAGTAGGCGGCGTGCGGCCCACCGAAGCCCAGCGGCACACCGAAACGCTGGGTGGACCCGACCGCGACGTCCGCGCCGATCTCCCCGGGCGGGCGAAGCAGGGTCAGCGCCAACGGATCCGCCGCGACGGCCACCAGGGCACCGCGCCGGTGGGCATGCTCGATGAGCGTTGCGTGGTCGCGCAGCGCTCCGCAGACCCCGGGGTAGGACAGCAACACCCCGAAGAGCTCGCCCTCCGGAAGTCCGCCCGACAGGTCTGCGACGTCCAGCTCGATACCCAGTGGTTCGGCTCGGGTCGCCAGCACGGCCAGGGTCTGCGGCAGGGTGTCAGCGTCGACCACAAATCGGGATGAGCCGGCTCGCGCGGCCCGGCGCAACAGCATCATCGTTTCGGCGGCCGCGGTGGCCTCATCGAGCAACGACGCGTTGGCCACCGGCATGGCGGTGAGATCGCAGATCATGGTCTGGAAGTTGAGCAGTGCCTCGAGCCGGCCCTGCGAGATCTCCGGCTGGTACGGGGTATAGGCGGTGTACCAGGCTGGGTTCTCCAGGACCGAGCGGCGGATCACCGGCGGGGTGACCGTGCCGTGGTACCCCAGCCCGATCATCGGCACCCGCGGATGGCAGCGGGCAGCTCGCTGCCGCAACTCGGCCAGCGATTGGACTTCGGTGGCCGCGGCCGGCAGGGTGGACACGACATCCGGGTCGGCCAGCCCATCCGGCAAAGCCCGCGCGACGAGTTCCTCCAGAGACTCGACACCGATGGTGTCCAGCATGTGCGCCAGCTCAGCCGGGCGCGGACCGATGTGCCGGTCGGCGAACGCAGTGCCGTGCTCCAGCTCCGCTAGCCGGCGCCGGTCGGGGTGTCTCATCGCGGTCGCCTCCAGGCGCCAGGTGTCTGACCCGTGCGGTCCTGTGTGCCTGAGAGATTCCGGGGAGGATTTGCTCCCTCGGCGTCCGGACCACGATGACCGGAACTCTCCCGCGCGGGATCGGCGACTACTCAATGCAGATTACCCGCCGGCCAGGCCGGCTCGGCCTTTCGACAGACCACTGTGAGCGGCTGCACAGCCGCGATCGTCAGCTGATCCGGCGGGACCGTCGGCGCTTGGTCAACTCATCCTCGCTCGTGGTGACCTGGCCGCCATCGGCGCGCTCCGGCGGGAACTGGCTGATCGAGCCGGCGATGTCACGCATCGCACCGCTCACCGCGATACCGAAGACACCCTGCCCACCTTGCAGCAGATCCACCACTTCTTCGGGAGATGTGCACTCATAGACGGTGGTGCCATCGCTGAACAGCGTGATACGAGCCAGGTCGTGCACCCCGTGGCGGCGTAGGTGCTCAACCGCCAGCCGGATGTTGTGCAGCGAGACCCCGGTGTCAAGCAACCTCTTGACCACTTTCAGGACCAGGATGTCCTTGAACGAATACAACCGCTGACTTCCCGAACCGGATGCACCGCGGATCGAGGGCACGACCAGGCTGGTCCGAGCCCAGTAGTCCAGCTGACGGTAGGTGATTCCGGCGATCTGGCAAGCTGCGGGACCGCGGTAACCGAGCAACTGATCGGTCACCCCGTGCGGGTCGGCCAAGGCGGAATCCGGGAACAGGGTGTCCTGCTCGACCGGCTCACCGGCTTCGGACCGCGAGACGTCATGCGGCGGGGTGTCTGCTGCGCCGTGCGGTCCGTCGACCACCCATTCCTCCCATGCTCGACTCACGTCACACCGGCCGCCCGGTGCAGGTTACCTCGTACTCGACGAATCACACCGGCGCGATTCGCTGTGAGTTCGACGGTAGGCTGCCGCAGCCGCGCTGGTCAATGCGGCACGCGGGAGAGTCTCAACCTCTACTTCAGCTCGAAGGCCGGTGCTGGTCAGGTATCCGCGCCGCGGAAGTCCTCCGGGGAGACCGAGTCGAGGAACTCGCGGAACTTCTCGACCTCGTTCTCCTGCTCATCCGGGATGATCAGACCGGCCTCGGAGAGCACCGATTCCTCGGCGTGGATGGGCACCCCGGCGCGCAACGCCAGCGCGACCGAATCGCTCGGCCGGGCCGAGACCCGCACGTTGCCGTCGAAGACCAGCTCGGCGAAAAAGGTTCCCTCCTGTAGCTCGGTGATCCGGACCTGCTTGAGCTCCCGCCCCAGCGCACTGATCACGTCTCGAAGCAGATCGTGGGTCATCGGCCGCGCCGGCTGCACGCCCTGCTGCTCCAAGGCGATGGCGGTCGCCTCGCCGGAGCCGATCCAGATCGGTAGGTAGCGCTCGCCCTCGGTCTCCCGCAGCAGCAGGATCGGCTGGTTCTGCGGCAACTCCACCCGGACCCCGACGACACGCATCTCGCTCATCGCGTTGCGCCTCTCTCCTGCCGCACCCTGCGGTCCAGGTGCCTTGAGGATCGTCGTGCTCGGCGGCGAATCGAGTACCAGCCGCGAGTAGCTCCAACCCAGTCGCGTATCCACCATCGCTACTCCAAGACGCTACACGGGGCACCCGGCCCCTGCCGAGCCCAGCGAGTGCCCAATTCCTGCGCCTGACCACCTATCCCGCTGGGCCGGCGGTGAGCTAGTTACCGATGGCGCTGCGCAACCCCGTCTTCACCAGCAGGGCGTGCAGCCGCACCGACAGGATCGCCAGCTCCCGCACCACCTCGTCGGCCCGCGACCGGGCGTCCGGATCTCGTTGCCGGGCCATCGGAGTGACGATCTGCGTCAACAGCCCCACCTCCCGGTCCGCCGACGCTCGGAAGGCGCGCAGATGCCGCGGCTGAAGCCCGAAGTCGGTCATCGCCCGAGCAGTCCGCGCCACCAGGACCGCGTCGGAGTCATAGAACCCGGCCGGACCGGGCCGGACCAGACCGAACTGCTCGAGCTCGGTCAGTGCCGCGGCGGTGATACCGGCGGCAGCGAGCAGTTCCTCCCGCGTCATTCGAACAGCGTCGGCGTTGTCGACGATCTTCGACCCGGACGGGCCGGTCCCAGCGTTCGAGGACATCCCGATCAGTGGGCGAGCCGGCCGGGACCGCTGGTCACTGTCGGAGCGTCTTTCGAGCTCACCCCGGTCTATCGCGTCCAGTTGCTCTTTGATCACCCTGAGCGGGAGGTAGTGGTCACGCTGGGCGGTGAGCACGTAGCGCAGCCGCTGCACATCGGCAGGTGAGAACTGCCGGTAGCCGGAGGCCGTGCGCTGGGGTTGGACCAGCCCCTCGGACTCCAAAAATCTGATCTTGGAGATGGTGACGTCCGGGAAGTCCGCCCGCAGCTGCCCGAGTACCGAGCCGATGCTCGCTGCGGGCCCATGCCCGGAGTGGCCGGCAGCCGTCACCGCGACTCCTGGGCGACCCTCCGGTCCCCGGCCCGCGGACCGGTGATGAACACCAGCCGGAACTTGCCGATCTGCACCTCGTCGCCATTGGCCAGCACAGCGGTGTCCACCGGCTCGCGGTTGACGTAGGTGCCGTTGAGGCTGCCGACATCCACCACCACGAAGTCGCCTCCCTCACGGCGGAACTCGGCGTGTCTGCGGGACACGGTCACGTCGTCGAGGAAGATGTCACTGTCGGGGTGGCGACCTGCGCTCGTAGTGGGCCGGTCGAGCAGGAACCGGGAGCCGGCGTTGGGGCCGCGCCGGACCACCAGTAACGCAGAGCCGGCGGGTAGCGCGTCGACACCGGAGACGGCGGGCTCCGCCGACGTGACACCCGCGCCACTACTCTCGACCTCCGAGAGGAAATCGGCCCGGAATACCGAGGTCTGCTCCGGGCCCCGCTCCGGCGGTACGCCGGGCCCGTCGTTCGTGCTCACCTGAGGTCTCCTTCGCCAGCGATGATCGGCTGTCGATCGGACCACAACCTACCTCCCGCCGACGACCGGCATGGACTGAGGTCGGTATCCGGCGCAAAATCCTCGGTCAGTCCCGCTCGATGAGGCCGCGATAGTCCTCGGCACCGAGCAGAGCGTCCAGCTCGGACATCTCGGTCAGCTTGATCTCGATCATCCAACCCTCGCCGTAGGGGTCGGAGTTGACCAGGTCGGGGCTGTTCTCCAGAGCGTCGTTGCGAACCACCACCTCACCCGTGACCGGCGCGAACAGCTCGGACACACTCTTGGTCGACTCCAGTTCACCGACCGGGTCCCCGGTCGTCACCGAATCCCCGACCAGCGGCAACTGCACGTAGACCACATCTCCGAGCTGCGCCTGCGCATAGTCGGTGATGCCGACCCGGACCGTGCCCTGGGCACCGAGCAAGACCCACTCGTGCTCCGGGGTGTACCACAGCTCTTCGGGAACCACCGCGCTCCTCCCTGACCCGAATTGGCCCGGATCGTGGGTGACCCACGATCGTGGTCAGCAGAGCGTATGGGGGCACGATGACGGATCGCAAGCAGCTCAGCTGCGCTACGGCCGCCTCGCGGCGTGCACCGTGAGCCGAACCTGAACCAGATAGAGCACCCCTGACCAGAGGTACAACGCGCCGCCCCAGCCGAGGAAGGCCACTCCGAACGCTTGGGCTACCGCCTGCAACCAACCCTGCACGTTGTCGGCGAGCAGCAGGATCGGGAAGGCATAAAGCAGGCAGAGGGTGGCGGCCTTGCCCAGATAGTGCACCGGCAACGGACCGTGACCATGATGACGCAGCACCGGCAGGGTGAGCGAGAGCACCAGATCCCGGCCGATCAACAGCACCACCACCCACCACGGCAGGATGTCGCGCAGCCCGAAGGCCAGCAGAGTGCTCAGCGTGTACAGCCGGTCGACCGCCGGATCGAGCAATGCGCCCACCCTGCTGGACTGGTTGAGCCAGCGGGCCACCTTCCCGTCCAACCAGTCCGTGATGCCTGACAAAGCCAGCACGAGCACGGCGAGCAGGTCGTACTGCGGGCCGAGCAGCAGCCACAGGAACAGCGGTATGCCGGCCAGCCGCAGCAGGCTGAGCAGGTTGGGCACGGTGAGCAGCCGGTTGGCCGGACCTTGTGCCGGTGGCCGCGGGTGGCTCGGCTGCACGTGCCCAGCGTCCCATACCGGGCCGGCTAGAACCGGGTGTGCTCCAGCCAGTGGGTCAGCACCGCCGCGTCGCCGAGCACCTCGATCGGCACCTGCTCGACAGGCACCCGGCGAAACAGCACCAGCAGCAGGTGCACCACCGCACCCCGGACGGCGACCGTGCCCTTGGCATGGCCGTGCTCCCAGGTCGGCCCCGACGGCGTCCGGCGCACGATCCACTCCCCTGCCTCGCCGAGCCCCGGGTCGGTGGAGTGCAGGTGCAGGATCTGGCCGTCGCCACGCAGCTCAGCGAGCTCGGGTCGGAACCTGACCGCCTGCGGCGTCCCGAGCAGGCTCAACCACTCGGAGATCGCGTCGGCGGCCAGGTCAGCCTCCAAGACGAACTCCTGGCCCACCGCCAGCTCGACGTCGGCGCGGTGCACCGCGGTCTCGTGCGCCATCCGGCGGGCCCAGAACCCGACGCTGTGGTCGTCCGCCCAGGTCCACACAGGAGTCTGCGGGCCGGCCTCGCGGATCACGTCCGCCAGCTCACCGGCACCGGCGCGCAACCAGTCGGCGAGCCTGCCGGGGTCCTCGGGCGCCACGGCCGGGCTCAGCTCGGCTGGGTTGACCGGGGTGGTGATGCGCTGGTCGATGATCGTGGTGACCCAGCGATGAACCTGCCCGACGTGCTCGGTGAGCTGGTACAACGTCCAGTCCGGGCAGGTCGGCACCCGCTGCTGCACGTCGGCATCGAGCAGCGCCTCGGCAAACAAGGCGGACTGCGCAGCCAGCGCGTCGAGGTAGCGATCGAAGTGCAGCGGAGCCATCAGAAACCCTCCCATTGTCGTTGCCGGCTCGCCGCCTGGGCAGCTGCCGGTCGGTGGTGCACCGCGGCACCGAGTGGTGTGCACTGTGGCCTATGGCCTCACATCCCGCATCTGAGCCACCAGACACCGTGCACCGCACGCTCGGCGGTGGCTGGGGAACTTTTCTGGCGGCCGCGATGCGGTCTCCCCGCGACGTAGGGACGCTGCTGCCCTCCGGTCCTGAGCTGGCCCGCCGGCTGGCCTCCGTGGTGCCTCGAACCGGCCCGCCGGGGCGACCAGCGGTCGTGGTGGAGGTCGGGGCCGGGGCCGGGGCGGTGACCGGCGCCATCGCCGAGCGGGCGCAGCGCCACGCCATGGTGATCGCGGTGGAGAAAGACGCCGAGCTCGCCCAGCGGTTGCGGTTACGGGAACTCGGGGTACGGGTGGTCACGGCGGACGCCGCCACCCTGCCGGCCATCCTCGCCGCCCACGGTGTGGATCGCGCCGACGTGATCGTCTCGGTGCTGCCGTGGACCCTGTTCGGCCCGCGCCAGCAGCGCGAGTTCCTGACCACTTTCGCGGCGGCGCTGCAGGCCGACGGGGTGTTCACCGCCGCCGCGTACAGCCTGGGTTACTGGACTCCGGCGGCTCGCCGGTTCCGCGGTGAGCTGGAGCGGGCCTTCGGCGAGGTGTTGCCCACTCGCACCATGTGGCGGCACCTGCCGCCGGCGATGACCTACGTCTGCCGGCGACCCGGCGGGGTTCCGTGATCACCGCGGGTCCGAGTCGATGAGCAGGCGACCGTCCAGCCGGACCACTCGTAGTGTCCGCTTCACGACGCCGGCGTCGTAGCTGACGTCGACCGGCACATTCACCGAGCCGTCCGGGTTGTCGGTGACCCCGAATGCGTTGCGAGCGCTGATCGAGGAGTACTGGCGCCAATGTGACTGGAAGCTCGGCTCGTCGCCGAAAGCCGCTTTCGCGCTGGGCGACAGCAGCTGCCAGGCCCCTGGCAGATCGTCCAGGCCGTTGTAGTAGTCGATGACCAGCTGCCCGGCGTCACGCCACGCGATCGACCCCTGGGAGTTCACCGGCTGCACCTGTGACGGTGCGGGGCTGACCGTGGGTGGCCTCGCCGCCGGTACCGGTTGGGTCGCGGTAGGGGTCTGGGCGGTAGGGACTGCAGCCTGCTTCCCGGACGGTCCTGCCAGCAAAAACGTCCCGACGCCGGCCAGCACCAGCAGGACGAGGATGGCTGCGACGAGCACGCCGGCCCGGCCGGGTTGCCACCCGGTATGCGGGAGCGCGCTATACCGCAGCCCGGCCGCCGGCGGCGGACTGGACAGCACGGTCGGCGGTGGGGTTGCGGCTCTGGTCACCCGGGTCGGTGGTGGGGCGAGGGTTGACCGACGCATCGGCTCGGTACCGAGCGCCGCGGCCAGCCGCAGGCCGGCGCGGTGCATGTCGGGACGCGCTGCCGGATCCTGGGCCAGCAGGCTCATCAGCACCGCGGACAGCGGTCCAGCGTGCCGTGGCGGTGCTACCTCGCCGATAGCCACCGCGTGCAGCAGCGCGAGCGGGTTGTCACTGTCGCCGAAGGGAGCCCGCCCTTCCACCGCGGCGTAGAGGGTGGCGCCCAGGGAGAAGACGTCCGACGCCGGAGTCGGGACCTGCCC
Organism: Pseudonocardiaceae bacterium; assembly: GCA_050700055.1. Lineage (GTDB taxonomy): Bacteria > Actinomycetota > Actinomycetes > Mycobacteriales > Pseudonocardiaceae. Next base: position 40,883 of record JBOHGE010000007.1, read on the forward strand.
GCGAGCCACCTCCGGGGCGAGGTAGGCCGGGGTGCCGGCCATCATCCCGGTCTGGGTGACCGTGACGTCCCCCGCGGCCCGCGAGACTCCGAAGTCGGTGATCTTCGCGGTCCCCCCGTCGGTGATCAGGATGTTGCCGGGTTTGACGTCGCGGTGCACGATCTGCGCAGCATGCGCGGCGGCCAGCGCCGAGGCGACCTGGGCGCCGATCGAGGCGACCTCGCCGACCGGAAGGCGGTACCGCTCGTCCAGCACCGCAGCAAGGCTGCGGGCGGGCAGGTACTCCATCACCAGGCAGGGTTCACCGTCGTGCTCGGCCACGTCATAGACGACGATGGCGTTGGGGTGTTGCAGCCGCGCGGCGATGCGGGCCTCACGCAGGGCCCGGGCCCTGGCCTCATCGGTTGCCCTGGGACTCAGATCCGGCTGCAGCCGCAGCTGCTTCACCGCGACCAACCGCTGCAGCCGCTCGTCCCTGGCCTGCCAGACGACGCCCATGCCGCCGCTGCCGATCCGATCGAGCACCCGGTAATGCCCGGCGATCAGTTGACCCGTGTCGATGGCTGCTGCTCCCCGTCTGTCCTGGCCCGGCTGTGCCGGCCCCGACCGGGAACCAAGGCTACCTCGCCGGCTACGGGTCCGAGCAGTCGAGCGGGGAGGATGTCACCATGACGCTCACTGAGGCGCTGCCCCGCGGTTGCCAGCCCGACGAGCTGCTCGACACGTTCGTGACCTGGGTCTCGGGTCAGGGTTTGACCTTGTATCCCGCCCAGGAGGACGCGCTGATCGAGATCGTCTCCGGGTCGAATGTGATCCTGGCCACCCCCACCGGATCCGGCAAGAGCTTGGTCGCCACCGGCGCGCACGCGGTCGCGCTGGCCCAGGGCAAACGCAGTGCCTACACCGCACCGATCAAGGCCCTGGTGTCGGAGAAGTTCTTCGCCTTGTGCGAGGTCTTCGGCGCCGACCAGGTCGGGATGGCCACCGGTGACTCCAGCGTCAACGCCGGGGCGCCGATCATCTGCTGCACCGCCGAGGTGCTGGCCAACATGGCCCTGCGCAGCGGGCCGGACACCGACGTCGGCCTGGTGGTGATGGACGAGTTCCACTTCTACGCCGACCCGGACCGGGGCTGGGCCTGGCAGGTGCCGCTGCTCGAGCTCCCCCGGGCCCAGTTCCTGCTGATGTCCGCGACGTTGGGCGACGTCACCCGCTTCGAGCAGGACCTGACCCGGCGCACCGGCCGCCCCACCACGGTGGTCAGCTCAGCTGAGCGGCCGGTGCCGTTGCACTTCCGGTACGTGACCACTCCGCTGCACGAGACGCTGGAAGAGCTGCTGGCCACCAAGGCGGCGCCGGTGTACGTGGTGCACTTCACCCAAGCCTCGGCTGCCGAGCAGGCACAGGCGCTGACCAGCATCAACGTCTGTAGCCGGGCCGAGAAGGCCGCCATCGCGGAGCTGATCGGCGGGTTCCGGTTCGCCGCCGGTTTCGGGCGGACGCTGTCGCGGCTGGTCCGCCACGGGATCGGGGTGCACCACGCCGGGATGCTGCCCCGGTACCGCCGGCTCGTCGAACGGCTGGCCCAGGCCGGCCTACTGAAGATCATCTGCGGTACGGACACCCTCGGGGTGGGGATCAACGTGCCGATCCGCACCGTGCTGCTCACCGCGTTGGGAAAGTACGACGGGACCCGCACCCGCCACCTCACCGCCCGGGAGTTCCACCAGATCGCCGGCCGGGCCGGGCGAGCCGGCTACGACACCGCGGGCGACGTCGTCGCGCAGGCCCCCGAGTACGTGGTGGAGAACACCAAGGCGGTGGCCAAAGCGGGCGACGACCCCCGCAAGCTCCGCCGGGTGGTACGCAAGAGACCCCCCGAGGGATCAATGTCCTGGAGTGACCGCACCTTCGACCGGCTGATCGCGGCCGAACCGGAACCGCTGACCTCCAGCTTCGCGGTGAGCCACGCGATGCTGCTCAACGTCGCCGGCCGGCCCGGCGACGCGTTCGCGGCCATGCGCCACCTGCTCACCGACAACCACGAGGACCGTCCCGCCCAGCGCCGGCACATCCGCCAGGCCATCGCGATCTACCGGGCGTTGCTGGCCGCCGGCGTCGTCGAGCGGCTGGCCGTCCCGGACGAGCACGGCCGCACCGTGCGGCTCACCGGTGACCTGCAGCTCGATTTCGCGCTCAACCAGGCGCTGTCGGTGTTCGCGCTGGCCGCGCTCGAGCTGCTCGATCAGGACTCGCCGGACTACCCGCTGGACGTGCTGTCGGTGCTGGAGGCCACCCTGGAGGACCCCCGGCAGGTGTTGAGCGCGCAGCTGTCGAAGGCCAAAGGTGAGGCCGTGGCGGCGATGAAGGCCGAGGGCATCGAGTACGAGGAGCGGATGCGGCTGCTGGACGACGTCACCTACCCGATGCCGCTGGCCGAGCTGCTCAACGCGGCGCTGGACACCTACCGGCGGGGCCACCCCTGGGTGGCCGACCACCGGTTGTCGGCCAAGTCGGTGGCCCGCGACCTCGCCGAGCGGGCCATGACCTTCACCGAGTACGTCGGGTTCTACGGTCTGGCCCGCTCGGAGGGGCTGGTGCTGCGCTACCTGGCCGACGCCTACCAGGCGTTGCGCCGCACGGTGCCCGAGGAGGCCAAGACCGACGGGTTACGCGATCTCCAGGAGTGGCTCGGGGAACTGGTCCGCCAAGTCGACTCCAGCCTGCTCGACGAGTGGGAGCGGTTGCGCAACCCGGATTCGCCGGGGGTGGTCGCGGCGCCGGTGGATCAGCGCCCACCGCCGGTGACCGCCAATACCCGGGCCTTCCGGGTGCTGGTCCGCAATGCGCTGTTCCGCCGGGTGGAGCTCGCCGCCCGGCGGCACTGGGACGACCTCGGGGAGCTGGACGCCGACACCGGATGGGACGCCGAACGCTGGCGCCACGCCCTGGAGCCGTACTTCGCCGACCATGGCGAGATCGGCACCGGAGCGGATGCCCGCGGCCCACACCTGCTGATCATCGACCAGCAGCCTGGTAGGTGGGTGGTGCGGCAGATCCTGGACGACCCGGCCGGGCATCATGACTGGGCGATCAGCGCCGAGGTGGATCTGCCGGCCTCCGACGAGTCCGGGACGGCGGTCCTGCGGGTGGCCGCGGTCGACCGGCTCTGACCCAACGTCTACAGGCGTTGCAGGCCGGCGAGCACCCGCTGCATCAGCGCGACGTCGGGTGCGGTGTCAGCAGAGCCCACCGTGCGGTGTACCGCGACGCTCCCCGTCGCGGCCAGGTCGCCCAGCACCACTCGGGCCACTCCCAGGGGCATGGACAGCACAGCAGCGAGCTCGGCGACCGACTGGGGGATGGCGCAGAGCCGGAGAATCATGTCGTGCTCCGGAGGCGCCGACGGGTCAGGCGGACGACCAGTTGCCGAGACGAGTGTCTCGATCGCAAGATCGACGCGCGACGCAGTCCTTCCTCCGGTCCAGAAATAAGGCCGCACCAGGTCGTAGGTCTCCTTCGACCGATCCCAGTCAGGGCCGTCGGCCTCGCCGGGTTCCACCACGGGTGGCGCACTCTCGGGCTGCTGGTCAGCCGGAGAATGCGCGCTGGTGACCTGCACTACCGGCGGGCTGGTGACCTCCGCTACCGGATGGTCGTGGTCATCCGCTGGTTGCTGCTGGTCCAGCTCGTCAGGTTTGCGCCGCAACCGACCTAACAGAGAAGGGAACCGGGCGCCGGTCTGGCCGAGCTGATCGACGCGTCCAGGCTGGATCTCAGCGACATCGTCGTCCGGAGGCGGCTCGGCCGGTGCCCGGCTACGGCGCCCCGCCGCGCCACCGAACCGGGCACCGGTCTGGCCGACCACCGGGCCATTGGGGTTCCGGCGGCCTCGCGAATTGCGATCCGCTTCCACGGGGGCGCAGGGTAGGCGCTCCATGTCAAGCCTACGTGACGGGGGGTATCCGTCGTGGTTACTTCCGGTTGGTGATAGGGAGCTAGCGCGGCTCGTTGCCTGGCTTCCACTTGATGCCGCATCCCATGCTGGGTAGCTGCGGTTCGGGTACCGGTTGCCCAGCCAGCACCAGGTCCAGCGCGGCGCGCAACGCCTTGCCGGTCACGGGCAAGTCGTTACGCGGGCGGGACTCGTCGAACTCGCCCCGGTACGCCAGTGTGCGCTCGGTGTCGTAGAGAAAGAAGTCCGGGGTGCACGCACCCCGGTAGGTCAGCGCGACCTCCTGGGTGCCGTCGAGCAGGTACGGAAATGTGAACCCGGCGCGGTGGACCTGCTCGGCCAACCCGGCGGGGCCGTCGTCGGGATAGTTGTCGACGTCGTTGCTGCAGATCGCCACCGCTGCCAGGTCCGGCTGGTAGGCGGCGACCAGCGAGCCCAGCTCTCGCTCGATGTGCCGGACGTACGGGCAATGATTGGACAGGAACATGATCAGCAGCGGGCGACCGGGGACGAGGTCAGCAGAGGCCACCGTCTGACCGTCGAGGGACGGCAGTGCAAACGGTGCAGCCGGGGTACCGAGCGGGACCATGAACGAGTTCACTGCCATGGACCCCAGTCTCTCATCAGCAGAGCCGACTTCCACCGGACGGGCCGGTCGCGGACGCGGGCGCAGGTAGGTTGGCTATCCGTGGAACTTTACGAGGCCATGCGTACGACACCGGCGACCCGGGTGTTCACCGGCGAAGCCGTGCCGGATGCGGTACTGCACCGGATCCTCGACCACGCCCGGTTCGCGCCCAGCGGAGGTAACCGGCAGGGTTGGCACGTCGTCGTGCTGCGCGACCCAGCGATCCGGCGCCGGGTACGGGAGCTTTACCGTCTCAGCTGGCGCGAGTACGTGGCACATGTCGATGCAGGCCTGGTGCCGTTCGCGCCACGCGAGCACGGCCGCTGGACCGGTCCAGCGGTCGATCTCGACTCCGCTCGCACGGTGCCGGTCCGCAACACGTTCGCCGACACCCTGGACACCGTCCCGGTGTTGCTGCTGCTGATCGCCGATCTCGGTGCGCTCGCCTGTGTGGACAATGGGCTGGGTCGGCAGAGCATCGTGGGCGGCGGGTCGATCTACCCGTTCGGGCACAACATCCTGCTGGCCGCCCGCAACGAAGGTCTCGGCGGCGTGCTGACCTCCGTGCTGGTCAGGCAGGAACCCGCCGTGCGAGACCTGATCGGAATTCCCGACGGCTATGCGGTCGCCGGTCTGATCGCGCTGGGACGCCCGGTGCGAACGATCCGCGCGCTCCGCCGCCACCCCGTCGAACAGTTCACCACGGTGGATCGGTTCGACGGGGCCGGCTTCACCCTGGCTGAGGACAACCCCGGCTAGTGCGAACCCCGATTGGTGGCGTCCTGGACCTTGCGCACCGCGCCGTCGATCTGGCTGTGGTACTTGCCCTTGGTGCGCTCGTTGACGAAACGTCCCGCTTGGTCGGCCATCGTGTTGACCTTGTCCGGGTTGTTCTTGGCATACCGGCACGCGGCCTGGGCGATCCCCGCAAGAGCGATGAGCTTTCCGAGCTTCCTGAACATCAGTGCCCTCTCTTTGCCCACTAGCAAACAGTCCCCAGTTAGACCACTGAGAAAGTGATCGTGAGGATACCGTGCCCGATCAGAGCGGGGAACCGGCGTCAAACCACCCGCCGGAGCCTGCCGATCAGAAGCCCATGGCTTGAGCGCGGCGCTTGACCTCGCGACCCCGGTCGGTCCGCAAGGCGTCGATCGGGGTGCCGGGTAGCGAGTCCTCCGCGGTGAACAGCCAGCGCAGGATCTCATCGGGAGAGTAGCCGGCGTCGCGCAGCAAGGTGATCGTGCCGGGCAGTCCCTTGACCACCGCGGCATCGCTGAGGAAGTCCGCGGGCACCACCACCACACCGTGGCGGCGCACCCCCAGCAGCTGCCCGTCACGCAGCATCTGATGCACCCGGGTCACCGGCAGCCCGAGCCGTTGCGCCACGTCGGGTAGCGGCAGCACCACCACCTCGGGGGCGAGCACGTCCGGGGCGATTGGGATGTCGCTCACAGTGGTCACCTTGCCATACCCGCCAACCGGTGACCTTCCGCCGTCTGGGCAGCGCCGAAACCTGGCCGGCCGGGGCCAAGCCCTACGATCCTCAGACTGTGGAACGACAGGGGCCCGACCGCGACGGAAACCTGGTCGGCACCCTGCTCGACGGGCGCTACCGGGTCGGCCCTGTGCTGGCCCGCGGTGGCATGTCGACCGTCTACCGCGGCACCGACATCCGGCTGGAGCGTCCGGTCGCGATCAAGGTGATGGCCCCCCGGTTCGCCGCCGATCCGATGTTCTTACAGCGCTTCGAACGGGAGGCCCGCGCTGCTGCGCGGCTGGCCCATCCCGGCGTGGTCGCGGTTCACGACCAGGGACTCGACTCCTCTCCTACCGGGGAGCACGCCTTCCTGGTGATGGAGTTGGTGGACGGCGCAACGCTGCGGGATCTACTGCGCCAACAGGGCAGGCTGCCGGTACCGCTGGTCCTCACGGTGGCTGAGCTGGTCCTCTCAGCTTTGGCTGCGGCGCACCGGGAGGGACTGGTGCATCGCGACATCAAGCCCGAGAACGTTCTGATCGGGCCCGGTGGCGTGGTGAAAGTGGCCGACTTCGGGCTGGTTCGCGCCGCCGCCGAGGTCAGCAGCACCGGCGATGTCATTCTCGGCACGGTCGCCTATCTTTCCCCCGAGCAGGTCGCAACCGGGGCGGCCGACACCCGAAGTGACGTCTACGCCGTCGGAGTACTGCTGTTCGAGATGCTCACCGGGGCCCCGCCATACACCGGGGACACCGCGCTGTCGGTGGCGTATCGCCACGTCAACGACGACATGCCGGCACCGAGCACGGCAGGTGCTGAGGTACCCGCGCCGCTGGACGACCTGGTGGTGCGGGCCACCCGCCGGGACCCGGCGGCCCGCCCACCGGACGCGGCGGCGTTCTTACGCGCTGTGCAGGGGGTGGGCACCGGCCTGGGGATCGGTCGAGCTCGGGTACCCGTGCCCAGCCCCGCGCGGTCGCTGGCCGCCGTGGGCGCCCCGCCCGCGATGACCGCTGAGCACGGACCACCGGCCACCCGGGCGCTGGCCAGAGCCGGTGCACAACTCCCCTACCACGATCCCTACCTGCGCGAGCGGGCCCGCAACCGGCGCGCCTTCATCGCCTGGATGGTGGTCGTGCTGATGCTCGCGACCGCAATCGGGGTGGGCGCGTGGTGGCTGGGTAGCGGACGGTGGACCGTAGTGCCCGACCTCACGGGACTGCAGCGCAGTGCCGTGGAGGCCACTCTGGCCGCTGCCGACCTCAAGCCCAGACTCATCGAGGACCACCACGACGACGTGCCCGGTGGGGCGGTGGTCGGCAGTGATCCGGGCCCCGGCCAGCGCGCGGCTCGCGGCTCGGACATCACTGTGGTGATCTCCCTGGGTCATCCGGCGGTGCCCGACCTCGCCGTGGGCAGCACAGCGCAAGCAGCCGAGGACGCATTGCGCGAAGCGGACCTGAGCCGTGCACCCGACGCTGTGGAGTTTCACGACACCGTCCCGAGGGACGCGGTGATCGGGCCGCGACCGGCTGCCGGCACCGTACTCACCGTCGGAGCACCGGTGACCCTGGTGATCAGCAAGGGGGTCGCCCCGGCCACTGTGCCCGACGTGCGGGGACTGCGTCAGGCTGACGCCATCTCGGTGCTGGCCCGGGCCGGGCTGAACAGCACGATCAGGCGATCGCTCGGCGGCTTTGCACTGCTCGGAGGCTTGTCGGATCGGGTGATCTCGCAGTCACCCGAGGCCGGTGAGATCGTCCGTTCCGGTACCACCGTCGAGCTGACGACGCTGTAGCTTCGACGACCCACTCAGGAGCGGAGCATCTCGGCGACCAGGAACGCCAGCTCCAGCGCCTGCTGGGTGTTCAGCCGCGGATCGCACGCGGTTTCGTAGCGACCGGACAGGTCGGCGTCACAGATGTCCTGCGCGCCGCCGAGGCACTCGGTCACGTCCTCCCCGGTGAGCTCCACGTGGATGCCACCGGGGTAGGTACCCAGCGCGTGGTGCACCTCGAAGAAGCCCTGCACCTCATCGACCACCGAGTCGAAATGCCTGGTCTTGTAGCCGGTGGAGGACTCGATGGTGTTGCCGTGCATCGGATCACACTGCCAGATCACCTGATGCCCGGCTGCGGTGACCTTCTGCACGATCTCCGGCAGCACGTCGCGGACCAGCTGCGCCCCCATCCGGGAGATCAGGGTGAGCCGGCCGGGAACGCCATAGGGGTCGAGTCGCTCGACGTACTCCACAGCGTGGTCAGGTGTAGTGGTCGGACCCAGTTTGACCCCGATGGGATTGGCCACCAGCTCAGCGAAGGCGATATGCGCCCCGTCCAGCGCGCGGGTTCGTTCCCCCACCCAGAGGAAGTGCGCGGACAGGTCGTAGAGCTGGGGTGTCTCAGCGGTACGGTCCAAGCGCAGCATGGCCCGCTCGTAGTCGAGCACCAACGCCTCATGACTGGCGTAGATCTCGGTGGAGTGCAGTGATGAGTCGTTGACACCGCACGCCGACATGAAACGCAGACCTCGGTCGATCTCGCCGGCCAGCGCCTCATAACGGGCTCCGGCCGGCGAGCGACGCACGAAATCCTTGTTCCAGTCGTGCACCTTGTGCAGGTCCGCCATGCCGGCCGAGGTCAACGCCCGGACCAGGTTCATCGCCGCCGCAGCGTTGGCATAGGCCCGGATCAGCCGCGACGGATCATGCACCCGCGCCTCGGGGGTGGCGACCAACGAGTTGATCATATCGCCGCGGTAGGACACCAAGCCGAGTGCATCGATCGGCGCGGACCTCGGCTTGGCGTACTGACCAGCCACCCGCCCCACCTTCACCACCGGCATGCTCGACCCGTAGGTGAGCACCACGGCCATCTGCAGCAGTGTGCGGATGTTGGCTCGCAGGTGCGGCTCGGTGTTGTCGACGAAGGTCTCGGCGCAGTCCCCCCCCTGCAGCAGGAAAGCCTCCCCGCGGGCGACCGCGGCGAGCTGATCCCGCAACCGGTCCACCTCAGGTGGCACGGTGATCGGCGGGACGCTTTCCAGCACGGTGCGAATACTGCGCACCGCTTCGGGGTCGGGCCAGCTCGGTTGCTGCGCGGCGGGTCGGGCCAGGGCAGCGTCCAACCTGGCCCGCAGATCGGCGGGCAGCGGTGGCAGCTCAGGCAGAGCGTCGACCGGAACATCCACGGTCCAGTTCACGATGCCTGAGCGTATGGGGTGAGTCCCCGAGCCGGCCCAGCGGGGACTGTCACCCGAAGAAGACCTCGGCTTCTGCGTGCCGCTGCAGCGGCACCGTCTTGACTTCCGCGGTGGCCTCGGCCAGCTTCACCCGGATGATGTCGGTACCGCGCAGCGCGACCATCACGCCACTGTCGCCCTCGTGCACCGCGTCGACGGCATGCACGCCGAACCGGGTGGCCAGCACCCGGTCGTAGGCGGTGGGTGTACCGCCGCGTTGGATGTGCCCCAGCACCACAGCACGGGACTCGGCACCGGTCCGGCGGGCGATCTCGTCGGCCAACCAGATGCCGACTCCACCGAGGCGCTGGTGGCCGAAGGCGTCGACCTCCGCGGCCGAGAGCAGCTCGGCACCGTCCTCGGGCACTGCGCCCTCAGCGATCACGACGATCGCGGCGTCGTCGCGCTGTAGACATCGGATGACCCACTGGCATACCCGGTCGGTGGAGAACGGCTGTTCGGGCATCAAGATGGCGTTCGCCCCGCCGGCCATCCCGGAGTGCAGCGCGATCCAGCCCGCGTTACGGCCCATCACCTCCACCACCGCCGCCCGGTGGTGTGACTCCGCAGTGGTGCGCAGCCGGTCGATCGCCTCGGTCGCGATGTGCACCGCAGTGTCGAACCCGAAGGTGTAGTCGGTGGCGCCCAGGTCGTTGTCGATGGTCTTCGGCACGCCCACCACGAAAACCCCGTCCTCGCTCAGCCGGCGAGCCACCCCGAGAGTGTCCTCACCGCCGATCGCGATCAGAGCGTCCACGCCGTGCTCGGCCAGGGTCTGCTTGACCTGCTCCGCGCCCCCGTTGCGGTAGGGGTTGGTGCGCGAGGTACGCAGAATAGTGCCGCCGAGGGGCAGGATGTGCTCCACGTCGGCCAAGCCGAGCGGCTGGACCAGCCCCTCCATCGGGCCGCGCCAGCCGTCGCGGAATCCGACTATCTGGTGCCCGTACACTTCGATGCCTTTACGAACCACCGCCCGGATCACCGCATTGAGTCCGGGGCAGTCCCCACCCCCCGTGAGCACGCCGATACGCATCTCGATTCTGCCTCTCCATTCGTCCCTGCTTGACGGCGTGAGCGTGGCACGACTGGGATCGGTGTCGCAAAGCGGCAGGTTAGCGGGGGCGGCCAAGCCGCGCGTAGCGGTGCTCCTCGATCACCCGCCACTTGATCAAGTTGTGCCGGGCGTCGGCCACCGCGTCGTGCGCATCACTGGGTGGCGGGGGCAGGGCCGGCTTGCCGGAGTCCTCCCAGCGTTGCCGCAGATCCCGGGTGAACCGGGGTAGTGCTCGGGGTAGCGCCGGCATCGGTCCCCACAGCTGGACGAGGGCGACGTGATCGTAGGCGGCCAACCAGGCCCACAGCTCCACGCGCTCACCGGATGCAGTGAGAAACTGCAACAGTGTGTCGCGGATGGCCGCCCGGCTGCGCCACGCCCGGTCCGACGGCGACGGCAGCTTGGGCAACACGTGCAATCGGACCCACTCACCAGCCCGCTCGGGATCGAACTCGGTGGATACCGCGTAGTATTCCCGGCCCTGCTCGTCCACCACTCCGATGGAGATCAGCTCAATCGTGACCCCATCCTCGATGAACTCGCAATCATAGAAGAACCGCACAACCGGCCAGCCTACGCAGTCCCGATCAGGCTTGTGGCCCCGACCAGAATCTGGTCAGGACGCCTTGAGAGCCAACCGTGGTGCTGGTGGTGCCTGATCCTGCTTGACCGACGACGCGTAGCGGTCCACGTACTCCTGACCGGAGAGATCCAGCAATACGTACATGATCTCGTCGACCATCGACCGCTCGACGAACCGATCACCGGCCAGACCCGCGTACCGGGAGAAGTCCAGCGGTGCGCCGATGCGCACCTCAACCCGATGCGGTCGCCACATCTTGGTGCCCATCGGGCTGACCTTGTCGGTGCCCACCATGGCGACCGGGATCACCGGGACACCTGCCTGCAGCGCCATCCGGGCGACGCCGGTCTTGCCTTTGTACAATTTTCCGTCTGGGGAGCGGGTGCCTTCCGGGTAGATGCCGAGCAGGTTGCCCGCAGCCAACAAGCGCACCCCGGTGTCCAACGCGGCCTGGGCAGCCGAAGCGCTGGACCGATCGATCGGAACCTGGCCGGCGGCGCTGAAGAACTGCCGCTTGAGCCACCCCCGCAGCCCCGGCGTGGTGAAATACTCCCGCTTGGCCAAGAACGTCACGCGGCGGCGGACCACCAGGGGCAGGAAGAACGAGTCGGCCACCGCGAGGTGGTTGCTGGCCAGAATGGCGCCGCCGCGCCGGGGGAGGTGCTCAGCGCCATAGACCTGCGGATGGCAGGTCAGGCGCATCACAGGCCCGATCAGCACGTGCTTGAGCAGCCAGTAGAACACCGCCTACCGATCCCTTCCTCGCCCGCCCGGGCCGCAGCATCAGCCAGCCTACGGAGCACGGTATGGGGGCACAACGGCCCGCGCCTACCTGGTGGTACGCAGATCCAGCGCACCTGGTTCAGTCCTACGAGCACGTCACTCGTCAGTCCGGTACCGTCATCCCGGCAGCGATCCTCGTCCGAGCCCGAGAGCGGTATCGCAGTGACTTTCCCCGATTCCGAGGAGCCGGCCCGCGAGGGGCCGCCGGGCATATCTCGCCGGCCCACTGATACGGATCATTTCGAGCCTCCCGAGCCACCACCGCTGCCAGCACCCCGGCCGCGGACAATGGGCGGTGTGGCGCTACTCGCGGCCGGGGTGCTGCTGCTGTTAGCACCCAGCCTGCTGGGCCTGAACTCGGGCCTGGCGACCCCGCTGGGCCTGCTCGCGCTGACCGCCGGGATCGGCTGGCTGGTGCTGGGTCTGCGCTCCGGCCCGCCCTCGGAGGGCTGGGACGATGGTGCCCGGCTTTAACCCACCCACGTCGCCAGGTCCAGGCCCTCAACGCTCCACGTGGCGCTTGAGTTCCTTGAGCGCGGTGTCCATGATCACCCGCTCGGCCTTGCGCTTGATGATTCCAATCATGGGTATCGCCAGGTCAACAGTCAGGCTGTACGTCACCTTGGTACCACCGCGGCCGGGTTCCAGCACGTAGGAGCCATGCTGGGCCTTCTGCATCTGACCCTTGACCAGTTTCCAGCTCACCCGCAGACCGTCCGCAGACCAGAGATAATCGAGCACATATTCGTCTTTGACGATGCCGGCGTCCAGCAGGAAACGTACTCGCACGGCGCGATCACCCACACCTGGCACGATCACCTCGGCCTTTTTCACCGCCACTGCCCATTGCGGGTAGGCGGCGAAGTCGGCGATCACGTCCATGATCGCCTCAGGGTCGGCATTGATCACAATGGACTGGGTTGACTGGTCGGCCATGCCGGGCAGGCTACCCGGCACCTGCTCGCCGGGATGCGGTCACCACCTCAGCACATGCGGGATACCGGTCCGCTGGAAGTGCCCGACGTTGACGCATTCGGTTCGTCCCACTCGAACCCGCCGGGCCAGCGGCTGGTGCACATGCCCGAACAACGCGACGCGTGGCCGGTCCCGGTGGATCACCGCGAGCAGCTGCTCGGAGCCGACCTCGGGCCGGCGGGCCAGCACGTCGTAGACCAGTTCGGGCACCGCTGGTGGGATATGGCTGCACAGCACGTCCACCCGACCCAGTGCCGCGACGGCCGCAGCGTACTGCTGGGACGTGCGCAGGTGAGAGTGAAACACCGTGGCGCGCCGGTGGTGGACCCCGTCCGGGAGCAGTCCACCGCCGACGAAACCACAGCGCAAGCCGCCGATCTCGGTGGTCTGCCCGTCCAGGACGTGCACGCCGGCGCGCGCGAAAAGCGGCCACAGCTCGGGAGAGTCCACGTTGCCCGGGGTGGCGTAAGTCGGGGTGGTCAGCGCGGCGAACAGCCGTTCGTACTGCTCGATGACGGCAGCGCGCACCAGCTCACGAGCGTCGGGCAGACCCGCCCACAACTCACGCATGAATGCCGATGCCGCACCGGGTGCCCCACCGGACCGTAGCTGCGCGAACCGGCCGACCGCAGCAGGCCCGAACACCGCGCCCAGGATCCCGGCGGAGTGGTCGTGGTAGTTCACGAAGTCGATCAGATCACCGAGCACCAGCAACGCGTCGGCTCCCACACCCGCCCTGGCCAGAGCGTCTGCGTTGCCATGCACGTCGGACACCACATGGACGCGCACGGCAGTCAGACTACCCGCCGTTGATCGGGGCACCCGTTGATCGAGGCAACACCGGACTGTCGGACGAAACGCTGATCGCGATACTTTCGATACTCGGACCGGGTCGACCGACGGCTCGGCCAAGCGGCAACGGAGCAGCCCAAGCTGCGGAGGTACCCGTGCGGGAGTTCACAGTTCCAGCCACCACCACGGTGGCCGACGAGGAAAATCTTACCGATGCAGTGTGGGCCAACGCCGAGCGGTTCGCCGGCAGCATCAGCTTTCGCCGCCGGGTTGACGGCGGTTGGATCGACGTCACAGCGGCAGAATTCGCGAGACAGGTCACCTCGGTGGCCAAGGGTCTCATCGCCTCGGGAATCAAACACGGGGATCGGATCGCGCTCTTATCGAAGACCCGCTATGAGTGGACCCTGCTGGATTACGCGATCTGGGCCACCGGCGCATCGACGGTACCGATCTATGAGACGTCCGCTCCCGAGCAGGTGGAGTGGATTGTGTCGGATTCCGGCGCCAAGGCGATCTTCGTTGAGACTTCCCTGCACCGCGAGGTGGTCCAGGCTCTGACCAACCGGCTGGGTGAGCCGGTCACGGTCTGGCAGATCGAGCCGTCAGCGACCGGCGCGGCGATCGACGAAGTCACCGCACTGGGTGCTGAGATGAGCGATGACACGGTGCGGGAGCGCGCGTCCGCGGTGGGTGCTGAGGACCTGGCCACACTGATCTACACCTCGGGGACCACCGGGCAGCCCAAGGGGTGCGAGATCACCCATCGCAACCTACTGGCCGTGACCCGGGCGGCAGTTGCCGAGTTTCCCAGCCTGATGCAGGCCACCAACTCGGTCTTGCTGTTTCTTCCGCTGGCACACGTGCTCGCCCGGATCCTGCAATGCTGTTGTGTGTACGAACGGATCACGCTCGGACACACCGCGAATGTGCAGGACCTGGTCGCCGAGCTGACCGAGTTCCGCCCCACATTCGTGCTGGCGGTGCCTCGAGTGTTCGAGAAGGTGTACAACTCGGCGAAGCAGAAAGCGTATGCCGACGGCAAAGGCTTCATCTTCGATATTGCCGACACAACCGCAGTCGAGTGGAGCCGCGCCCAGGACACTGGCGGGGCCGGACCGATCCTGCGGGCCAAGCACGCACTGTTCGACCAGTTGGTCTACGCCAAGTTGCGGTCGGTGCTCGGCGGTCGGTGTGTGGCGGCGCTGTCCGGTGGCGCCCCGCTGGGCGAACGCCTCGGCCATTTCTTCCGCGGTATCGGTGTTCAGGTGTTGGAAGGCTACGGGCTGACCGAGACCAGCGCACCCGCCACGGTGAACACCGAGAAGAACGTCAAGATCGGCACTGTGGGGCGACCGCTGCCGGGCGTGACGATCAAGATCGATGACGACGGTGAGGTGCTGATCAAGAGTCCCGGCGTGCTGCGCCGGTACTGGCACAACGAGCAGGCCACCGCCGAGGCCGTCGTCGGTGGCTGGTTACACACCGGTGATCTCGGCGAGCTGGACGCCGACGGATTCCTCCGGATCACCGGCCGCAAGAGGGAGATCATCGTCACAGCGGGCGGCAAGAACGTCTCCCCGACCGGGCTGGAGGATCGGATCCGCGCCCACCGACTGATCAGCCAGTGCATGGTGGTGGGCGACAAGCAGCCCTTCGTCGCCGCTCTGATCACCGTTGACGCTGATACCTTGGCGGTCTGGGGTGCCGAGCACGGCAAGTCGGCTGGGGTCTCCGCCGCCGATCTGATCGACGATGCGGACCTGCGCGCCGAGGTGCAGGGCGCCATTGACGATGCCAACAAGACCGTCTCCAAGGCGGAGACGATCCGGAAGTTCCGGATCCTGCCGGTGGACTTCACCGAAGACGGTGGTCAGCTCACCCCGACACTCAAGCTCAAGCGTGCCGTGGTGGCCCAGGAATTCGCCGCCGACATCGACGCCCTCTACTCGTGAGTGGCAAACAGGGTTATAACCCTGTTTGCCACTCACGAGCTGCGTAGCAGCCAGTCGCTGAGCCGCTGCGCACGGCAGGCCCAGCTCCATTCCTGGAGCATCCAGCGTCGCCCGCGCCGACCCATCGCTGCCGCTCGATCAGGATCGGCAAGCAGCGCCCCGACGGTCCGGGCCACTGCCGCCACGTCACGGCCGTCCACCAGCTCACCGGTGTCCCCGGCGCGGACGGTCTCCCGAGCCCCGCCGGCATCACCCGCGACAACCGGCAGGCCGGTCGCCGCGGCTTCGAGGTACACCAGACCGAGACCCTCGACGTCCAACCCACGGCCACGGGTCCGGCACGGCATCGCGAAGACGTCGCCCGCCGCGTAGTACGCGGGCAGCTCAGACCACGGCACCGGCCCCGTGCACACCACGGCATCGGCGACGCCACACGACTCGGCCAGCCGGTGCACCGCCGCCCGATGGGGCCCATCCCCGACCAGCAGCAGCACGGACCCTGGTACCCGGCGCCGGATCGCCGGCAACGCCTTCACCAGCATGTCCTGCCCCTTGCGAGCCACCAGCCGGGACACGCACAGCACCACCGGCGCCTCTCCCAGTCGATGACGCCGCCGGATCTCCGTCCGGGTGACGGGATCCGGATGAAACTCCGCGCAGTCCACACCCGGCGGAAGTAGTTCCAGCGCGGCCTGTGGACCGAACGCAGCGGCGATCCGGCGGCGGGTGTACCGGCTCACCGTGGTGACCACATCGGCATCCGTTCCGATCCGGCGCAACGCCATCCGACTGAGGGGTAGCATCGACCAGCCCACCTCATGCCCGTGGCTGCTGGCCACCACCCGCCGTGCTCCTGCACAGCGCAACGCCGGCCCCAGCAGTGCCAGCGGGGCGGCAGCGCCGAACCAGGCGGTCTCACAGCGCAGGTCACGCAGCAGGCTCACGGTCCGCCGCAGTACCGCTGGGGTGGGAAGCATGAGAGTTCCGGGATGCCGGACGACGGGGAAGGGTAGCTGGGCATCGAAAGCCGCCGCCCCGGGCCAGTCCGGTGCGTAGACGGCGACCTCACCGGCAGGCAGCGCCGTCGTCAGCTTATGCAGATATGCCTGAATGCCGCCGGCTCGGGGCGGAAAGTCATTACTCACCAGCAGGATTCTTGGCACCTCAGCAGGGTAGCCAAGACCATCTCGCGCCGATCCAGGTGTGTTCAGCCGACCCGGCTCATCGCGGTGACCTGGTTCCAGGGCACCGGGACGACCTTCACCACGTCGCCGGGCTGCGGTGCATTCACGTAGAACCCGTCACCGACGTAGATGCCGATGTGACTGATCGGAGAGTACAGCGCGATGAGGTCACCTATCCTGAGCTGCGGCCGGCTGACGCTGCTACCCATCCGTGCTTGTTCCTGGGAGGAGTGCGGCAGACCGAACACCCCAGCCTGCTCGAATGCCCACTTCACCAACCCCGAGCAGTCGAACGTGACAGGGCCGTCGCCGCCCCAGACGTACGACGAGCCCTGCCTGCTCAACGCGGCACGCGCTGCTTGGATCGCGGTGCCGGTGCCGACCAGATTGACCGGGAAGTTGATGATTCCGCCGGACGTGTAGGCGGCTCGCTCCTCGCGGCTCAGCGCCGCAAGCTGCTGCTTGACCACCTGGATCTGGCGATCCATCTCAGCTCGCGAGCGGGCCAGATCCCCTTCGAGGTGGGCTGCATCCTGTTCGGCTTGGCCCGCCCTGGCCGCCGCATCGGAGGCCGCTCTCTCGGCCTGCTGGGCCTGCGCGACCGCTCCGATCAGCCGATCCAAGGCTTGCTTGCTGTCCACCGCCAGCACGTCCAGCGCCGATAGCTGCTCCAGGAACTCCTCGGGTGAGTCACTGACCAGCAAGGCGGACAGCTGATGAAGTCGTGCGCCCCGGAAGGATGCGTTCGTGAGCTGGTCAATCTGCCCACGGTACTGACTCTCGACCACCTTGGCGAGTTCGCCCGAGGCGGCAGCGGCGATGACATCGGCCCGGGCCCGCTCCACTTCGGCTCGACGGGTGTTCAACTGGTCACGCGCGTAGTGCCATCGCTCGGTGAGCACCTCAGCCTGCCGATTCAGCTCGGCGAGTCGCTGTGCCGCCGTCGAGGAATCTGGCGGCGACACCGGGTCGGCCATGGCTGGGACAGAAGTCAAGATCGCCGGAACGGTAATGGCCACGGCGGTGATCGCTGCCAGAGTGCTGCACTTCAGCCGGTGCGACGACACGTCGCGTCTATCTCCCTTCCTCGACCGCCTCTACCGGGCTAAACGGGTTCAGACCGGGTGTGGGCCCAAGCCCTGAACGGCCAGGTTCCTGACCCGGATTGACCCCGAGCAGTGGGCCCGGTGCAGCTCCTGAAGAGCTGATTCGGCAGCGACCTGCGTTGCCCCCGGTTCGGGAAGCAGTTACCGCAAGGTCGCGGCCAGGTTACGAAAGGTCACCTGTGCTGTCCACCACCGGCGCACCCGCAATAGGCCCAGACGACCGCTGGGCACGGTCGGCGTCGTTGCGCCTCGGAAAACTTTCGGTCCCACCGATCAGCACACGCAGCGTGTAGACCGCTCACCGCCAGTGACAGACCGCTCGGCTCCTCGGTGCATCAGGACCCCGTCTCCGACCTGTCTCCCGTTGTGGCCTGCACCATGATCCACCAGCTGGAGTCGTGGCACCATGCCGGCTTCGGCCAGGGTGTCCAGCGCTCGTTGTTCCGCACCATCCAGCTCAACGCCCCCTGGTAGCGTCCCCAGCAACAGGGTGATGACGCAGTCCTGGCAGGCGTCGCCGCGTACCTCGCATCGGTCGCAATCCACGATCATGTCGGGCTCCCGTCTCGCTCGTGATCTGTTCACGGCGGACGCTAGTAGGCCACCCTGACAATTTCGGGAGCCGTGACAAGCGGCTGGCCACTCGACGAGCGGACCCTGGCCGGGATCGAGCAGCTATGCGGGGCCGAATGGGGTGACACGGGCCGTTACTCTGACCGCGTGGCTGTGCCACCTCGCCCTGGACGACGAGCCGGCCAAGGCCAGCACGAAGACCCTGCGATCCCGGAGCTCAACGGTGTCATCAGCCGATACGACGGATCGCCGTGACGTCCCGCCACGGGACCCTGGCAACCTTGACCACATCACCACTCTGCGGGGCGTTGATGTAAAGCCCATTCCCCACATACATACCGATGTGACTCACCGGGAAGTAGAGGGCAATAAGGTCTCCCGGCTGTGGTGCCGAGAAGACCGCGGTCCCCACTTTGGCCTGGTCCCAGCTGCCTCGCGGTAGACTCACCCCGATTTGACGGTAAGCCCACATGACCAGACCCGAGCAGTCAAAGGTTCCCGGACCCTGGGCACCCCAGATATACGGTGCTCCCTGCCTGGTCAGCGCGACCCGCAGAGCTCTGACTCCGAGCCCATCGCCTGCGATGTCGATCGGAAAATCAGTGAATCCTTCTGAGGCATAGCGCGCAAACTCGTCAGCGGTAAGCCTACCCAGACGAACCTGTACCAGTTCAATCTGACGGCTCATCTCAAGTCTGGCCCGATCGACATCACCGGCTATCCGCTGGGCGTCCAATTCAGCGACCGCGGCCCGGGTCTCGGCGTCGGTGGTGGCCAGCTCGGCCTGTTCGGTACGAGCGACCGCAGCCGACAGCTTGTCCATTGCTTCCCTGTTGCTCACCGCCAGCACGTCCAGCGCAGACATCTGGTCCATGAACTGCTGGGGAGAATCGCTGATCAACATCGCAGTCAGGCTGCTGATCCGGACACCCTGGAAGGTGGCGCTGGTCAGCAGGTCGACCTGGGAACGGAAGTCACGCTGAGCTGAACGAGCCTGATCAGCAATCGCCGTCGCCGCTGCTGCATCGCTTCGGGCACGGTCGGCATCGGCCCGGCGAGCAAGGAGCCGGTCCGTGGCCAGGTGCCACTGCTCGGTGATCACCTCGGCCTGGCGGCTCAACTCTCGAACCTCAGCAGCGGTCTTAGCCGGATCCGGCGCTGGTGCTGGTACTGGATCCGCCACCGCAGGAGCAGCCGATACGCTCAACGCAACAGCAGCGACCAGAACGCCCGCAAACACACCGCGCACAGTGCGGCTCACAAGATGGGAAACCACCCCGGCTGTCTCCTGTTCTCGAAAGTCGATGTTCTGCGCCCGCGATAGATCACCCCGCGATCGTTGCAACGGCCGCAGCGATGCGTAGACACGGATCTTCACCTGAAAGGGGTAACTGTCCACCTGCCCACAGCGTTGGTGGCTAGCGCGGAGGTGCGGCCACGGACAGCTGCGTAGTAAGCCTTGCCCAGCGTTTCAACAGCGCGGCCGCGGCGCCGGAGTCGATCGCCTCGGCGGCGCGCTGCGCGGTGCTCATGAGGTCGGCGACGAGATCACCGGTGAGGCCGCGGTGGGCGGCAAGCGCCGCAGCCGAGTTGAGCAGTACCGCATCTCGCACCGGACCAGGGTCGCCGGCGAGCAGACGACGCACCACGTCGGCATTGGTCGTCGCGTCCCCACCACGCAGGTCTTCCCGACGGGCCACTGGGACGTTCAGCACCTCTGGATCCAGCTGCTCCCGCCGCACCACACCGCCGTCGATCACCCACACCGAGGTGGTTGTCGTGGTGGTGATCTCGTCGAGCCCGTCATCACCGCGGACCAGCAGCGCGCTGACACCCCGTTCGGCAAGCACCTGGGCCATCACCGGGGCCATCCGTAGATCTGCACAGCCCACTAGCGCGGCGGCCGGCTGGGCCGGATTGGTCAGCGGGCCGAGGAAGTTGAATGCCGTAGGCACGCCGATCTCACGTCGTATTCCAGCCGCGTGTCGCATCGCCGGGTGATGAACCGGTGCGAAGCAGAACCCGATTCCCACCTCGGACACACACCGTTGCACCTGCTCCGGGCCGAGGTCGATGACCACCCCGAGTTCCTCGAGCACGTCGGCTGTGCCGCACTGCGACGACGCTGCGCGGTTGCCGTGCTTGACGACTGGCGCGCCGGCTGCGGCAACCACCAGCGCGGTCATCGTGGAGATGTTGACGGTGTGCGCATGGTCGCCCCCGGTACCGACCACATCGACTGCTCGCGCTTGGACGTGCACCCGACGGGCGTGTGCCAGCATGCCGCCGGCAAGCCCGGAAATCTCCGCCGGGGTCTCCCCCTTGATGCGCAGCGCCACCAAGAATGCTGCCATCTGCGCGGGCATGGCCGAGCCCGACATGATGTGGCCCATGGCCCATGCCGTGTCATCGGCATCCAGGTCTGCCCCGGAGATCAACTGATTGAGCAGGGACGGCCAGCTGCGAGCACCAGCCGACGTGATCATGAGCTTTGCGGCCTCAGCCGTTCGTCACCGGCAGCCGGTGCAAGCGAAGCACCTCGGCCACGGTCTCGGCAGCGATCAACGGATCCAACGGGTGCACGATCACCGCGTCGGCTTGCGACCAGACGGCCAACCAGCGATCGTCCCTGCGTTGCACCGAGAGGATCACCGGTGGGCACTGGGCAATCTCGTTCTTGAGCTGCCGGGACAGCCCCATGCCCCCGGTGGGCTGAGCCTCGCCGTCAAGAATTGCCAGGTTCACGGCTCCTGCATCGACTTCGGCAAGCACCTCGGCGATCGTCGCAGCCTCGACGTAGTCCAGCCGACCGACATCCGCCGCAGGACGGCGACCGACCGCATTGATGATGGCCGCACGCACCTCCGGTCGATGGCTGAAGACCAGGACAGTGGTGGCGTCGCTGGCAACGTTCATCTGATGGTCGCGATCCTCGGTGTCGTGGGCCGAAAGCTTTGAGGTGTCCGGGGCGGATCCCCACGGGGTGGTGCTGTGGATGATATCCGGATAACCAGCCGGCGGTACGGGATGGTCTCGGATGACTGTGCGGCCGACCGCGTGCGTCCGTACAGTCCGCTGCTAGCGGCGCTGTGCACCACCGCTGCGAGTATCCAGCGGTCCGGGACCGTCACTGGTGACGGTCATCACCAACCCCGGCCCGGTCGAGGCAGACGCCCTTGGCCATAATGCTGGGTGTGACCCCCTCGTCCAGCCTGGCAGCACCTTCGATCAGTCAACGGGTGCACTCGCTGAACCGGCCCAACATGGTCAGCGTCGGCACTATCGTATGGCTGTCCAGCGAGCTGATGTTCTTCGCTGGTCTGTTCGCAATGTACTTCACAGTGAAGGGCCAGAACGACGGCCCATGGCCACCGATTCTCGAGTCCACCGGCGAGCCGATCCACCTCAACATTCCTTACGCGCTGGTGGTCACGATAATTTTGGTGTCGTCATCTTTCACCTGCCAATGGGGCGTGTTCAAGGCCGAGCAGGGCGATGTATTCGGGTTGCGACTCTGGTATACGATAACACTGATCATGGGAACGTTGTTCGTGCTCGGCCAGGCTAACGAGTACCGAAATCTCGTTCATGAGGGTGTCACGATCCCGTCAGGGGCCTACGGTACCGTTTTCTATCTCACCACCGGGTTCCATGGCCTGCACGTGACTGGCGGTTTAATCGCTTTCATCTTCCTGATCGTTCGGACCAAGCTGAGCAAGTTCACTCCAGCGCAAGCCACCGCGGCGATCGTCGTTTCCTATTACTGGCATTTCGTCGACGTCGTCTGGATCGGCCTGTTTGCCACTATTTATTTCTTGCCCTGAGATCTTAGCGGAAAGAATTTAAAGCTCAAAGCTCCGAACCGGACAAGACAGCAAGGGGTAGCCGAGACCGATGGCCACTGCAAAACCCGATGGCCGACCGAGTTCCAGCGCAAGCTCGAGCCCAGAGGAATCGAGTACCGCTCGGTCGGGGCGGCCGCCACAGAGGGGGCGCAGCCGATTTCGTCGTCGGGTATCGGGATTTCTGGCACTCGCTGTGGCACTGCTGTCCGCCGGTGGCTTGTACACCGTGCTAGCCCCACAGCCACAGATCGCCCATGCCCAGGAAGATCCGTCGTTGGTACGCCAGGGCGAGCAGCTCTACAACAACGCCTGTATCAGCTGTCACGGCGCTAACCTGCAAGGAGTCCCCGACCGTGGGCCCAGCCTGATCGGTACCGGGGAGGCCGCAGTGTACTTCCAGGTCTCCACCGGGAGGATGCCCGCGGTTCGGCAGGAGGCGCAGATAGCCGAGAAGCCGGTCAGGTTCAGCCCGGCGGAGATCGATGCGTTGGGCGCATTCGTACAGGCCAACGGCGGTGGTCCGACAGTTCCGACGAGTAGTCTCGCCGGAGGTGACCCGGCTCGTGGAGGCGAGATATTCCGGCTCAATTGCGCGTCATGCCACCAGTTCACCGGACGCGGTATCGCACTCTCCTCCGGCAAGTTCGCTCCCGCGATCAAGGACGCCAATCCCCAGCAGATCTACACCGCGATGACGACCGGGCCACAGAGCATGCCGAAGTTCTCTGATCGTCAGCTCACCCCGGAGGAAAAACTCGACATCATCGCCTATCTCGAGTCGGTCTCGGAGGAGCGTAACAACCCGGGTGGTTACGCTCTCGGTGGCTACGGGCCGATCTCCGAAGGTCTGATCGCCTGGATCATCGGGATCTCCGCGTTGGTCGCCGTCACGTTGTGGGTCGGAGTTAAGGCATGAGCGCTCACAGTGGGCCATCGACCGGACCGCGACGTCCCACGAATGACGTCGACCTGTCCACCTTGAGCCGTGAGGAACTGGTCAAGCAGGGTTTGGCTGCCGATGGCGTGACCATCGTGCACCAGGGGGATCCGTTTCCGGTACCGGGCACCCGGGCCGAGAAGCGCGCCGAGCGCAAGGTCGCGGGATGGTTCTTCATCGCGGCATTGGCGGGTCTGGGTTTTTTGGCGGCCTATCTGTTCTGGCCCTGGGAGTACGCCCCGCCCGGCAGCCCTGGCAGCCGGCACCTGCTCTACCAGCTCTACACACCCATCATCGGGGTCTTGCTCGGGCTGTCGGTGTACGCCATCGGTGCCGGGACGATCACCTACGCCAAGGGTCTGCTGCCGCACGAGACCGCGGTGCAGCAACGCCACACGGGCGCTTCCGCGGAAGTGGACCGGGTGACCACGACGGCGATCCTGACCGACAGCGCCGCCCGCAGCCATATCGGGCGAAGGTCGCTGATCAAGCGAGCGGCCGGAGCCGGCGCCGGCGTTGTCGGGGTCGGGGTCGGGGTCCTCGCCTTGGGTGGCCTGGTGCGCAATCCCTGGCAGGGCGGTGACCGGGCCGCACTGTGGGTCACGCCGTGGCGCTCGGACGAAGGCGAGCCGGTTTTTCTGCGCTATGACGCCGAGCAGCTCACCCTGGCCCGACCCGAGGATCTCGCCCCCGGCAGCATCGCGACGGTCTTCCCGTACAAGCGATCGTGGTCGGCGGAGGAGGCGCACAAGGCGCTTCGGGCCTCCGACAGCCCCGTGATGCTCATCCGGTTGCGCCCGGACCAGGCGGCACAGGTGATTCAGCGCAGCGGCCAGGTCGACTTCCACTACGGGGACTTCTATGCCTACTCGAAGATCTGCACTCACCTGGGCTGCCCCGCTTCGCTGTATGAGGCTCAGACCGCCCGGTTGCTGTGCCCGTGCCACCAGTCGCAGTTCGACATGCTGGAGTACGCCAAGCCGATCTTCGGTCCGGCCACCAGAGCGTTGCCTCAGCTGCGCATCGATGTCAACGATGAGGGATACTTCTATGCTAGCGGTGACTTCATCGAGCCCGTAGGGCCGGCGTTCTGGGAGCGGAAATCATGAGTGCCATGACGACGCAGCGCAAGTCGTCGGGTCTGGCTGCTAGGGCCGGTAAGACAGCCGACGAGCTCGACCAGCGGTTTCACCTGGCTGCCGGGATGCGCCGGCAGATCAACAAGGTATTTCCGACGCACTGGTCGTTCATGCTCGGTGAGATCGCACTGAACACCTTCATCGTGCTCTTGCTGTCCGGAACGTACCTGACGCTGTTCTTCGACCCCTCTATGACGGAGGTCACCTACGACGGCGTCTACCAGAACCTCCGCGGAATCGAGATGTCTCGGGCCTACGAGTCGACCCTGGAACTTTCCTTCGACGTCCGTGGTGGCCTGTTCATCCGGCAGGTGCACCACTGGGCAGCGCTGCTGTTCGTCGCGTCTCTCGTCGCACACATGTTCCGCACCTTCTTCACGGGCGCCTTCCGCAAACCGCGGGAGACGAACTGGATGATCGGCATCATCATCGCCTTCCTGGCCGGGTTCGAGGGCCTGACCGGCTACTCACTGCCCGACGACCTGCTCTCGGGAACCGGACTCCGGATCATCTCGGCGATCACCATGTCTCCACCGGTAATCGGCACCTGGCTGCACTGGGCGGCCTTCGGCGGCGAGTTCCCCGGAGAATTGATCATTCCCCGGTTCTTCATCGTCCATGTGCTGATCATCCCGGGTATCCTGTTCGCGCTGATCGCGGTGCACCTCGGGCTGGTCTGGTACCAGAAGCACACCCAGTTTCCCGGCCCCGGTCGAACCGAGCGCAATGTGGTCGGGGTGCGGATCCTGCCGGTCTTCGCGGTCAAGGCCAGCGGCTTCGCCATGGTGAACATCGGTGTGATCTGTATCATGGCTGGGTTGTTCCAGATCAACCCGGTGTGGAACTTCGGTCCGTACAATCCCGCTCAGGTCTCGGCAGCCTCCCAGCCCGACTGGTACGTCGGCTGGCTCGACGGCTCGACCCGGCTGTGGCCTGCTTGGGAGATCTACCTGGGCGATTACCTCCTTCCTGCGTCCTTCTGGCCCACCATGGTGCTTCCGATCATCATGTTCAGCCTCGCGGCGTTGTACCCCGCCATCGAGCGCAAGCTGACTGGGGACAACGCGACTCACAACCTCCTACAGCGTCCGCGAGACGTTCCGGTACGGGCCGGGCTGGGGATGATGGCAATCTCATTCATGTTCGTGCTGTTGCTTTCCGGTGGCAATGACGTCATCGCCTACATCTTCGATATCTCGCTGAACGCGACAACCTGGGCTGGCCGTATCGGGCTTTTGCTGTTGCCACCGCTGTCCTACTACGTCACCTACCGGATCTGCTTGGGTCTGCAGCGCTCCGACCGCGCAGTCCTCGAGCACGGGATCGAGACCGGCATCATCAAGCGTCTACCGCACGGTGAGTTCATCGAGCTGCACCAGCCTCTTGGCGGTGTTGACGAGCATGGACATCCCGTGCCGCTGGAGTACCAGGGTGCGCCGGTGCCCAAGCGGATGAACCAGCTGGGCTCGGCCGGTGCACCAGTGCCCGGCTCCTTGCTGCGACCAGATCCTGTAGAGCAGACGAAAGCGCTGGAGAAGGCCCGTCACGAGTCCGCTACCGGAAACGGAGTCAGCCAAAACGGTGCAGGTCGGAAGTTGGCCGGTCGGCCTCAGCAGCCCGAAAGCTGACTGGATCTCACGGCCGGTTGAGCTGTTTATCAACTTCAGCTCGCTGGCCGCGGATGATGCGGCGCAGCCGCGGCAACCGGTCGGCCAGGGCGCGTTCGGCGCCGTGGGCGGTGGGCCGGTAGTAGTCACGGTCGACCAGGGCGTCGGGGGGGTACTGCTGGGTCAGCACGCCTTCGGGCACGTCATGCGGGTAGCGGTAGCCCTGCGCGTGACCCAACCGCGCCGAGCCCGCGTAGTGCCCGTCACGCAGGTGCGCCGGGACTGACCCGGTGGCGCCGGCCCGGACGTCGGCCGCAGCAGCGTCGATCGCGGTGATCACCGCATTGGATTTCGGCGCGGTGGCCAGGTGCACAGTGGCCTGGGCCAGTGCCAGCCGCGCCTCGGGCATCCCGATGAGCTGCACGGCGTGCGCGGCGGCCACCGCGGTCTGCAATGCCGTCGGATCGGCCATCCCGACGTCCTCGCTGGCGTGGATCACCAGCCGCCGGGCGATGAAGCGGGGGTCCTCACCGGCCTCGATCATCCGCGCCAGGTAGTGCAGCGCCGCGTCCACGTCGGACCCGCGGATCGCCTTGATGAACGCACTGATCACGTCGTAGTGCTGGTCCCCGGCACGGTCGTATCGCACCGCGGCCCGGTCCACAACGGCCTCGACGGCGGCCAGATCCACCGCCGAACCCGCCATTGAGGTCACCGCCTCGGCAGCGGCCTCCAACGCGGTGAGCCCCCGCCGGGCGTCCCCGGCGGCCAGGCGCACCAGGTGATCCTCGGCCGCCGGCTCCAGGGTGACCGCCCCGCCAAGCCCGCGCGGGTCGGCCCGGGCCCGCTGGATCAGGGTCCGCACGTCGTCATCGGACAACGGGTGCAGTTGCAGCACCAGCGAACGGGACAGCAACGGCGACACCACCGAGAAGAACGGGTTCTCGGTGGTCGCGGCGACCAGCAGGAGGATCCGGTCCTCGACGGCGCCGAGCAGCGCATCCTGCTGGGTACGGGAGAACCGGTGCACCTCGTCGATGAACAGCACGGTGGCGTCACCGCCCTCGCGGCCCAGCCGCCGGCGCGCGGCGTCGATCACCGCACGGACCTCTTTGACCCCGGCCGACAGCGCCGACAGCGCCTCGAACCGCCGGCCGGTGGCCTGCGAGACCAGCCGGGCCAGGGTGGTCTTCCCGGTCCCCGGTGGGCCGTAGAGGATCACCGACGCCGCGGCACCGCCCTCGATCAGCCGGCGCAGCGGGCTACCCGGCGCCAGCAGGTGCTCCTGCCCGACGACCTCCTCGAGCGCGGCCGGCCGCATCCGGACCGCCAGCGGCGCCGACACTGACAGCCGCTGCTCGGCGCGGTCCTGCGCCTGCACCGCGAACAGTCCCTCGTCGAGCTCACCGGACACACCGAGACGGTACCGGCTCGCCCGAGCAGGTCAGCCCTGGGACAGCGGCCGGTCCAGGTAGCGGCTGTCCCGGCGGGTGCGCAGCAGCAGGACGAGCACCCCGGCGAACACGATGCCACCCAGGTTCACCAGCAGCTGCAACGTGGACAGCCCAGCTGTCCGCCATTCCCCGAGGGTGGCCGCCACCACCGCGAACCCCGCCGCGGGAACGGTGGTGACCGAGATGAACACCCCGACCAGCGCAGCTGACTTCGCCGAAGTCAGGGAGAGCATCCCCGCGGCCCCGGCCAGCAGAGCGACGATGAAGGAGAAGGCCCCGACGTCGTAGATGAAATCGACCTGGTCAGTGTCCCGCAGGACCGCCGAGATCAGCCCGGTCCATTCGCCGAGCAGCGCGCCCGCTGCGGCGACGAGCATGGCCAGCGGGAAGCCCACTCCCAACGCCAGCGCTGCCCGGCGCACCAGATCCGCACGGCGCAGCACCAACCCGACCGCGATCGCCGCCAGCGGCGCGAACTCCGGACCGACGACCATCGCGCCCACCACCGTGACCGGGGAGTTGGTGACCACCCCGACCACCGCGAGCAGGCAGGCCAAGGTGAGGAAGGCCAGGAAGGTGGCAGTCATCCGGGAGTCGTCCCCGGTCCGCGCGATGAGCTCGTCCCACACCACCGCGTCGGCCGGGTCCCCCGGCGCGGCCTGCTCCGCGGCGTCGGCCGCGTCGGAGAGCACGGTGTCCAGCGGTTCGACAGTGATCCCGCCGGTGTGGTCGATACCGAGTGCGCACAGGTCAGCCAACACGCTGTCGGTGGCCTCCCGGGCCACATCAGCCTCGACCAGATCTCCGGGTGGCTCGACCACGGCGCCCCGCACGACGGTGAGGTGGACGGTGCCGGAGTCGGCGCGCAACCTGTCGAGCACCGCGTCCGTGGCCTCTGCCGGGCAGGTGACGCGCAGGTGCAGCACCCGCTACCCCCTCGCGGCGGGCTTCGCGTCCACCCCGGCCTCGGTGCGCTGCTCGCGGGTGATCGGAGCCGGCGCGCCGGTGAGCGGGTCGAGCCCGCCACCGGACTTCGGGAAGGCGATCACCTCGCGCAG
The DNA here is from genome assembly GCA_050700055.1 of Pseudonocardiaceae bacterium. Classification (GTDB taxonomy): domain Bacteria; phylum Actinomycetota; class Actinomycetes; order Mycobacteriales; family Pseudonocardiaceae. Next base: position 69,228 of record JBOHGE010000007.1, read on the forward strand.
CGAGTCCGCCCCGGCGAGCAGCATGCAGATCCGGTCCCAGCCCAAGGCGATCCCCCCGTGCGGCGGGGCGCCGTAGCGGAAGGCTTCCAGCAGGAACCCGAACTTCTCGGCCGCCTCCGCGTCGGAGATCCCGAGTACCCGGAACACCCGCTGCTGCACGTCGGGCTGGTGGATCCGGATCGAGCCGCCGCCGATCTCATTGCCGTTGCAGACGATGTCGTAGGCGTGGGCCAGCGCAGCGCCCGGGTCCTCCTCGAAGCGGTCGCGCCACTGCGGGGCGGGTGCGGTGAACGGGTGGTGCACCGCCGTCCAACGGCTGTGCCCGGCGGCGACGTCGGCGGACCGGTCGGCGAGCTCGAACATCGGCGCATCGACCACCCAGCCGAACGACCACGCCGACTCGTCGATCAGCCCACATCGCCGGCCGATCTCCACCCGGGCCGCACCCAACAGGGCGCGCGCGTCGGCCGGATCATCGGCGGCGAAGAACACGCAGTCGCCAGGGTTGGCGCCGACCGCCTTGGCCAGGCCGTCGCGCTCGTGCTCGGCGAGGTTGCGGGCCACCGGGCCGGACAGCTCCCCGCCGGTGCCGACCAGCACGTAGGCCAAGCCCTTGGCACCACGCTGCTTGGCCCACTCCTGCCAGGCATCCAGCTGCCGGCGAGCCTGACTCGCGCCGCCGGGCATCACGACCGCCCCTACGTAGGGCGCCTGGAACACCCGGAACGGGGTGTCGGCGAAGTAGCCGGTGAGCTCGGTGAGCTCCAGCTCGAAGCGCAGGTCCGGCTTGTCGGTGCCGTAGCGGGCCAGCGCGTCGGCGTAGGTCAGCCGCGGGATCGGCAGCTCGATCTCGTGCCCGGCCAGCTGTGACCACAGCGCGGCGATCACCCGTTCACCGAGCGCGATCACGTCGTCTTGGTCGGCGAAGCTCAGCTCGACGTCGAGCTGGGTGAACTCGGGTTGGCGGTCGGCGCGGAAGTCCTCGTCGCGGTAGCAGCGGGCGATCTGGTAGTACCGCTCCAAGCCGGCCACCATGAGCAGCTGCTTGAACAGCTGCGGTGATTGTGGCAGGGCGTACCAGCAGCCGGGCTGTAGCCGGGCCGGAACGAGGAAGTCCCGGGCACCCTCGGGGGTGGAGCGGGTCAGGGTCGGGGTCTCCACCTCGAGGAAGTCCTGGTCGTGCAGCACCGCGCGGGCGATCCGGTTGGCCTCGCTGCGCAGCCGCATCGCGGCGGCCGGGCCGGGCCGGCGCAGGTCGAGGTAGCGGTGCCGCAGCCGGATCTCCTCGCCGACCTCCAGGTGCTCGTCGAGCTGGAACGGCAACGGCGCCGACTCGCTGAGCACCGTCAGCTCCTGGGCAGTGACCTCGATACCGCCGGTGGGCAAATCGGGGTTCTCGTTGCCCTCGGGGCGGGTGGCCACGGTGCCGGTGACCTGGACGCAGAACTCGGCGCGCAGCCGGTGCGCCCGGTCGGCCATCGCGCCCTCACGGAAGATCACCTGGGCGACTCCGGAGGCATCCCGCAGGTCGATGAAGATCACACCACCGTGATCGCGCCGGCGGGCGACCCACCCGGTGAGGGTGACGGCGTGACCGGCGTGCTCAGCACGCAGGATCCCGGCAGGGTGGGTACGTATCACGGAAGCTGGCTCCTCACTCTGTAGCTGATGTGATCCTGCAAAGGCTAACCGCGCGCGCAGCCCACTTCCCCGCGCGTCCCCGATGCACTCACCGGATCCGACCATTGACCTCAACAATTGTTGATTGTCGGCTTGGCGACCATACGTTGCAAGATCGAGCCCAGGAGGCACTGCGATGTCGAACACCGAGATGTCCAGGAACGACCGCACCACGGCGAGTGACTATCGTCGAACCATGGCACGGCTGAGCTGGTGGCAGGCCATCGCCGCCGGCGCCGTGGCCGCTGCAATCCTCAACCTGGTGATCTTCTTCATCGGCGCTGCGACGGGCGCCTCGTTCGTTGTTCACCAGGGCAGCACCACCGCCCTGACAGTGATCATTTTCACGGTGCTACCACTGGTGGTGGGAACCGGCCTGGCCACGCTGCTGGCTCGCCGGTGGTGCTGGATGATCCGGTTGGCACAGGTCATCGGCGCTGGGCTCGCACTGCTCACCATGGTGGATCCAGCGCTGGCCGACACCGACAACGCGACTCGTGTTGCATTGTCGCTGATGCACGTAGTGGTGGCCGTGGCCGTCATCGCCATCCTGGAGGCCATCCGGCAGCGAGCGCAGACCAGCCACTGACGCCGATGGCCGGTGGATCAGCCGTGGTCAAAGCCCCCGACCTGCACGTCACCCATGAACGCCCGCCATGCGGACGGGGGCAGCACCAGCGCGGGACCGGACCGGTCTTTCGAGTCCCGCACGCCGACCAGGCCCGGCACAACCGCCACCTCGACACACTCGCCCCCACCCCCGTGGCTGCGGCTGCTCTTCCGCCATACGGCGCCGGAGAACTCGGGGATACCCACCTGGCTCGCTCCTCGTCTACCCGCCCTTCGCCAACTCGCGGATCAGCTCCACGGACTCGCTCGGGCCCATGGCCTGTTGGGTCAGGCCGTCGAAGACCAGGATAAACCCCTCGACATCATCGGCGTCCTCTACGCAAACGGCACCTGCCAGGTACTCAACGCTCGCCACATCGTGGTCCTCGGGGTCCGGGAAGCTGATCAGCGAGAAAGAGCTGTTCTGCGAAGGGTAGGCCCCGGCCACGAACGGCATGACCTGCACCGAGACATGTGGCAGCTCGATCATGTCCAGCAGGTGCCACAACTGCTCGCGCATCACCTCCGGACCGCCGACCTGCTGGCGCAGCGCCGCCTCGGTGATCACACTGTCCAGCCGCAGCGGGAGACCGTCATGCAGCCGGGCCTGCCGGGTCATCCGCAACCGGACCCGTTTCTCGATCACCTCGTCGCTGACCCGGGGTAACCAGACGCGGGCCAGCGCGGTGGCGTACGCCTCGGTCTGCAGCAGGCCCGGCACCACCATGTCGTGATAGCTGCGCATCCGGCTCGCCTCGGATTCCAGGCCGACGAACTCCTCGAACTCCTCCGGGATCGCATCACCCGCCTTGAACGGCGTCCACCAGCCCTGCTGTCGGGACTGCAAGGCGAGTGCCACGTAGCGGTCGCGCTCCTGCTCTCCGATGCCGTAGACGCTGGCCAGGGCGAGCACGTCGGCCGGGCCGATCGCCTGCTCGGCGCGTTCCATCCGGCTGAGCTTCGAGGTGGCCCAGCTCAGTGGCGTGCAGACGTCCTCCAGCCGCAACCCGACGTCGTTGCGCCAGCGGCGCAGCGCCCGCGCCACCTTGCGCCAGCGCACCGTGGGGCTGATGCGTTCATTCACCTGACCACCCTCCGTTCGTTCGCCGGCACCCGCTGTGACCGGCATACAGCATCTTATTGCTATCAGTACTAGATGCGCTAGCTCAAACTAGTCTTATCGCATGAGTCAATGTCGTCAATTTGCTTTATCGCAAGTTGCGTGCCAGGCTTGGCGCCTCATGCAGATCCCACTGGGGAGGAACAGCGTCATGAACGTGCCCGAGCAACCGGGGCGCCGGCCCCGGTTGGCCCGCCGGATCACCTGCCAGGACGCCCACCAGCGGATACTGTCCGTCGGCTTGTGGGCGGTGCCTTCCCTCGGCGTCATCGTCATGGTGGCGCCTGCCGTCGATTCGTCGCGGTTCAACCGGGAGCAGGCCATCCGGCTGCGGACCACCCTCGACGAGATGATCGTCGAGCTGCCGGCATGAGCTACCACGACGACGACTTCCGGTTCTACCGGGTGCTGTCGGGGCACATTCCGGACGTGGGGCGGTGCACCACCCAGGTCGAGCTCGTCGGTGACCGGCTGGTCCTTCGACCGGACACGACGAGCTGGTTCGAGATCCCGCTCGACTATCCCGCAGCCCGCTGCCTGCTCGACGCCCTCACCGGTGACACGCCGGGGATCGTCCACGCGCGGCACCCGCAGCACGGAGCAACCACGGTGGCCGTCGCACTGCACGGCCCGACCGCATCCCTGCGGGTGGAGAACACCTCGAAAGGGACCCTGCACGTGGTATTCGACGAGACCCAGCTACCCGAACTGATCATGCATCTCGAAGACGGGCTCGAAGAAGGCCGCACGTACGCCTATCTGATCCAATGCCTTCACGTAGTCAGCTACGTCAGCATGCCCACCGCCGAGATCGGTCTCGCGCACTTCGCGGCTGCTCTGCGGGAACCCGAGGCACGACAGCGCGGTCGCCGCCCCACACCAGTCTAGCCGTATCGGAGGAAACAGCTATGGTCATCGGTGATCTCTGCGCCGAGGCGCCACCGCGGGTGCTCACCATCGCGGGCTCCGATTCCGGCGGCGGCGCCGGCATCCAGGCCGATCTGAAAACGATGCTTGCGCTCGGCGTCCACGGCATGACCGTGATCACCGCGGTCACCGCACAGAACTCGGTCGGCGTGCAGGGCACCTGGGAGCTACCCGTTGAGGCAGTCCAAGCCCAGTTCACCAGCGTAGTCAGTGACATCGGAGTCCAGGCAGTCAAAACCGGCATGCTCGCCTCGTCAGCGCTCGTGACCACCGTCGCCGACCTGATCGCCAATCTGCTGACCGGCGCGGACGTGCCGGTAGTGGTCGACCCGGTCGGGGTATCCAAACACGGCGACTCGTTGCTCGCCGCCGACGCGCTGACCACGCTGAGAGAGCGGCTACTGCCGCTGGCCACGCTGGTCACACCGAACCTGTACGAGGTGACCCAGCTCACCGGTGTGGTGGTACACAGCGAGGCCGACCTCAGCAAGGCGGCCGCGGCAATGGCCGAACTCGGTCCGCCCTGGGTACTGGTCAAGGGCGGCCATCTGGACGGGGACGCCGTCGACCTGCTCTCCGACGGGCAACGCGAGTACCGCTTCGTCGCGCCTCGCGCGGCAAGCCGGCACACCCACGGCACCGGCTGCACGATATCGGCCTCCATCGCGGCCTACCTCGCTCGCGGCTACACCATGCCCGCCGCGGTGGAGGCTGCCAAAGAATACGTCACCGGAACGATCCAGAAAGGATTCGCACTGGGCAGCGGTATCGGACCGGTAGACCACGGCTGGCGTTGGCGCTGACCTCTCCCCTGCCCTGGTCCGACAATCCCCGGAGCCCCACACCTGTCTGTCACCACGAACAACGGGTCGCCGAGGTCGCGGACTGGATGTCCCCGGCGCGAGTGTCGTATCTGACGCAGACCACTCTTGCCGTGGATGAGACAACCGAGATCATCGAGTCATCGACGACCCCTGTCACATCCGTCCGGAATGGCTCGATGGGGTCCACGTGGTCGGGTTGACCGCTGGTGCCCCGCCCCACGTGGTGGAGGCCGTCATCGCCGCCCTGGCCGAGTTCGGGCCGGTCACTGTGGTCGAACGCGACACCACCCGCGAAAACATCCACTTCACCCTGCTCCCGCAGTGCGGTGATCATGAGCCTGCTCAGTCGTATCACCAGCAGCGAGACGTTGAGGCCGACGACCGACCAGGCCGGGAACACCGTTGCCCGCGGCTGCGGATTCGTACAGGACGGGTGGACTGCGCTGTGACTGGGCGACGGTGACGCCCTGCTCCGGCAGAGTGGATATGCCACCCCGTTCGGGCCGGTGACCAGCAGCCGCCCGGCCACGGGCAGGTCGAGCCGGTCCAGAGCGCAGTCCGCCTCGACCGGGCGCAGTCATCATGACCGCGTCGAGTCGCAGCGGGTCCGGTGGGCGGGGCAGCTGGTCGCGGGTGAGCTCGTCCAGGCGGTGCGCGGCGGTGCGGACCCGCCGCGAGATCTGGCGCTGCACGTGCTCGCCTCCGCGGTCGTAGGCCACCTTACTTGTTGTCCTTGATCGGCCGGAACTTGCCGACTTCCCGGGCGGTCTGTGCCACCGAGAAACGCAGCGCCCGCAGCTGCTCCTGCTCGGTGCACACCTCGTCGAGGAGCACCCGGTCGTGGCTGGCGACGACCACCGCCCCGGGCAGCTCCCGCAGCCGCGCCTCCAGGAAGGCGATCCCGTCGTCGTCGAGGTGGTTGGTGGGCTCGTCCAGCAGCAAGGCCGCAGACCGGCGAATCAGCAACGCTGCCAGCATCAGCCGGCTACGCTCGCCGCCCGACAACGAAGCGAGCGGATCGGCCGCGGCCGATCCGCTCCAGGCCCAGGCCCGCTATGGCCAGCGCGGCGCGGCGGTCGGCGTCCCACACCGAGTGGGCTTCTGCGGTCTGCAGCGCTTCGGCGTAGCCGGCCGCGAGAGTGTCGTCCCCGGGCCGGCGGGACAGCGCGCGGTCCGCGTATGACTTCACGACATCTCCTGCGTGCAACACGGTCGCCGTCGGAGAACAGGTGGTAGTCAGAGGATCACCCCGCCGATGACGGAGTGCGTCTCAACGACCGGGTGCTCACGATGACCGACGTCGAAAACCGCGCTCAAAGAACGGTCGGCGCCCGCGGGGGCAGCTGCCTCAACACGGACTATCACTCGACGTCAGAAGATCACCACGCCAGGATATCCGTCACGGCTCAACAGCCGCAACAAGCTTTCCCCGCAGGACCCTATCGCACTGATGTTCGAACTGCTAGGAACGCCGGGGCGCCGAGTAGAGAGGAACACCCAGGCGATGAGTGCGACTGATCGCGGGAGCGGCAGGCACCATCTCCGGGACGATGCCGATCCGGCCAGGCCGAGCCTGGGCCACGGACACGGGCACGGACCGGCACCACCGGCCTCGCACCGAGTACGGGTGCTGCTGGTCGCGGTGCTGGTGCCGGTCGCGCTAGGCACTCTGGTCGGGCTGTGGCTGACCTGGCCGGGTGACACGCCCCGCAGCGGTGTCGACATCGGGTTCGGGCAGCGGCCGGTGCACGGCGAAGTGCTTGCGGCGACCGGCGCCCCGTGCAGCAGCGGCAGCGCTGGGGCTGGCGAGTGCATCTCGCTCGACGTGCAGCTCACCGACGGCGACTCACCGGGTGTGATCGTCCAGCAGGTGCTACCCGACGAGCCGAGCACGCCGCGGTTCACCGTCGGTGACCAGGTGGTACTCGCCTACACCGGCGGCGATCTCGCCGAGTCAGGGTCTTACCAGATCCAGGATTTTCAACGCGGTACCTCGATGCTGTGGCTGGCCGCGTTGTTCGCCGCCGCTGTGCTGCTGCTCGGCCGGTGGCGAGGTCTCGCGTCGCTGACCGCGCTCGGCTTCAGCTTCCTGGTGCTGGTGGTCTACCTGTTCCCGGCGATCCTGGCCGGCGCGGATCCGGTGATCGTCGGTGTGCTGGCCGCCAGCGTGATCATGTTTGGGGTGCTCTATCTTACCCACGGCGTGTCAGCCCGGACCTCCAGCGCAGTGCTGGGCACGGTGTTGAGCCTCGCCCTGATCGGCGTTCTGGGTACCGCTTTCTCCGCGGTCACCCAGCTCACCGGCCTGGACGACGACACCGGCAACCTCATCAGAGTACTCGGCCACGGGGTGGACGCCCGCGGGTTGCTGCTCGCCGGAATGATCATCGGCGCGCTGGGTGTGCTCGACGACGTCACGGTCACCCAGACCAGTGCGGTATGGGAACTACGCCGGGCCAATCCCGCCCTGGGCGCCCGGGCGCTCTACACCGCCGCGTTGCGGATCGGACGCGACCACATCGCCTCGGCGGTGAACACCCTGGCGCTGGCCTACGCCGGTGCCGCATTACCCGTGCTGCTGACCTTCTCGCTGTCCGGGCAGAGCTTCAGCACGCTGATCACCGCTCAGAACGTCGCCCAAGAGGTGGTGCGGACCCTGGTCGGCAGCATCGGGCTCGTCGCAGCAGTCCCGATCACCACCGCGATCGCCGCCGCCGTCGCCCGGCGCGACGAGGTAGACCCCGCCACACCGGAGTGAAGCCACGCCACCACGTGCCGAAACCGCCATTCGGAGCCGAATCGCGCTCAATCGGCCCCGTGAACCGCAATTCGGCTCCGAATGGCGGTTCACGGGCCACTGCGCAGCGTTATTTGGCTCAGGACGCTACAGAGCAGCAGCGTTCTGGCTCGAATCAGCGGGTTGGTGGTTGTTTGCGACGTGTCCAGGGCGGGTTGGTGGCTCTTGAAGAGCAGCTCACAGGCCGCGGGAGCGGCCGGGGGTGGTGAGGCCGTGCAGGAAGGGGTTGGTGGCGCGTTCCTGGCCGATGGTGGTGTACGGGCCGTGGCCGGGTAGCACGGTGGTCTCGTCGTCCAGCACGAGGATCTTGTCCCGAAGCGACGTGAGAATCTGCTGGTGATCACCACCGGGTAGGTCGGTTCGCCCGATCGAGCCGGCGAACAACGTGTCGCCGGAGATCAGCAGACCCGGCCCATCGCCGGTCGCCGAGCGAAACGTCACCGACCCCCGGGTGTGGCCCGGAGTGTGGTCGACTGTGAAGGTCAGCCCGGCCAGTTCCAGGGACGCCCCGTCGTCGAGCACGCGCACCTCACGTGGCTCGCGCAGCTGGACTCGACCGCCGAAGAACTGCCGCGCATCGGTGGACAACCCGCGCATCGGGTCCGACAACAGCACCCGGTCCTCGGGGTGGATCCAGGCCGGGATGTCATGGCCGTCGCATACCGGGGCCACGGCGAAGATGTGATCGAAATGCCCATGGGTGAGCAGCACCGCCACCGGGGTGAGCCGGTGCTGGCGCAACGTTTTGGCCAGCGGCTCCTCGGCACCCTCCCCGGGGTCGACCACGACACCCGGGCCGCCCGCCTCAGCAGCGAGTACGAAGCAGTTGGCTTGGAAGGAGCCGGTGGGAAAACCTGCGACGAGCACGGTGATCCTCTTCCACGACGGAGGTGGGGATACGTCCAGCCTAGCCAGCGCCCGTCAGGGAGGCTGTCATCCGGCTCACCTAGACTGCGCGGCGACCGTCGCCCAGCTTCAGGAGTTCTGGTGCCCACGAACGAGCAGCGCCGCGAGGCGGCCAAACGCAAACTGGACCGCCAGCTCGCCCGCCGTGCGGAGCGAGCCAAGGCGCACCGCAGGTACGCAGTAGCAGGCAGCGCGGTCGCCGTGATGCTAGTAGTCGGTGTCGTAGTACTGATCGTGTCGCTGGGTGGCCGTGACCAGACGGTCGACCCCGCCGCGAGGCCCAGCCCCCCAGCGAGCCCGGCCACCCCGAGCGCCACCACCGAGCCTCGCCCTTCCAGCGAGCGCACCGAGGGGCCGACCCGTCCGCAGCCGCTGCCCGCCTCGGTCGACTGCCAGTACCCGGCCACCCAGCAGACCCCGGCCAAGCCGGTCACGCCACCACCAGCCGGTCCCGTCACCACCACGGGCACGGTGTCGGCGACCATGCAGACCTCGGCCGGCCCGATCGGTCTCACCTTGGATCGGGCGCTTGCACCGTGTACGGTGAATAGTTTCGTCAGCCTGGCCAAGCAGGGCTTCTACTCCGCCGGCCCGTGCCACCGGCTGGTCACCAATCCTGGGTTGCAGGTGCTGCAATGTGGCGACCCGACCGGTTCCGGGTCCGGCGGACCCGGCTACACCATTCCGGACGAGGTGTTCCAAGAGCTGACCTATCCACGCGGGTACGTGGCGATGGCCAACACCGGCCAACCGGATAGCGGCGGCAGCCAGTTCTTCCTGATCTATGGCGACTCTCAGCTGCCGCCCAGCTACACCGTCTTCGCCACCATCTCCCCAGACGGACTCAAAGTCATCGACCAGATAGCCAAGGCCGGCAGCGACGGGTCGTTGGAGCCCTCCCCCGGTGGCGGCAAGCCCAAGGAGCCGGTCACGATCACCTCCGTCGAGGTCACGCCATGAGCTCAGTTCGACGAGGTGACTCGGTAGACGTCGTAGACACCTTCGATGTTGCGTACCGCACTTAACACATGTCCTAAGTGTTTGGGGTCGCCCATCTCGAAGGAGAACCGGCTCACTGCCACCCGATCCCGGGTGGTGGTGACGGAAGCCGACAAGATGTTCACCCGTTCGTCGGCGAGCACCTTGGTGACGTCGGACAACAACCGGTGCCGGTCCAACGCCTCGACCTGGATCCCGACGAGGAACACCGATGACGACGACGGCGCCCACTCCACGTCGACCAGCCGCTCGGGCTGGGCGCGCAGTGAGTCGGAGTTGGTGCAGTCCGTCCGGTGCACGCTGACCCCGCCGCCCCGAGTGACGAATCCCAGGATCTCGTCACCGGGTACCGGCGTGCAGCAGCGGGCGAGCTTGATGGAGACCTCCCCGACGCTGCGAACTCGCACACCGGAGTCGCCGCTCTCCCGGCGGCGAGCAACCGTGGAGGGAGTGGCCCGCTCGGCCAGCACCTCCTCGGCACCATCCTCACCGCCCAGCAGCGCGACGAGCCGCTGGACCACATGACGGGACGAGGCGTGATGCTCACCGACAGCGGCATACAGGGCGCTGACGTCGGGGTAGTGCAGCTCTCGGGACACCGCGACCATCGACTCGGCGGACACCAGCCGCTGCACCGGTAGCCCGACCCGGCGCAGCTCCTTGGCGATGGCATCCTTGCCGGTGTCGATGGCCTCCTCGCGGCGCTCCTTGGCGAACCACTGCCTGATCTTGGCCTTGGCCCGCGGCGACGCGATGAAGGTCAGCCAGTCCCGGCTGGGGCCGGCGCCCTCGGCCTTGGAGGTGAAGATCTCGACGACCTCGCCGTTGTCCAGCTGCCGCTCCAGCGCGACGAGCCGGCCGTTGACCCGCGCCCCGATGCAGCGGTTACCGACCTGGGTGTGCACGGCATAGGCGAAGTCGACCGGCGTGGAGCCGGTGGGCAGCGTGATGACCTCACCCTTGGGAGTGAAGACGAAGATCTCTCGGGTGGCCAGGTCATAGCGCAACGACTCGAGGAACTCACCGGGATCGGCGGCCTCCCGCTGCCAATCCAGTAACTGGCGCATCCAGGCCATCTCATCGACGTCCACGGTTGCGTTGTGGGTGCCACGGGTCTCCTTGTACCGCCAGTGCGCCGCGATGCCGTACTCTGCGGTCCGATGCATCTCACGGGTGCGGATCTGCACCTCCAGCGGCTTTCCATCCGGTCCGATCACGGTGGTATGCAGCGACTGGTAGACCCCGAACCGGGGCTGTGCGATGTAGTCCTTGAAACGACCCGGCATGGGCTGCCACACCGAGTGCACCACGCCGACCACGGCATAACAGTCACGCACTTCGTCGACCAGGATCCGCACACCGACCAAATCGTGGATGTCATCGAAGTCGCGGCCACGCACAATCATTTTCTGGTAGATCGAGTAGTAGTGCTTGGGCCTACCCTCGACTGTGGCGGTGATCCGTGAACCGGACAGCTGCGCGTTGACCTCGTCCTTCACCGTCTGCAGGTAGGTATCGCGAGACGGTGCCCGGTCGGCCACCAGCCGGACGATCTCGTGGTATTTCTTCGGGTGCAGGATCGCGAAGGAAAGGTCCTCCAGCTCCCACTTGATGGTGGCCATGCCCAGCCGGTGAGCCAGCGGGGCGAATACCTCCAGAGTCTCTTTGGCCTTGCGGGCCTGGCTCTCCGGTGGCATGAACCGCATGGTGCGCATATTGTGCAGCCGGTCTGCCAGTTTGATCACCAGCACCCGCGGGTCACGAGCCATCGCGATGACCATCTTACGAATGGTCTCGGCCTCGGCGGCAGTACCGAGCTTGACCTTGTCGAGTTTGGTGACACCGTCGACGAGGTGCGCAACCACGTCACCGAAATCCCTGGTGAGTTGGTCCACCTCGTAGTCGGTGTCCTCCACAGTGTCGTGCAGCAGCGCCGCCACCAGTGTGGTGGTGTCCATCCCCAACTCGGCGAGGATCGTCGCGACCGCCAACGGGTGGGTGACGTACGGATCACCGGAATTGCGTTTCTGCTCGGAGTGCTTGTCCTCGGCGACATCGTAGGCTCGTTGTAGCAGCGCGAGGTCGGCATTGGGATGCAGCGCCCGATGCACCGCGGCAAGGGGCTCAAGCACCTGCCGGATCGGGCCGGGTCGCTGTGCGGTGATCCGCCGGGCGAGTCGCGCACGAACCCGCCGGGTGGCCGATGGCAACCGTGCCGGGACGGTAGCCGGGTCCGAACCGGCCGGCGGCGCCACGGTGCGCTGCAGGTCCTGGCTCAAACGCGCTCTCCCGCCACCCGGTTACCGATCTGATGTCCAGAGTACGCCGGGGAAGCGGCACGATCTGATGGACTAGGGAGAATCCTCGCTCGGTCAAACCGTCAACAGGGCGTGCACCGACCGGTCACCGAGCCGGTCCCGGCCCCGCAATGAACCGATCTCCAGCAACACCGCAATGCCACTGACCGCTGCGCCGGCCCGCTCGACCAGCGCGCAGGCCGCGGCAGCGGTACCCCCTGTAGCCAGCACATCGTCTATCACCAGGGCCAGCTGCCCCGGTCGAAGTGCGCCGTCAGCCAGTTCCAGCTTGGTACGGCCGTACTCCAGCGCATATGCCTCGCGGTCGGCGATAACAGGTAGCTTGCCCGGTTTACGGACGGCGACCACGCCAGCACCCAGGGCGTAGGCCGCGGCGGCACCCAGCAGAAATCCACGGGCTTCCACTCCGACCACCACATCGACCTGCTGCACCGGAGCGATCAATGCGTCCACCACCGCTCGGAACGCAGCCGCATCGGCCAGAACGAGGGCGAGATCGCGGAAGAGCACCCCGGGCTCCGGAAAGTCCGGGACCTCCCGGATCAGCGGTATGAGCAGCGCCGTCAGATCTTCCACGGGCGATCCGGTCCGCACAACGTAGACCTCACCGGTTGTGCGCGGGGTGAGTTTGCTGTTGCGCGCCCGAGCCGACCGGCTGCCTCATCTGATGCCGTCGCGGCAAGTCGGCCGGAGTTCGACCGGACGTTTCCGGACCGGACGTTGCCTGGTCGGCAGTACCCTCCGGGACGTCAGCGCTCTCCTTGGTGCCGGTACCCTCGGCGACCTGAGGTGTCGCCTGGACGGGGCTGCCTCGGCGCGGCTGGGTGTTTCCGTGCACCGGCTCTGGCAGCTGAATCAGCACCGGCCACTGGAGCTGTATAGGCAGCTGGATCGGCGCAGGCAGCGTTAGCGATCCGGGTGGCTGCGTGGGCATTGTCTCAGTCCGGATCGGATCGGATGCAGGTTGTGGCTGAACAACCTGATTACGGTGGACGTGGCCCGCCGGCTGACCACCCTGCGAATCCAGCGAAATTCGGGGACTGGCCAGCGGAACCGGCGATGCCGGTGAGCGCTCCTTGTTCGGCTGTGCCGGTGCGGCGAGTGGCCGTACAGCAGGCTGGGGCTTTGCCGTGGCCGCGGCACCGGGAGTGCGATCCGCCAGCCGGCCGTTGGTCGCGGCACGCACCGGGGAAGTACCATGAGTGGGCTCGGGGAATGCCAACACCGGTGACCGCACATCCGAGCCGAAGATGCCGCCTTCCGGCACGATCGCCGCCAGCGGTGGGCTAGCCAGGCCTGCAGCCAACGCGAGCGCGCCACCCACCACCGCCGTCAGCCGGACCGGCTGGCGGCGCTCCCGGCCCACATCGTCGTTCCGGCAATTCGGCATGATCACCTCGATCGAGCGGCTGTCCAACAAAGCAGCCACCTCGCGCCGGCCGTGCTGTTCCCAGCCGGCACCCGTGACCTGGCGGGCCGCCGCATCAAGGACAGTGCGGAGGTGACGCGCCTCCGGCCGGTGCTGCGGGTCTTTGGCGATGCCGCGCAGCACAAGCTCGCGAGCCGGTTCGGGGACCGCATCGATCAGCGGGGTGCTCAGCCGATGCTTGGTCGCCAGCTCGGCCGAGCAGCCGGCGTAGAAAGGCGGCGCGCCGATCAGGCACTCGAAGAACGTGACCGTGGCGGCGTACACGTCACCTGCGGGGGTAGCCGGGTGATCGCTCCACTGTTCGGGGGCCAGGTAGAACGGCGTGGACCGGGTGAGCTGCCGCCGCCCGTGGAAGGTGGACAGGCCGAAGTCGACGAGCCGAGCATCGCCGGCCCGGGTGAGGATCACAGTCTCCGGCTTGATGTCGCCGTGCGCCACGCCTGCGGCGTGACAAGCAGCCAGGCCCCGCAGCAAGTCCTTGAGCACTACCAGCGCGGCCGCGGTACTGACAGCACCGTGGGTGCGGAGCAGGGTGTGCAGCGAGGTCCCGTCGATGTGGTCACTGACGACGGCAGCTCCGTGGGGACCCTCGACATAGCGATGGACGCGTGGCACCCGGGCATCCCGGACCCGCTTCAACGCCCCGAGCTCTCGCGGGAATCGAGCCCGGAACTCGGTGTCGGCAAGCAGTTCGTCGGATAGATAGGTCACCGCCAGCGACTTGCGCGTGATGCGGTGGCGGGCTACCACCCGCCGGCCCACCGGGTCTTCGCGCACCTCTCGCAGGTGCACCACACCCGGAACGGACCACCCCACCATCCCCGATCCTTCCTGGTCGGCCCGCACAGTGCCCCCCCGAGGCGATCACTTTCCGGAGTACCATCCGGCTTCTGACTACAGAGCGTTCTCCTAAACAGATCAATAGGCAAGTACCCAGAGCGATACCACACCAAATGGGCGGCCAAAAATCAAGTAAATATGACTAGATGTGACCGATTGACTACGGTGAGCAATCAACAGAACTCAGGGTAGTGGGGCGACCCGGGTCGGTCAGCGACCGAAAGACCTGCCGGCCTTGCCAGCCGGCTTGGCGCCCCTACTTGCCGGATTGCCGCGCCGTCGACCGGCTGGCACAGTCTTGCCGACCCGAGCCGGCACACCGGCCGCCATCCCGTCCGCTGCGCTGGTCCGTGGGCCGCTGATCGAATCGGCCTCATCGGCACCCTCGGCTGCGGGCGCCTTACGGGCCAGCTTCTCCCTGCGCTGGGCAACCCGCTCGGCTTGTTGCTGGTAGGCCGGCCTGCGCATGGTGAGGTCGACTATCAGCGGTGTCGCCAGGAAGATCGAGGACACCGCGCCAGCCACGATGCCGACCAGCTGCACCAAAGCGAGGTCCTTGAGCGTCCCGACCCCGAGCAACCCGACACCGATCACCAGCAGACCGAGCACGGGCAGCACCGCGATCAACGAGGTGTTGATCGAACGCATCAGAGTCTGGTTCACCGCGAGGTTGGCCGCCTCGGCATAGGTACGCCGGGTCAGCCCGAGTAGCCCACGGGTGTTCTCCTGCACCTTGTCGAACACGACCACGGTGTCATACAGCGAGAACCCGAGGATGGTGAGCAAGCCGATCACCGAGGCCGGACTCACCTCGAAGCCGACCAATGAGTAGATACCCGCGGTCACCAACACGTCGTGCACCAGCGCGATGAGCGCCGCCAGAGCCATCCGAGGCTCGAAGTACACGGCGAGGAAGACGGTCACCAAGCCGAGGAACACCAGCAACGCGATCAACGCCTGCTGGCTGATCTCACCACCCCAGGTGGCGCTCACCGCGCTGTCGCTGATTGTCTGCGCGCTGGGCCGGCCGTCACGTCCCAGCGGACTCAACTGCTCGAAAAGCGCCTTCTTCAGCTGCAAGGACTGCCGCGTGTCCAGTGTGTCGGTACGGATCAGGATGCTGGCCGCGGAACCGGTACCGACGGTCTGCACCGACACCGGCGGCTGACCCAGCGTCGCGGTGACGATGCCCTCGACCTGTTGGGTGGCGATCGGACCGCGGGCTCCCTGCGCCGGGAGCTGTACCCGGGTGCCGCCCTCGAAGTCGATGCCGAGGTTGAATCCGCGCAGCAGGATCGAGGTGAGACAGACTGCGACGAGCACCCCGAACAGCACGTACCAGATCCGTCGCCGACCGACGACGTCGAACGCCCCGGTCCCGCTGTAGAGGCGCGCCAACGTGCTCACCACGTCAAGATCCCTTCCCTGCCGTCGCCAGCTCCGATCGGCTCGCGGCACCGATGCGCTGCGCCCCACCGAGACCGGACACTGCCGGTTGGGACAGCAGCCGGGACCGCGCCGCCAACGCCACCAGCGGGTGGGTCACCAGAAAGACCACCACCAGGTCCAGAACAGTCGACATACCGAGCGTGAACGCGAAGCCCTTCACCTGCCCGACCGCGAGGACGTAGAGCACCGCAGCGGCCAGGAAGCTCACCGCGTCGGCCGACAGGATGGTGCGGCGGGCCCGGACCCAGGCCCGGGGCACCGCTGACCGGAAAGTCCGGCCGTCCCGGATCTCGTCCTTGAGCCGCTCAAAGAAGATCACAAAGGAGTCCGCGGTGATGCCGATGGCGACGATGAAGCCGGCGACACCAGCCAGATCCAGAGTGAATCCGATCCACCGCCCGAGCAGCACGAGCACGGCATAAACGATCAGACCGGACAGCACCAAGGACAAGATCGTCAAAACCCCGAGTGCCCGGTAGTAGAACAGGCAGTAGACGAACACCACGGCCAGCCCGATCGCCCCGGCGAGCAACCCCGCCCGCAAGGAGGCCAGACCTAAAGTGGCCGAGACGGTCTCGGACTCCGAGGACTGGAAAGACAGCGGCAGGGAACCATACTTCAACGCCGTGGCCAGGTTCTTGGCCTCAGCCTGGGTGAAGCTGCCGGTGATGCTGGTCTGCTGGCCGGGTGGGATCACACCCCTGATCTCCGGCGCCGACACCACCTCGCTGTCCAGCAGGAATGCCGCCTGCTCACCGACGTGGTTACCGGTGTACTTCGCCCAGACGTCCTCACCCGAGCTGTCGAAATTCAGGCGTACCTCAAATCCCGTACCGTCATCCTTCAAACCCGACGATGCATTGTCGATCTGCTCGCCGGATATGAACGCCGGCCCCAGTAGGTATTTGGCGGTGCGGTCCTGGTCGCAGGTGATCAACGGCCGGGTCGGATCGTCGTTGCCGCGTAGCGGGTTGGGAGCAGCGCAGTTCAGCGCGGCCAAGGCTTGCTGTTGCGCTGCCGGATCCTGACTCTGCAGGCGCTCGCGAGCCTGCCGTATCTGCTCGGCGACCTGTGGATCAGCCGAGTCCGCCGGAACCTCCCCAACCGGGGGCGACGGAGTGGCCGACGGTGCGGCGGGTGCCGGAGATGCCGGGGGCGCCGGAGGCGGGGTCGGGTCGTCCGGTGGCGGCTGTACCAGCTGCGGCGCAACCGGCGCCGGGGCACCCTCAGGGGCAGGCGGTTGGCTGGAGTCCCCGGACGGCGGGGCAAGCCCGCTAGCACCCGGAGCCTGGCCGCCCGGGCCGGCCCCCGGCACTTGGCCACCCGGGTCGGGTACCGGAGCTTGACCCTCCGGGGCCTGGCCGCCCGGGGCCGGTTCGGCCGTCCTGGCTGCCAGCGCGGTGATGACCGGACGGAAGTACAACTTGGCCGTCTGGCCCAGGGTGCGGGCCTGGTCACCGTTCTCTCCCGGCACCGTGATGATCAGATTGTTGCCGTCCAGGACCACCTCGGTCCCGCTCACCCCGGTGTCGTTGACCCTTTTCTCGATGATCTGGCGGGCCTGGTCCAACGACTCCCGAGATGGCGGCCGACCGTCCACGGTGCGGGCGGTGAGGGTCACCCGGGTGCCACCCTGCAGGTCTATGCCCAGTTTGGGGGTCGGGGCCCCACCGCCGGTGAAGAAAACCAACGAATAAAGAACAGCGACAACCCCAGCGAAGATCGCCAGGTTTCGCCAAGGGCGGAAGTGCCCGGCCGGTGGTGCCACAGTGGGTGTTTCTCCTCGTTCACAGCTGACCATGCGCCGGGCGCCATCACCGGCGACCCTGCCGCGGCCACCACTGTGCCAGGGTCGTCACCGGTGCATGTGATGGGGGCCGGCTACGGCTGGCGCCTTCCACCGGACCAGATCAGGAGTTGTCGGGGCGAGAGCTGTCGTCGACGGAGCCGGCTAGCGGCGCGCTGGCGGGCGCGGGCTCGTTGCCCTCGGTGATCCTTTCCCGGATTGCGGCGCGCAGCCAGGTGGTGTGCACTCCCGGTGCGATCTCCAGGTCGATCGTTGTCTCGTCGGCGCTGCCCACGACGGTGGCCTGCAGGCCCGAGGTGGTCAGCACCCGGTCACCCTCGGTGAGCGAGCTCTGCAGCTGTTGCGCCTCGGCCATCGCCCGCTTCTGCCGGCGCGAGCCGAGGATGAGCGGCAGCGCCAGCACAGCAATCAATAACAGTGGCAGAAGCGCTGGGAAGTCCATGGTTCTCCGATCACTACCGATGTCTCTCGTTTCCGAGTGTGCCAGGTCGCGTTGGCTCAACCCGGCAAGCAGGTCTCACGCGTCGAACAGCGTGGGGGTGGGGTCTCCCAGCGTATCGGCCGGTGGCTCGAGCTGCAGGTGCCGCCATGCGGCAGCGGTGGCGACCCGTCCACGGGGGGTGCGGGCCAGCATGCCGGCGCGGACCAGGAAGGGCTCGCACACCTCCTCCACGGTGGCCGGCTCCTCCCCCACCGCCACGGCGAGGGTGGACACCCCCACCGGTCCACCGCTGAAGGTGCGCACCAGCGCGGTGAGCACCGCGCGGTCCAGCCGGTCCAGCCCCAGCTGGTCGACGTCGTAGACGGCCAAGCCGGCCCGGGCCACTTCCAGGGTGATCGCACCGTCGGCGCGGACCTCGGCGTAGTCCCGTACCCGGCGCAGCAGCCGGTTGGCGATCCTGGGCGTGCCCCGGGAACGGCCGGCGATCTCGGTGGCGCCGTCGGGGCGCAGGTCCACCCCGAGGATGCCGGCCGAGCGGTGCAGCACCAGCTCCAGCTCGTCGGGCTCGTAGAACTCCATGTGCGCGGTGAACCCGAACCGGTCGCGCAGCGGGCTGGTCAGCGCACCGGACCGGGTGGTGGCCCCGACCAGGGTGAACGGGGCGATCTCCAGCGGGATGGAGGTGGCCCCGGGACCCTTGCCGACCACCACGTCGACCCGGAAGTCCTCCATCGCCAGGTAGAGCATCTCCTCGGCGGGCCGAGCGACCCGGTGGATCTCGTCGATGAACATGACGTCGCCCTCGACGAGGTTGGACAGCATCGCGGCCAGATCTCCAGCTCGCTCCAAGGCCGGCCCCGAGGTGACCCGGATCGCGCTGCCCAGCTCCGCGGCGATGATCATCGCGAGGCTCGTCTTGCCCAGCCCTGGCGGGCCGGACAACAACACGTGATCCGGTACGGTGCCGCGGCGCCGAGCCCCTTCCAGCACCAGTTCGAGCTGCTCGCGGACCCGGGCCTGGCCGATGAACTCCGGCAGCCGGCGGGGCCGCAGGGTGGTCTCCAACTCGACGTCAGCCGGGTCCACCTGGGCCGCCAGCGGTCCCGGGGTGGTCATCGGTTGCGCCCCAGCCGGGTCAGCGCCGCGCGCA
The DNA here is from genome assembly GCA_050700055.1 of Pseudonocardiaceae bacterium. Classification (GTDB taxonomy): domain Bacteria; phylum Actinomycetota; class Actinomycetes; order Mycobacteriales; family Pseudonocardiaceae. The sequence goes on from JBOHGE010000007.1 coordinate 88,525, forward strand.
ACACCTCCGACGTGTCGGTGCCCGCCCCGTTGGCGTCGGACAGCACGGTGTCCACCGCCTGTTCGGCCTGCCGGGCAACGAAACCGAGCCCGACCAGCGCTTCGGTCACCTGGGCCCGCACCGCCGATGCGCCGCTTGCGACTGGTGCGGTCGGCACGGCTGCCCCGACCTTGTCCCGCAGCTCCACGACGAGCCGCTCCGCGCCCTTGCGCCCGATCCCGGGCACCCGGGTGAGCACGGTGAGGTCTCCTTCGGCCAGCGCCGTACGCAGGATGTCCGGCTCGAGAACGGCGAGCATCGCCAGCGCGAGCCGCGGCCCCACCCCGGAGACGGTCTGCAGCAGCACGAACAGCTCCCGAGCCGTGCTGTCCGCGAAGCCGTACAGCGTCAACGAGTCCTCGCGGACCACCAGCGACGTGGCGAGCCGGGCTTGCTCGCCGCGCCGCAGGGTGGCCAGCGTGGCGGGAACAGCGCGGATCGCCAGCCCGACACCGCCGACCTCGACCACGGCATGATCCAGTTCCACCGACAGCACCTGGCCGCGCACCGAAGAGATCACCGCGCACCACCTGACCTGCGAGCCGCCGCGGCCAAGCGGGCCCGATGGGCTCGAGCCAGCTGCGCCGACTGCGCCCGGGCCTGCGCCAGCCGTTGCGTCATCGACGCCCGCCACAAGTGGCAGACCGCCAGCGCCAGCGCGTCGGCGGCATCAGCCGGTCGCGGCTTGGCCGGCAGCGCGAGCAGCCGAGTGATCATGGTGGTGACCTGCTCCTTACCCGCCCGACCGGAGCCGGTGACGGCGGCTTTGACCTCGCTGGGGGTGTGGAAGGCGACCAGCAGGCCCCGCCGGGCCGCGATCAGCGCCACCACCCCGCCGACCTGCGCGGTACCCATCGCGGTGCGCACATTGTGCTGGCTGAACACCCGCTCCACCGCGACGACGTCGGGACGGTGCTCGGTCAGCCACTGCTCCACGACCTCGGCCACCGCGATCAGCCGCGGGCCGAGATCCATGTCGGGCGAGGTACGCACCACGTCGACGGCCACGCAGCTGACCGTCCGCCCGGAACCGCCGTCGACCACGCCGAGCCCGCAGCGGGTGAGCCCGGGATCCACGCCCAGCACCCGCACGACCACCTCCCCACCACGAACGAACACCCGTTCGAACCCTAGCCGAGGTTGCACCAGCCCACGCTCCGACACACCGCACCGATGCCTGCGCGGGTGGCTACGACGCCGGCGAGAACCGGACCTCTGGCCTGCCCACCTGGCCGTAGTGTGATCTGCGCTGGGCGAGACCGTTGTCCGCGAGGTATTCCAGGTACCGCCGCGCGGTCACTCTGGACACACCGATGGCGTCCGCGGCGGCTGCGGCGGACAGCCCATGCGGCGCCGCAGTGAGCACCGCAGTGATCTCCTGCAGGGTTTGCTCGGTGATTCCCTTGGGCAGCGACCCCTGGCTGCGACTGCGCAGGACGGCCAGCAACCGGTCTACTTCGGCCTGGTCGGCGACTTCACCGGATCGCCCGACGTGCTGCTGGAACTCGGCGTAACGTTCCAGTTTGTCACGCAGCGAGGCAAAGGTGAACGGTTTGAGCAGGTACTGCGCGATACCGAGGGCTACCGCATGCCGGACCGTATCCAGGTCCCGTGCCGACGTCACAGCGATCACATAGATCGGACGGCCCGCAGCACGCAGAGCACGGCACACGGCGAGCCCATGAGTGTCCGGGAGGTAGAGATCAAGCAGGACGATATCGACGGTGTGGCGTTCGCAGAACCGCACCGCCTCAGCGCCGGAGTGGACCATCCCGGCCGCCTGGAAGCCGGCCACGCGCTGCACGTAGAGCCGATGCGCCTCGGCAGCCACCTGGTCGTCTTCCACTACCAGCACGTTGATCACATGTCTGCTCCCTGCCTCAGCGGAAGCCGGACCGTGAACACCGTGCCGGCGTCATGCCCTACGTCGACGCTGCCGCGGTAGCGGCGCACCGCTTGGCCGACCAGCGCAAGCCCGAGACCGCGCCCGACCAGACCATCCGACGGCTTGGTGGTCCAGCCGCGCCGGAACATCTCCGGCACGGCCGCGGAGTCCACCCCCGGGCCACTGTCGGCCACCCGCAGCACCAACTCACCGTCGTCCGTTCGCACGGTGACCACCACCTGGGGTGGGCCGGCGTGCTGGTCCGCCCCAGCGATCGCCGCGTCCACCGCGTTGTCGATCAGATTGCCGAGAATGGTCACCATATCCCGGGATTCGATGACGCCGTCGACGCCGTCGATCGCGGTGTCCTCGGTGATGACGAGCTCGACTCCCCGTTCGCCGGCCTCGGTGGACTTGCCGAGCAGCAGTGCCGCCAGTACCGGTTCGGCCACCGCACCCACCACCCGGTCGGTGAGTTGCTGAGCGGTTCTCAGCTCAGCGGTGGCGAACTCGACGGACTGCTCGATAAGGCCGAGTTCCACCAGGGACACCACCGTGTGCAGACGGTTCGCCGCCTCGTGCGCCTGCGCGCGAAGCGACTCGGCGAATCCGCGCACCGTGTCGAGCTCGCCGGTGAGTGCCTGCAGCTCGGTGTGGTCGCGCAGGGTCACCACATTACCCATCGCCTGGTCTCGGGACCGCACCGCAGCGGTGTTGATCACTAGCACTCGCGTGTCGCTCACGTGGATCTCGTCCGAGCGTGGTTCGGTGGACACCAACGCCGCGGTCAGTTCCGGCGCCAGACCGAGCGTGTCCACGGCGAACCCTTGCGGGTTGGCGCGCAAACCGAGCAGCTTTCGGGCCGCGTCGTTGCACAGCACAACGCGGCCCGCACGGTCGAGCAATACCAGCCCTTCCCGGACGGTGTACAGGATCGCCTCGTAGTACTCGAACATCCCGCTCAGCTCGTCTGGCGCGACACCCCTGGTCTGCCTGCGCAACCGCGCGCTGACCAGATAGCTGCCGGCGATCCCGACGGCCAGCACCGCGGCGGCGACCGCGAACAGGATCTGCAGGCGTTGCTGGAGTTCCGCGGAGATGGCGCTGACGGTGATACCGACCGCGACCAGCGCGACGACCTGATGCGCGTCGCCGAAGACCGGTGCGACCGCACGCACCGAAGGACCGAGGGTGCCGGTGTAGGTCTCGGTGAAAACTCTGCCGGCCAGCGCTTCCTCGGTGTGACCGAGGAATTTCTGGCCGATCATGGCCGGGTTGGGATGGGTGTAGCGAGTACCGTCCGGTTGCATGATCGTGATGAAACCGACTCCGGTTTCGATCCGCACCCGTTCGGCGAACGGTTGTAAATCGCGGCTCGGATCCTGGGTGACCAGCGCGGCGCGCACGTTCGACGCACCGCAGAGCGTGGCCGCGACAGCAATGACGGTGTCGCGTGCCCTGCGCGGGGCCTCCTGTGCGGCGTCCAGGTAGGCCAGCGCGGCACCGGCTGAGACGAGCACGACAACGATCACGACCTGCAGCACCAGCAACTGTCTGGCGACACTCCAGCGCTTGTGCCGCTGACCCCAACCGATCCACATGTGCTCCATCTGAACACAGCCTCAGCGGGTCACCGTCGTAGTGAAAGAAACGAACACAAGCGTGACCCGGCTCACGCCGGTGGGCATGGTCACAGTGCACGCGCCGATCGACGGCGCTCGGACTCATCGGGAGCAATGGTGCCTTACCTGCTGACCACCGGCGACGCCGTTGCGGCACGGACCCGCCATGATCGCACGCACTACCTGTACCTGGCGGTGATCGCAGCGGTGCTGCTCGGGATCATCGTCGGATTCGCCGCGCCGCAGTTCGCCGCCGGGCTCAAACCGCTGGGCACGGCGTTCGTCAACCTGATCAAGATGATGATCTCGCCGATCATCTTCTGCACGATCGTGCTCGGCATCGGATCGGTCGCCACGGCGGCCAAGGTCGGCCGGGTCGGACTGCTCGCGATCGGCTACTTCCTGGTGATGTCGACGTTCGCGCTGCTGATCGGGCTGGTCGTCGGCAACCTGCTACATCCGGGCGCGGGCCTGCGCCTCGATCCGTCCGCCGCGGCCAAGGCGCACCAGCAGGCCCAGGGTGGGGCGGGCACCGTCGAGTTCCTGCTCGACATCGTGCCCACGACGCTGGTGTCGGCGTTCACCACGGGCCAGGTGCTGCAGACGCTGCTGGTCGCCCTGCTCGCCGGATTCGCGCTGCAACGGCTGGGTCCGAGTGGCGAACCGATCCGGCGCGGTGTCGAGCACATCCAGCGGTGGGTGTTCCGGATCCTGTCGATGATCATGTGGGCGGCGCCGGTCGGCGCGTTCGGCGCGATCGCCGCGGTGGTCGGCGAGACCGGCTGGCCGGCCCTGCGCAGCCTCGCCGTGATCATGCTCGGTTTCTACCTGACCTGCGCGCTGTTCGTGTTCGTGGTGCTGGGTGCGGTGCTGTGGCTCGGTGCCCGGATCAGCATCGTCGCGCTGCTGCGCTACCTCGCCCGCGAGTTCCTGCTCATCGTGTCGACCTCGTCGTCGGAGTCCGCGCTGCCGCGCCTGATCGCGAAGATGGAGCATCTCGGCGTCAGCAAACCGGTGGTCGGCATCACCGTGCCCACCGGGTACTCGTTCAACCTCGACGGCACCGCGATCTACCTGACCATGGCCACCCTGTTCATCGCCGAAGCGGTGGATCGCCCGCTCGCGGTGGGAGAGCAGATCGCTCTGCTGGTGTTCATGATCATCGCGTCGAAGGGCGCCGCCGGGGTCAGCGGTGCCGGGCTCGCCACGCTCGCCGGTGGGCTGCAGGCGCACCGGCCGGAGCTGGTCGACGGGGTCGGTTTCATTCTGGGCATCGACCGGTTCATCTCCGAGGCCCGCGCCCTGACCAACTTCGCCGGGAACGCGGTCGCCACCGTGCTGATCGGCTCGTGGACCCGGGAGCTCGACGCCGACCAGGCCCGCCGGGTGCTCACCGGCGAGCACCCGTTCAACGAGACGACGCTCATGGATGAGCAGGATCTCGCCGGAAACCCTCCAGCCGGCGCAGATCAGGAACCACCAAGAACCGGTAGCACCCTGCCCGCCCGATCAGAAAGATGAACCCCGCTCACCCCGCCGCATTCAGCGGGCTCAGCGGGGCTATTCGGTGCTCAATTACCCCGCTGAGCCCGCTGAATGCGGCGGTCAGACCTGCAGGTCGTCGGGGATGTCTGGGTTGGCGTAGACGTTGTGGACGTCGTCGCAGTCTTCTAGGGCGTCGATGAGCTTGAGGGCTTTGCGGGCGGTGTCGGCGTCCAGCTGGGTGCTGACTGAGGGGAGGAAGCTGGCGTCGGCGGAGTCGTAGTCGATGCCGGTGCGCTGCAGCGCGGTGCGCACCGCGACGAGGTCAGTGGCCTCGGAGACCACCTCGAACGACTCGCCCAGGTCGTTGACCTCCTCGGCACCGGCGTCGAGCACCGCGGCCAGCACGGCGTCCTCGGAGACACCCTCCTTGGGCACAATCACCACGCCTTTGCGGCTGAACAGGAACGACACCGACCCGGGATCGGCCATCGTGCCGCCGTTACGGCTCATCGCGATGCGGACCTCCGACGCCGCCCGGTTGCGGTTGTCGGTGAGACACTCGACGAGCAGGGCCATCCCGCCTGGCCCGTAACCCTCGTACATGATCGTCTGGTAGTCGGCACCGCCGGCATCCGCGCCAGAACCGCGCTTGACCGCGCGGTCGATATTGTCGATCGGCACCGAGCTCTTGCGGGCCTTCTGGATCGCGTCGTACAGCGTCGGGTTGCCGTCCGGATCACCACCACCGGTGCGGGCGGCCACCTCGATATTCTTGATCAATTTTGCGAAGAGCTTACCGCGCTTGGCGTCGACCACGGCCTTCTTGTGCTTGGTGGTCGCCCATTTCGAATGGCCGCTCATACCCCGCTCTTTCTGCACTCGACCGCTGGACCATCTCACCGAAGAGCCGGTGCACCCGCCGGTCACCGGTCAGCTCCGGGTGAAACGCGGTGGCCAGCACGCACCCCTGCCGGACCGCGACGATCCTACCGGCGGCGCGGCCGGCAGCCGGAATGTCGGGCACTACGGCGAGCACCTCGACGCCGGCACCGACCTGCTCCACCCACGGGGCGCGGATGAACACCGCCCGGATCGGGCCACCGACCACCCCGACGAAGTCCAGGTCGGCCTCGAAGGAGTCGACCTGCCGGCCGAAGGCGTTGCGGCGCACCACCACGTCCAGCACCCCGAGTTGGCGCTGGTCGGGCCGGCCATCGAGGATCTCCCGGCCGAGCAGGATCATCCCCGCACACGAGCCGTAGGCCGGCATGCCCGCGGCCAGCCGGGCCCGCAGCGGCTCCAGCAGGTCGAACGCGACCAGCAACCGGCTCATCGTGGTGGACTCGCCACCAGGCAGGATCAGTGCGTCTACCTCGGCAAGCTCGTCGGCGCGGCGTACCGCAGCACTGCGCAGCCCGCATCCGGCCAGCGCACGTTGGTGCCGGCGGACGTCACCCTGCAGGGCGAGCACTCCGATGAGCGGGCCGTGGGCGGTCACACCCTCAGGGTAGGCGCCCGGCGGGATGCCTACCGGCGCACAACACTGGATCAGTAACCAGGGGTGCGAGGACCGTTTGGTCACGGCTACCAGGGGTGCAGGTTTTCGGAGACAGTGGCCTGCACGATTGCGTGGCTGGTATCGAAGTACCGGTGGGCGAGGTGGTTGCGCATGCCGGCGACATCGATCCAAGCTGGTTCATGAGCGAGCAATTCGGGATCGATGACTTTGCGTGCTTCACCGATTTCGATGAGGCGAACTCGGACAGCGTCGAATGCAGGTGACCCACACTTCACAAGCACACCCGAAGCAATAAAATCCACGAATTTCAAGCCCGCCGCGTGGACTTTCTCGAAATTCACATGCGCGCAGAGTCTGCGCCCGCCGCCATTGATGCGGACAGGTGGTGATCTATGTATATCAGGCAGTCATGTCGTCGATGCGCTGATCATCGAGCTACACAGATGGTGACAGGTGTGATGATAGCCCTTGCGCGTCTCCGGTTGCCTCCTGCACACTGCATGGACAGACGACAACAGGAAGACCACCATGACCAATAGCGCATCGCCCAGACCTTGGGAGGCCGATCCGGAAGCGATATTCGTCCGCCGACTCGGCAAGTCAGCCGACGGAACGGGTAGCAGCCACGGAAAAACGGGGTGTCCGGACTTCTGGGAACTCTCGAATGGAGACGTTGCGGTGATTGGACGTGACCTTACCGCCGCCTACACTAATCGCCTTCCCGAAGGGGTGACAGTGTTGAGTGACGAACGCCTCGTTGTGATTCCACGGGCTATGATCATAGCAGCAAAATCGGACATTCCAGATGCTTGAGCAAGTTCGCAACATGCCGGGCGATATTCTTCGCCCGGCCCAGGCTTACCTGAACGACGCAAATCAATACTGGGGGCACATCAAGAGATTCGACAAACTTGAACGCCTTCAGCATTTCCGGGAACCCGGTTATCCCAGCTGGGAATCGTTTGCGGCCGGCCGCTGGGATGAGGCCCTTCAAATAATGCGGCGAGATCGACCGGCCGTCGAGGATGAATTTGCCGAGGATTTCCGGATGGGCCTTACCTCGTATCGCGTCCGCGTAGTGGAGCTTCCAGTCACGCCATATCTACAATGGGAGCTTTACGAATTAAAAGTGCGCGCGGAATGCGGCGAAGGAATTCGGGTCGTCAGACGCGAGGCGGTGGCTCGCCATGAAACAGACGCAGCCGTCCCAGAACTGATTTTCATGGACACCCTTGCCATGTACGAGATTCTCTACGACAACACTGGAATCCAGACGGGAGGACGAAAATTTACCGACCCCGAGTTGATCAAGAAATGCCTGTCCGAGGTCCACGCGCTCTACATCCACGGCGAAGACCTACTCAGGTTCTTCGAGCGTGAAATCTCACCACTGCCGCCTCCTCTCGTTGATCCGGAGTTCACGTCTTCGCCGGGCTCGTGAACTCGATTTAAAAAATGAGTCGCCGGGTAAGACCTAACGGAGCAACAGCGACTAGAGCTGTGCTCTTTTTGGTCATACTACTGCTCGTACTAGTGAGCGTCGGCCTGGTCGCGGCGTCACCGCTGGCACTGAGAGCGCTAGACCGCAACAGTAACGAGATCAACTGGGATCGACTAAGCGAAATCGGTGCGACTTACGGTGCGGTGTCAGCGATCATTGCCGCCGTCGTCTTGCTCGGCGTGACCGCCTCTCTCATTATCCAGAGCCGCGAAGCAAGGGCAGCTCGCGGCAACGCCCAACGGGCATATCATGCCGACCTCCTGCGTATGGCCACGGACGACCCGCGTTACATGGAGTGCTGGGGTCCATACGTGACGGAAAACTTTGACGCCGAATGTCAATACGTCTATGTCAATCTGATAGTCACCCAGTGGCATTACGAGTACAAGATCGGCGAGATGACAGATGCTCTGCTGCGGGCGACTGCCGCAAGCGTGTTCGCCGGCTCGCCGGGACGTCAATACTGGAAGGCGTCCGGGTCTTTTTGGCGAGACAACTACTCGGGTCGCCGCGCCGGACGCTTTTTTCACATCCTGAACGAAGAATACGAAGAAGCCTTGAAAAATCCGCCATCTGGTCCGCCCGATGCGGTTGACAATAAGCCGCCGTCCCGCCGGGAAGATTCTCGGAGTTCTCGATGGTGGTGGCTCGTTGCCGCCGGATGTGGGGTTGCGGTGAGCGTGATGCTATATACCGTCCGCCGAATCTGGTGTCACTACAACAGATCATGACTCGCCCCGTGCTCAGCACGGTCGGTCGGCGGATCTACCGACGGTATGAGATCAACGTGGGCCGCGTCGGGTGAGCCGGGGGTGGCGGCGGCGAACTCGCCGAGTGCGCCGACGAACGCTGTGACACAGCGGTGCAGGCCGGCCTCGCTCATCTGCAGGTCCAGCCCGTTACGACCACCCAGGGTGATCTCGATGACGTCACTGGCGGGATAGACCTGATAGGTGATCTCAGTCTCGTCGTTCACTGCCACCCAGGCACTGACCCGCACCGACGAGCTACTGATGTATGCCATGTCCTTGACCTCCCCGTGCCCGCCGTCGAGTACAGTCGCGGCGCTGGTTTCCTTCCGTACAGAGTGAGAGTAAACTACGTACGTTGTTCAATGCAAGGAGGGTGTCCGATGGGGCGGCAGATGAACACCGAACGCGTTCAGGTGGCGGCGACGCTGCGCCGGATGCGCGAGGAGGCCGGCTTGAGCCGGGAGCAGGCCGCCGAGGTGCTCAGCTGCACCACCTCCAAGATCGGCGATCTGGAGACCGGCCGGTCCGGCGCCAAACCCGTCGAGCTGGCGGCACTGCTGGACCGCTACGGCGTCACCGGCGACGAGCGCGACGAGCTGATCGAGTTCGCCCGCGACTCCCAGAGCCGGCGGCCCCGAGGCAGCCACTGGGTCACGATTCCGGGTAGCCACCGCCGGTTCCTCGATCTGGAGCGCCAGGCCACCTCGGCGATCTTCTACTCCGGCGAGATCATCCACGGTCTGCTGCAGACCGAGGGCTACGCGCAGGCCCAGCTCCGCTGGAACAACCTGCACGAACCGGAGGTACTTGAGCAGGTCCTGAAACTGCGGATAGCCCGCAGCGCCGCATTGAGCCGCTCCGAGCGGCCACCGCTACGGTTGTGGTGCGTTCTCGGCGAGGCCGCGCTGCGCTCCGGCGTCGGCGGCCCGGCGGTGATGCGCGAGCAACTCGAACACCTGGTCACCATGATCACACTGCAGGAGAATGTGGTGGTCCAAGTGCTGCCGCTGGGCTCGGGGGCACACGCCCTCATGGGCCTGACCATGACGCTCTACGACTTCCCGCCGCCTGCGCCGCGGATGCTGCATTTCGACGTCTACGGGCGCGGCGCCTTTCAGGACCGAGAGCCGGACGTCTCCGGGGCCGCGCATATACTGGACCTGCTCCGGGCCAAAGCCCTGGGCCACGAGGAGAGCAGCGAATTCATCCAGGCCATCCTCAGCGAACAGGAGGAGAGGTAAGCGCATGCCCCGCACCCTCGGACAGTGGTTCTTGCCGGGACGATCGGACAACGGCGCCACTTGCGTGCAGACCAGGTTCACCGACGACGCGGTGTACGTGCGCAACAACCTGCGGCCGGACGCGGGCACCGCTGTCTTCGATCACGCCGAGTGGGCCGTGTTCGTCGCCGGCGTCAAAGACGGCGACTACGACCTGTAGGGCCGGTATCCGCGCGAGCGACAGGACACCGTCAGGGCTCGAGGAACCAGGGGCTGGTGTAGGCGACCGCGTAGTTGTTCGCCGGGTGCCCGGGTGGGCCGCGGGTGGCGTTGGGACTGCCCGGGTCGGCGATCCGCAAGACCGTCCAGGCTCCCTCGTCGAGGTCCAGCGGCACGGTGAAGCGAAAAATGTCACCACAGCGCATCTCGACGACATCGGCCACCACCGGCACCGGTACGGCTGGGCGCAGCACCTGTACCTGCAGCGGGCGGCCGAGCCAGGACGGTCCGCGGTCGACGTCGAGGGCAAAGGCAACCGGTCCGTGCCGGTGCCGCAACACCGAGCCCATCCGCACGCCACCCGCAGTGGCATCCACCCGCAGGCCCGGCACCCGGGTGGCGAAGAACCTCCGGGCCTGCAGCGCCTCGGCGACCCCGGCCCGGCTGTGCTCGGTCACCCACAGCCCGGCCCGTCCCATGCCCGGCGGCAAGCCCCAGTTCGTGCCGTGCTCGTCGCTGACGCCCAGCAGCCCGGTCCGCCAGCCGGCGGCCAGGCAGGCCACCAGCGGGGAGATGCCGCCCGCCGCGACGCCCTGGAACAGGTAGTCATCGCCGCGGTTGAACATCTCCAGGCTGACCATCTGCTCAGCAACCGCGGCGGTGTAGTGAAAGCCCGCGAACCTGCCCGCCTCCCGGCCGGGGTGGTTGAAGCCGGCCAGCCCAGCCGCCGGGCGAGCACCATCACGGCGGCCGAACCGGCTCAGCCAGGCGTACAGCTCGCCCATCGCCCCCTGCGTCGCGACGTCGGTGAAGTCGTCGGTGAACCATGCGTTGACGTGTCCCAGGTGCGGGTGCGACCACTCGAAGCCGCGGATTGCGGTGAACTCACCGGGCCGGTCATGGGCGTCGGCTAGCGTGCCGGTACGCCGCCAACCGGCTCGGTCCAGCCCGATCCCCGGTGTGCCGCCCAGCCCGGTGCCCTCCATTGATGCGCCACGGACCGCGTGATCGGTGAGAGCTGCGACGTCCAAGCCGGCGGCACGCATGGCGGGAAACGCCGCTTCCGGGTCGCCGGCACCGTCGGAGAGCACCGTGTGGTTGTGCAGGTCGGCGTGCACCAGCACGGTGCCGCGGCTGATCCGGGAACAGCGGGCGGCCCCACCTTCGGGTCCCGGAGTGCGCAGCCGCTGACCGGACGCGGCAGACAGCAGCAGCGCCCCGGCGTCCGCCGCCCCTGGCCCGGCAGTCACCAGCCGCGCTGGGCCAGCCGCTGCCCGTCGGGCAGGTCGCCGAGGTTGATCCCCACCATGGCCGCACCGAGCCCCCGGGACACCTTCGCCACCATGTCCGGATCGTCGTGGAACGTGGTCGCCTTGACGATCGCCTCCGCACGCTTGGCCGGGTCACCGGACTTGAAGATGCCGGACCCGACGAACACCCCTTCGGCACCGAGCTGCATCATCATCGCCGCGTCGGCGGGCGTGGCGATGCCTCCTGCGGTGAACAGCACCACCGGCAACGAGCCGGCCGCGGCGACCTCGCGGACCAGCTCCACCGGGGCCGCCAGCTCCTTGGCCGCCGCGAACAGCTCCTCCGGGGGCATCGCGGCCAGGGCTCGGATGCCGGCCCGGATCGCGCGCATGTGCCGGGTCGCCTCGACCACGTTGCCGGTCCCGGCCTCGCCCTTGGACCGGATCATGGCGGCACCCTCGGAGATCCGGCGCAACGCCTCGCCGAGGTTGGTGGCCCCGCACACGAACGGCACGGTGAAGGTGAACTTGTCGATGTGGTGGGTCTCGTCGGCCGGGGTGAGCACCTCGGACTCGTCGACGTAGTCCACCCCGATCGCCTGCAGCACCTGCGCCTCGACGAAGTGCCCGATGCGGGCCTTGGCCATCACCGGGATGGACACCGCCCCGATGATCCCGGCAATCATGTCCGGATCGCTCATCCGGGCCACGCCGCCCTGCGCGCGGATATCGGCGGGAACCCGCTCCAGCGCCATGACGGCCACCGCACCAGCATCCTCGGCGATCCTGGCCTGTTCCGGGGTGACCACGTCCATGATCACGCCGCCCTTGAGCATCTCGGCCATCCCGCGCTTGACCCGTGCGGTGCCGAGCCGGGGCTCAGAGTTGATGGTGTCGGCGAGCACGACGGTTCACTCCTCAGGGGCAGCCGGACGGGGACCGGTTACCCGATCGTACGTCGGGCCGCTGACAACGTCGCGGTTCCAGGCTGCTGGGGGGTTGCCTCCACCGGCGGACCGGTGTGAGATCGACCACACCGGTCCGTACAGCCGAGGGTGGGGTACCCATGGGCTCCAAAGGCAACGGTGAGCGTCCTGATCCCGCGGTAGCGGCGCAGGACCCGTCCCAGATCCGCAATGTGGTCCTGGTCGGACCGTCCGGGGCGGGGAAGACGACGTTGGCGGAGGCGTTGCTCGCCGCCACCGGCGTGATCAGCCGGGTGGGCACGGTCACCGACGGCACCACGGTATGTGACCACGACCCGGCCGCGGTCCGCCAGCAACGGTCGGTGACGCTGGCCATCGCACCACTGCAACACGCCGGCATCAAGATCAACCTTGTGGACACCCCCGGTTACGCCGATTTCGTGGGCGAGCTGCGCGCCGGGCTACGGGCGGCCGACTCGGCCTTGTTCGTGGTGTGCGCCGGCGAGGGCGTCGATCCCGCCACGGTCGCGTTGTGGCAGGAGTGTGCGGAAGTGGGCCTACCGCGGGCGGTGGTGGTCAGCCGGCTGGACCACCCCCGGGCCGACCTGGACGGCGCGATCGCCGCCTGCCGGGCGGCCTTCGGCAACGGGGTACTACCGCTGTACCTGCCGGTACGCGACGGGGCAGGCGAGGTCACCGGGTTGGTCGGGCTGCTGTCGCAGCGGCTGGTCGACTACCGCAACGGGTACCCGCCGGTGCGAGGTGACGGGTTGGACAGCGCGGTGGACACCGACGAGCTCACCGAGGCCCGCAACGAGCTCATCGAGGGAATCATCGCCGAGAGCGAGAACGAGTCGCTGATGGACCGCTACCTCGACGGCGCGGACCTCGCCGTCGAGGAGCTGATCGACGACCTGGAGACCGCGGTCACCCGTGGCTCGTTCTACCCGGTGATACCGGTGTGTGCCGGCACCGGGGTGGGGCTCGCCGAGCTCCTGGAAGTGGTCACCGGCGCGTTCCCGGCCCCGGGCAAGCACACCCCGCCCCCGGTGACCCGGCCCGATGGGACGGCCCACCCCGCGGTCGACGTGGACCCCACCGCACCGCTGGTCGCCGAGGTGGTACGCACCACCGTCGACCCCTACCAAGGCCGGGTCTCCCTGGTGCGAGTGTTCTCCGGCACGTTGCACCCAGACCGTCCCGTGCACGTCTCCGGCCATGGACTCGCCGACCGCGGACACGCCGACCACGACGTCGACGAGCGGGTGGCGCACGTCTACACCCCGCTGGGCGGCACGCTGAACGAGGTACCCCATTGCGTGGCCGGCGATCTCTGCGCAGTAACCAAGGTGGTCTCCGCAGCGACCGGGGACACCCTGTCCGCGCCTGACAACCCGCTGCTGATGACGCCGTGGACGATGCCTGAGCCGCTGCTGCCGGTGGCCGTGGTGGGCCGTAGCCGCAGCGACGAGGACGCGTTGGCCCGCGGGCTGGGCCGGCTGGTGGCCGCTGATCCGACACTACGGCTGGAGCGCAACGCCGAGACCCACCAGATGGTGCTGTGGTGCATGGGCGAGGCGCATGCCGACGTCGTGCTGTCCCGGCTACGTGCGGTCGGCGCCGACGTGGACACCGAGCCGGTCGTGGTGCCGCTGCGGCAGACCTTCGGCGGCCCCACCAAGGGCCACGGCCGGCACGTCAAGCAGTCCGGCGGGCACGGCCAGTACGCGGTGTGCGACATCGAGGTGGAACCGCTGCCTCGGGGGTCGGGGTTCGAGTTCCTGGACAAGGTGGTCGGCGGTGCGGTACCGCACCAGTTCATTCCCAGTGTGGAGAAGGGGGTGCGGGCGCAGATGGAACGGGGCCTGGGCAACAGCGGATTACCGCTGGTGGACATCCGGGTCACGCTGTTCGACGGCAAGGCGCACAGCGTGGACTCCTCCGACGCGGCCTTCCAGATGGCGGGGGCGCTGGCACTGCGGGATGCCGCGGAGAAGGGCAACGTGGTCATGCTGGAGCCGTTGGACGAGGTGGAGGTGCGGATGCCCGACGAGTACCTGGGCACCGTGCTGGGAGACCTGTCCACCCGGCGAGGTCGGGTACTGGGCACCGAGACCGACCAGGCCGGCCGGATGCTGGTCCGCGCCGAGGTGCCGGCGGCCGAGCTGCTGCGCTACGCCGTCGACCTGCGCGGGTTGACCTCGGGCACCGCTGGGTTCACCCGACGTTTCTGCCGCTATGCGCCGGCTCCCGCCGGCTCGTGAGTGGCATCGAGTGCCATAACACTGTTACCCACTCACGACGAAGTTGCTGGGCAGCGTGGGTTCGGCGATGTCGAAATAGCGCGGCAGGGGTACCCGACCAGCCAGCCGCAGCCACCGCACACTGCGATGCGAACGCAACGCCAGAGTGTCGCGCACCGCGTCGTTGTAGACCCGCCGGGCGATCATCACCCGCTGCTCGGCATCGGCCAACCGGCGAGCGTAGGCGGGTTCGAGGGCAGCCCGGTCCAGCAGGACCAGCGCGCGGCTCAGCTCGTTCTCGACCTCCTCACGGGTGGCGTGCGGCACCGCAGATGCGGTGGTCTGCAGCACCGCCTCAGCGGCCCAGCACAGGGCGCTACCACCAGCCAGGACACCGTCAAGGGCACTGACCGCACGTGCCCGGCGACACAGCGCACTGTCCAGCGCAGCCCACGCGGCATCGGTCCGCACCTGCAACCGGTCCAACCGGGTGGCCGCGCTCATCGCACTCACCGCCGTGATCATCAACCCGGTGACCACCACCCCAGCAACTCTCATCGAGCGACTCTAACCCCTGGCCGGCTGCTACCGGGTGACCCAGGCGGTAGCCGGCGCGGATCGGCGGCCACCGCCGTCTCGTACACCTGCACCACTCGCCGCGCCACCACCGGCCAGTCCCACATCGCGACCCGCCGGCGGCCGGCGGCGGCCAGCGCGGCCCGCCGGCCCGGATCGTCGAGCAGGTCTCCCAGCGCTTCGGACAGCGCGGCCGGCACGCCGGCCGGGACGAGCACACCGGCCCGCCCGCCATCGAGCACCAGGCGGAAGGCGTCGAGATCACTGGCCACCACAGGGGCGCCGGCGGCCATCGCCTCGGTGAGCACGATGCCGAAGCTCTCCCCACCGAGCGCGGGGACACACAGCACGTCCACGCTCGCCAGCACGGCCGCCTTGCCATCGTCGCCCAGCCCACTCAAGACCCGGATCCGGGCGGCCAGTTCCGGGCCGGCGGTGCGCCGCAGGGCCGCAGCGTCGCCGTCCCCGACCACCAGCAGGCGCAGACCTGGTCGGGTCTTGGCTAGCGAGCGCAGCGCCGCCAGCAGCACCGACATGCCCTTGCGGGGCTCGTCGAAGCGGCCCACGAAGCCGACCGTGCCACCGGGCCGCGGATACCCGGATAGTGGCGCAGCTGCGGTGAACTGCGCCACGTCGACTCCGTTGGGGATCTCCACGGCATCCCCGCCGAGGTATTCCACCTGCACCCGCCGGGCCAGCGCGGAGACCGCGATCCGGGCAGTGATCTTCTCCATCGGGAGCTGCAGCAGGCCATGCGCCGCGACCAGCGCCCAGGACCGGGTGGTGGCGACGTGGAAGGTCGCCACCACGGGCCGGTCAGCGAGCGCCAAGGCGATCAGCGACAGGCTCGGCGCGACGGGCTCGTGCAGGTGCAGCACGTCGAAGTCGTGGTCGTGCAGCCAGCGCCGGACCCGGCTGACCGCGACCGGTCCGAACGCCAGCGGGGCGACCGAGCCGTTGTAGGGCACCCCCACCGCCCGCCCCGCCGGGGTGACGAATTCCGGCACCGGAACACCGACCGCCGCCGGAGCGAGCACCTGCACCTGGTGGCCGAAGCTGCGCAGACCCCTGGCCAGGCCGAGCACGTGCGCCTGCACTCCACCCCGCGCAGCGATGGAATACGGGCACACCATCCCGATCCGCACCGGCTCACTATCCCCCGTCACGCAGCCGGTGCACCGGCAGGTCATCGATCCCCAGCAGGTCATCGATCCACAGCGGCTGCAGCATGTGCCAGTCCTGCGGGTGCGCCGCGATGTCAGCGGCGAAGCAATCCGCCATGTGCTGGGTGACCTCCGCCGCGGAACGCCCCGGCACGACAACGGGCGGGTGAAAGCGAATTCCCCACCCGTCAGGGGTGAACCAGCAACCGATCACCAGCAGGGTGGCACCGGTGACCGCGGCCAGCCGGGCCGGCCCGAGCGGCATCCGGGCGGCGGCGCCGAAGAAGGTGACGGTGGCCCCAACACCGGTGAGGTCCCGGTCGGCGAGCAGGCACACCACGCCGCCCGCGCGCAACCGGCGCAGCAGGCGTGGTATAGGGCTGCCCGCCCCGGTCAGCGGGACGATGTCAAAGCCCAGCGAGGCGCGATAATCGACGAAACGCCGGTACAGCGCCTCCGGACGCAGCCGCTCGACCACGGTGCTGAACACCCCGTGCCGCCGGACGAGCCACAACCCGGCCATATCCCAGTTACCGCTGTGCGGCAGCACCACCACCACTCCGCGGCCGCTGTCCAGCGCCGCGTCCAAGTGCTCGACCCCGTACATCGCACCATCCAGCCGGTCCAGCAGCGTGGCGTGGTCGGCGCCGGGCAGCGTAAAGGTCTCCTGCCAGTACCGGGCGTAGGACCGCAGCCCTTCCCTGACCAGTGCGTCGAGCTGCACCGGCGTGGCGCCGGGCACCACCCGGGCAAGGTTGCGCCGCAGCTGGCGGGCACCGGGGCCGTCCCGGCGGGCGGCCAGATCCGCGCCGGCTCGGAACACCCCGGCGGTCAGTCCCTCCGGTGCGACCCGGGCCAACCGCCACCCCGTCGCGTACCCGAGATCGGCCAGCCGGCTCATCCCGTCTCGCGTTCCCGGGCGCTGCGCCACACGGCCAGCATCCGCTGGGTCACGGTCACCAGTTGCAGGACCGCGAGCGACCACAGCGCGATGTCGAGCGCGAAGGGCACGCCGAGCCCGGTCAGCCCGGCCCCCACCAGCGCGATGATGAAGCGCTCCGCACGCTCCACCATCCCCCCGTCCGCGGACAGGCCGGTGGCTTCGGCCCGGGCCTTGACATACGAGATCACCTGTGCGCTCACCAGGCAGAACAACGCCGCCACCGCCAACGGCCGATCGTCTCCCGCGCCGAAACACCACCAGGTCAGCCCGGCGAACAGCGCCCCGTCGGCGATCCGGTCGCAGGTGGCGTCCAGCACCGCACCGAACGGGGTGCCGTAGCCGCGAGCCCGGGCGACCGCTCCGTCGAGCAGGTCGAACAACACGAAGAACGTCACCGCGATGGTGCCGGCCAGCAGCTGGTCGCGAGGAAAGAACCACAGTGCCGACGCGACCGTGCCCACGCTGCCGGTCACTGTGACGGCATCCGGCCCGACCCCGGCCCGGAACAACCAGCAACCCGCGGGGTCCAGGAACCGGGCGACGGACGCGCGGGCGAAGATGTTCAGCATCGTGGGCCTCCGTACCGCCGTCGGACCACTGAGATGACGTTCAGGACAGCTCTTTCCACGCGTCCACCAACCGCGTATGGGTTTCCGATAACAGCTGTGGCAGCACCTTGGTCCCCGCGATGACCGGCATGAAGTTGACGTCTCCGCCCCACCTGGGTACCACGTGCTGGTGCAGGTGCGCGGCGATCCCGGCACCACCGATAGCGCCCTGGTTGATCCCGATGTTGAAACCGTGTGGCGCAGCCGCACGGCGTGCGGCCCGCATGGCCCGCTGGGTGAAAGCCGCGAGCTCGGCGGTCTCCTCGGTGGTCAGATCAGGGTAATCGGCGACGTGCCGGTATGGCACCACCATGAGGTGGCCAGGGTTGTAGGGATAGAGGTTCAGCACGGCATAGACCATGCTGCCACGGGCGACCACCAGACCCGCTGCATCGTCCATCGTGATGATCCGGCAGAACGGGCACTGAGCCGCGCCGGCCTCATGTCCGGACTTGCCTTCGCCCTTGATGTACGCCATCCGGTGCGGTGTCCATAGTCGCTGCATCCCGTCTGGTGCACCGACCCCGTACTGGACCGGGAACTCCGCGGCGGTGCCCCCGGCGGAGTCGTCGCCACTGGAGTCGTGGTCCGCGGCCGTACCCTCCGCAGCCCGCGGTGCGATCACAACGTCGCCCCCTTGGCGAGCTGGATAGTTGGGGCCGGCGCGGCCACGAGAACTCCTTGGCGTGCAGCGGTCTGGTCCGGCTGCCGATGCTAGCGAAATTAAGTCGTTGCCTGTGATTACCCCCACAATCGTCCTCGAGCGGCGGTAACGGTACGGACCACCTTCGTTAAGAGCTTAAGTTCTCAGGACGGGGCGAGACCGACCGCTGCCGGCGTGACGCTTGCGGCACGAGAGTCCGGGAGGCCGCTGATGTGGTTCATACCCGACGTCACTCCGGAGGCTGCCGCCTCAGCCGAGTTCGCGTTGCCCACGCTGGCGCAGGCCAAGATACGCTCCGATGAGCTCAACGCCACTGAGCGTGAACTCATCGCCGACCTGTTCGCTGTGCTGGAGAGCTTGGTCGTGCGCGCCGAGCTGCCCGCCGAAGCACAAGGCAGGTACGACCAAGCGGTACTCAAGTTGGCTCAGCGTCACGACTGACCGATCACCACAGAATCTCTACAGCCCTGGCAGCAACCCGCCCAGCATCGCCATCGCCGGCCGGGTCGCGTCCTCGACGACCGGCACGACCTCCTGAACCGGCACGGCAGCCGCGGTGCCGCTGGAGCGCTTCTCGCGCGCAGCCGGCGGCTCCAATACCTCACCCACCGGAGTGACCCGATCAACTCCCGCCGCGGCGGGATCAAGCACCGGGTTCACCGGCGTGATCGGACCCGCGGGCGGGTGGTCAGCTGGCGGCGCGGACGAATGCCAGGGAGGCTGCCCAGTCCGCGGAGGTGCACCGGTTTCAGCCGACGCATCCACGGACACCGGTTTGTTGCGGTACACCCGGGCCGGCCGCGCTGATGTGGCCGGAGCCTTCTGAACGAATGCTTGAGGACTGACAGCAACCGGCGCGGCGGACATGCGCGCAGCAGCCGCTGACTCCCCGTACTCATCCACAGCACCAAGTACCGGACCCGGCGTGACCGGAGGGTAGCTGGGCAGAGCTGCAGAGTCGCCGGTGGGTGAGCCGTCACCGACCTGTACCGCGCTGGCCAACACGGATCCACAGGCCAGCACAGTCCCAGCGGCCAGACCCAAGGCGCGGCCGACCAGGACCGCATGCCGACCGGATGACCAAACGGGGGCTCCGGAAACGCCGGCTGCGGCCTGGGCACCACCGACCCAGGCGATCAACGCGGTGGCGGAGGGCCCGGAGCCCACCTTCCTACGACGGCGCGCAGTCATCGTGTGTCACTAGTGTTCTCCTCTGAGTAGTCGAACCGCTGCATAGTACAGGGCGCAAGGCTCGGAACCAGGCTCGTCACTCGTCCGGAGCAGCGCACCGAACGCATCGTTGCGGGGTGCGCCGGCTCGATGCCCACGGTGGCGGGCGATCGGGCCGCAAATCCCGCCGCAGGCCGCTTGATTTCCCCGAACTACTAAGCTTACCCTCACTTCCGCTCAGAGTGGTTTTCCTTCGCTGATACGGAGTTCGCCATGCGCCTACGCGGAAGAGCCGGGCTGGTCGCGCGGAGCGTCGCCTGCCTCGCCGTCGTGGGCACCATAAGCACGAGCGCGTGCAGCACCGGGGAAACTCCTGCACCGGCACCGCCGGACAACCGCTACCACCAGATCAATCTGGCGGCTGACGCCGAGGCGTACAAAGCGCGTCTCACCATACCGGAGATGGTCAACGCATGGGGTATCGCGATCCGTCCGAAAGGCGCGGGTGGGCACTTCTGGGTCACCGCCGGCGCTGCATCTTATGAGTTCGTCGGCGACGTCAGTGCCTCCGGCGAGCCAAGGATTCGAGAGCTGTTCCAGGACGCACTCAAGACGGTGACCATCCCGGGTGCAGACGCCGAGACCGACGACACCAGTGTCGGCAAGGCCACCGGAGTAGTCTTCAACGGCGCCGACATCAACTCGGACAAGTTCGTCGTGACCGACCAGCCCGTGCAGGTCAACGGACGCACGGTGGCATTAGGAGGCTCAGCACGGTTCATCTTTGTCACCGACTCCGGACACATCGCTGCATGGGGCGAGCGCGGGCCGGATGGCACCGTGGTGCGCATGGATGGGCCGAGCCAGGAGGTGTTCAACGGGGAACCGCAGGGCATGCAGTTCTTCGGTGTGGCGCTCAAACAGGGCAGTTTTGACACCTTGTGGGCCGCCGACTTCGGCGAGCAACCGCAGATCCGCCAGTTCGATCAGAACTGGAAACTCGTGGAGACCCGGGGCTTTGCCAACCCGTTCGCCACCGGCGCGCCGGCCGATCCGGCCGATCCGGCCGACTCGGCCAAGGGCAGGCTGGCCACGCCGGGTGACCCGGTTCCGTTCAACATCACCACCATCGGTGACCGGGTCTTCGTGGCTTACGCGATCTCCAAGGCTCCCGACGAACCGGTGGCGGCCGGTCCGGCATTCGACGCCGGCGAGGAGGACTCGCTGAACAAAGAGCAGGAGAAAGCCACCGGCGGCCGTCCCGATAAGGGTGAGCTGGCCGAGTTCACCAGCACCGGAGAATTGGTCCGGACGTTCGAGGACGACGGCCGGCTCAATGCGCCATGGGGAGTCACGGTGGCTCCAGCAGGCTTCGGCCCGTTGAGCGGCAAGGTCTTGGTGAGCAACTTCGGCGGGGCCGGCCGGATCGCCGCATTCGACGACGCCACCGGAAAGTTCGTCGACTATATGCGCGATGGCCAGGGAGCCCCGATCGGCATCGACGGCATCTGGAACATTCTGTTCGGCAACGGCGAAAGCCTCGGCGACGCCGACACCCTGTACTTCGCAGCAGGACCGGTCGATGAGACGGAAGCCCTGTTCGGCGCGCTGCGACTGGCGGGTCAGCGTCCAGGCCGTTGAGTGGCGAACCAGCCGACCCAGCGCCGCTGCCCGGGTGTCTCCACGGCTCGGGGACGGTAATGGCGACGGGTCCAGGCGACGGCGTCATCGGAAGGGTGCCCGTCGAGAATGGCCATACAGGCGATGACGGTGCCGGTGCGGCCGATGCCGGCACCGCAACCGACCTCGACGAGTTGCCCAGACCTGGCCCGCTGGTAGGCGTGGCTCACCGCGGCGGCGGCGAGCTGGTCATCACGTGGGACCCCGAAGTCCGGCCAGTCGATCCAGTCCGCCTGCCAAGCGGGGGTGTATCGCCGCCGAGCCGACGGCAATCGACCAAGATAAAGCCCGAAATCGGGCACCAGCCCGGCGGGTAGGGGCTCCCGGCGACCGCGACCGCGAAGCCGGGTCCCCCCAGGCAGCATGATTGCCCCGACGAACACCTCGGTCATACCGGAAGCATGCTCGCGCACTGACCCCCGCGGTAGCTGAGTGACGCTGCGGGCCGGCTTGACCACCCGGAGTTTCACTTTCCCGGGTAGTGAGACTCCGGGGGAACCGGTCAGCGTGGTTGGAGCTGGGTGGCGAAAACGAACTCGGCTATCGACTTGCCTGAGGCGAGGCCGGAGTCGGCGTCGAATCGGTAGTGGACACCGAGATAGATCCGGCTTATCGCGTCCTCCGCCGCGGCAGCGCTGAGGCTGGTGAAGGTGCGGGTGACGCCCCGGGCCTGCGGGTCATCGGTGGTGGCGGTGAAGGTTATGGCGTCGGTCCCGAAGTACAGCTGCATGATCCGGGCCCAGGTACCGCCGAATGTGGCATGCCCGGAACTGTAGGCCGGGAAACACGGGCTGAAGTGGGTGTCACCGGCCCTGCTCAGCAGGAAAGGCTTCCAGTCGGGGTCGGCTGTAGTGGCGTTGTTGTTGTCGGTCCCGGCGAGTTGAATGGCAGACTCAGGGCGCCACAGGTCGATCGGCGTGTCGTATTTCGTGCCCCACGCAGTGATACCCGCATCGCCCATGGCAAGACCCAGCAGCCCGAACAGTCGAGCGTTCTGTTGCAGTGTGAGACCACGTTGCTGCGAAATGATTCTCGTGTGGTCAAGATGTTGACCCGGTGGCTTGTACGTGCCGTCGACGTCGTTAGACCAGAACGATGCGATCGCACTTTGTTCCGGCGTCCGGTTTCCCCGAGCTTCAGCGTCAAACCGCCCGACCCGTTGCACCTCGTTGACCTGATCTGCATACAGGTTACTGGCCAGCAGGTCCGCATAAGAGGAGAAACCTCCCGGAAGTGGCGGCCGGAACTGTGATCCGGAGGTCAGAGCAAACGGCCTGACGCTTCCCCAGTTAGGCGTGACGGCGTTGGTGCAGCCACTGCCGGTCGGCCGCCAAGCGCCTGGCTCCGACCCCGAGGTGTAGGGCCGGTCGTTGGCCGACCCGTCACCCCGACGCACGTTGATCATCTGTTGCGCCGCGAGGATCCCAGTGGGGCGGCCAGCGATGGCGCCCAACCCCAGACCAATCCGCCGCTGCTCGAACTGCTCGGCAGCACGCACGTATTGGACCACGCCCGGCTGGTCAAGGCTGCCCGCGAGCGTGGACGCCGCCGCGCTGTTGACCGCCGCGGCTAGGCATTGCTGACGATTCAACGAGCAGAGGGGGAGCACCGGAACTCTGCCGACATAGGGGGACCCGATGTTATCAATCGAGTTGACCGCATCGTAGCTCGCGCCGTACATCATCGCTATCCACCGAGCTATCGGCGTCGGCGCACCGGGGCTGAGTTGACGGATAACCTGCTCCAGATAGTAGGTCCACCGGAGGACTTCGTCGTTCAGATTGTCCGGGGGCGCGCCCGGAGGCGCTTGACCCGCCGCGAGAACATCGGCTTCAGCCACCAGCGGCGGAGCTGGGGTGGGAGTTGGTTCAGCCACAGCGACCGATGTCATAGTGGTAAGACTTATCAGGGCTACCGCTGCGACCAGAAACGCGCCCGGTAACCGTCCGAGTTGCACTGCCACGTCATTCCTCTCAGAAGCGAATCCGACAGATCGATCGTGAGAATTTTTGATTTCTCACGAGGAGCGGACGCTTCGTCGAGGAACTTAACAGAAGATGGACAGCGGTTGAACAAAGGATTATCTTCACATTTACCAGGGATTACTTGAGGCACACGAGAGACGCCTGCGACAGTCAGTGAGTGACAGCTGACCGAACGACGCCAGCGGCGGATCAGCAGTTCATCCTGGGTGTTTGAGCCATCGCCGTGAGTAGGTGATCCGTATGAGACGTATCCGGCTTACCGGCCGACTCTCCCCCTCACAGTTTCCGCCGCTCGATACGCCTTCCCCCGCAAGACGGCGCCGGAGGGCCACAAAACCTCCATCTTCCGCACAGTAAAACATCAAGCAAGCCGTCTCCTACCTATACGACCCCTCTCCGCACGCGTAGCACAACAATGCCACCCAGCTAAGCGACGACGGGAATGTCGTGGTGAAAAGACTAGCGTGACCGGGGCTCGCCCCCAAAGTCCATGTGGGGAACTCGGGAGACCCGCCAGCTCCGCATCCCCCTTCACTCCCCGAAGATCAAAAATGAATTGGTTTAGATCTTGGATAGCCGTGCATCGATCATGCACAGCAGAAGGCCCCCGCTCGGCTGGAGCGGGGGCCTTCTGAGGGTATCGGGTCAGCTGGGGATGCGGCTCACGTTGGCCACGGTGCAGGCCACGACACCCTTGACACCGTTAGCGAGCAGCTCAGCGTTGGCGGACTGCCCGGGCGCCACCGAGTTGCCAGCACCGTTGGCTTCGCCCAGGCGGTTGCCGGCCGCGTCGTTCATGCTGGCCGTGACGAAGTACGACTGTGTCCGGTCGGTGCTGTTGGTGATCCGCACCGTCACGGTGTTCATCCCGAACTGGCCATCGCCACCGCCGCACTTGGTAATCGCCACGTCGCGCTCGGCGTTGTTGGTGGGCAGCGCGGCGAACGGGGCGCCAGAAACGCCGCCGAGGCTCTTGCCGGCCTGGTTAGCGGCGCTGCCCACCGCTGCGAAAACGCTGACCTGGATCACGAACGCGATCACGCCCAGCACCAGGCCGGCGATCGCCATGCCGGAGTTGGTGGCCTGCCTCTTACGTGCCCGGGCATAACCCAGGCCGCCGAAGACCAAGGCGAGCACGGCGAGAATGAAGCCGAGCACTGGCACCCAGGAAAAAACGGCGCCAATGATTCCTAATACGAGGGCCGTCACGCCGAAGCCGTTGTGCGGCGCGACCTGCGCAGGACCTGCGGGGGTAATGATTGACTGCGTCATGGGTCCGCTCCAGAGTTCATCAAGTGGTGGGGGCACGGACTCCGAAGTAGTTCCTTCAACCGGGTCGGATCCGCTGTCGATGGCTGTATCGGCCAGGGAAAGCGGCATCGTTACCCTCGATACCGAACCGTGACCGTCGGCTGAGCAGTCCCGTACTTGGGCCGGGCGTGCGCCGTGTCTGGCTCGTCGCCAGCACTGTGCTGGTGGACAACCAGGACCCCGAAACGGTGGGTGACGAGCAGTGATGTTTCGACGACCGTGGCCAACATCGCGCACGTGATCGAGATGGCACGCAGTGCCGCCTACGACGATGGCCGAAGCAGACGGTTGACCTGTGGAAACGCCACCAGGTCAAGATCAGTCAGCAGATGGGGTGCCGAAACGGGCGTTTCCCCAGGACAGTGCCCGCATCGGTAGTACCGATGTCTCGGTCAGCAGCTCAGAAGCCCGCCCGGCCGGGCGGCTATTCGGATCTTGGCCGGGCACTCTGTAGGTCCCAAAGTCCGCAGCAGCGCTGCGGACTTTCAAGGCCCGAAATCGCCAACGGCGTTGGCTATACACCGGATGGTCTCGATGTGGTAACGCACTCGCCGTTGTGTCATCCGTCCGCAGCGTGGGCCATTCTCTCGGAGGACCGACCAAGATCCGAATTGCGTCCGGCTCGGACGCAATCAGCCCCCGGCGTCCGCCATCTCGGCGGGTCGGGCGTCGCTGGGTGGTTGTCGACGTCGGCTTCGAGTCCTGCTTCCCATGCCTGGACGGCGTTGGCTGGGTCGTCACCACCGCAGCCCTCGCGCATGGTGTCAGCGAGTCACGGATCTGGTCGACGGTCTTACCGAAGTTGTCGTGCATCTGCTGGCACATGTCGAGGTACGCGGCGACGTCTGCGACCTTCGCGCCGCCCTCGTCGCGGACCACGGCGCCCATGCGGCCGCGGAGCTTGATGATCGGCTTGAGGCCCGGGATGTCGAGCTGGAGTTGCTCCCAGCTGTCAGGTGCGCTGCCGAGCCCCTGCGCGTCGATGTCGTCGGGGTCGCTGCCGAAGCGTTGGGCGGGTGGGAAACCCGCCTCCGCGAGCATCGACCAAGTCCCGAAGTCGGCCAGAGCCTGGCCGACTTCGGCCTCCGAGTCGTAACTCTCGGCGCACTGGACCCGACGTCGGATCTCGCGTTCGGAGAGCCTCAGCCCAGCGCGTTCAGCAGCCTTATGAGATCGTTGACCATCCCGTGGGGCAACTGCTTACGGCCAGCCTTCATGTCCAGCAGTGCCCGCCCGTAGCGCCAGCGGTCCACAATGCTGCTGCGCTCGCCGGCCGCGATCCCGCTGCTCAAGTCTCAGATACTGCGTCGTCTTCACGGCTGCTCCTGGCCGGTCGTGGTGGCGCGCGGGGTGCGCGGGGCGAGAAATGGCCGCTTGACCAGGGCGAGGTCGTCGGGGTCGATCAGGATGGTCCTGAGGCCCATGCGGGTGACGGGCAGCAGCCCGGCGTGGATCCAGCGCAGCACGGTGCGGTCGGTGACACCGAGCCTGCGCGCGGCCTCGGCGACGGAGATCCGCCGAGCTGGTGACCGCGCCCCGCGGCACCACCGGCCGGCCGTCCAAGGCGCTGACCATGCAGCAGGCCGTTGCGGTACTCGCCGCAGCCGCGAGATCGCCCCTGCACGCCTACATCGTGGTGTCCTTGCTGACTGGTATCCGCACCGAGGAGGCCCGGGCGCTGACCTGGGACCGGCTGCACCTGCACCGGGTGAACGAGATGCCACCGCACATCGAGGTATGGCGCAGTGTACGGCCGGCGGAGACACCAAGACCCGTAAGTCACGCCGAACGCTCACGCTGCCACCCCAGGCGATCGACGTACTCAAGACGCACCGGACCAGGCAGACCACGGACCGGCTCGCCGCCGGCGAGCTGTGGCACGACACCGGACTGGTGTTCTGCACGCAGATCGGCACCGCCCTCGACGCCGCGAACGTTCGGCGCGGCTTCCGGCCGGTGGTGGAAGCGTCGGAGATCGTCGGCAGCTGGACGCCCCGGCAGCTGCGACACAGTTTCGTCTCGTTGCTGTCCGCCAACGGTGTGCCGGCGGAGGTGGTCCGCTAGGGGCGCCACGGTTGCTGTACTTCGCTGCTGTACCACTCTGGACCGCCGCTGGAGGGGGCTTGCCGGGCGCCGTCTGTGGGGACCAGGCGCAGATCCCTGGTGTTGTGCCGGATAAAGGAAGCACTGGGTCAGAACGTGTAGCTTCGGGCCGACGGTGGCTCGTCGTCCGTCGCGGTCTCTACGCGGCCACGGTGACGGTGATCGCTTGAGGGACGACCTTCTCCTCAGGGATGGGCTCGCCCGAGTGGTGCAGATCGTCAAGGTAGAGGCGGATCGCCGCCTCGGCGTTCTGGATGCACTCGACCACACTCTCCCCTTCGGTCACGCACCCAGGCAGGGCGGGCACCGTGACGGTATAACCGCCGTCGTCGGGGTCCGGGTCGAGCAGGATCGTGTAGGTCGCCGTCCCACTCATGACAGCAGATTACAACAGACCCGGAAGCTCATCGCTCGCGATCTCTGCGGACTTGAGGATTGCCGCGAGCGTCTTCGGCTTGAGAATCCGGCCAGCGTGAACCGGGACCACGACTCGTCCTCCGGCCCGCTCGGGATGAACCAGGATCACATGAGAACCGGATTGACGGCTCGTGGTCCACCCCGCACGGTGCAGCGCGCGGAGCAGATCAGCGCTGGTGATGCGAGGCGCTCGAGGCATGTGGGCGCACGGTACTGAACCGCCGGAGTCTCTCGCCGCCCGGACCGGCCCGAGTGTTGGCCACTGCGGGGCGGGACACCCGGTGGGCTGGTCACGGACGGTATGCACCCGGTCAACGGCATCGTGCCCTGCAGTGTGGTCGCCCGCTCCGCGTGCATGGTGGCCTCGCTGGTGTTGAGCCAACAGGCCATGGCCTGGGCTGTGATAGAGCGACGGACTACCCACTGACCGAGACTGGCGGCGACTCAGGCGCACGGACCAGTTGTGGGACCTGGTTTCGCGCTGAAAGAGCGAGTGAGATCAGGGGGGTGCACTCGCCCCCTGATGAGGCGGCCGAGAGCGGGTGTTGGCGCACCTGCCCTCGGCCTTGATCCCCAACCCTGTAAAGGAGGGTGGAGACCCGATGACGAACCCTATGCAGTCGGATCCTGACCGCCTGCGGGTGGCCCTGGATCGTGGTGAGTGGTGGAGTTGGACGGCGGCACGCTCGTAGTGGATGGTGAAGAGTCGCCGTCGGTGGTGCTGCGGTTGACGTCCTGGCGGGCACGGTCGTTGGCGCGGGTACTGGAGGAATGGTCGGCGGTCTCTCGGGCGTTCGACCGGGGAGCAGCTCGGCCGGTCCTGACTGAGCTGGAGCTGTCCCGCACGCTGGATCTTGCCGCGTCCGTGCTTGGCGCCCCGGAGCCGATCACGCCCTCGGAGCGGGGTGATCGTGTCGTGCCGAGTCGCCAGAGGTTGGATGCGGTGGCCGTGCTGGCCGAACGTGAGTCCCGGCTCTCGGCGCTGCAACGTCTGGCGCTGGTGGATACGGCGGCATCGTGGCTGTCCGAGCCCAACGGCGGAGACCAGTTGGCATATGCACTGCTGGGCGCGGCGTGTACCGCCGAGGTCACCACCGAGCAGGTGTATCTGGCGCTGATCACCCCGCCGGAGAATCCAGGTGATCAGTCTGAGGGCCTGCCTTCGACGGGCGGCCGGTGGTGGTCAAGGCTCACTCGCCAGCGTGATCCCGCAGGGACGCGAAGTGGCCTTGACCGGTGCCGGTCGCCCGTGACCAGGATCGGCTGCGGAGAAGGCCGGCCCGGACGCACGCCAACAACGGATCAGATTGCAGGATTGGACTGCGTGAGGCCCGATGGCTTGAGAGCTCCTGTTCTCGGGTCGCCGGGTCTTTGTCGTGTGCGGGAGCCGGCGGGCCGGTCGCCCGCAGCGCAGCGAGGACCGGACCGGCCCGGCGAGCGAGCGCGGCGGCCGAAGGCCGCCCTTGAACCGAGAAGAGAAAGCCCTCACCGACAATCAACCAGACAGAAAACCAGACAGAAAAACCAGGCAGGAATGTGTGGTCCCGGGTGATGCTTGACGTTTCGGTCCCACCTGATGCTTGACGTTGGGCCTGATCGGCTTTCCTGTTGCCGTTCGATGTGAACGGTGATGGGGGGTCGGGATTGGCTCTGGTGGACTTGTCCGTTGTCGAGCAGCGTTACCGTGCCGTGCTGCGGCACATGACCCGCTTGCTCACCACCGCTGGGCGGCGCAGTCTGCGAACCGGCCCCTCCAGCCTCCAGGATGCTGCGCACCGCTAACGCGACCGCCGGCGGCGGCCCTGGACCCTGGAGCCACTGCCGACCCTGCGGCAGGATCCCCACGGGGCAGGCCACACCTGCCCCAGACCCCACGCGCCACCCGAGCTCACCCCGAACCCCGGCGGTCCGTAGACCACACCCCTACATTGTCTAGTGTAGTGTCTCTTTATTGATTTTTCACTTGCTGAAGGGTTACCCGACCGCGAGCGACCTTGGCGAGAATTTGCTCGGCAGTGGCAGTCCACACAAATGGTTTCGGGTTGTCGTTGTCGACTTTCAGGTAGTCCTCAATCGCTGTAACGAGGTCATTCACACTGTGGAATACACCTCGACGGATGGCCTTGTCGGTCAAATCCCGAAACCAACGTTCGACCAGATTAAGCCACGACGAGGAGGTGGAGTGAAGTGCAGGTGAAACCGCAGGTGCTTGACCAGCCATTTCTTGACGTTGGCATGCTTGTGGGTGCCGTAGTTGTCGCAGATCATGTGGATCTGTAGTTCTTTGGGCACCTCACGGTCGATGACGCGCAAGAACCTCAAAAACTCGGCATTGCGGTGGCGTGGCAGGCAGCGGCCGATCACCGTTCCGGTGAGCACGTTCAGCGCGGCGAACAAGGTGGTGGTGCCGTGACGTTTGTAGTCATGGGTCATCGTGCCGGCCCGGCCTTCCTTCGTCGGCTGGGTGCGGTCGAGGGCCTGGATCTGGATCTTCTCGTCTATGCACAGCACCACCGCCTGGTCGGGCGGGTTCAAGTACAGACCCACCACGTCGATCAGCTTCTCCTCGAAATGGCGGTCATTGGACAGTTTGAAGGTCTTCACCAGGTGAGGCTTGAGTCCTCGTGCTGACCAAATTCGCTGCACCGACGCCGGGCTCACTCTGACCCGCGTGGCCATCGACCGGCACGACCAATGCGTTTCGCCCTCCGGTTTCGAATGCAGCGTCAGATCCACGATCTCGGCTACCGTCTCGTCACTGATCGGTCGAGTAGCCGGGGGGAATCTCACCCCCCGGCCCTCACAGATCCCGGCGTGAATCTCTCGATTCACCGGGCTCTTGTCATCCTGGTCACCAGAACGTGGGGACCCACACCCAATGGACGAAGGCTCGGAGGTGCTGGCGAGTGATACGCCGCCAGCACGCGTGAGCCTTCTTGAAGGTCCGCAGTCGCTTGAACTTCTTGCGGATCCAGCGCATCAAGTAGGCATTGATACGTCTCAGAAGGGGATGCAGTGCCGTTCGGTAGAACGCACCATAGTACTGCATCCAACCTCGCACGATCGGATTGATCGCTCGTGCAAGCTCGGCGAAGGTCCGGCCGACCTGTCGGTGAAGCCGCCACCGGCGGACCTCACCACTGATCTTCTTCAGGGCTTCCTTGCTGATTGCCGGCAGAAACGCGGTGAACCTCTCCCCGTTTCTGTCGATGGCTTTGCGGGTGCGAAAAGTGAACCCTAGGAAGGTGAACGAGGTATGCTCGGAGATGAGCGGCCTGTTCCCATCCTTGCAGCACACCACTTTCGTCTTGTCGGGATGCAGTCGCAACCCGACTTCCCGCATCCTGTTCGCAATAGCCTCCCGTAACCTCTGAGCCTGGCTCTCGCTGACGCAGTGCACCACTCCGTCGTCCGCGTACCGTTCGAATGGCACGCCCGGATGTTCCCGGGCCATCCACATATCGAACGCGTAGTCGGGTCGCCCCGGGGAATTTCGCCCCGAGGCTCCCACGGAACGGAACGTGACAGTCTCCCGTCTATGCCGAATTCGGCATAGCTCAGTAATGGGCACGCCGGGGTTCGGGAGGCGGACCGAGGAAACGGACCAGTCGAAAGACCGGCACCGCGCCTTGGTCCGACCTCACTACCAGTGCTTGTACCTGCAGACGCGTGGTGAGTTGCGCACCCAGCTCACGATCGCCCTGCGGCAGGGCCGCACGCGCCGAGCCAGCAGGTCACGGCCAGCTGTGGCCAGGGGAAAGATCCGAGACATGGTCAACATCAGCGAACGCCCGGTCGAGGCCCGGCCGCGAAGGTCTGCGAGTCTCCGCTGTTGACCGGAGCTGACAGCATGTGGATAGCACGTCTGGCGAACCCGGCGTATCCGCGTGGCCCCGACCGGCTCGTCGCCGATCGCCCATCCTGTGCGGGGCCTGCAGATATCGCACGGATCGTCCCGGTTTGACAGAACTGTACTTTGCGGTACAGTCCTGTCAGGGTTGAGTACACCGGATGGATGCGCGGAGAACTGGACGACGCTGCCTACGTCACCAGCTCTACCTAGCTACGCCGACGGCAGTCTCATGCAAAGCCAAGACCAAGGTGCCTAGCCGGGGGCCACCCTTGCCACCACCGAAAGGAGAGACGGTAGACGATGAGCGTTCTCATTGCCGTAGGTCTCGGGCTGGTCGCTGGCCTCGTCGGCACCATTGCGATGACGGTCTCCGAAACCGTGGAAATGCGCGCGACGTCCCGGCAGCCGAGCACCGTGCCTGGTCAAGTCGGCACGAAGCTGCTTGGTCGCTCGGGTGATCCGCAAAGCCCCACACGGCTCAACGCACCCGTGCACTGGGCACACGGGATCACCCTCGGCGCGGTCCGCGGCCTGCTCGGCGTCACCGCGCTGGGTCCAGTGCTGGCGACCGTGGTGCACTACGGCCTGGTATGGGGCGGTGACGTGCTGCTCTACCGCAGCCTGGGCATCGCTCCGTGGCCGTGGCAGTGGAAACGACAGGAGCTGGTCACCGACCTTTTCCACAAGGGCGTCTACGCCCTCGTTACCGGTGTGACCTTCGAGGTGCTCTGGGCCGTGGTGAAATAGCCCTAGCCGGAACCGCCGATTCGGACCCGGTACCGAGCGGGAAGAGAACCGGCTTTGATTCTCGTGCAGAGAGGGGTCATCACCGGAGCGACGCTGGGGGGCGTTGGACGGCAATCGATGTTTCATCACCAAGGAGGCACGATGACCATCGGGCATCTCGCGTCGGCCGTCGGCCGAGGCTTGTTCGCCGGTGTCATTGGTACCGCCGCGATGACGCTGTCAAGCACATTGGAAATGAAGCTGCGCGATCGTGCGGGCAGTTCCGCTCCTGCGGATACCGCCTGCAAGATCCTGCGCGTCGAACCGGTCGACGAGGCCGCCAAAGCGCGCTTGAGCACGCTTGTCCACTGGGGTTACGGCACGGGATGGGGAGCAGTTCGAGGGCTCCTCGCCGGCGTCGGCTTGGGCGGCCGATCGGCGACGACAGTTCACTTCGCAGCCGTCTGGGGAGGAGGTCTCGTGATGTTGCCCGCGCTGGACGTCGCACCCCCGACGTCCGAGATGGAGGCGAGCGAGTTGGCGATCGACGCGTTGCACCACCTGGTATACGCCGTCGCAACGGGGCTCGCCTACCGAGCCCTGGCGAACTGAGGGCCGACCATCCCCAGCGGGCTGCGTTCCAGCTCCGTTGACGGCGGCCCGTCATGCTGTCCAACGGGCCGCGGTTACTCGTGAGAACGCTGCGGGCCAGGCGTCGCACCGCCAGGATTACCGCGACCGCACCAGCCGGTTCCTGCCCAGTTGTGCAACAAGCAGCACAACTGGGCATAGTTACCGGGTGTTAACCGCAGTTGCCGGGGAAGATGGCTCTCATGGGGCTGGATCACTTCGTCGCCACCATCGCGCCACGCGGCCGGTGAGGTCGCAGCCGATGCCTCAACCCACGACGCACCGGGGGCGGGACACCAAGGGCCGCATCCTATCGGTCGCTGCTGCGCTGATGTATGAGCGCGGCGTGAGCGCCACCAGCATCGAGGACATCCTCACCGCCTCGGGCACCGGCAAGAGCCAGTTCTACCACTACTTCACCAGCAAAGATGACCTCATCGGGCACGTGCTGCGCCACCAGCTCGGCCGCCTCCTCGAACAGCAGGACATCCACCTGAGTGGCACATGGTCAGGCATCACCGCCTGGTTCGACGCGATAACCAACGCGCACGAAACTCTGTTCAAATTCCACGGTTGCCCGCTCGGGTCGATCGCCAGCGAGGTCATCGAGCAGGGCAAACCACTGCGCAGCCAAGCCGCAGACGCGTTCGCACAGTGGGAGGCATCCCTAAGCCGCGAACTCGGCCTGATACAAGCGCAAGGACTGCTTGGCGACGACGCCAACCCGACGATCCTCGCCGAGACCATGATCGCCATCATTCAGGGCGGTTACCTCATCTCCTCCATGAAGCTCGACGCCCGCCCCATGCGCAACGCCCTGCGCGTCGCGTTGGACCACCTGAAGTCGTTCGTGCCGACCCAAGCCGGCGAGGCACCCGATGACGACAGCACGACCCCTAGCACCCGACACGATTGAAGGACCAGCCGACGGGCAATGACCTCGACGCAGTCACGGTGGCTGACGCGGAGTGTGGTCGGTGTCCTCGTGGTCAAGGTGGTGCCTACGGCGGCGTGCCCCGACTGCGTGGTGTTGGCGGCCCGGGCCGGCCGCGACCGAGCACGGCCGCTAGGCCGCGCGCAGTGTCGCGGTTCCGGTCGGGCGGCCAGATGGCGTACTCGCTGAGGTGAGGGTACGTACGCCGCCGCAGGCGGCGCCTTGATCCCATAGAGGCGAATTCTGCAACAACGGAACGTAACAACCGTGGTGACGTTACGTGACGAGGACAGTGAGGTCCGATAGCGATAGCGGTTGTTCGGCAACTGTGGATCTTCGATCGATCCGGGCCGAGACGGCACAGCCTCTCGCTTGTAAGTCCCGGGCGGACCGTGTGCCGCGGTACGTCGGAGGATCTCTACCTGGACGGTCTCTGGCGGAGGTTGATCGCGTCCGACACGGACGTTCACCGTTGCTACATCACTGCTACACGGAACCGGGTGCGTCGCATGCGAGGAGGTGCGCAGTCGCAGGGTGTCCTGACGACCCGTTCAACTCGATCCACGGTTTCAGATCATGCGGTCAAGATCGCTGGCTGCGGGCTCCCCGGGTGCTGCACTCCCGTGCGGTACATCACGTTGTCCGTGCAGGATGTGGAGAATTCTTTCGGCACGATCTGCTCGGTCCGGCGGCAAGAAGATTGCTAGCAGTGAGACAACCCCCCGTACAAGGGGTGGTACGAGCAAGTGTGCCGCAAGCAAGGTACCCAGGACCAGGCCAACGACGGGTGAGAGTGGCGTCACGCCCCGAGCACATCGTTCATAGCGAGCATGGTGCGCGCACGAGTGGACGGCTTTGGGCCAGTCGCGTGTCTGGCACGACAGTCTTGGACGGGGCATACCTTGCTGCATCTGCGTTTGTCCTGGTATGGGCTGTCGAGGACAACCGTCCGCCGATGTCGTTGAGGTTGAACAAGTTGAACAATTCGTCGTGTAGCGGCCGCATTGGGTGATGCACCACCGCTCGGAAGATCGACTAGCGTCACAAATCGCTCAGCCGCCCCCATCCCGTCGTCCTGGCCGCTTCAAGGGTCAGGATGCGCGTGCGGTACGGACGTTCACCGTTGCTACGGGTGCGTGGCGCGGTAGTTAGGTCTCGGTACGTCGAGTAGTCCTGGTGAGTTGTTCGTTAGTCAGCATTGGATGCAGTGCTTCTGCCCTCATCGTTTGGCTCTCACAACCGCTGCCCGGCAGCTCAACTTGCGCTTTCGCATGGCATAGCCGTCCCCTTTCCCGTCGTCCTGGCTGCCTCAAAGGTCGGGATGGTCGTGTCAAGCCGGAACCCCGGTCCTCCGGCCCTGTGGTGCCTGGGTAACGGGTACCGCCCGACGAGGCCGGAGGAGCGGGCGCGCGAAGCGCGGGCTTGACGCGGCCATCGCGACCTTTGATCATTGGCGAGGACAGGACAGGGGCACCAACCCTACGACTACGGACTGTTGGACACTCCGGTGTGTCTACAGCGAGCAGCGTGCCGAGTCTACGTGAGACAATAACTTAATAATTGATACCTCGGCGAGCGTTGTTGCACACCTTCCGAAGACGCTCATTCTCTGGGACGTCGATCACACTCTCATCGAGAACGGCGGCGTGAGCAAGGCGACGTACGCTTTGGCGTTCGAGCTACTGACGGGTCGCGCGCCCTCGGTGCGTCCTGCCACCGACGGTCGCACCGACTTTGAAATAATGCACGAACTCCTGTCTTCCAACTCAGTTGACACCGAGAAATACGTGGAGATCGGACAGTTTGAGGAAGCCCTTGTTGAGGCCCATGGAACGGAACGTGTCGCAACTTCCGCAGCGTGGTCATATTCTTCCAGGTGTGATTGCGGTACTGGCGATGTTATCCGCTATGCCCACGGTTGTTCAGTCGATCCTGACAGGTAATATCACATCTAACGCGCGGGCAAAATTGGGTGCCTTTGACTTGGACAGGTGGGTTGATTTAGATGTCGGCGGTTTTGGCTCGGATGACACGATCCGGTCTAATCTAGTTGACGCTGCTCGACGGAAGGTCTTGAAGAAGTACGGCATGACGTTCGATCGATCATCGACAATCCTGATCGGAGATACCCTACTAGATATTAAGGCAGCACGCGACGGAGGCGCCGAAATCATAGCAGTAGCCACTGGCGTACACAGCACTAGCCAGTTGAGTGAGGTAAACATTCACGTCCGCTGGGTGTAGGGCATGCTGCGCGCCGCCGTGTTCGTCTGGACCGGCGGGGAGTGGGTTGGGTGGATGTTGTCAGATTGGGGTGGGGATGGGTGGGTGCCAGGGATTGCCGGTGAGGGCGGCGCGGAGGGCGTCCATGGTGTTGCCGCCGTGTTTGCGGACGGTGTCGATGTAGCTGCGGATGTCCAGTCGGTCTTGGGTGATGTCCTCGCTGGTGAGTCGGCCGGAGATCTTCTGTTGGGTTTTGGTGGGCCGCAGGTCACGTTCGCTGATGTTGTTCGTGGGCCAGATCCGGGTGTCGGTGCAGAAGCCGAGGACGTCGGTTTCGTGGTCGCGGCAGAACTCCAGCAGGTCGCGGCCGGGGAGCTGTTTGGTGGAGTGTTTCGGGCCGGGGATGCGCCTGACCTGGGCCAGGCCGACCCTGATGGCGTGGCGGAACTCGTTTTTCAGCGGGTCGCCAACGGGTGGGGGGATCTGGATGTGGCTGGTGTCGCGGGCGTGGTGCCAGGCGTGGATCAGACCGCGCAGCGCACGCTGGGCTTGAGCGGGCCAGTGTACGCCGGGATGGCATTCTGCGGCGTCGGTGAAGTCCCGCGATAAGTGAGCACAACAGGCTTGGTGTCCGGCCAGGTGTTTCCACGTCGGGTGGTAGTAGTTCTGGTAGCGGTCGTGTACGGCGATCCCGGCGAAGCCGGGCAGGATCCCGAAGGCGGTGAACGAGGCCAGGTCGCGGCGGCCCAGGTGGTAGACGGTGTGGTTCTCGGTGGAGGCCGACAGGACATAGCGTTTGTGCCCGGCCGGCCCGGCGCGCAGGGTGGTCTCGTCGAACCCCACCACGGGTGCTGCGCTGACCAGCTTCTTGATCAGCGTGACCACCGGGCGCACCGCGGTCGCGCACCGGGCCAGCATGCCGTGGGCGAACCCAGTCGAGGGGCCCGTGCCTCCGGTCAGATCACTGATCAGCGCCACGCAGCGCTCGATGGGCACGTGCTGGTAGACCAGCAGGTACACGACCAGCGGCCCGTAGCTGGACGGGGCCGGGGACACCCCCGCCGGCTGCGAGGCGACATGCTCACGGCCGCACGCACAGCGGACCCGGTACACATCATGCTGACAGACCCTGACCCGGACCTCGGGCAGGTCATGCTCCTGATGGGAACGCTCAATGCCCACCTCGGCCGCCCCTGCCAGATCCGCCCCGCACCCGCAGTCACCCTGCGGACGGTGCGCCACATACTCATCCGGACTCGCCACCCACGGCAGCGAGCTGCCCGGTGCACCCTGCTGCTTACCGCGCCGCCGCCCCGATCCCTTCACCGGCCTCGGCGCCGGTCCCGCCTTCCCCGGAAGATCATCACTGGACGGTGGCATCGACGAGTTCCCACTGTTACGGCCTACCAACCGTTCCAGCTGCGCGACCCGCTCGGCTAGCCGGGCGTTCGCCCTGGTCAGCTCCTCGACCGCCGTCGCCTGCGCCGCGATCACCCTGTCCCGGGATACGCACGACCCGCACTCGGGCACAGATGGCGGCGACGCGGTCACCCAATCATGATCACCACAGCCCAGCCCGAGATCAACACGACACGCCCACCGACCAGCACCTCACGCTGAACCTACCAAGCTCCGCAGACAGCCCTGACCAGCCACTCAGTCAGCCACGTGAATGTTTACACCCGACCGGTACCAGGCGATCATCGCCACCGCTGCCGCTGCCGGTTTGCGCTGGGGCGAAGTCGCAGGCTTGCGCCTCGACGCACTCGATCTGGACCGCGCGCAGCTGCGGGTAATCCGCACCGTGGTCGAAGTCAGCGGGCACACCTCCTTCAAGCCCTATCCCAAAAGCAGCGCCGGCCGACGAACAGTGCCGCTGCCCGGCTGGCTAGTGCCGATCATCCGCGCGCATCTTGAGCGATTTCCTGTCCCGCCCGAAGCGCCGATCTATGCCAACACGGTCGGCAAGCCGCTGCGTCGCACCCTGTTCCGCGCCCGCGTCTGGCGGCCTGCGCTCGTGCAAGCAGGAATGCTCGGCAACCTCACCGTTATCGACGACCACACCGTGCGGGCTGGGTGGACCGACGCCACCGGAGCGATGCTGGCCAAGGAGTGCCCGACCGAGCGGGAAGCCATCTTGCATATCGCCAAGTCATGCGCCGGCGGCCTGCGTTTTCATGATCTCAGGCATTCGTATGCCACATGGCTCGTCGACGATGGCGTGCCGGTGAACATGGTCCAGCGCGTGATGGGCCACGAGCGGTCCTCCACGACCCTGGACCTCTACACCCGACGCACCGACGATCACGGACGTATCCTGCAGGCGCTCGATACGTGTACTGACGATTCGCTGACGATCAGCCGTGATCACTCACATGAAGATCGATTGGAGTGTCTCGACAATGCCCCTGACCTGGGATTCTAAGAGTGGGCGATACTGGGATCGAACCAGTGACCTCTTCGGTGTGAACGAAGCGCTCTCCCGCTGAGCTAATCGCCCCTCGCTGGCCGCTGGGGGCAGGAACACCATACCGGATCAGAACAACGGCGTACGCACCCAATCCCACTGCAGCCCGACCCAGCCGGCAACCAAGCCGAAGACGCCCAGCAGCCACAGCGTTGCCAGGACGACGGCCCCGGTCAGGGCGATCACCCCCAAGCGTACGACAAGTGGCTGCCGGCGCATCCAGTCGGTCCAGGCGTCGTAGCGCGCCCGGACCCGATGCAGCACGCGCCGAGCCCAGTGGAACTCGGTTCCCAGGATCGCGAGGCCGGCGAACACGATCAGCCAACCCGGACCCGGATACGGGATCGCGATGATACCTGCGACGAGTACCGCCGTACCGACTATCCCCACCATGATCCGGTAAGCAAGATCGATACTTGGTCGGCGACGT
Source organism: Pseudonocardiaceae bacterium (assembly GCA_050700055.1). GTDB lineage: Bacteria > Actinomycetota > Actinomycetes > Mycobacteriales > Pseudonocardiaceae. The sequence goes on from JBOHGE010000007.1 coordinate 127,069, forward strand.
ATCCGCTCCCGGAAAGGGCTGTACCAGTGCTCGTGGTCAGTCCGGTCCACCGACTGCCGGGTTGCCTTCTTCTCAGCCGTCAGCTTCTCACCTGCCCGCTCGCCAGGACCACCGTTGGTGCCGCAGGAGTGCGTCGACCCGGTTCCAACGAGACAGCGTAGCCGGTGAAATCCCCAGCTCCCTGCACCGAGGGCACCGCGTGCAGCCCGGGTACATCCGTCGCCACGTCGAAGGCCGCCAGTGCGGTCGGTGGCCGGTCGCTCAATCCCCACAGCACATAGATCTGGTCTGACACCTGGTTAGCCGGCAGGCGGGTGGACACCACGTCGGCGCTATCCCTGCTGGCCAGCACCATGCCTACCGCACCACCGTCAGCGCCGACCAAGGGCACCCGGACCACAGCCGGATCCGCCGCTCTGTGGATGGCCGCGGAGATCTCCGTGACCTGACGCGCCGCCTGATTACGCTCCTCACCGAGTTGCGACACTCGCACGCCGAGCACCCCGACAGCGGCCACCAGAACCAATGCCGCAGCCACGGCCAACAAACCGGTACCGGATCGCAATGACACTCCTGCGTATCGTGTCGGCTGCGTCGGCGGTGGCAAGGGAAATGGCACAACCGGCGCAGCATGGCTGTCAATGGCGACTGCGAGCACCCGCTGTTCCAACTCGGCGCTGGGGACCATCTCCGGCACCGATAGGCCCAGTGAGGCGCAGACCTCTTCGGTCTCCGCAATGGTACGGGTACAGGTGGCACAGTCCGGCATGTGCGCAGCGACCAGAGACTCCTCGGCGGGCTCCAGAGCACGCAACGCCCACCCGACGGCCAAATCCCGGTGCGGGCAGTCGGCAACATACTGCTGGTTGTTCACCGGCTCACTTCCCTCACCATGCGGGCCTCGGCGACCAGTACATCCGGGCCCAACTGATCGGCAAGCAGCACGCGCAACCGCTGCACCGCGGTGAACATCCGGGACTTCACCGTGCCCAGCGGGACACCGGTCAGGACGGCGATCTCACGCTGAGTGTGCCCGCCGAAATACGCCAGGGCCAGCACCTGCCGCTGCTCGACCGGTAAGCGATGGAGCGCCGCACGCACTTGACCGGCCGCGACGCGGGCCATCGCCGCCTGGTCAGCACCCGGAACCGGCGTCGGCGACCAGTCCTCGCCTGCCTCCGGCGCAGCTACCATGCGGCGGCGGATGGTGCTTTCTCGGCGCACCGCGTCCACCGCTTTGTGGTGGATCAAGGTGAGCAACCAGGTGGCGAAGCCACCCCGCGACGGGTCGAAGCGGGCCGGATCTCGCCACAGCGTCAAGAACACCTCCTGCACCACATCCTCGGCCAATCCCTCATCGGCGCAGATCCGGCGGGCCAAGGAGTAGCAGGGTCGGCCGAAGCGCTGATAAAGCACAGCCAGTGCCGCCCCGTCGGCATCGCTGAGTCGGCGCACAAGTTCAGCGTCAGACGGCTCTTCACTCGCACTGGAAGCCGACGAGGCAGGCTTTGCGGCGGCCCGCGCTCGGTCAGGCCGCGGAGCGCTCGATCGAGCCTCATCGGCCACCAGAGAGATCCTCACGTCGTACCTACGCCGGCCACCACCTACCGGTTCAGGTTAGTTGCCTTGCAGTATCCCCGCTGGCGCCGGCCGGCAGACACGATGAGCGACGATAGTGCCGGGCCGAGCGAGAGTTCCTGCCCCGTCCGAGTGGTCTGTCTTAGGCATCCGGGCGTAGCTGCGCCGTCGGCGCGTCACAGCAACGAGAGTCAGTCGTTTCAGGGCCCGAAGGCATAGAAAGGAGCGATTACGATGCGCAACGACCACGTGACTCTCCGTTCATCAGCGGTATTCGATCTGCTGGCCCCGCGCACTCCCGCGGTCCCTGTTCAGGTCGAGCTCCGTTACGACACTCGCGACCCCTACGCCATCGTCGCGGCGTTTCGCACCGGTCGAGCCGGCTGGGTCGAGTGGGTGTTCTCGCGTGATCTGCTCGCAGACGGCTTGCTCGCTCGCGCCGGTGACGGCGACGTACGCATCCGCCCGAGTTCGGGTGATCCCGAGATCGTGGTGATGGAGCTCAGCTCCCCGTCCGGACACGCGGTCTTCGAGGCCAGCGCCCAACGGCTCGCCGAGTTCCTGGATGCCAGCTACGACATTGTCCTGCCGGGCAACGAGACCCGGTGGATGAACGTCGACGATGCACTCGATCAGATGATCGCCAACGACCTACCCTGAGCCCGGTTGATCCTGGCTTCCCGGATCGGCTACAGTTCTCACAGCACCGGGGTGGGGGGCCGGGTCGAACCCCGTCAAGGAGCATGCGGACGTAGCGCAGCTGGTAGCGCATCACCTTGCCAAGGTGAGGGTCGCGGGTTCGAATCCCGTCGTCCGCTCTGTGCGGCCCACCACGCCGGGCCGCCCCAGGAGCGGTTTTCCGAGGCGGCGGCCTGGGGTCGTCGGCTGTTGAAGCCCTCCGGCGTGAGGCGCGGCGGAGTGGCCGAGTGGCTTAGGCAAGGGCCTGCAAAGCCCTGTACGCGGGTTCGATTCCCGCCTCCGCCTCGGGCGATTAGCTCAGTGGGAGAGCGCTTCCCTGACACGGAAGAGGCCACTGGTTCAATCCCAGTATCGCCCACCAGCACCACCGGCAGCTGGATTGCCGGCTGAGAGCCGCTTTCGGCCGGTCACCATTGCGTGGCAAGCTGCTGGACCTGCCGGGCCCACTGCACCATCGGGTTGAGCTCGGCGAGGCGCTCGACCTGCCGGGACATCTGGACCACCGGGTTGAGCTCGGTGAGCCGCTGGACCTGCCGGGCCCACTGCACCACCGGGTTGAGCTCGGCCAACTGCTCCACCTGCCGGGCCCACTGCAGGATCGGGTTGAGCTCGGCTGACTGTTCCACCTGCCGGGCCCACTGGCCGATCGGATTGAACTCAGCAGGTTGCTCACCCTGGCTGGGCGTCGACACCGCCGGGGTGAGCGCCGCACGTCGCTCACCCTGCCTGGCGATCTGCCCTACCGGGTTGAGCGCGGCAAGCTGCTCGACCTGGCTGGCCCACTGCTCGACCGGGTTCAGCACAACGAGCTGCTGATAATAGATCATTCAGCCATTCTAGGGGCCGGCTACTCCAACCGGGCCACAAAAGTCATCCTGTTGTGACCGTGACCACTCAACTACCATCAGTGCTCATGCGCGAACATCGGGATGACGATGACTTGGTCCCCCTGCACCAGCCCTTTGACAGAGCGTTACGCGGATTCAACCGACGTCAGGTCCTCGAGCATCTCGAATCACTCGACAGCCGGATCGTGATGATGGCCGCCGACCGGGATGCGGCACTGGCGCAGGTCGCTGAGCTCAGCAAGGCGCTGAGCCGGCTCAGCTCGGAAAGCGAGTTGCTCCGACATCTGCGGCAGGCGGCCGAGCAGGCGAATTCTCAGGTCGAGCGCATGCTGAAGTCACCGATGAGCGAAGCCAGCGCCCGAGTACAACAGGTCATGCGGCTGGCGCAAGAGGAGGTGACCGAGCTCAAGACCAGCGCCGAGGGTGAGATCGCCGCTCAGCGAGCCCGGGCCGACCAGGAGATCGCCGCGCTGAAGGCCCGGGCTGAACAGGAGATCACGCGGCTGCGAGCGCGGGTCAGCAGCGAGACCGAGGCGCTGTTCGAGCACACGAGACAGCACTGCGACCGGCTCGAGGCGGATTCCACTCGACAGCGCGAGGTCGCCGAGCAGGAAGCGGCGCAGACGATCGCCCGGCGTGATGCGGAGGCGAGCACCCGGATCCGGGACGACGAGCGGCGCAGTATCGCCGGCTTGCACCTGATGCTGCACATCGTCGGGGATCAGCTGGCGACTCGGGCTCGCGCCATCGAGCGACACGAGGCCGCGCTGCGCGAGTTGCGAGCCCAGGTCCACCAGGAGCGGGCTGCGCTGGAGGCGTTACGGGCTGAGGCCACTGCCGCGCTGACCATCACCCACCAACTCGTGACGGAAGCGATCGGTCAGGTCAGGCAGACCGCGATCGAGCATCCCGAGGAGTCCGTGCACGTGCCGACCCAGCGCAGTGCCGCAGGCGGGACGGTCTACCTGCTGAACGCCGCAGCCGAGGAGCGACGGTCCCCGCGCACTCCCAGTGGCTGATCCGGCGAGTACGTCAACGTTCATCGCCGCCGACGAGCGGTGGAGCACGCACAATTACCACCCACTACCGGTAGTGATCACGTCTGGCGACGGTGCCTGGGTCACCGATGTGACCGGCCGGCGTTACCTCGATTTCCTCGCTGGTTATTCGGCATTGAACTTCGGGCACCGGCATCCGGCCCTGGTGGCCGCTGCGATACACCAGCTGGGGCGAGTAACGCTGACCTCGCGCGCGTTTCACCACGACTTGCTCGGCGCGTTCTGCCAGGAACTCGCCGAGCTGACCGCAACCGAGATGGTGCTCCCGATGAACTCCGGCGCCGAGGCCGTCGAGTCCGCAATCAAGGTGGCTCGGCTGTGGGCCCACCGGGTCAAGGGCGTCCCGGACGGCAGCGCGGAGATCGTGGCGGCGAGCGGCAACTTTCACGGTCGCACCACCACCATCGTGTCGTTGTCCACCGACGAGGTCGCCCGCGCGGGATTCGGCCCGTTCACCCCGGGCTTCGTGGTGGTGCCCTACGGGGACCTCGACGCGCTACGCGCCGCGATCACGACCCGGACGGCGGCGGTGCTCGTCGAGCCGGTGCAGGGCGAGGCCGGGGTTCTGGTGCCGCCATCGGGTTACCTGGCCGGGGTCCGCGCGGCCTGCGACGACGCGGGGGCGCTGCTGATCGCCGACGAGATCCAGTCCGGGCTGGCCCGCACCGGGCAGCTGCTGGCCCTGGATCATGAAGGGGTCCGGGCGGACCTGTACACGTTGGGCAAAGCACTGGGCGGGGGGATCCTGCCGGTCTCGGCGGTGGTCGGGCGGCGGGCGGTGCTGGGCGTGTTACGGCCCGGGGAGCACGGGTCGACCTTCGGTGGCAATCCGCTGGCCTGCGCGGTCGGCCGGGCGGTGATCGCGCTGCTGGCCACCGGCGAGTTCCAGACCCGCGCCCGGCAGTTGGGCACCCACCTGCACGCCCGGCTGGCCGACCTGATCGGGCCCGGGGTGGCGCGGGTCACCGGGCGTGGGCTGTGGGCCGGCGTACACCTCGCTCCCGGCGGGCCGAGCGGCCGGCAGGCAGCCGAGGCGCTGCTGGCCCGCGGCGTGCTGTGCACCCAGACCCACACCACCACCCTCCGCATAGCCCCCCCACTGGTGATCACCCCACCCGACCTGGACCAAGCCCTGGACACGATCACCGACGTACTCGCCCGCTGAGCTCAGCACAGCGCCATCCACTCACCGCCGGCTCACCGTGGTACTGCCAGAATCGTGCCCGTGCGCCCGATCCGGCGGTGTTTGGGAGTGCTGCTGTTGGTGCTTACGGGGGGATGCACCGCGGGGCCCTCGGACCGGCCTGCGGTGGCGGTGCGCGACGACAACCTGCAACCGCAACACGCCATCCAGGTTGCACCCAGCAGCCCCCCACTGCCACCCCCCGGCGAGTACTACCGTGACTCGCTGGCCTGGCGGGACTGCACCAACGAGATCGTTACCGCGCTGGGCGTGCCCAGCCCTCGACGGGTGGAGTGCAGCGAGCTGCGGGTCGACGCCACGGTGGCCAGGCCGGCGTTCGGGAATTCCCTCAAGCTGGACATCGCCCGGGTCGGCGACGGCCCGGCCCCGCTGGTGGTGCTCGGCGAGCCGGCCGAGGAGCCCGGCACGGTCCGGGCCGCCCGGCTGGCCCAGCAACTGCCACCCGGCCTGCTGGACCGTTTCACCTTGATCGGGCTGGCTCGCCGCGGCACCGGACCGAGCGAGCCGCTGGACTGCATACCGGGAACCAGCCGGAGCCGGATCGTCGGCGTCGACCCCGACGTCAGCGAGCCCGGGAAGCTGGACTCGCTGCTCGACGCCACCCGCGCCGCCATCCAGACCTGCGTGCAGGACCTCGGTGAGGTGCTCACGGCGATCAACTCCACGGGCACCGCCGACGACCTCGAGCAGCTGCGAGTCACTCTCAACGCGCCGGTCCTCAACGTGGTCGCACACGGCGAGGCGTCCCGGGCCGTCATCGAGTTCCTCCACCGGTATCCCACCTCGGTCGGGCGGGTGGTGCTCGACGGTTCCGTCGATCCCCAGCTGGACGACGTGACCGCGGCCGAGACCGCCCTGGTAGCCGTCGACGCCGGCTACACCGCGTTCGCCGCGGACTGCGTGCAGCGCGGCTGCCCGCTGGGATCCGATCCTCGGGCCGCCCTGCTGGCCTTGGCCCAGACGCTGCGGCAAACCCCGCTACCGGTCAACGGGCAACAGATCACCGCGGGCACCGCCTACCAAGCGGTCCTCGAGACAATCGGTGACCCGCAACGCTGGACCCAGCTGTCCAGTGCCCTGGCGACGGCCCGCGATGGTGACGGGGCGCAGCTGGCCGCGCTGGTGGAGCCGACGCTGGCCGAAACCCGCGGGCTGCTGCCGGCGCGCTTCGATCCCGCGCTGGCCACCCACTGCAACGACACCACGACCCGGGTACCACCCGAGCGGGTGCAACAGCTGGCGGCGCAGTGGCGGCAGCGTTCGGCACTGTTCGGGCCGCTGTTCGCGCAGCGCCTGGTGCTGTGCAGCGCGTGGCCGGTGCCCGCGCCACCACCAGCGGGGCCGGGTGACCGGGCGCTGCCGCCGGTACTCGTCGTGGCCACGGCCGGAGACCCGGTGACCCCGGCCGAATGGGCTAGGCGCACCGCGCAGTCGCTGCCGTCGGGCACCCTGGTGATCTGGCAGGGGCAGGCGCACGGCGCACTGCCCGGTAGCCCCTGCACAGTCGACCTGGTCAGCCGTTTCCTGCTGGATGCCTCGATACCCCGGCAGGGCACGCTCTGCCCGCCGTGATCAGCTCATGATCACAGTTTGGGTGCCGTCAGCGACATCCCGTGTCATTCCCGGCACCTAAACCGCGATCATGCTCCGCAAGCAGTTGCGATCGCCAGCACGGCAGCCTGGGTGTCCAGTTTGCCCACTACCGGTGATCTTGCCAAAAGTGAGTCCCGACCTGCGGCGATTCCGGAATTGAGATCTTTGTTTTCGCAGCTCGGCTGACCGGCTATCAGCCACGCGGTGATTGCGGGCACGCGGGCCGTGCCGGGCACGCCACGCAGAGCGCGACCGCAGCCCGCAGTCGCACGACGCCGTCGGGATCCACGGCGCTCAGTGTCCACCACTAGGCGCCGCGTAGCCTCGCATCCACCTCCTCACCGGGGCATCGGTGGGGGGTTCCGGTGAGGAGAGGGCTCGTGTCCGACATGGACGACAGCCGCGCGCAGCCAAACATCGGCGAGCGCATCAGGCGACTGCGCAACGGCGTGCTGATGACACAGGACGACCTGGCGACGGCAGCCGGGGTATCCACCGATTTGGTACGCAAACTGGAGCAGGGCCGGCGGCACACCGCTTCTGATCGGGAGCCTTCACCGCATCGCGTCAGCGCTCGACGTCGACCTCGGCGAGCTGCTCGGCCGCGACAAGATGCCCGATGCTGCGCCGGATGCTGGCGTTGTCGCGCTCCGGCAGGCGGTTGCCGATGTGGCTGACCTGCTCGGCGACGTGGAGGGTGAGCCGCTGTCGCTGCGGGACGCTGAGCGATCAGTCACTTATCTCTGGGGCGCGTACTGGAGCGGCAAGATTCCGGGGCGTCACCGACTCGATGTCACTGTCAGTGAGGTCCGCGGAAGGACTAGCACATCCGTAGACAGACCACCCCAGCCCCCGGGCACATCAGCACCAGAACAGACCACCAGCCGGGCACCTGGGCGCGGCGCAGCGGACCCCCGTACCGCAGGCCCGGCCACCACACGCGACCGGCCACCTCACCCACAACCCACGCCCGGTCAGGCCACGTCGGTCGACGTGGCCTTCAACGACTACCGGAGATCTGCGCCCGGAGCCCGCCGAGCGGTGTCGTGATTCCACCATGGAGCCTTGACGCGCAGCGTGTCGCTTCGTAACCCTACGTGCTGCTGCCGCCGTCAGTGGCGGCAGAGAGGTCCGGGGGCGTCGGCCAAGGCCAACACGCAAGCGCACGCGCGGCGGTCGGCGCCCCCGGCCGAAGTACAGGACTAGCGGCCCCATCCGTAACCCGCTTGCGTGAGCGGGCTAGAACAGAGCGTGACCGTAAGTCAACCGTGATCAAGAGACAGCCTGCATGTGTGCCCGAAATGTTCCTGTTCGTAGGCCGATCGCCAAGGTTGTGTGACGCACGTCACATTAATACAGGTATATCGTCGTTAGTATCATTGATACTATCATTTACGCAAACTAATTACACCAATGAAGCCAACGCATAGAAACAGATTATCGATGCTTCGGGGGGTGGAAGACATGATCTACAAGACGCCGGAGCTCGGACCAGAAGAGGCAGCAGCGCTCAGGACGATCGAGCGCGTTCGCAAGCAACTCAGATACACTACGGCGGAACGTCGCCGGTGGGTGGGGTCGGTGCGCCGTGTGCTTGCAGCACGCGCCATCCAGGGCTCGAACAGCATCGAGGGCTACAACGTCTCAGTGGAAGATGCAATCGCCGCCATCGAGGGTGAGGACCTGGCCGACGCCCGAATCCAGGACGCACAGGCCGTGTCAGGCTATCGTCGCGCCATGACGTACGTCATCAACCTGGCGAAAGATGATCACTTTGAGTACAACCCGACGCTAGCGCGAAGTCTCCATTTCATGATGACGGAATATTCCTCTGACGCTTGGCCGGGCCGTTGGCGACCCGGGCCTATTTGGATTCGAAACGATAGCACTGGTGATGTCGTATACGAAGCACCTGAAAGTGGTGTCGTTCCCCAACTTATTGACGAGTTAGTCCACGACCTTGGCTCCGACGCGACCACTCCCCCTATCGTGCGTGCAGCCATGGCACACCTCAATCTTGTGATGATTCACCCCTTCCGTGACGGCAATGGACGAATGTCGCGCTGCATTCAGACACTAGTCTTGGCTCGCGAACAAATCCTCGCACAAGAATTATGCAGTATCGAGGAGTACCTAGGTAGAAATACAAGCGCGTACTACGACGTGCTAGCCCGCGTCGGACGGGGAGAATGGGACCCGACGAACGATGCGAGGCCATGGGTACACTTTTGCCTTGAAGCGCATTACGTCCAAGCGGAAAGTGTTCTACGTCGCATTCGAGAGTCTGGACAGATGTGGGCGGAGATCGAAGAAATCCGAGAGCTATACGGCCTACCGGAGCGCACCACAGCCGCACTTTTCGATGCAACCATGGGACTCAAGGTACGCAATTCGAGCTACCGAGCGCTACTACGAAGCTGGGAGGAATCGGTCTCTCTCCAGGTGGCTACGACCGACCTGCGATCAATGGTCAAATCCGGCCTCCTGCATGCGCACGGGAGAAACCGCGGTGCTTATTACGACGCTGCCGAACCACTGCGTGCCATAAGAGTGCGGGCTCGGAGCTCCCGTCAGCCGATTGATACATCGTCGCTATTCGACCCGAATATCCCATAACAATGAGACTTACTGTTTGGCGCGGCTGGGCTGCACCCGCAGCGGCTCGCCGGGCATCTTCGGGTACTCCGGCGGGTAGGGCAGATCGTCCAAGCCGTGGTCTCGCTCGTCGCGCACCGCCCACTCCAGCAGCGTCTCCAGGCCGAACGACGTACCGTCCAACCCGGCGTGCGGGTCCCCCCGCTCAGCGAGCAGCGCGGGCACCGTCAGCAGGTCGAAATCGTCGGGGTGCAGCTGCGGCAGGTCATCCCAGGCCACCGGCATCGACACGGTGGCCCGCGGGGTCCCGCGCACCGACCACGCCGACGCGATCGTACGATCCCGGGCGGCCTGGTTGAAGTCCAGGAACACTCGTTGACCGCGCTCCTCCTTCCACCAGGACACGGTGGCCCGGTCCGGGATCCGCCGCGCCACCTCCCGAGCCAGCGCGATCACCGCCCGGCGAACCTGCACGAAGGTCCACTGCGGGCGGATCCGGACCGCGACGTGAATCCCGCGGCCCCCCGAGGTCTTGGGGTAACCGACCATGCCTGCCTCAGCCAGCACCGCACGCACCACCCCGGCCACCGCAACGGCGTCGACGAAGCCGGTCCCCGGCTGCGGGTCCAGGTCCACCCGCAGCTCGTCGGGATGATCCACCCGGGGGCGCCGTACCGGCCACGGATGGAAGTCGAGAGTGCCCAGGTTCGCCGCCCAGACCAGCACTGCCGGCTCGGTCGGGCACACCTGGCGGGCAGTGCGTCCAGACGGAAAGGTGATCTCCACCGAGTCCACCCAGTCCGGTGCCCCTCGCGGGACCCGCTTGGCGTAGAAGGGTTGCCCGGCCACCCCGTCCACGAACCGCTTCAGCGTGACCGGCCGCTGCGCGAGCACGCCGAGCAGTGGCCCGGACACCGCGAGGTAGTACTCCACGACCTGCCGCTTGGTGATACCGCGCTGCGGGAAATACACCTTGTCCGGGTTGGACACCCGCACGGTGCGTTCGACCCCAGGGCGCTCGACCCCAGGGCCGGGCACCGTGAATTCCAGCACGTCAGCACGACCCACGATCAGCAAGCTAGCGTGTCACGAGCTACGGTGGCCAGGTGGTAGGCAGCGAACCGCAGTCCGACCGGCCGGGTGCCGAGGAGCACCGCCGGCTGCACGACGAGCTGATCGGTTTGGACCGCGACGATCCGGAGGTGCAGGCGTTCGCCGAGCATCTCGACCGCACCCACCGGCAACGTCCCGGGTTCACCGTCGAGGGAGAGCTGTCCGGCGTCCGGGACTTCGCCGAGTCGGCCAACCGCGCGCAGGGCCCACGATGGGCCGCCGCGGCCCTGGTGACGGCTCTGATCCTGCTCGGAGTGGCCGTCGCGCTGTGGGAGACGGTGACGTTCATCCTCACCACCCTGCTGGACTGACGACGGGCTGGGCTGACGACGGAGCTGGGCTGACGACAGGTCAGGCGCGTTCGCAGATCCGCCGCACGACGGCAGCGGCGTTGGTCGCGGCGGTGGAGTACTCCCGGGTGAACACCTCGGCCCAGGCGTCCCACAGCGCGCGGTCCCAGTCGTCCGCCATCACCTCGAGCGCGGGAACCGCCAGACCGAGGACGGCGACGAAGGGCACGTTCGCGTCCTGGCAGGCATGCGCAGCCGCGGCGGCGTCCATGTCGACCGCGGCGGCGTCGTCACCAAGGTACGGGTCTGGAGTGGTCATGGTCGGGCACCCCAGCTTTCGTGACGCCGGCCCCCGCCGGCGCAACCCTAAGGTAATCAGCTGCCACCCGGGTAGCGTATTAACTATGGATCCGGTCAAGGGCGTGGCACCCGAGGTCGTCAAATCGGACGCGGAATGGCGCGCGCAGCTCACCCCGCAGGAGTACGCCGTGCTGCGCAGAGCGGGCACCGAGCCGCCGGGGACCGGCGAGTACGAGCACACCAAGACGCCCGGGGTGTACGAGTGCCGGGCCTGCGGGGCCGAGCTGTTCCGCAGCGATCACAAGTTCGAGTCGCACTGCGGGTGGCCGTCGTTCTTCACCCCACTGGCCGGTGCCGCGGTGCTGCTGCGCGAGGACCGCGGCATGTTCATGAAGCGGGTCGAGGTGCTCTGCGCCACCTGCCACAGCCACCTGGGTCACGTCTTCGCGGGCGAGGGCTACGACACCCCCACCGATCAGCGCTACTGCATCAACTCGATCTCACTGCGGCTGGTGCCCGATGTGGCTGAGACTCAGCCCAGCTGAGGAACCCGCAATATGCGGGAGCCATCCTGCCCACAAGGGCACCCACATCTGCTCTTGTGGGCCTCGCCACCGTCTGGCCGGGTGGCCGCACGGTCACCATTCCGGGCGCATCCGAGCAGCGTGACGGTCATGGCAGCGAAAACAATCTATGCAACCGGCGAGAAGATACGGATCATCTACGTGCTGGGGTGGCCAAATATCGCTTCACCGCACCTGGCCGACACGACCTGGTGTGGCGACGAATGGTGACCCCTGACAGTTCGACTGGCCCGCCGAGCGCGGATGGGCAATCCTCGCCGCGCCCGTGCAGACTGACAATCCAGAACTGATAACCGCCATCCAGTTCGCTGACCCCCTCAGCGCAATCTGGGGACAGAACGCAGTAATTCTGGCTCGTTTACTGCAATCTGGGGACAGATTGCAGTAAACGAGGAGAAGCCGCCGCTATCGCATTCCGGCTCTTACTAAGGCAGGGCGGCGACCAGCTCGGTGACCGGCACTCGGGGGCCGGTGTAGAACGGCACCTCCTCGCGGACGTGCCGCCGGGCCCGGCTGGCTCGCAGCGCGCGCATCAGGTCGAGGATGCGGTGCAACTCATCGGCCTCGAACGCGAGGATCCACTCGTAGTCACCCAGCCCGAACGAGGCAACCGTGTTGGCCCGCACATCGGGATAGTCCCGGGCCTGCCTGCCGTGCTCGGCGAGCAGCTCGCGGCGTTCGGCGTCGGGCAGCAGGTACCACTCGTAGGAGCGCACGAACGGGTAGACGCAGACGTAGCGCTGGGGCTGCTCACCGGCCAGGAACGCCGGCACGTGGCTCTTGTTGAACTCCGCGGGGCGGTGCAGCGCCACCGTCGACCACACCGGCACGCTGACCCGACCTAGCGCGGTGGCCCGGCGCAGGTCGGCATACCCGGCCTGCAACACCTCGATCTCCTCGGCGTGCCACCAGATCATCCAGTCCGCGTCGGCACGCAGACCGGCGAGGTCGTAGACCCCGCGCACCACCACGCCCTTGCCCTCCAGCGCATCGAGGTAGTGCTGCGCCTCGCTCGCCACCTCGGCCCGGTCGGCGGGTAACCGGCCGGGCTCGACCCGGAAAACCGACCACATGGTGTAGCGGATGGTGGAGTTCAGCACGGCGTAGTCCAGACGGCTCATAGCTTCATCGTCTCACCGCCGCGGTCCCGGTACCTGGCTGTCCAGGTACGCGGCGATCCGGCGGGCCGCGGCGTCAGCCGTAGCGATGCAGGCCGGCAGACCAACCCCGTGCAGGGTGGCGCCAGCGACTGCCAGGCCGGCCCACCCGGCGATGGCCCGCTCCAGGGCAGCGACGGCATCGACGTGCCCGGGCGCGTACTGCGGCAGGCCGCCACCCCAGCGCGCCACCACGGTGTCCACCGGCATGGCCGTGATCCCGGTGAGCGCGGCGAGATCGGCGCGCACCGCATCGACCAGTTCTGCATCGGCACGTTGCAGCACCCGGGCCTCACCGTGGCGGCCCAGCGAGGCCCGGACCAGCAGCACCTCCCGCGACGACGCATGTACCCACTTGCGCCCGGAAAAGGTGAACGCTTTGACCGACAGCCGCTCGCCGGCAGCCACCAGCACCCCGGATGCCTCCGGCAAAGCCTGCGCGGCATCCAGCGGCAACGCGAGCCCGACCACCGCACAGGAGGCGACCTCGACCCGGCCTGCGGCAGCCGAGGCAGCGGGCAACGGATCAGCCAGCAGCCGCCACAAGGCGGGGGCCGGCACCGCGAGCAGCACAGCGTCGGCGTCCAGATGCTCGTGCTCACCAGCGCCGAGCAGGCGACTGCCCAGTTCCAGCCGCCAACCACCGGCGGTGCGGGCCAGCCCGCACACCGGTAGCCCCAGCCGCAGACGCACCGCCGCAGCAGTCACCAATGCATCCACCAGACCACTGAGCCCGCCACTCAGGGTGCCGAACACCGGAGACCGCGTGCCGCCAGCCGGCAACACAGCGCTGGCCGGCAACACAGCGCCGGCTGCGGCGAGCAGCGACCCGGCGCCGCGGTCGAGCGCGGTAGCCACCGCGGGCAGCGTGGCCCGCAGCCCCAGCGCGTCCGCGCGTCCGGCGTACACCCCACCCAACAGCGGGTCGACCAGCCGGTCGACCAGCTCGTCACCGGCCCGCTCGCGCAGCAGCGTTCCGACCGCGGCATCGCGCCCAGGCTCCCAGCACAGCGGCACCGTAGGTTCCGCGGCCACTCGCGCAACCCCCTGCGCGGACAGCAGGCCGGTGACGTCGGAAGCCGCGCCGGGCAAGCCCAGCACGGTGCGGGTGGGCAGCGCCACGGTCCGCCCCGCAGCCCGCACAGTGGGGGCCGCCGGGGTGGGGTGCACGAGCTGCCCGCCGAGCCCCAGTTCCTCGATCAGCCCGACGGCCTCCGGCCGGCGCATCAGGAACGCCTCCGCGCCCACGTCCAGCGTTAGACCGCCGAGCTGCACGGTGCGCAGCGCCCCACCGAGCCGCCGCGAGCCCTCGACGAGCGTGATCTCGGCGGTCGGACCGAGCAGCGTGCGCAACCGGTAGGCCGCGGTCAGCCCGGAGATCCCGCCTCCCACCACGGCGACCCGGGAACCGCTCACAGCGAGTGCGCCAGCTCCACGATGCGGGTGAGCACGTCCGGGTCGGTTTCCGGCAGGACACCGTGACCGAGATTCAGCACGTGCGCGTCGGCCGCACATCCTTCGGCGATCACCCGGCGCACCTCGGTCTCGACGGCCGGCCATCCGGCCAGCAGCACCGCCGGGTCGAGGTTGCCCTGGAGCACGACCGGGCCATCCGGGCGGGCGGCTCGCACCCGCTGCGCGGCGACGTCCAGCGGGACCCGCCAGTCCACCCCGACGACGTCCGCGCCGGCCTGGGTCATCGCGCCGAGCAGCTCCCCGGTACCGACCCCGAAGTGGATCCGCGGCAGGCCGGTGCCGGCCAAGCCGGCGAGCACCCGCGCCGAGTGCGGGAGCACGAACTGCCGGTAGTCACGTTCGGACAGCGCACCCGCCCAGGAGTCGAACAGCTGGATCACGTCCACCCCCGCGTCGGCCTGCACCTGCAGGAAAGTGCGGGTCAGCTCGGCGAGCCGGCCCAGCAGCGCGTGCCAGACGTCGGGCTCGGAGTACATCAGCGCTTTGGTGCGCTCGTGGTGGCGGCTCGGCCCGCCCTCGATGAGGTAGGAGGCCAGCGTGAACGGAGCCCCGGCGAAACCGATCAGCGGGATCCGCCCCAGCTCGGTGACCAGCAACCGCACTGCGGCGGCAACCGGCTCGACCGCCTCGGGGTCCAGGATCGGCAACGCCGCTACATCGGCGGCGCTGCGCACCGGGTTGTCCACCACCGGACCGGTGCCGGGCACGATGTCCAGCGCGACGCCGGCGGCGTGCAGTGGCACCACGATGTCGCTGAACAGGATCGCGGCATCCACCCCGTGGCGGCGCACTGGCTGCAATGTGATCTCGCAGACCAGCTCAGGAGTCATACACGCCGCCAGCATCGGCCGGCCGGCCCGCACCTGGCGGTACTCGGGCAGCGATCGGCCGGCTTGCCGCATGAACCACACCGGGGGGCGGGTCGGGCGCTCCCCCCGGGCGGCGGCCAGCAATGGTGCATCACAGAGCAGCCGGCGGGCAGTGGCCGGTCCGGTGGTCCTGGTCATCTCGACGACCATCGTCGCACGGCTCGGGCCGTGGTCCAGGCCCGGGGTTGGGCCCCGATTGGCGAGCTGCTCCGGCGTGGCGCACAGCTTCCCCGGTCTGGTCGTGCGACGGTGTGCTCGGGGAAAACCCCACAGTCCCGGCGGAGGTCTGCGTGTCCCGGCGCGATGCCGAAGAGCGGCAAGTCAGTATCGACGTGGCCTGGTGCCCGGTTTGTCGGGCCGACTGCACGGTGGAGGTCACCGCACTGGCCGGCGACCCCGAGCCGGTCGCCATCTGCGTGGGCTGCGATCTCGGGATGCAGGCCGGGTGGCTACTCGAGACCGCCTACGAGATGGGCATGGCCGGCCGCGCCGTGCCGGCACCGTGAACCGTCCCCCGGTGACTCCCTTGACCCCGCGCCCTGCGCAGCGGAGTTTCGGTGCAGCCGCCGGCGACGGTGCTTCTACAGTTCCCGGTGTGCCGGACCGAGCCGATGCTCCCGAGGTCTTCTGCCGGGCGGTGGCCTCGCTGAACGCGGTGCGGCCCCGGTCCGAGATACAGTTCGAGGCTATCCCGGCTCCGCAGCGGCTGGCGCCCTGGACCTACGCCTGGGGCCTTGAGCTCTCCGGCTCCGGCCACACATCGGCGACAGGTCGGTTTGTGCTCTTGCACGACCCGGACGGCCAGGAGGCATGGGACGGCACCCTGCGGCTGGTGGGCTTCGTCCGCGCCGAGCTGGATGTCGAGCTCGCCGGTGACCCGCTGCTGCCGGCAGTGGGCTGGTCCTGGCTCACCGACGCGCTGAGTGGCTTCGGTGCCGCACACACCGCCTTGGGCGGCACGGTCACCCTGACCTCGTCGGCCCGGTTCGGCGCTATCACCGGACCCGAGCGGACGGATGACATCGAGCTGCGGGCGTCGTGGACGCCGACCGGCGACACGCTCACCGCCCATGGCGAAGCTTTCTGCGAGCTGATGGCGGCAGCTGCCGGGCTGCCGCCGGTCGGAGTTGTGGCATTCGGTAGGCGGCCCGACTGATCCACGCCCCCGCCGCGACCTGTCGTGTCTCGTCAAGGGCTTGAGTCATCCGGCGCAGTTGCGTCGCTACCAGCCTTGACCCGGATCGCCCAACCGGGTGACCGTCGATGGCGTCTTTGCACGCACATCGGCAAGAAACGTTCGGTCGTGGCTCCCCGTTAGGCCGCTCGGACGGCTACTCTCCCCCGTACGACACCATCCTCGGGTCGAGCGGCGGCGCGGTCGCTCGGACGGGGTCCCGGTGTGCGGTCGGGGGCACGACCGACTCCAGGGAGGTAGCGACGTGGCTGCTGTCGGATATGGCGCGACCGTGAGGTCAGCTCCATCCGGCGCCTTGCCGGCGTCATTGGTCCCGCATCCGCGGGAGGAACTGTTCACCGTGCTGGTGGTCGACGACCATCCGTTACTGCGTGAAGCTATAGCTTCACGTTTAGTGACGATGGGCGCGGTCACTGTGCATGAGGCCGCATCGGTGGCCGAGGCGAGGACACGCGCCCTCGCCTCGGGTCCGTGCGATCTCGTCATACTTGATCTGACCCTGCCCGATGGCAGCGGGCTGGACCTGATCGGCGAGTTGCGCGGCCAGGGCTGGCCGCGCATCGTCGTGCTCGCGTCGTCGGACGATCCGCATGCGGTCCGCACGGCTTTCCAGAGTGGAGCGCAGGCATACCTGCTCAAGTCGGCGTCCCCGTCAGTGGTTACCGACGGCGTGCGCCGAGTGCTGGAAGGTGGGGTTTACGCAGACCCCACGGTGGCACCGATGCTGGCATCCGGCACCCGGGTGCCGGGCACCGACAACACCCCTCGCGAGCTGTCCGGTCGGGAGGTCGAGGTGCTGCAACTGGTGGCCGACGGCCAGTCCAACAAGGAGATCGGTGAGGCGCTGAACCTGTCCGCGCTCACCGTGAAAAGTCACCTGTCCCGGATCGGGCGCAAGCTCGGCACTGGCGACCGGGCGCAGATGGTCGCCTTGGCGATGCGTGCGGGGGTCATCCGCTGACCGAGACCACCCCGGTTCCGTTGCTGGCACCGGCTGCCGGGGTGCCACCGGTCGTCACCTCACCGCTGGCACTGAAGACGGCGGTCGTCCTTCTCGACGGCGGCACCGGCCCACTCGCCGTGGACACCGAGCGGGCTTCCGGCTATCGCTACTGGCAACGCGCCTATCTGGTGCAGCTCCGCAGGCAAGGAGCTGGCACGGTACTCATCGACCCGATCGGCCTCGATGACCTGTCCGAGCTCGCCGAGGTGCTCAACGGTCTGGAATGGGTGATCCACGCCGCTTCCCAGGACCTGCCGTGCCTGGCCGAGCTGGGGTTGCAACCCGCCTCGATCTTCGACACCGAGCTGGCCGCCCGGTTGGCCGGCCTCGAACGGGTCGGGCTGGCGGCGCTGGTCGAAGAACTACTGGGTTACCAGCTGCGCAAGGGACACGGCGCCGCGGACTGGTCCCGCCGGCCGCTGCCCGTGGAATGGCTGATCTACGCTGCGCTCGATGTGGAACTGCTGCTGCCACTACGGGCAGTGATCACCGCCGAACTGGATGCCCAGGGCAAGTCGGGATGGGCTGCCGAGGAGTTCGAGGCGGTGCGCACCGCCGGCCCGCCTGCGCCAC
>JBOHGE010000008.1:0-143607 GCA_050700055.1 Pseudonocardiaceae bacterium
CAACAACCGTCGACTCCACGGAGCCTGCGGAGGCAGGCCACCGGTCGAGTACGAGGCCCTGTACGAGCTGGGCGACCTGATCAGCCTGGTCGCCTGACCCCAACAACGAGTCTCTACCGAACCCGGGTGGTTCACCGTCAACTGACCCGGTCTTCAGCGACTACCGGTCTGAGAATGGCGGCGACGCATCAACTCAGCCTGCGGCTGCCATCCACCTGCTGACTCTGCGGGCGCTCGTTGAGCATGTCGGCCGGCATCAGGAACCAATGCCGGTTAACGCAGGTGATTCGCACGTGATCGACGGGCCCATCCGTGCTTTCTATAGGATCACCCCGTTGCATAGCGGCGGTCATGGAGCATTCGGGGCAAGCCACGATGTCAAGCTGCTGATCGGCGCCATCCGCGGTGTTGTGAACATTCTTGTTGTCCACCGGCGTTGGAATGTGGCTGGTCATGGGATTCCTCCTACAGGCGCGAGGTTTGGCGTGTATGTGCTAAGTCACAAGGACTTCCCACTCCCGAGGACTCGCGCACCGCGGGTACCTGCTCGTCGACAGATCTTCGGAGGCACCCACTAGCCAACAGCACAAGCGCCGGGGCGTACGTTGCGGCCCCATGGGCTCCTCCGCGTCTGATGACCGGTCATTACTCGGTCAGAGCCATGGTGGCCGGCGGCTGATACATCGATCAGGCAGCCCGCCACCGACTGCGCGCCGCCGGGCTGGCTGAGGGGGCCGTCGGGCACGGACAGCCACCTCGCAACCCAAGTCCTCACGACCGCTGGCTTGTCTGGTGTGTGGCACAGCGGTGGCGACTACGGCGCATATGGAGCGAAAGCTCTACTGGTACCCCCGCCTATCGGCGGCGGTGTTAGACATCGAAACTGCCGCCGAAGTCGCTACCGCCGCTGTAGTCGCTGCCGCCGGCGTAGTCGCCCCCGGCGTCTCCGCCACCACCGCCCCCGCTGTCACCGGACATGGCGTCCTCGTGACCGGCCTCATTGTCTTGCTCCCACGCGCCGGCTGAGGCGACGCCGCCCATTCCCGAGAACAGTGAGCTGAACAGCAGCGCCGAGCCCAGACCCCAGGCGCCGCCGACCAGCGCCGGCTTCCACCAAGGCTCGCTGTACCACCCCTGCGGTATCGGCCGTCCAGCCACTCGACCGCCTGGGTAATAGTGCGGCGTGCGGTCGCCGGGATGCGGCGAGGCTGCGTAGTCGTGACCCTCCACCGTGACGTCGCGATCCTCGGTGACCGTGCCGGCGCCGGCTTGGCCCGCCACCGGTGGTAAATCGGGACCCGGGTCCATACCCATGGCGGAGCGGGCGGCCCGCACGTAGTAGAGCCCCTCCAGAGCTGTCTGGGTCACCAGGCGGCTCTGTGCCGCGGTAGTCGCGGAGTCCATCTGGGAGCCGGCGGCCGTGTAGCGCTCCGCGGCGTCAGCCAGCGCCTGCTTGGCGGGTTCGTTGCTGCCGACCAGGCTGAGGACCTGCCCGCCGAGGCGCTCCACCCAGCGACGTGCCTCGGCTTTCGAATCCTCGAGGTCGCGCTGCTGGGATGCCTGCCGGTATCGGAGGTAGTACGCCACGCCACCACCGATCAGCAGCACGAGTAACACCACTGTGATCAGCGAACTCACGACAGCCTCCTCTACCAACCAGACCGGACAGTGCCGACATTACCCTCGCTGCCAGTGCCGGCTGCCCCGCTCGGGAGTCTGCCATCGCCGGAGCCAAGGGTGGTCGCCGAGCTGTCCCTTGACACGAGCTGCCGTACCAAGCTGAGTGTGCACGTCAGATGACCGTTGATCGTCTGCAAGATGCCGCTCGTCGCCTCATCCGCCACGGGTGGCTGATCACCGGTTGACAGCGGGCCGGACCACCACGATTCTCACCTCGAACAACAGGAGGTCCAGGGAGATGTCAGGCACACCTATCTTCGAGCAGCTGTACCGGGACTACGTCGACGCCGGTAAGGCATGGGCTCAGGATGTGGCACGGCCACCGGTCCCCGACCCGCCGAGGGTTCCTGCACATTCCGCCCCGGTCGCCGGGGATGTTCCGGCATATGGACTGGATGACCACCTGCCGCGTGCGTTCGCCGAATTGGCCTGCCCTGTCGACTAGCTCTCGTTGAGGCCACCACCCAAGTCGGGGGCCGTGCAGTCGCGCTGACCGCACGGCCCCCGCCCCCCTGGGACCGGCGCCTCTCGTGGTCGCTCCCGGAGGCGCCTTCACGCTCATCATGCAGTTCCGCCAGTGGTTCCCCGAAGTACCTGCTGGGTTGGGCTAGGTACTCGGCGATGCAGTACCTACAGTCGCGCTGGACACCCGGGTACCGCAAGTCCTTGTCAAGATTTCCTGATGCGTTGGATCTCTTCCAGCCAGCAGCTGCCGGCACCCACAACCGGGTGGATCGTGGTGTCGGCTCGGTGAGATCTGCGGCGATCCCACATCTCCTACTGGGATCCAACGAGCTGGGGTGAACGCTGATCGGCCGTGCGTCCGGTTGTGAAGTACCGCTGAGTCGCGGCTGCGTCGTGTTGACCTGTGATGAACCTGCTGGGCGCGGTCGCTGATCGCTGTGCAACGGCACGATGCCGATGACGACCAGGTGCATCGGCCCTCTGACCGGGTAGCCGATGACGACGAGAGCGATCCAGGCCGAGAGCGAACCAGAGCACCAGAGCAAGTAGCAGAAGTCCGAGCATGTGCCCCTCCGAAGCCAGGAGGCGCCCCACAACCGCCTCGGTCACTGGTAAGTCGGTCACGGATAGGTTGCCGTTACCCGAACGTCGGGTGAGTCAAACCCGCCGGACTGCGGGTGGCTCCGATTCACTCCCGCCCGACCGCCCGACCGCCCGCCCCCGCAGCGTGACGCAGGTACCCCGGTCCGTGCCGTCGATGATCACTTCAGCTGCGGTCGCCTTCATCAAAGGAATGCCACGCCGACGGTTCTGTCGCAGCTCAGGTATCGGCCGCCAGCAACCGTGATCACGAACGGTCAGCTCGACGGCACGGGCCGCACCCGATACGACGGTGACGCGACCATCGATCTCAAGGTGTCCCGAGATTCCGGGTGGATAGGCGTGATCCACGACATTCGACGCGGCCTCATTGACGGCCAGCACCAGGTCGTCAAGCTCGGTCTCCGGCCACTCGTGCGCCCGGAGCCACTTCCGGAGCCGATCTCGAAGCAACGACAACGCTGCCGGTGCCGCGGCCAGTACCAGTTGAAACCCGCCTGGGGATCGCGGCTGCGGCTCATCCCGGCCGGCTGCTGCACGGTCAGCCTGCTCGGGCGGCTGGCGGTGGTCACATGATTGTGGTGGCATCGTTGCCCAAGGGTGCCCTATCTGACGCCGGCTCGCGCACTGAGACACAGCACCGGGCCACCCGATCGGCGTGCCGCTTCGGCGGCAGGCATCCCGGGAATCGAACCCACGTGGCCGGCATGGCAGGCTGCGCTCGATGACCTGAGACGTTCATGCGACCGTACGCCTGATACGGTCGACTACTTGGTCGTAACCATAACTCCGGAGGCCACATCTGTGCACGTGCAGATCCTGAGCAAGCAGGAGCATCGCGCATTTCTTCGCGGTCGCCCGGCGTCGAGCTTTCTGCAGTGGCCGTCCTGGGGCGAGTTAAAGGTTGACTGGCGTGCAGAATCAATCGGTTGGATCGACCGGGGAAAGTTGGTCGGCGCTGGTCTGGTGCTCCACCGACGGCCGCCGGGGTTCGAGCGCAACTTTGCCTACTTGCCCGAGGGGCCGGTACTGGACTGGTATGCCGACGAAGCAGCTTCCTGGTTAGATCCAATGCTGGACCACTTGAGGTCCGAGAACCCGTTCATGGTCAGAATAGGCCCGCCGGTGATCGTCCGTCAGTGGACGGCCGAAGCTATCAGGAACGCGATTGCTGCGGGCGGCGTCAAGCGGTTGTGTGACATTACGACGACTGTCGAGGAGCCGCTGGCGCTAGCTCTTGCCGCGAGCCTGCGTGCGGCTGGCTGGCGGCTGGACCGGTCCAATAACGGCTTCGGGCGTATCCAGCCTCGCTACCGTGTTCAGGTGCTGTTGGCTGGTCGTACCCTCGACGAGGTCTTCGCTGGGTGCGCCAAGACGTGGTGGCAACGCAATATCCGCAAGGCTGAGCGGCCGGCGTGGAGGTCTCGCAGGGCTCGTACGAGGAACTGGGTATCTTTCACCGCCTGTGCATGGATGCTGCCGCGCGGAAACGGTTTACTCAACGCCCGCTGGAGTATTTTCAACGGATGGCGACCGTCATGACCGCTGAGGACCCGAACAGATTTCGGCTGTATTTAGCGCGTCCCGGCAGTCTACGACCTGCGCGGCGTCAGCGACACCCTCGATCCGGACGACCCGCTGTTCGGGATAACTCGGTTCAAGGTCGGCAGCGGTGGCCACGTGGCCGCGTATCTCGGTGAGTGGAGCTATCCGTTCGACGAGCCACCGTATGAGGCTTTTGAGCGGTACATGAATAGGTAGGAACCTTGAGATCACCACGAGTGGTTGCTAACCGCTTGTTATGGCGGTTGGGACTGCGCGACGTCCTACCCCGGTATTATGTCCAACGCATCCCGGTTAAGGAATGCGGCGAGCCGCTTGATCCGATCCCGGCTGTGCCGGGCCGTCTCCTGCTCGACCCTCGGCTCCGCCGACCGCACTTAGCCCGACGTTCGGTCACGTGTGCCTTGCGCGACGCAGCCGACCTACTACCCAACGATGTCCAACTCCTGATCGTGGAGGCTTACCGCAGTCCGGCGCTACAGCAAAAACTGTGGTCGGCGGCCCGCGAAGAGATTGTCGGAAAGCACCCGCTAGCTACGCCGTCCGAGATCGATCGCCTCACCAGCCTGATCGTCGCGCGTCCGAGCAAAGAAGGCGGCGGGCATCAGACCGGCGCAGCCGTGGACCTCACCCTTGCGGATGCGGCTGGGACTGAGTTGTGGATGGGAACGGGCGTTGGCGAGTTCGCCCCCGCTACACCGGCACGAGCCCACGTCACCGACACGGTGAGTCGGCGCCGACGGCTGCTCACCCGCTGCTTGACAGAAGTTGGATTCATCAACTATCCCGCTGAATGGTGGCACTTCAGCATGGGTGACCGGTTGTGGGCGGCCTACGGGCGCCGCCCCGAGGCCCGTTTCGGTCCCTGCACTGTCGGAGAATCTTCCTTATGGGATCGTGAGCGGGCGTGAGTAGGACCGAGAGGGCGATGATGAGTGTGACCGCGTTCGCTGATGTGGCGAGTTTCGCCGAGCTCGGGCTGCGGCCTGAGCTGTTGCACGTGTTGTCCGGGCTGGGGTATGAGGAGCCCACGCCGATCCAGCGCGAGGCGATCCCGCCGTTGGTGCAGGGGCGTGATCTGCTCGGTCAGGCCGCGACGGGGACGGGAAAGACGGCGGCGTTCGCATTGCCGGTATTGCAGCGGATGTCCGGTGACGGGCGTGCGGGGCCGGTGGCGTTGGTACTCGTGCCGACCCGGGAGTTGGCTGTGCAGGTCTCGCAAGCGTTCCATCGCTACGGCCGCGATATGGGTGTCCGCGTTCTTCCGATTTATGGCGGGCAGCCGATCAGCCGGCAGCTGCAGGTGCTTGAACGTGGGGTCGATGTCGTGGTCGCCACGCCGGGACGCGCTATCGACCATATGAGTCGTGGGACGCTTCGTCTGCATGATGTGCAGACGGTCGTGCTCGACGAGGCGGACGAGATGCTCGACATGGGGTTCGCCGAGGACCTCGAAGCGATTCTTGAGGGCATTCCCGAGGATCGGCAGACCGTGCTGTTCTCCGCGACGATGCCGTCTCGGGTCGACCGGATCGCCCGTCGCCACCTCCGTGATCCGGTCCGAATCGAGATGGGTAGCACGGCGACGGTCGCCGGGGCGGCCCCGCTGGTGCGGCAGAGCGCCTACATGGTTGTCCGCGTGCAGAAGCCCGCCGCTCTCGGACGGGTGCTGGACGTCGAGGCGCCCGCGGCCGCGATCGTTTTCTGCCGGACGCGGGAAGAGGTCGACCAGCTCACCGAGATCTTGAACGGACGTGGTTATCGCGCTGAGGCATTGCACGGGGGGATGGGCCAAGAGCAACGCGATCGGGCAATGGGGCGACTGCGCAACGCGACTGTGGACCTGCTCATCGCCACCGACGTGGCCGCCCGTGGGCTCGACATCGAGCAACTGACCCACGTTGTCAATTACAATGTTCCTTCGGCGCCCGAAGCGTACGTGCATCGTATCGGCCGGGTAGGCCGTGCTGGTCGCGAGGGTGTGGCGATCACCTTGGCGGAGCCGCGCGAGCACCGGATGCTCAAGGCGATCGAGCGGGTGACGAAGCAGCGGATCACAGTGGAAAAGGTACCCACGATCGCCGATCTGCGCGTGCGACGCCTCGAGCTAACTCGTGCCGCATTGCAGGAAAGCTTGCTCACCGACGATCTGGAGTGCTTCCGCGCCATGGTCGAGACGCTCGCTGACGAGTTCGATATCATGGATGTGGCGCTCGCCGCGGTGAAGTTGGCTCATGAGTGCGCCGGACGCGAAGCCGACGAAGAGGAGATCCCAGAGGTCGCCGAAGAGACGGTGCGCAAGAGACAAGACAGCCGTGGTGCCGATGAGTGCGAAGGGCAGCGAGGTCGGGCCCGGATAAGTGGGATGACACGCGTCTTCTTCGGTGTCGGGCGCAGTACCGGAATCCGGCCACAGGACCTGGTCGGCGCGATAACCGGCGAGTGCCATCTCAACGGCCGGGACATCGGGGCAATCGAAATCTCTGATCGCTTCTCACTGGTGGAGGTGCCCAAATCCGCGGCCGATGATGTGATCGCAGCTCTGCGGCACACCACCATCAAGGGGAAAAAGCCGACCGTGCGCCGCGAGCGCTACACGACGAGTAAGATTTCCGGTAAGAAAGCTGTCGCCCCGGGCAAGCGCGGCTGAACTCGCCATATTCGATAAGAGTGGGCACGGGCGTCGCACCAGAAGACTGCTGTTGACTGCCCAAAAGTGATCCTGTGTGGCCGTGATCTAAGCTCTGCTCGTCGACACCGGCGTCAGGTGCACCCGATGCGCTGATCGTTGAGCCTTCCTCAAGCGCCACTGGCCTCAGTGCTGTGGTACGGATCGTGGTACGATGAATTCATGGATTCACGACTAGTTCGTTTGCTTGATCTGCTCGACGTGACCGACGGGGAGACCGTCGGCACGTCGGTCCGGTTGCCGGTGGCCTTGCGTGATGCTGCGGTGGTGGCGGCGGAGATGGGACTTGCGGGATCTACCACTGAGCTGACCATGCGGGGACTGCGGGATCTACTGGAGGCTGCGGCGCAGCGTGCGGTGCTTGACGCGCATTACGAGGCCCATCCTGGCGCGCGACCCGACCTTGCTGAGGTTGCGCTTGCTGCGGCGCAGCTGGACGGCCACCCGTTGGCGGAGCGACCTGAGCTCGTTCAGAGAGCTGCGAAAGAGATCGTCTCGATCCTCGACAAGCCGACGCCCGACGAGGTGCTCAGCTATGCCGCTGGACTGGCTGCGGCGGCGTGAGTCGCGCTCGCAGCGTTGTCCTGGACAACGAGGCCGTCCAGGCGATGCTTGATCCCGATCATCGTAAGCATCGCCGGGTGTTGGCGGCGGTGGAGGCGGTGACTGCCCGGTCGCTGCGGCGGGCGGGCTCGGCGCGCCTCGTCGTGCCAACGGCCGTACGGGTCGAAGCAGGCTGGGACCGGCGTGCACCCGGTGCCGCAGCGATCAACCAGTTGCGCGCTGACGACGCCCCGCTCGACCGGCCCGCCGCTGACCACGCGGCGGGGATCCGACGCGCCCTGGGTGTCTCGGTCGCCGATGCGCATCTGGCCGCCGTCATGGTGAGTACGGCGGCTCCGGTGGCGGTGCTCACCAGCGACGTCGCCGACCTCCGCCGGATCGCCGGGTATCTGAACGCGGATGTGACTGTGGTGGCGTTGTGACGGCAGCAGGCCGACGCGGTCGAGAGACCACGGCTAATAGCACGCCAACAGCACGCGTGTGTCGTCGCTCGCACGACAGGGAAGGTGTGGAAGCGGGTATCCCGTCGCGTCGGCGAGCCTGACTTGGAACAGGCCAGGGGCAGGCGTCCAGGTAGAGCAGAGTGAGCGGCGATCATTTCGGTCGCGGCCAAGCTCGGTGTCGGACCGCTGGAGACGGTGTTCAAGTGGGTGCGCCAAGGCGAGATCGATGCCGGAGCGCGCCCGGGATTGACCAGCCGAGCTGCGGAAGCTGCGCGCAGAGAGCCGGTAACTGCGCCGCGCCAATGAGATTCTCAAGGCAGCGGCTGGTTTTCTTCGTGACCGATCTCGACCGGCCACACAAGACCTCGGCCACGCTGACCGGGTCCCGGTTGACGGGTTGCGCCGGGGGGTCGAGCCGCCGAGTACGGCACGCTGATCGCCCCCAGCATCTACTATGACGCCTTGGACCGCGAATCCAGTATGCCCCCGGACCGCGATGAGGAGCTGAAGGTGCAGATCACGCGGGTGCACCAAGCGAACCACGAAGTCCACGGCGCGCGGAAGATGTGGCTAGCGAGGCACCGCGACAATATCGGTGTCGTCTGCTGCACGATAGAACAGCTGATACGCGCCAGGGCTGCACGACGCTCGGCTCGGCAGCAAACGGTGTCCCACGATCGCCGATCCGGCCGTGGAGCGCCCGGTCCGGGCGGACCTCTGGTGCAGCGATTTGGTGGGCGAGTTGCTAGTTCAAGGGGTGTCATCGCGCAATTGCCATCCCTTGTGGGGCTTGCCGTAACTCCTTGTACGCTTGCTGGCTACCTGTTGTTCACCTTTGCGAAGCAGCGTATCCCCGTGAAATCTGTTGTTGCGGTAGCAGGCGTGACGACTGCTCGGTTCCTGATGGTTTCGACAGGCGCTTTGTGAGTATTGCTGGCCGCGGACGACTTTAACCAACATGGCCGAGGCACCTGTTCAGATTATGGGAGCGTCGTGACGGGGCTATAAATTACGAGATAGCGAGGTTGATTGTGCTGGCGTGCCGGCTTCGACGACGGCTGCCGGACAGCTGACGATCAAGGGAGCACGCTCCTTGATGTAACAATCGCGCTAGATCGAACGACTGTGAGTACGCGGGCCACTTTGGACGCCGCTCAAGAGAGATCAGGAGTACGTCCATGGCGGGTATGGATCTTCCTTTTGGTGGCGGAATACGGCCAGGTGCACCACCCTCTTCCGAGCAAATGTTAGCAAAGATTCGAGCGAGCCAAGATGTGGTGCTTAGTAATGCGACACGGGCGGCACTGGAGATCGCCGAAAATTTTGTTCCAGCCCTCGCTGCGGTCCGCCGCCTTCTACCCGTTGACGACGTTGAACTGATTTCGAGTCAGCTATCAAAGTATGTACGGAAGCGCTCGCCCCTTCCCCGTGATATCCAGGAACGGGTCGCGCAAGATGTACTCAATATGCGCAGCACGCTTGCCGGCTTGGTCGAGCAAACCGCGCAATGGATAGAGTATTACGAGTACTCGGACGTTGAGCAGGCGGCGTCCCAGTTGCCAGCTGCTAACTTGAGAAACCGCGCAGCCAAGCTGATATCCGGCGAAAAAGAACTCCATGTGTCAGCTCAGTCCCTACGTACGACAATCGAGCTCTTTGTGAAAATGAACGAGCAGGTTGTCTCGCGGGTCGAGGCAACTCCGGCGGGTATCACTGAAGAACGAAATCTGCTCCTGGCAAACGCTGTACTCGTGTACGAAATCGCCGATTTTGTTGTCGGGTACATTGAGTCATATCGGACGCGGGGAATCGCCGAGCTGAGATTAATTCAAGCGGAGATCGCGGGTCAGATTAGAGCGGATCGGGCAAGGGTGAGGAAGAGAGTGGTGGAAATTGAACAGATCGATCTGCCGGACGACCTTAGGGAAGAATATAAACGAGAGTGTGAAGATAATGAAAATGCGCTACAACTCGCGAGTGACACGTGGGCGGAATACATCGGCGAAGAAGAGGAAGTTGCAAAGTCTATAAGTAAGGAACTTGTTCGAATCGCTCCAATGGTAAGGATGCGACGCGATCTCGCATACGACCGAATTGCGGTACTATCAAAAGCAGAGCTGACGATGCTCATCAAAAAAAGCGTTCAGGAAATTAAGGCTGCGGCAATTCTGACGGCGAACTTGAGACTTGCGGCGCTTACGCCCGCCCGTCTGAACCGCCTATTTGGCCTAGAAAATCCTGGGGTAAAGCAACTTCCATAACCCTATTTAATGCAACCGCCGCTGTCGAAGGTGGCCGTGACAAGTGTGGCGATGGCGAACGAATTAAGGAGCGTCGAATGACCTATAGCACACCTCCGTCCGAGCCTAATCGGCCACGATATTCGGGAGGTTCCGGTGCGCCGCCTCCCGCTTTGCAGCCGCAGGCTAAGGGATTCTTTGGAGCCTTGTTTGACTTCAACTTCGATCACTTTGTCACTCTCGCGATCACTAGGGTACTCTACGTTCTCGGTCTTATCGGTATTGCGTTGAACTACCTTGTCTTCCTCGTTATCGGCTCCCTGGGTGGTGTCGCCCAGGGTCTCATCATCTTACTGCTTGGACTGATCATCTCGTTCGTTTGGGTAGCGTTCTGGAGGGTAACACTAGAATTCTTTCTCTCGGTTGTCCGCATGTCTGAAGACATACACAACCATAGATTTCCCGGAGAACGATAAAGCGGATTTATCGAGAAAGCGGGAGTCGAATCGCACTTGAACCCTGTAGTTTGCCTCCTGCGCCCGCGTGATCTGCACCTTTAGCTCCTCATCGCGGTCCGTGTGCATACTGGGGGTTTCGTGGTCCAGGGCGTTTATGCGATCAACCCGACGCAAGTCGCACGGTATCGGGAACGCCATTCCACATCCGAGGAAAAATCTGATTGCCTCCAGCCCAACCCTGGTCTGGCCTTACGGGCTCAGCCCATGCGGCCAAGCGCCCAGCACGCGTGGGCCGTCAGCTGCGGTCGTCGAGATTGCGATCTTCGACTGGGTGGGCGAGGGATTGAAGTGGTAGAGGTATGGATCGCCGTTAATGGGAGCCGACGCTGATCAGGAGTCCTTGTGGGACTGGCTACGCCAAGGAAAGGATCCGGGCTACATGGGTGGATCCGCCGCCATAGCCTCCCCCCGCTACGGGGGCTATGGGTTCGCTCACCGACCTGGTCGTGGAGGGCGTAGTCACCGGCACCATTGGTTCCCTCGCCGGGTTGCTGGGTCAGTCATTGTCGGTCTGGTTGGGATGCCACTCGCCGTGATCTACGCTTGGCCGTGAAAACGGGTCATGCTGTTCTCGGACCTGACCAAACACACCGGATACCGCCAGCGCACGACGCATTACTTGACGCTGCGCATTGCCCGCGCCGATGGTTGGCGCGACAGGGTGTCAGTCAAGCTGCTGCACGGACAATGCGCCGACACCTACGCCGCACATGCCCAAGAACTGGCGAACTTCTTCCGGGCTCGCTCCTGCCGGGTCCGGGTCGATCGGCTCTGCCAGATCTGGCTGGACTTCCTACACGACAACCCGTGAACCGGTCTGCGGTGGGTGAGTTGAGTACGCTGCGACATCGACCTCATCCAGCGGATGCTTTACGTGCGTCAGCGCCTGGCCCAGCTCGGTCACGGTGGCATGCAGACCGGTCCACCCAAGTCGGCGGCTGGCGTGCGGAACATCGCCCTACCGGCCGTGCTGGTCGACGAATTGCGCCGACATATCGAGCGGTAATGCGGGACCAGGCACTGAGGGCCTGGTGTTCCGGGGCGAGAAGGGCGCCATGCTGCGCCGGGGGTACTTCGGCCGGAGCACGAAATGGCCGGTCGTCGTGGCGGCCGGGCTTCCCGCCGGTTTCCACTTCCATGATCTCCGGCACACCGGTAACCAGCTTGCGGCCAGCTCGGGCGCGACGACACGCGAGCTGATGCACCGGATGGGGCACGGGTCGATGCGTAAGGAAAGGGACGGCGACGGCGGTGCAGTGGGGCACTGGTTCCGGTGGCTAGTAGCACGCTGATCGCACGGACGTCCACGGCGGCTCT
Source organism: Pseudonocardiaceae bacterium (assembly GCA_050700055.1). Lineage (GTDB taxonomy): Bacteria > Actinomycetota > Actinomycetes > Mycobacteriales > Pseudonocardiaceae. Next base: position 12,080 of record JBOHGE010000008.1, read on the forward strand.
TCCCATGATCGGGACGGGCCGCCGTCTTGGCTGGCGGGCGAGGTGGAGCGGGCGACCGGGATCGAACCGGCATGGCCAGCTTGGAAGGCTGGGGCTCTACCATTGAGCTACGCCCGCGCGCTCCGCGGCGCGGAGCGACTTAAGCGTACCTCTTGCCCCCTTTGCGCACGGCGGTACCACAGGCCGGCGTGGGCGGCTTGGTGGTCGCGTAGGCTGCGCTGTGCACCAGTTGGTGCAACGGGGTGTGGCGCAGTTTGGTAGCGCACTCGCTTTGGGAGCGAGGGGCCGTGGGTTCGAATCCCGCCACCCCGACCAGGCAGGGCTTATTCAAACCATAGGCCCTGGTGGTCAACCGGTTGCTGAGGGCGGCAGTCTCCCACGGGAGGTTGTCGCCCTCAGTGCTGTGTGGGGTCTGCCAGGTGCCGTGGTGGGCGCTGGGGTCGTCGCTGCCGCCCGTGTTGGGTGTGCCGGGGTCGGTGGCTGTCTGGGGTGGGTTGTGGGCGGTGTGGAGGATCGCGGCGAACGGGTCGGCTAGGTCCGCGTCGGAGACGCTGACGGCTCCGTCTGGGGTGGCGTCTATGTAGAGCTTGCCGAAGATCGTTTTCGTCAGTAGCGTCTTGACGTCGTCGGGTTCGCGGTTGTAGGTCGCTTGGGTGTCGGTGAGCATGTCCAGGGCGGTGACGAACACTTGCCGTCCGGTGTCGAGGGCTTGGCCCATGTCGGCGAGCTGCTTACGTGCCGCCGCGCTGTCCTTCTTGACTTGTTGCATCTGTGCGTTGAGCTTGGGTTGGTCCCAGTCGGGGTGACCGATGAGGGAAAACAGCGCGTTTTCCCGCTCTTGCAACTGACTTAGGTTCTTGGTCAGTTGCGTGTGGACGTGTTCGGACAGGGCTTGCTCTGCCGCTATCGCCTGGTCTACTTCGGCGGTGAGCGCGGTGCGGGTGCGCTCGTTCAGCGTCACGGTGGCGTAGTGGGCGCTCACCGCTTGCTCTATGCCGTCGCGGCCGTCTGTGCGTACGTGCGGGAGGTCGCACGTGCGGGTTTTACGGCCCATACAGAACATGTAGGCGTACGCGCCGCCGTTGCCGTTGACGTTGGACACCACCAGACGCTTTCCGCAGCGTCCGCACCATAGCAGGCCCTTAAGGTGGTGATGGTGAACGCGGCGGCGTATGCCGCTGTGCCCGTTGGCGGCTAGAACTTTCTGGACTTTCTCGAACAGTTCTTCACTCACCAATGGTTCGTGTCGGCCCTGGTATTCAATGCCGCCGTGGTTGACGTACCCGAGGTAATACCGGTCGGTGAGTATCTTCCCGATGGTGCCGACCGCGATAGGGGTTCCGGCAGGTTTCTTTTTCGTGGGGCGGGTCCGCAAGCCTTGTTCGGTCACGGTTTCCCGGATGGTGGCGAACGAGTGCCGTCCCGTGGCGTACAGCTCGAACATGTGCGCCACATACGGGCCGCGTTCGGGGTCGATGGTCACGGTGTTGACTTTGCGACCGTCGAACTCTTCTTTGACGTTCAAATATCCCACGGGTGCGTATCCGATGGTGCCGCCCTTGCGCGCTTTGTGCGCGAGCTTTTCTTTAATGTCCGCGCTAGATGCTTCGGATTGGTATTGGTTGATCACGGCCAACATGCCGCGCATCATCCGCTGTGACGGGTCGTTACCGTGGATTTGCTCTTTCGCTGAAATCACGGTCACGCCGAGCTTTTCCAGCGTCAGCCCAACAATGGCGTCTTCATACCGGTTCCGCGAAAACCGGTTCAGCATATACACGATGATGTATTTCGCATCGCGCTGCTGGATAATACGGTCGATCATGTCGCGGAACGCGGGGCGTTTATCAATCGGCAACGCCGAAACACCCGGCTCTAGATACTCCCCGACGATGGTTTTACCCATACGTCGCGCGGTTTCCTCCACGAACTGCCGTTGCGTCGGCAGCGAGTTTCCTTCCGGGTCATAGTCGGTGTCCACCTGCGACTTATCCGAGACCCGGTAATACACCAACGCCGCATCCTCGGCGGAAACAGCGAACTCCTCCGGGGTAATCTCCCGCATCCCTGGCACGTGTCGAGACAGAAAGTCCATTAGTCAACCTCCCTCTTTTGATATCGATTAGGCAGCGTCTGTCATACGCTGGTATCGCAGGCGCAAATTAAAGTTTTGCGCGAAATGAAACGTTGCCGCGACGTTACGCAATAGGTCATTTTGTACGGGCTCTAAAGCGTCCGTCGCCGAAACCAGCACCACGCCCAGCTCGTATAAGGCGTAACTAGTCAGGGGTTCCTGTTTGCGGTTGTGAGTGTGACCTAGGCGCGGCACCACAACGGCAGAAATATCACCACGCTCACGTACAGCGGAAAGCATGGCCGCAAACTTCGGGAACACCGCCTTACCCGCTGACTGGCCATAGTCGATAAACTCCCCAACAAGCTTAATGCCGGATTGTGCCGCTTTCTGTTTAATCATGTCGCGACGTGGTCGCGGCTCATGATTGCTATTCGATAGGTAGATGTAGGAGAATCCTTTTAGGGTGGGCTTTCTTGCCGCTTCGGTTTCACTCATTTTTGTCACCTTTCTGGGTGGTGGTGGAAATGATGCGTTCGTAAAGGCGTCGGTATGGGTCTATGAGTTGTGCTGCGATAGTGACATCGAGGTCTAGCGTCTCAATGATGGAAATAAATAGATCCGGCTCCGGGATGCTGCCGTTCCTGATGCGTACGAGGGTGCTGTTTGCAACTCCCACGCGCTTAGATAGTTGGCGTTCCGAATAGCCTTGTTGTTGCAGTGCCGCAGTTATGTATTCCCCGAAAGTTTCTGGCTTCCGCATCGGTGCCACTCCTTCATAATAGCAAGGGTGATGCGTCAGCGCATCACCCTTGGTGGTGTAGTTCTCTGATCATGTACGCCGCCGCGTCGCCGTGCGTGGTTGCGGCGGTCATGGCATCGTCGTCAGAGAGTAGGCCGCTGATCAGGTCGGCGCGCTGCTGGTCAGGGGTAGTGAACAGGACGTGTGGGGGCACGTGGTCGGGGCCAACGCCGCCGCCGTCGACGTGGTTACGGTAGGTGCGGATTTTCGCGCGGAGTCGGGGGACGATTTCGGTTCCGGCGTCAATTTCTAGTCACCAGCACGCCCCCACCGGTCCGGTTCGCAAGATCACATAAGCGTCGGGGCGTAGTGTTGCGCCGTTGCCGATGGGATACCAGCAATGAGGCTCTGTGGTGAACGTGTGAACGCTGAACGCCCCACCCCGGCTGTGTTCCACCAGGTCCACATAGATATTGCTCACGGCCAACGTGTGAGCCAGGAACAGCGCGCCGGGGACCGGTGAGGGTTGTGTACGTGCCGGTTCCGGTGCGCCATTGACCAGTGCTAGGAATCGGTGCCCCGCCGTGGTGAGCGCGTACACGTGCCCGACCGATCCAGCACGCACACCGTCGATACGTCGCCCGAGCATCATCACCAGGCCCGCCCCGGCGAGTCGGGTCATGATGCGCCGCCGCACCCGCTGTGTGGTCTGCGCGGACAGCTCGGGCTCGGCTAGCAGCCGGTCAAGCTGCGCACCGGTGAGCAGGCGCGCGGCGGCGAGGTGGGGGAGCGGGGCGAGGTAGCGGGGCGTGAATTCGTGGAGGAGGAAACGGAGACGGAGAGAGGAGATACGGGAGGGAGTCATGAGAGAAGGAAGGAGGGATAGGGGTGGGCAGTTACAGTAGTAAGTTGTCTGCCTTGTGCCCCGATTCGCCCACCCTGAGCTGGTGAAACGCCTGGTGGCACTCGACGTGATCGGACAGCCGGCCGGACACTCACCGCGGTCATGACTCATCCCCAAAAGTGATCTCATTGGACCGCGCCCCAGCGGGGACTATCAGCCGTTCCAAGATGGCCGCTTCTACGTCCTCGCGCGGTGTCCCGAACCGTTCCCGGCTTTCCTGTGCGAGCGCGTCACCGTCGCGTGTGGGTTCGGGTAGGGGGTAGGTTTTGCCTGTGACGGGGGTGGTTGTCGCGCCGTTTACGCACGGCCGCACCGCCACCTCATAGGCCCCCAGGTGCCGGAGGTCATCGGCGGTGAGTGGGGTGAAGCTTTCGGCGAGGCGTTTGGAGTCTTCCACGCCGAGCTGAAACAGAATATGCGTCCGCGCGGTGCCCAACACGCTTGCTTGTAGTTCGCGGTCAAGCTGTCGCAAAACCTGGTGGGCGAGGATCAGCCCGAGCTTGAGATTGCGGGCCTGTTCGAGCATGGCCCCGATGTCCATCGGGAGCCGTACGACGTCCTGGAATTCATCCGCGTACAGCCAATAGGGGATGCGGGCGTCTTCGTGGGTCGTGACGCGTTCTAGGGTTGCTTGCCACACTGCCGAGGTAATCAGTGACCCGATCAGGGCGGAGTTTTCCGCGCCCAGCAGCGCTTTTTTTAGCGACACCAGCAAGATTTTCTTTTCTCGCATGACCTGTGACATGTCAATGCCGGAGGAGTTTCCGAGCATCAACCGCAACGGTGTACTGAGCGTGAAAGCTCTCAACTTGTTGAGCACGGGACCGACTGCGTTGAGTTGCGCGGGTTCGGACAATGATTCGTACCAGCGCCAAAACGAGCCGAGTTGCGGCGACAGATTTTGCCGGATCACGCTCCGCCGAAACGCGGCGTTCGTCAGTAGTTCGGGCATGTCCACGAGCGTGAACCGCTGCCCGTTCGCGGCCCTGGTGTGGGTCAGAGTCAGCAAACCCGCGCGCATAATGTCGGCCGTCCTCGGCCCCCAAGACTTAACAAAAATGCTGTGCAGGATGTGATAAACGAGGTTCGCGGCCTGCTCCGGCTCACCAGCCGCTAGGGGGTTGAGGCTCACCACATGATCGATTTCGGACGGGTCCAACACGATCACATCATCGAGGCGATGCGCCGGAATGCGTTCGGCAATTCGCGCGATGAGCGCGCCGCCCGCGTCCACCACGACCGCGCCGTGCCCGGCCGCGATGTCGTGCAACGCCATCCCCGCCAACAGCGTCGTTTTACCGGTTCCAGTCGGTCCCAAAACCCAGGTATGGGTAAGCCGATCCCGCATCGATTGCGTGAGGTCATGCCCGGACATCCCCGGATAATTGGAGCGCGCGATCACTAGCCCCTTGGCGGGCATGGACGGCGGTGTGGGCAACGTCCGCGACACCCCACCAGGAACCCCCGGCAGCGACATAGCCCCAGCCGCGAACCCCAACAACCCGGCAAGCTCGGCCGATGTGGTGACGATCGGCCACCGCCCACGCGGCACCGACCGCAGATGAAGCCGCGCGGCGGCGGCGAACCGGGGCACCCACCACCGCCGCACCATCCGCGTGCGCGGGGTGTTCATCGACCGCAGCGATGCCCACACCCGCCCAAAAATCGAGCGTGCCCGAGCCCTCCCAAACCGCGACGACACGGCCACGCGGCAGGTCGCGGACAGCATCGGATCATCGGCGCGCCACAGCTTCGGCATGTCTGTGTCGTCTGTGGACGGTGAGGTGATCCACCGGGGAGCCCGCGCGCCCGTGACAACCCATTGCACGCGCACCACTTCCCCGGCCTCCAACGGTTGCAGGGCGGCGAGAACATGACGGCTTGCGTCTTCGGCCCGCCCCACCGCCAACAGATCACCAAAGCCGCGTAGGCGCGCTTCCCCGGCTGCTTGGTAGGTGTGCCGGGTTGTGGTGGTGAGGTAGTCGGGCAGCTCGTCCGGGCGTGCCCCGGAGATCACCGCCCCGAGTGTGGCCACGACTTCCGTGCGCAGCCGCGCGGGCACCAGGAGCACGCGCCGTATCCCTTCCCGCGTCGCTGTGGTCTCCACCACGAGTGGGCAGCGCGGCAGTGGGGACCACCACCGCCGCGCCGGGACCATCGCCCGCAGCGTCCCCACCCACCGGCTGACTTCCGCCACGGTGGCCGTACGCGGCAGACGCAACTCAAACGCCACCAAAGACCGCCGCCAGCGGGCCACGTGGAACTCATGGAGCACCACCCGCGCACCGAATCCGAACATCGCGATTCCGGCCAGGCCCGCGACGACCGCGAGCGCCAACCATGCGAGGTCACTCATCATCGGACACCGCCGAAGGCCCGGAATCGTTGGCGGCTTGTTGCCGGAGTTGCTCGGCGCGAAGCCGCCGCCCGATCAGGATCACGATTTGTGCCAACATTGAGACGTCCGGGTTGCGTTGAGCTTGCCCCGATACTCGGATTCGATACCTCCCACCCATAACACACCGCCTTAGTAGTCCAAGGCGATGGCGTGAGCCTCGCGCTTGGCGGCGTTGGCGATGTCCATGCATTGGGCGGAGATGGCGGGGTTGGTCGCGGCGAGCGCTTCGTAAAATTCGGACTTCAGGAGCTGGAAATCCGAGCGCTGTTCGGTGCTGGCGCGCAGGCTCGGCACCGAGGACAGCAACTCCCGGAACAGGTAGCCGAGTTCGGTTTGGATGGTGCGTGAAACCGTCATTTTGGGTTCTCCCTGCGGTGTGCCCGGTCGGGGTTGACCGGTGCAGGGATCAGCTTTCTTGGAATCGCGAGCGGGCTCATCACGTTTCCACACGGGTTCTGCACGAGTTGCCCACCAACTCGCACGGTTTCCGTACGGTAAACGGCGCACACCCTACGCAAAGCCCACGCGAAACCTACATAACCCCAGCTCAAAGCCACTACGAGGCGCGTAAAAGCCAGTGAGCCCGTAGACCCTAAGGGGAGGTCTACGGGCTCACTGACACGCACATCAAGGGGGTTGGTTAGGTCATGCCGGTTGGGCGGTTTCGGGGATATACCTATCGGGGTCTGCCTGGTGAAGCCGGTAAATTTGGGTGGCGAGATCATCGAACAACTGGGGTTCTCGCCACCCACGTTCCCACGTCCCGGGTAGGACACCCATGTGTTCGGCGGCCATTTCTCGACGTTTCTGCAATGTGGCGAACAGGGTTTCCTGTGTGAGACACAGCAGGATGGATGACAGGTGCCGCGCCTGCTCACCGAGAGATTCAGCGGCGGCCACAATCAGGTTCTCCGCCGATTTAGCCCGATCCTGCGTCGTCAGGCTCGGATACTTTTCGCCGGGGTAGAGCAGTTCGATAATGGCGGGCGCGTGGCTTATCAAACGGGAAGCCGGCACGCCCCGGCGGCGCGCACTAATCAACGCCTTAAGCAGTTGGTCCATATCCAACGGTTGTCGCGGACGCGGCATCTAATCACCTCTATCTAGCGCATACCGGGGGCGGAATGTGCAGGACACGGGAGTTTCGCGAAGCTTCCAGCCTAACCGTACGATTTCAGCATGCGAGACGCTTTCGCTGATATAGCCCCTAATCAACGCCCCGTTTTCTTGCCTAAACGTGTTGAGGGTGTCGGCTTAGGTGATGTGGCTACTGGACTTGGCGTCGGCGGCGAATCGCCCTACGTTGATCACGCACCCGGCGGCGACGCTCCCGCCGAATCTTCCGGTTGTCGCGTCGGGTGCGGGCGTTCTCCCGCATCACGAACCGGGCCACCGGATCGAGCCCGCCCGGCAGCGGGAGCCGGACTCGCCCGGATAGCACCGGGAGCGCCACGACCGCGAGCCATGCCCACCACCACCCGCCCTCCGACAGCGCGCCCATCGCGATGGAGAACGCGACCGCCAACGCGAGGACGGCACGGGCGCGCATCACAGGCCCCGCCCGTGGTGGTGTGGTGCGGCGGCGAGGATTTCGCCCATGACGGGCCAGTCCGCGAGTGTGCCCGCGCGGGGGTCCGGGACGATCCCGAGATCATCGAGGATCGCCGCGCAGCCCTCAACAAGCGCGGTGGCCATCTCCGGGGATGGTTGCGCGGACAGTGCGCCGTCTCCGACGAGCACGGCCGCCACACATCCGGCCAGCAAAACCGGAGGTGCGGCCCGGTGCGGGCGCGTCCACTCAGCGGGGGCCAGCCCAGCGGCCAGGCCTCGCGCCGTAGGCGCGGGCACACCGGCAACCGCGGTGACGTTTATCCACCTCAAAAGGTCGACACACCCGGCCATGCCGTACGCGGCGTCGACCGGCAACCCTTCGGCGTGCAACACGGCCGCGACCGCTGACAGCAACGCCCCGGGGTCATACATCGCGGGCGTGGGGGCGAGCTGGGGACGCGCTACCCCGGCCGTGTCGTGGTGGTCGAGCTGCGCGGCGGTGGCGGTGTGGCGGATGCGGTCGGCCACGGCCGTGCCGATCTGATCGGCGATGCTCCACGCGCGTTCGGCGCTGTCCACGGCGCGGCGTCCGCCCGCGCGCAACCTGCCCACCGTGACCGTGAGCGCGACGCCAAGCCCCACGATGAGGAACAGGACCAGATGTTGAGGCACAGGAAGCGCCACGTACGCGGCGAGGGCCAACGTCCACCACAGCAGCGGGCGCGCCGCTTTCGCGCGCCACCAGCCGAGAAGAAAACCGATCATGTCCGTGTCCGTTCGGTCTGTGCGCGGACGGATGCGCCGCGCGGGTGCGAGCAACGCTCATGGCGGGGGCGGATTCCGGGCAGGGGTGGCCGGAATCCCGGATATCGCCGGATTCCCGGAACCTGCTGTGAGCAGGCCGGACGCTCCCGCTGGCTCACCCGATCAGGTGGCCACCGCGCGGAACCCCCGAGGGGGTTCCGAAACGCGCCGGATATGGGTCTGGCCACGCACCGTGTGGTGCGTGGCCAGACCGGATATGACGCCCGCGCGTGATCACGGGCTAACGGCGCGGGGACTTATCCCCAGATGACGCTTGCGCTGGTGATGCCGAAGGTGCATTCGAAGCCGTCACTACCGCGCCCCCAGTACCACGCTCCCTTGTGATCGGACTGCATCCGGCACGTGATGTGGAGCCGCCACCGCTGCGAGGAGTTCCCCGTACACGAGGTGCCGCCGTACGTGCGGTACCAACTGCTCCGGCACTCCAGGCCGTTGGTTGATTGGGTGGTGTGTTTGCCTGCCGCCGTGGCGGGGACGGGCGCGACGACGGTCGCCGCCAACACCACCGCCGCAGCGGCAGCAGCGCGGGCAGCGGCTCGCGCTCGCCCTTCGATGAGGAAACCGACCATGTCGGGTGTCTCCGTTTCACTCCGTGCGCGGAGCGTGTGCCCGCGCGTGTGCGAGCAACACTCACCAGCGGGCCGGTTTCCGACCATGCCGTGCCGGATTCCGGGATTCCGCAGGTTCCGGAAACCGCCCGTGACCTGCCCGGACACTCTCGCCGGCTCACCCGATCGGGTGCAGGGTGTGAACTAGGGACATTCCCGGAGGCCCCGACCCCGGCACACGGTCATGATCGGTCACGAACCGTCACCACCCGACAGGCAAAGGGCCGCGATGACCACCAACCCGCCCAGACAGCACACCCACGACGACGCCCCGCCCCGCCACAGCGGCCACCGTGGCCGAGTTCGGCCGCTGCCTACGCGGCCTGCGGCAATGGGCACACAAGATCACCCAAAAAGCGCTAGAAGGCAAACACCCCGCGCTCACCGATGCCACGATCTCCGATCACGAACGCGGAACACGTCTACCCCGGCTCGAATGGCTACACGCCTACGTCGTCGCGTGCCTGCGACACCGCTACCCCGACTTCACCCGCGAAGAACTCACCGCCGAGTTCGAGCACTGGCGCGCCGCGTGGACCCGACTCGAACACGCACCCGCCCCGCGCACCCTGACCATGCCCACCCCACGCGACGCCACCCCAGCGACCCCGCCCGAACCTGCCACCGCCGTGCCCGGACCCGAGCCAGCCCCGGCCGCCATCACAGTGGACAAGCCCGCGCGGTCTCGCCGTGTCCAGCTACCCCGTAGACGTGCGGTGCTGATCAGCGGCGGGGTGGTGGTGCTGGTCGTTGGCGTCGCCGCGTACGCCACCACGGGCGGCCTGTTCGAGCACGACCCCAACCCCGGCCCCGCACACTTCGCGGGCAACACCGCCACGGCTGTGCCCGTCCATGCCAGCGGCACCGTGGACAATCTCGGAACCAAACAAGGCATAGACCTCGACACCGGCCAGCGCCTTGACCAGAACGCGCCCGGCGTTGACATTTCGTTTTCGTCAGCGTCCACGCACATGGACGCGATGGCCAACCGCGTCTCCTACCACGTACTACCGCAACCCGTCACAACGCCGGAAAAGCGGATGTGTGAGACGGTCGACGGCTGGGCACGCGAATACAAAGACGTTCACGCCCTGACCGAAGGCCGCGCGGTATGCGTGAAAACCGATGAGGGACGCCTCAGCATGATGATCATCACCCAACGCGCCACAAACGCCACCGGGACCATTTCGCTCCGGTTCATCACATGGCCCTAAAGTCTACGCGATATCGGCCTTTTGGCTGACTTGCCGACTACCGGCAAGGGGGCGGATACTCGCCCAATGACGGACCCGGGATACGACAAACCCACCACCGCCGAAGCCTTCCTCAAAATCTGGTACGTACTCGCCGACGCTGACAACACGCCACAGCTCGAACAATGGGAACGTCACTTCCCCGAACTAGCCGACACCGCGCCGGATGTGACGCTAGACATCCTGCGGGAACTCGCGAGCAGCGACGCCAACGGCGCGAAGGAAGCCGCCGCGATCTACTCGCGGTGCGTCTTCGCTGTGCGACCCGGAGAAACCACAGAGCTACTTGTGACCCTGTTCCACACCGGCGACCCTGACATTCAGGGAAACGTGCTCGACACTATCGACACACTCACCACCGACCCGCAAACAATGAACCCCATCCAAGCCGCCAACCTCATCACAGCAGTAAGGAATCCAGGAGGGTGAGCGAGAGGGGGCGGGGCGTGCCGGCCGGGAGGCGATTCCGGCACGTCCCCGCGTGAGCGTCACGGCTCGACAGCGCCGGGCAACGTGAGCCCAGTTCCCGGCAGCCACAACCCAACCGGCGCGCGGCGCGCCAATCTGGGGGCGCCAGGCTCATGAGGCTTGGGAAGTGTGAGCACTTCGTGAACGGTGGTCACGGCGTCGCCTTGGTGGCACCACACGACTTCGTCGGCACCGGGGCGGGAATCCATGAGGGCGCGTGCGGCTATTGCTTCGCCTTCACCGTGGACGTGGAGTCTGTCGTAATATTCTGGCCACCCGTACGAGCCGATGAGCACTACGACGTGTCCGGTGGCGTTGCGTAGGTGCTGGAAACGCCAGCCGCGCTCTATCAACGCCCGCAAGCCGTCATCAAATGTCGTGGCCATCGCGCACCCCCTCAAAGTCAAGGCTGTGCAACCCGTCGAGAACTTTTTTCAGCATGTCGAGATCACGCACCGGCTCAATCGGTGTTTCGGGATCGGGTAGGGAAATGGAGTGCGCGGTGCGGCGCGGTAGTGGAGCTATTCCCAGTTGCGCGCGGATGACTTTGCCTCCACTGCGGGGGTGGTAGCAGTCCCATTGGCTACCGGCGTCCTCCACGGCGCGCAAATGGCTATTGGTATGTGATGGTGGGGTGACGTCGGTGTCCCAGACCTCTATGCGCAAGCCTGGTCCGTAGGTGCTGACGCACAGACCGATAATCGGCACGCCGTCTAGCTCGGTGTAGTGGAGATTCGGGGCGGGGTTGCCTGTGGTTTCCACCGCTAGGGCTATCAACTCGACCGCGACGTGTTCGGCCGCGTCCGACAGGTGGCGCAGGCCCCACTGTTGCGCGGTGTACTTGGTGTACAACCCGCTGATGCGGTACGCGGTGCGCACCGCCAACAGCGTCAAGTCCCGGGAAGCCTGCCGAGGGCGTGGACTCGGAACAGCCGCGCGCCCGACCGGCTGAGCGTGCGTCGCGTTCATCGCGTCCGCCGCTGGTGGGGCTTGTGGACGCGGCGCGTGTCATGGGCGAACGCCGCGTGAACGGTGCAGGCCGCGCGGCGCGGCCACGGTCGCCACCACCGGGGAGACGGGCGGCAGATGAGGCACTGCCCGTATTCGTTGGGGGCGTGCTGCCCGTAGACCTGATCAAGCACGGCGACGAGCCGAAACGACAACCGTTCAGCCGTGGCCGGTTCGGTGAACGCGCGGCCGGAGCGGATCAGGTCCACCATGTCGGCCAGCTCGCGCCCGTAGCCGTCGCGCGTGGTGGTGGGGTGGGATGGTTCAGTGGCGGTGTCGGGGCCGTACGCCACCGAACCATCCCAGCTTGTGGGGCGGCTCATAGCGCAGCCGCCAAGTTGTGTTCGGCCAGCACGGCGAGTTCGCACGGCCACGCGCAACCGCACACCGCGCACAGGCCCGCATCGTTGGTGTGGTCGTTGAGTGCTTGGGTGGCGAGCGCGATCATGGCCTGAAACTCAGGCGGCACGGGCTCGGGGGCTTGGGGGTTCATCCGTCCCCCTGCCCTGTCGCCGTTTCGATCTCGGCCATGTCCTGCGGCGTCAGGTCGATGTGCAGCGCCGCCAGGTTTTCGCGTAGGTGCTCACGGCTCGACGTGCCGGGAATGGGTGTGATGGCTGGGGAGTGGTGCAGCAGCCACGTGAGCGCGAGTTGCGCCGGGGTGGCGTCGTACTTGGCGGCCAGCTCGGCGAGCGCGCCGGCCGCGCGGGTGAGCGCGTTGGAGGCCAGAGGCGCGTAGGGTACGAACGTTATCCCGACGCGTTCGCAGTGCCGGAGAACGTACTCCGATGCGCGGTTGGTCAGGTTGTACTTGTTTTGCACCGCCGCGATATCAACAAGTTCACTCGCCGCGCGAACCTGCCTCATGTCTACTTTGGATAGTCCAATGTGGCCGATCTTGCCCTCTGCCTGCATGTCGGCGAGCACAGCAAGTTGGTCTTCCATCGGCACGGCGGTGTCGATGCGGTGCAGGTAGTACAGCTCGATGCGTTCGGTTTGGAGTCGCCGCAAGCTCATTTCGACGCATTGGCGTAGGTACTCGGGACGGCCGCACGGTGCCCACTGGTTCGGGCCTTGCCGGGTCAGGCCACCCTTGGTGGCGACGGTCAGCCCCTCGGCGTAGGGGTGTAGGGCTTTGCGGATGTACTTCTCGGCGGTGAACGGTCCGTAGGCGTCGGCGGTGTCGATATGGGTCACGCCCGCGTCCACCGCGTCCCGCAGGACCTGTATCGAGTTTTGGGGGTCCTCGGCCGCTCCCCAGTGGCCGGGGCCGATCAGTTGCCTGGTCCCGAAACCCATGGGACACACCGTGGTGGGCATCATGACTGGGTCTCCTTCGCGGGAGCGAAGAACGTCGTGAGCCGGTCAACGATGCGCGACGCGGCGTGGTGCGCGGGCTGGGTGCAGTCCACCCGCATCACGTCGAACCCGGCGTGTATCAGCCGTTCGGTGGCTTGGGCGTAGAAATGGATTTCGGCGTGGGCGCTGCCGGGGCGGAGCTGAAAGCGGTTGTGCGGTCCGCGCTCGTCGAGACGTCGCGCGATCACGGCCGGGTCGGCTTCCAGGATCACCATAAGGTCGGGGCGGTCGGCTTCGGCGTTGAGCTTCCACAGGAAAGCCGGGTCGATACCGTCGAACCGCTGCACCACCAGACCCGACGGCACATAGCGGTCGGCGATCACGGTTGTGCCCTCGGCCAGCTTCGGCCGGATCTCGGTCTCTACGTGGTGGTATCGGTCGGCGGCGTACAGGCACGCCAGGGCGTGACCTGTGACGGTCTCGGTTAGCTCCCGCGCCAACGCGCCGATAGGCCCGGTAGAGGGTTCGGCCGTGGTGTGCACGGTCTCCCCGGCGGCAACGAGCAGTTGCGCCAAGTGCTGCACGACCGTGGACTTACCCGCACCGCTGGGACCGTCCACGGAGACGAACAGCCCACGGTCGTGGTCAGAAAAGGGCCGGAGTGTCATCGTCGCCCCCTCCCGGTGTGCCGCGCAGCTCTTCCAGCGTCAGCGGGCGCGTGTCCGGCAAGGTCGCCAGGCGCACGAACAGCCGTGCGGTCACCAACGCGTCATAGGTCGCGCGGTGCGGCGCGAGCACAGCGGGCACGTTGGGCAGACCCTCGGCGAGCTTGAACGCCTCGACCAGAGCGCCGAGTTTGTAACTGTCGGAGTCCGGCAACAGACGACGGGCGAGTTTGAGGGTGTCGAAGATTTCCGGGCATTCCCAATCCCCGAGCTTGCGTTGCAACACCCCCACATCCACATGGGCGTTATGCGCAATCAGCCCGTCAGCCTTGAGCCCGTGCCCGTTGAGCGCGTCCAACACGGCGGGCTTGACGTCCTCGAATGCTGGGGCGTCGGCTACGTCGTCGTTGGTGATGCTGTGGATCTTGCGCGCGAAATGCGTAATCGGCTGCTCCGGCTTCACCAGCCAACTCACTGGCTCGCCGATGACACCGCCATAGATCGGCACTACGGCAAGTTCTACCAGGTCGGGCGGCTGCGCTCCGTTGCCTTCCACGTCCACGACCACATAGGTAAGACTCGTCCAGTCAGTCATTGCCGTCTGTTTCCTTCCATCCGATCTCAGTCCGCCCATGCCGCTTGTTGCGGTGCGGGTGAGCTACATCGTGGACTTGGAACCCGAGCGCGTGTTGGAGGTAGTAGCGCGGCTGCTCCGTGTCCAAACCCGACACCACCACCGCCGCCTCGCTGACCTCGACAACCTCCAGGCCGCGAGCCTCCGGCAGCGACGCGGCGGCCTGGCGGAGCTGGTCAGCGGTCGGCACGCGGTGCGCGCCCGCGCACAGCTCAAGCTGACTCAACGGGCAGATATCGCACAATTCCCGGATGCCGTAATGCCCGTTGTAATCGGGCAACCCATGCGCGTACGACACCGCGCACGACGTTTTACGAAACAACGGAGCCGACACCGGAAACGCCGCCAACACGCGCCGCTCCAACGTCTCGGGAACGATCTTGCGCCGCGCTGTCTCCTCGTACGGCTCCGGCAACCCGTTCGCCTTGTAATAGTCGGCGATCTCATCCCGGTAGAACAGGCCAGTAAACACCGTGGCGTCGGCGTGCTGTCCCAACTCACGCGCCGTCGTCAGGTGCTCGTCGGAATCGTTGAGCCCCGGAACCAGCGGACGCCAATACAACACCGTGCGGTACTTCCGCCGTGGCGGGGCGCTCATCATCTTCAGCGACTCCGCCGCCACATGCGATGGGTACGGCTCGATCTTTTTGCTGTCGATACCCGAGTACGTGAACAGCAACGTGACCTTGACGTGCCGAAGCTGATTCAACCGGTCGGCGTCCTCGGGCTCCATCTGGTGCCGGGTGATCACCAACACGTGATTGGTAAGCCCACGCTCATCCAGGTCTTCCAGCACCGCGAACGTGTGCGGGCGGACGTTCGGCAAAAACGGGTCAGTAGCCCGGTTGAACACCTGAACCGGCGTCACATGCGGCTGAAAATAGCGGTGCCCCACCAGCTCGGCCACCGCATCCGCGTCCAACATCAGGGCGCGCGGCTGCCGCGCATCCCACAGGCCGTAGGTGTGCCGGATGCAGTACGCGCAATCCAACGGGCACCCCTGAATGTGATTCAGACTCAACCCCGACTTGCGATACTCCACCACCTCACGCGCCCGCGCCGGAAGCTTCTCTACCTGCTCCCGCGCCAACAACGGAACAAACGTAGCCACCCGGACCTCCCGAAGATCCCCCGCCCAACGCGGGACACAGCGGGAGCCTAAGCAGGCAAAACGAGGAAGGCGAGAATTATTCTCGAATATTCAGTAAGTTTTTCGGTGATTCGGCGGCGGAGAATTAATCGCTCTCCGGTGGTGCTTCCGGGACAATCTCGTCTGCCACACGCGTGACGATCTCTCGCGCGGATCGGCCATAGCTTGCAACGGCGGCGAACTGCTCAAAGATCTTGCTGTATAGGGCGATTTCTGGAGCTTGGACGAGATTTAGTTCGGCGGAGAATGTCTCAACTAGTACCCGCTCATTGTCGCGGAGCCAAAAGCCATGCCAGGGACCAACCACATACTGGGTATCAGAGCTAATTACACCAAAGCGCACGTTAGGCAACGTAGATAGCGAAATAAGGCGATCCAGTTGGGCGAGCATCACATTAGGGGTCGACAAGCGCAGCCGTAGGGCCGCCTCCGTGACGATGAAGTGAAACCGCTTATCCTCGCGGTACAGCAACTCTTGCCGTTTCATTCGGGCTTGCACCGCTTGGTTGATGTCATTGTTGGCGTTGTAAAGGATGACGCCTTGCGCTAGTCGCGTTCTCGCATAATCGGCTGTTTGAAGCAACCCGGGAATAACGGTTGCTTCAAAGACTCGAAAGAGCCTTGTCTTGGCGTCCAGTTCTGAAAGCTTATTTTGATGGGGCTCTAGTCCAGGGTCTAGGACGCGCTGCCATTCCGCGTGTTGCGCTTCCAGCGTTTGTAGCGCTACTAGCAATTCGTCTGTTTGCGAATCGCTGCCTGTGGCCCGAGTCCACGCCCGTATGTCTTCTGCGCTTGGTGTTTGCCGGGCTGTCTCCAGCTTGGACACTTTGGATTGAGGCCACGACAGCGACTCCGCAAGCTGCACGCCAGTTAGACCAGCGCGGCGACGCAGCTCGCGGAGTCGCTTACCCAGGGCGGTACGTGCCTCATGAACGTTGGGCGCGCCCGAACTGTTCTTCGGTGGCAAATTCATCCCGTCTTACGGCGTGGTGCCATGCGGCATCGCGCCAATAGTTATATTGCACAATTCTCGCTGGGTTTTCGATGATTTCACCGCCTATGAAACGGTCGTCGTCGCCGAATTCCATTCGCAGTAACTGTCGCGAGTCGAACAACCAATAATCCTCGTTAGGAAGTCCGGCGTCTTGTGCCCCCTCGCGGGTGATGTAGCGAATATCCTCCCCGGCTGCGATGTTGTGTTGGGCGATAACGTGGCTCCAACGGTTGTAGTCGCTCAGCGGCAGACTTACCACCCGCACGCGGGTAAAACGTCGCCCTTCACTTGCCGCCTGTCGCACCATGGATAGCCAATCTTGCATCCATGGCAACTCGTACGGTTCACCTGCTAGAAAATTTTCGTACGACTCACGCTCATATGTCGGCGCATAGGTGGCCCTGACCTCCAGGCGAAAAGCCGTATGTTCGAATGCGCTAAACAGCTGCCCGAACTCAGGTCCGGGTTTTATGTACCGGCTCAGAGTTCCCCCTCCTGATACCTGCGTACCCAGTACTTCAGAACTTCTTCCGGGACCTCGATAATGCCTTCACCGGCAGGAACCGGCCCCACATCGGTGAGTACTTCGGCGTCGGTCACATTCCAACCTTGGACAATGTAGGTCTTGCGATCGGTGCGATCGGTCGCAAACAACGTAGGTGAGTCACCCACGTTGGACTGTGGATCTTTCCCGAGGAACCTCGCGCGCATCTGCGCCTCCCTAGAATATTCGAGACTATTCACCCATGTTGGCCTAGCTCCCTAGGCGCGTCAAGGGAACGGCACAAGTAACCCCTAGTCGTGGCAACGCCGGCTAGCTTGAGTCCTCTAGGCATCAACGCCGCGTGTTGAACTGGGCCGTTCGTGGTGCGCTCGGCCATCCTCCGCGAAGCAGCCGCGACGGGGGCTACTCGGCTTTGGGGTCGATCATGGCTTACCGTTCCTCGGCGGTGAAGCGGTGACGGAGCCACCGCGAATCGCGTAGCCCTTCAGTCTGTCCAGCTCTGGAAGCGCTAACGCCTCGTCCGGGACGAGCGGACGCATGGCTTGGGCTCATCCGCAAGGACGACAACAGCACTTAGGCATCCGCGTCCAGTTGGCGGGCACCTTGGACGCGTGTCGTACCTCACGGTGACCAAGGCGCTGGTTCTACTCTCTGCTGATGAGTACGCCGTCGATCCCGGGCTACATAGAGCGGCCAAAGCGGGACACCCTTGCAGACCTCTGGCAGCGGCCCATAGGCGACTACCCAAGTGAGCTGTGGCTTGAAGGCGACCTTCGGACGATCACTGCCAACCCTACGGGGTGGCTCGTCATCGAAGAGCACTTTTTCACCGATGCCAAGCATGGGGGCAGGGGTTGCGTACTGATCAACAGTGAGCAGGCCGCCGCCGCGTTGGAGAAGACAACGTGGCTTGGTCGCGATCTCGGGAAGTTCGGCGTATGGGACAGCGGACAGATCGACAACGGACTAGCTGCGACCGATCACGGTGTTGACGTTGAGTTCTTTGCCCACGTGCGCAAGCCGGCCGGGGCAGCCGCACTTGTGGTTGAAATTTGCCATCCCTTTCTGTGGTACTGGGATGCCGTTCCGACCAGCGTGGGTTGGAAGTACCTCAACGAAGCGGGCCGAGACCAGGACCTCATCCGATGGGAGATCGACGACGATAGCTGGCGCGTTGAGGTCCGCGCGTTGGAGTTCCGGAGTTATCTAGCAACTTGTAAGCGGCACGCGATCATCCAAGTTGACTTAGTGCCGAAGCTTGATACTGACGAATTCGCGCGGGTTGACGACAAGTTTCATAACGAGTGGGCACATTTTGATTTTCATGTACTTCATGATTTGTCGATGATCAATCGGCCCGCGTTCTCGCGACTATTGGGGCAATACCTCGTGACAGGAACGAAAACCTCTCGTGTGCCGAGGTTCGAGGAGTACGGGAAAGATCACGAATATCCCAGCTTCATCTATCAGATGGATCACGAGACGGGCAACCCGCTTGTGCATACTTGCGACCCAGATCAATTGGGCACGTACTTCGATAAAGACGGAACTAGGTTGCATTATCTGACGCCCGTCTACTTCAAGCGTGAAGTACTTCAGCCCTACGCCGCTGAACCGTCGAGGTATCAAATATCAAACTCGCGCTTGGCGTGTCTCAACCTTTGGGGAGTGGAATTCTCCTTTAATAGTGCTGGTCTCGTCGAGGTCTATCTGGGAGACATTGGCGAGAAGCTCCCAGCTGATGAGTGGGGACACTGGCGGACCTACAACGTACCGACTGAGGGAACAATGGACGAAGGCCGGTTTCGTCGGGACTTCCTCAACCAATTGGCAGGTTCAAAAGATCCAGTACGAGACCTGCGCAGAGCGCGGGCAAATGTCATGACCGCATCCGAAGCGATGCTTGGTAAACCACTTTGGAAAGAAATTAACGCAGAAACCAAAGCAGAGTTCGAGTCTCTCATTGGTCCACTCACTGACGACCCGGCCGGACTAGGCGCGTCACTGCTCTTGCTAACAAAGGTGCTTGTCGATGGTATCGAACCGGCGCCCTTAAAGGCTTACCTCAAAAAACATGAAACCGGCGAAGGAACGCTAAGCCTATTGCGACGGTTCGCACTCGAACTTGGCGACACTTCAGATTTAACAGCAATCTTGCGGAAACTTCAAAGCTTCAGATCCAAAGGTGGAATCGCTCACCTTGCCGGATCGAGTGCCAGAAAAGCCCGAGTCGCCCTTGAGATTGAAGACCTGTCAAACCTTCAAGCCTTTGAATCAATAGTCACACGAATCACTTCATGTCTCAACGAGCTAACCGCACTCATAAGCCGACAACGAGAACCAGATGAGGGCTCCGGCCAGCAAGGCTGACCGGAGCCACACAACCAGAACGCTATGCCGTTTGGCGACGGCGGATACCGTGGGTCTGTAGTAGCCGCTTGACGGCCCGCACACCGATGCCGTAGCGCTCAGCGACCACACGCGCCGGAGCGCCGGACCGGTAGAGGTCGATCATGGCTTGCCGTTCCTCGGCGGTGAAGCGGTGACGGAGCCACCGCGACCGCGAAGCCTCGCTGACATGTCCACCCTCGGACGCGCCCATAACCCCCGTCCCGCTATCCTGGGACAAGATCATCGAGATCTTCTGAAGCTGTTCTGCCAGGTCAGAACGGTTTGAATAGCGTCTTAGGAGGTCGACCAGCAGACCCAAACCCTGGGCTGGTGTGTCGTGAACTCGACGCCAGCCACGTCCAAGCGACGGCAGAGGTCGCTACCGTCGACACTCACAGAGTTCACGGCGCGCACTACCGCGAGGTAGGTGGCGCCGGGTGTTCAAGACGCGGGCTGCCTGTGACGCCCCCAATGGGTGGGCCGGCGTGCTCGCCTAGACTCGCTGCACACCTTCTGTCCGGCGGCAGTGGCTGCGCTGGGCGTGTTCTCATCTTCCCCGAGGAGTACCCGTGAAGAGCACCGTCGAACACCTCAGCCCGACGCGCGTCAAGATCAACGTCGAGGTGTCGTTCGACGAGTTGAAGCCCGACTTCGACCGCGCTTACAAGAAGATCGCCCAGCAGGTTCGGATCCCGGGATTTCGGCCGGGCAAGGCGCCGGCCCGGATCCTGGAGCAGCGGCTGGGTCGTGGCGCGGTGCTCGATGAGGTGGTCAGCGAGGCGGTGCCGGCGAAGTACGTCGAGGTCGTCGCCTCCGGCAAAGTTCGCCCCCTGGGCCGGCCGGAGATCGAGGTGACCAAGATCGAGGACGGCGACCACCTCACGTTCACCGCCGAGGTGGACGTGCGGCCGGAGATCGAGATGCCCGCCTTCGGCGAGTTCGCGGTGTCCGTCGACGACGCTGAGGTGACCGACGCTGAGGTCGGCGAGCAGCTCGACGGGCTCCGGTCCCGCTTCGGCACCCTCACCGGAGTCCAACGTCCAGCGCAGCACGACGACTTCGTTGCGCTGGATCTGTCGGCCACCGTCGACG
Organism: Pseudonocardiaceae bacterium; assembly: GCA_050700055.1. GTDB lineage: Bacteria > Actinomycetota > Actinomycetes > Mycobacteriales > Pseudonocardiaceae. The sequence continues at coordinate 32,641 of JBOHGE010000008.1, forward strand.
GCGAGGAGGTCGAGGAGTTGGCGACCACCGGCCTGTCTTATCAGATCGGTTCCGGCCAGCTCATCGAAGGTATCGACGACGTGCTGGTCGGCGCCTCGTCGGGCGAGCAACGGGTCTTCACCACCACTCTGGCCGGGCCACGAGCCGGGCAGCAGGCTGAGGTGACGGCCACGATCCAGACCGTCAAAGAGCGCGAGCTGCCGGTGGCCGACGACGAGTTCGCCCAGCTCGCCAGCGAGTTCGACACCATCGATGAGCTCCGCGCTGACCTGCGTGAACGGCTCGGCAAAGTCAAAGCCATGCAGCAGGGCGCGCAGGCTCGGGACAAGGTGCTCAAGGCGCTGCTCGCCGCCACGGAGGTCCCCTTGCCGGCGGCGGTCGTGGACGCCGAGCTCGAGGCGCGTAAACACGATGCTCTGGACGCTTTCGAGCATGACCAGCAGCGCCTCGACCAGTGGCTCGAGCAGCAAGGTCACACTGCGGAGGAGTTCGAGGCCGACATGCGCAACGGCGCACAGCAGACAGTGAAGGCGCGCCTGCTGCTCGATGCGATTGCCGATGCCGAGGAGGTCTCGGTGACCGACGAGGAGCTCACCGAGCGAATCGTCTACCAGGCGCAGCGCCACGGCGTCAGCCCCAACGAGTACGTCCAGCACATCAAGGAATCGGGTGAGCTGGGTTCGATGTACGCCGATGTCCGCCGCGGCAAGGCACTGATCACTGTGGTCCGCCAGGCCACCGTCACCGACGCCGGCGGCAACCCCGTCGATATCGAGGCATTGATCGCTTCGGCGACCTCGGAGCAGGCTCAGTCGGTCGGCTGACGCAGGCACAACTGCCGTGACGCTCTGAGCGAACGGAGGGCGCGTCACGGCCTCGCCGTCGCTGGCCTTCGTTAGGGTCGACAGTGTCGAGTTCGGTGACTTCGAGCCGGACCCTCACCCACCACCCCGACCCCCCGTGATAGAAGGCAGGCATACGTGACCCCGGACCACATCGCCTCGGCCGTGCCGCTGCGGGACGCCCCCGCGATGCGGGCCGCGACGGCTGGCCTCAACCTGAACGACTCGGTGTATGAACGGTTGCTGCGCGAGCGCATCATCGTGCTCGGCTCCCAGGTCGAGGAGAACATCGCCAACCAGATCTGCGCCCAGCTCTTACTGCTCTCCGCTGAGGATCCCGACCAGGACATCCGGCTCTACATCAACTCACCGGGCGGATCGGTGACCGCCGGCATGGCTATCTACGACACCATGCAGCTGATCGAGCCCGACGTGGCGACCTACGCGATGGGCTTGGCCGCCTCGATGGGGCAGTTCCTGCTGTCCGCGGGCACGCGTGGCAAGCGCTACGCCCTCCCGCACGCCCGGATCCTGATGCACCAGCCGTCAGCGGGTGTCGCCGGCACCGCGGCGGACATCGCGATCCAGGCGGACATGCTGATCAAGCACAAGCAGGAGATGGCGGAGCTCATCGCCCAGCAGACCGGTCAACCGGTCGAGCGGGTCATCATCGACTCCGACCGCGACCGCTGGTTCACCGCCGAGGAGGCCCGCGTGTACGGCTTTGTCGACTACGTCCTGACCCGCGCCAATTCGCTGCCCGGCGCGAGCCGCTGAGCTTCGAGGAGCCCCATGAACCACCTGCCCCATATCCAGATGCCACAGTCACGATACGTGCTGCCCTCGTTCATCGAGCGCACCAGCTACGGGGTCAAGGAGTCCAACCCCTACAACAAGCTGTTCGAGGAGCGGATCATCTTCCTCGGCGAGCAGATCAACAACACCTCGGCCAACGACACCATGGCGCAGTTGCTGGTGCTGGAGTCCAGCGACCCGGACCGCGACATCTGGATGTACATCAACTCGCCGGGTGGGTCGTTCACCGCGATGACGGCTATCTACGACACGATGCAGTTCATTCGGCCGGAGATCCAGACGGTCTGCCTCGGCCAAGCCGCTTCGGCCGCTGCCGTGCTGCTCGCCGCAGGCACTCCGGGCAAGCGGATGGCGGTGCCCAACGCGCAGATCCTCATCCACCAGCCGGCTACCGAGGGCGTCTATGGGCAGGTGTCGGACCTGGAGATCCAAGCGGCCGAGATCCAGCGAATGCGGCGCCTGCTGGAGACCACGTTGGCGCACCACACCGGCCAGACCGAGGAGCGCGTCCGTGCCGACATCGACCGGGACAAGATCCTGACCTCCGTCGAAGCCAAGGAGTACGGGATCATCGACGAGATCACTCAGATTCGAAAGCTCTCCGCGATCCGACGCTGATCCCACTCTGCGACACGCCGAGCGGTGGAGGAAGTCACGGCCGCCCGGCGATATCGGGGAGGCTAGTCCTCCCGCACAGCGGGGTCGGGCGGGTACGGTCGAGCACACAGACCGAGACATTTACGCAGCCAGGCGCGCCACGCGCCAGGAGGGACGAGAGGCCAGCCCTTATGGCACGGATCGGTGACGGCGGCGACCTGTTGAAGTGTTCTTTCTGCGGGAAGAGTCAGAAGCAGGTCAAGAAGCTCATCGCTGGCCCTGGCGTGTACATCTGCGATGAGTGCATCGATCTGTGCAACGAGATCATCGAGGAGGAGCTCGCTGACGCAGGTGACGTCAAGCTCGACGAGCTACCCAAGCCCAGCGAGATCCATGATTTCCTCGAGACCTACGTCATCGGCCAGGATGACGCGAAGCGCACCCTGTCAGTTGCGGTCTACAACCATTACAAACGCATCCAGGCCGGGGACAAAGGCCGTGACGACGAGATCGAGCTGGCCAAGTCGAACATCCTGATGCTCGGTCCCACCGGATGCGGCAAGACCTACCTGGCTCAGACCCTGGCGAAGCTGCTCAACGTGCCTTTCGCCATCGCCGATGCCACCGCGCTGACCGAAGCCGGCTACGTCGGCGAGGATGTGGAGAACATCCTGCTCAAGCTGATCCAGGCGGCGGACTACGACGTCAAGCGGGCCGAGACCGGCATCATCTACATCGATGAGGTCGACAAGATCGCCCGCAAGTCGGAGAACCCCTCGATCACCAGGGACGTCTCCGGTGAGGGTGTCCAGCAGGCCCTACTGAAGATCTTGGAGGGCACCACCGCCAGCGTGCCCCCGCAGGGCGGGCGCAAGCACCCGCACCAGGAGTTCATCCAAATCGACACGACGAACGTCCTGTTCATCGTCGCCGGTGCGTTCGCCGGACTTGACAAGATCATCGAAGATCGGATCGGTAAGCGGGGGCTGGGCTTCGGTGCCGATCTGCGGTCCAAGGCTCAGCTGGAGACCGCAGACGTTTTCGCCGATGTCATGCCGGAGGATTTGATCAAGTTCGGGCTGATCCCGGAGTTCATCGGTCGGTTGCCGGTGGTGGCCAGCGTGACGAACCTGGACAAGTGCTCCTTGGTGCAGATTCTCACCGAGCCCCGCAACGCCCTGTCGAAGCAGTACTGCAAGCTCTTCGAGATGGACGGTGTGGAATTGGAGTTCACCGGCACCGCGTTAGAGGCGATAGCCGATCAGGCGATCCTTCGTGGTACCGGCGCTCGGGGGCTGCGGGCCATCATGGAAGAGGTGTTGCTGCCGGTGATGTACGACATCCCCAGCCGCGACGACGTGGCGAAGGTGGTCATCACCGAGCAGACCGTGCGCGAGAACGTGAACCCGACAATCGTGACACGCCAGCCCACCCGCCGCGAGCGCCGCGACAAGTCCGCCTGAGTTGGGGGCTCTTCAAGTACCGCCAACCCCCGCCGGAGCGGCTCGTAACGACTACCAACCCCGTGACTCTGGTCAGCACCCGATGCCGGTGAATCCATCGAGTCTCGACCCGGACCGCCTGGCTCGCCTGCGTGCGGTCTGTCTGGCGTTTCCCGAGGCGATCGAGAAGCAGACCTGGGGCGATCCGACATGGCGGGTTCGGAACCGCATCTTCGCCATGCAAAAAGGCAACTACGACGGTGGGCGGCCCGCGCTGTGGCTGAAGGCGCCCGCCGGCGCTGCCGAGACCCTCGTCTCGCCCGATCGAGCCCGCTTCTTCGTGCCTCCGTATGTCGGGCAGAAAGGCTGGATCGGAGTCCACCTGGATGGTCCGGATGTCGACTGGGACGAACTCAGCGACCTGATAACGGATAGCTATCGCTTGATCGCACCCAAACGCCTGGTCACCGAACTGGACAACTGGTGAGTGCCGGGAAAGCGCAACGCTGGGTGACCCGCCAGGCGCGTGCGGCTGCCCGGTGTCGGGGCTGCTCCGTAGACTCCTGATGTGGCGATGAATCAGCCGTCGGCTCACCACATCGGTGCCCGGCGTGACGTGACGCGAGCCGATATCGGCTCTCCGGTGGCATCAACGGCCCTGGTGCAGATCGATACCGACACGCTGGTGGCGCTCCGGACGGTCGAAGCCGAGCTGGACCGTCGCTGGCCGGAAGGCCGGATCGAGCCGTCGCTGACCCGGATCGCGGCGCTGGTCGACCTGCTCGGTATGCCGCAGTGGTCCTACCCGGTTCTGCACGTCGCCGGCACCAACGGCAAGACCTCAGTGGCCCGGATGCTGGATGCGCTGCTGCGCGGGACCGGATTGCGGATGGGCCGCTACACCAGCCCCGACCTGCAGAGCAGTACTGAGCGGATCAGCTTGCACGGTGAGCCGATCAGCCCTGAGCGTTACGTCGAGGCTTACCGGGACATCGAGCGGTACGTGGCCATGGTCGACGCCGGCTCACCGGTCCCGATGAGCAGGTTCGAGGTGCTGACCGGGATGGCCTTCGCGACCTTCGCCGACGCGCCGGTGGATGCCGCGGTGGTGGAGGTCGGCCTCGGTGGCAGCTGGGACGCGACCAATGTCGCCGATGCCACGGTGGCGGTGATCACTCCGGTCGCGGTGGATCACGTGAACTACCTGGGCAGTGACATCGCAGGTATCGCTGCTGAGAAGGCCGGGGTCATCAAGCCCGGCTCGGTGGCCGTACTCGCCAAGCAGCCGCCCGAGGTGGTCAGGGTGATCGCGGCCCGCAGCGTCGAGGTGGGCGCGACAGTGGCGCGAGAGGGCATGGAGTTCGGGGTGTTGCACCGCGACGTCGTCGCCGGTGGGCAGCGGTTGAGGCTGCAGGGTCTCGGCGGGGTGTACGACGAGATCTTCCTACCGCTGTACGGCGAGCACCAGTCCCGCAACGCCGTGCTCGCGTTGGCCGCTGCCGAGGCGTTCTTCGGGGCAGGCGCCACCCGGTCGTTGGATGCCGACGTGGTGCGCGACGCGTTCGCGACGGTGACCGCGCCGGGACGGCTAGAGCGGGTCCGCGCGGCGCCCGCGGTCCTGCTCGATGCCGCGCACAACCCACATGGGGCGCGAGCGCTGGCGACCGCGCTAGGCGCGGAGTTCGTCTTCCGCCGGCTGGTCGCTGTGCTGGGGGTGATGCGTGACAAGGATGCAGCCGGCATCCTCGCGGAACTGGAGCCGGTGGTTGACGAGTTCGTGGTCACTGCCAGTAGCTCGAGGCGCGCGATGGACGTCGACGAGCTTGCCGCCTTGGCCCGGGAGGTGGTGGGGGAGCAGCGCGTGCGGGTCGTACGCCGGCTACCGGAGGCGATCGAGGCGGCTATCGCCTCGGCTGAGGAGGTCGCCACCGGTGAGGGCCGCACCTCGGATGCCGGAGTGGTGATCACCGGGTCCGTGGCGCTGGTCGGCGAGGCTCGCACCGTGTTCGGTCGGCAACCGCAGTGAGCGATCCGGCGCAGGGTCTGCGCGGGATCTTCGCGGGTACGCTGGTGATGGAGGCGATCGTCGTCGGCCTAGCCGTGCTCGTCGTCGACCGACTCGGCGGTGAGATAGCCGGCCCAGCCGGTTGGTATACCGGTGGTCTGGCGCTGGCGATGATGGTGGCGGCCGGTGTGCAGCGTCGCCGGTGGGGCCTGGGGCTGGCCCTGATCTTACAGGTGGCAATGGTCGCCGGTTGGCTCGCTCACCCGGCACTGGGCGGGCTTGGCATCCTGTTCGTCCTGGTGTGGGGTTATCTGCTGTATGTGCGTTGGGCGGTTGCCCGGCGCCTTGATGCTTGACCGCGCTGCGTGCGCGTCTCGTCGGCGTCGATAGGCTGGCGCTGGTGTCCCGACGTACAGAGGAGAATGAGCAGCAGTGAGCGAGCGCACCCTGGTCCTGGTCAAGCCTGACGGTGTCCGCCGTGGCCTGGTCGGCGAGGTGATCGCCAGAATCGAACGCAAAGGGATGACGCTGGCTGCGCTGCAACTGCGTGCGGTTCCGCGAGATCTGGCCGAGCAGCACTACGCCGAGCACGCCGACAAGCCGTTCTTCGGCTCACTGCTGGAGTTCATCACCTCCGGTGTCGTGGTGGCCGCCGTGGTCGAGGGTGAGCGGGCGATCGCGGCGTTTCGGCAGCTGGCTGGGGGCACGGACCCGGTGGACAAGGCTGCTCCCGGCTCGATCCGCGGCGACTTCGCGTTGGAGACCCAGTCGAATCTGGTGCACGGCTCGGATTCGGTGGACTCCGCCAAGCGCGAGATCGCGCTGTGGTTTCCAGAACTCTAAGGTTTCCAGAGCACTAGCGTCGACCGCCGCACCTCTGGGCCGCTCACGACTTCAGGCTGCCCGGTGACGTAGGGTGCGTTGTACTGTCGCGGCCACCCCATCAGGGTCGCGCATCACGTCCCACCAGGTGAAACGCAGCACCGTCCAGCCAAGTTCGGGCAGGCCGTTCTGCCGCCAACGGTCGCGGAATACCGCCTCGGGCAGGCTGTGTGGGGCTGCTCCGTCGTACTCCAGGGCGATTTTCTCGTGCAGGTAGGCGCCGTCAAGTCGAGCCACCAGAGTGCCGTCCCGAGCCCGTAGCTCGTACTGTGGGATCGGCAGGGGTACCCCGCGATCGCGCAACACCAGGCGTCCTGCCGTCTCGAGGATCGATTCCGCCACCCCGTCTGCCTCGTCCAGCCGTTCCCCCGCCGTGACGCAGCCGGTACCACCGCGCCACCGTTCGATGACGGCGGCGACGTCCGCCTTGGCACACAGCCGGCGCCGCAGAGCGTCGTCCATCGCCCACACCGCTGGTAGTCGATCCAGACTGGTTGCCAGGTCGGCCAGCGTCCGGGCGATAGACGTCACCGGTACGCCGTCGCGTCTTTCGACCTCACCGCAGCTGATCGACCGGGTGTGGAAGTGCAGGTCCCGGCGATTGTGGCGACGCTGCCGCCGGGTGACTGTCACATGCTGCACATGGTGGTCGTCCGGTACTGCGATCTGATGCACCCGAGCCGCGGTCGCATGGCTGGGCACCGCACCGACGACGCCTGAGCTGAGCAACGCGGCCCTCGCCACCACAAGTGGGCTCTTCTCGACCCGTCTGGGCAGGTAGATCCCGCGCTGGATACGCCGCAGCCGGCCGGACCGCAACGCGGTCAACAGGTCGTCGGGGTCGACTGCGGTGAGCGCTCGTTCGCGCAGCAGCAACCCGTCGAGTTCCAGTAGGGGAATCCACCATTCGTGCATGAGCCGAGCCTGGTGCCCAGCTGGCCCACCGCCAAACGGCAACGCCGCGTGCTGTGGATACCACCTCGCCTGTGGATAACCATCACTCGGCGTATCGGGGTTTAGTAGCGGGGTTGGTAGTCGTTACGAGCGCCATAGAGGCGGGTTGGCCGCTCTTGAAGAGCACCCAACTACGCTGACCGGCATGGGCGTCATGTCGGTGTTCGAGCAACTGGAGCTGTTGTTGCCCCGGGTCTCCAAGCCGGTGCAGTACGTCGGAGGCGAGCTCAATGCCACGGTGAAGGACTGGGACGCCACCACGGTGCGCTGGGCGTTGATGTACCCGGACGCTTATGAGGTCGGGCTGCCCAACCAGGGAATCATGATCCTTTACGAGGTGCTCAACGAGCTGCCCGACGTCCTCGCCGAGCGGACTTACGCGGTCTGGCCAGACCTCGAAAGGCTGATGCGTGAGCACGGTGTGCCGCAGTTCACCGTCGAGGCGCACCGCCCGGTCGGGGCGTTCGACCTGCTCGGGGTCTCTTTCGCCACCGAGCTGGGCTATACGAATCTGCTCACCGCGCTGGACCTCGCCGGGATCCCGCTGCACGCCCACGAGCGCACTGAGGAACATCCTGTCGTCGTCGCCGGCGGGCACGCCGCGTTCAACCCGGAGCCGATCGCCGACTTCATCGACGCCGCGGTGCTGGGGGATGGCGAGGAGGCTGTGCTCGAGATCACTGCCGTCGTCCGGGATTGGAAGGCGCAAGGTCGCCCGGGAGGCCGCCCGGAACTGCTGAACCGGCTGGCCGGGATCGATGGCGTCTATTTGCCAGGCTGCTATGACGTCAGCTACCTACCCGACGGCCGGATCGAGCGAGTCGCCAGCCGAGGGCCGGCACCGCAACGAGTGGCCAAGCGCACCACGATGGACCTCGACGAGTGGCCTTACCCCAAGCAGCCGCTGGTGCCGATCGCGGAGAGCGTGCACGAGCGGATGAGCGTGGAGATCTTCCGCGGCTGCACTCGCGGCTGCCGGTTCTGCCAGGCCGGCATGATCACCCGTCCGGTACGGGAACGGTCGATCGAGGGTATCGGCGCGATGGTCGAGCGCGGTCTGGCAGCCAGCGGGTTCGGCGAGGTCGGGTTGCTGTCACTGTCCAGCGCCGATCATTCCGAGATCGGTGAGATCACCAAGGGCCTGGCGGACCGCTACCAGGGCACCGGCACCAGCCTGAGCCTGCCATCGACCCGGGTGGACGCGTTCAACATCGACCTGGCCAATGAGATCTCCCGCAACGGCCGCCGTTCCGGCCTGACGTTCGCCCCCGAGGGTGGCTCTGAGCGGATCCGCCGAGTGATCAACAAGATGGTGTCCGAAGAAGACCTCATCCGCACCGTCTCCACCGCGTTCGGCGCGGGCTGGCGGCAGGTGAAGCTGTACTTCATGTGCGGCCTGCCCACCGAGACCGACGACGACGTGGTGCAGATCGCCCGGATGGCGCACAACGTGATCAGGGCCGGCCGGCAGGCCAGCGGCAGTAACGACATCCGGTGCACGATCTCGATCGGTGCCTTCGTGCCCAAGCCGCACACCCCGTTTCAGTGGGTCGCTCAGGAGCACCCCGAGGTCGTCGACAACCGGCTCCGAAAGCTCCGCGCGGAGATCAATAGTGATCGTAAGCTCGGCCGCAATGTAGGGATGCGTTATCACGATGGCAAGCCCGCGCTGATCGAGGGTTTGCTGTCCCGTGGCGATCGGCGGGTCGGCCGGGTGATCGAACGGGTCTGGCGCGACGGCGGCCGGTTCGACGGCTGGAGCGAGCATTTCAGCTACGACCGGTGGGTCGCCGCCTGCACCGAGGAGCTCACCCCGCTGGGCGTGTCATTGGAGTGGTTCACCACCCGGGAACGTGGACGTGACGAGGTGCTGCCCTGGGACCACCTGGACGCCGGCCTGGACAAGGAGTGGCTCTGGGATGACTGGTGCGACGCACTGGCCGGCCGCGAGCAGGACGACTGCCGGTGGACCCCGTGCTTCGATTGTGGCGTCTGCCCCTCGATGGGCACCGACATCCAGGTCGGACCCAGCGGCCGGCAGCTGCTACCGATCAGTCCGAGCCTCGACTGAGCTCGGCTGCGCAGTCACCGCCCGCAGAGCGTTCACCAGGCCGTGACCGTAGAACCCGTCGTCGCAGTGACCGGGGCATGGCAACGGGTCGGCCTGCTGTCGCAGCAGCGTCGCCAGCTCCTCGGTGGAGGTCTCGGGTCGGGAGGAGGCGATCAGCGCCGCCACCCCGGAGACATGAGGTGTTGCCATGGATGTGCCGCAGGCGTAGTCGTACCCGCCAGGAACGGTAGACAGCACGCACCCGCTGGGGGACAGCCTCGGCTGCTGTGCCAAGTCTCCGCCCGGGGCCGCCACCGCGACCACGCCCCGTCCATAGGAGCTGTACTCCGACTTGACTCGCTGCGCGCCGACGGCGGACACCACCAGCACGCCGGGCAGCTCGGCGGGCAGCACGTCGCAGCGGCTGTCCACCGGGCGCGGCTGCGGGTTGGGGGTGTTGTCCGGGCTACGGACGTCTTGCCGGGGATCGGCCAAATCCATCCGCTCATTGCCGGCGGCGGCGATGCTGAGCACCCCCTGAGCCGCGGCGTAGGCAACCGCGCGCCGGACAGCCTCGTGGGCCACCGCCTGTCCCGGCACGTCGGCGCAGGTCAACAACCACGGGTCGATGAAAAAGCTGCTGTTGGCGATCCGCATCCGCTGCCGGGCCGCCCACAGGTAGCCGCACACGGCGTATTCGGGGTAGATGAATCCGTCGTCGTCCACGACCTTCACCGAGGCCAGCCGAACCCCGGGTGCCACCCCGGTGACACCGCGCCCGTCGTCAGCGGCCGCGATCGTCCCGGCCACGTGGGTGCCGTGCGCGGAGGTGGTCGGACTCCACGCACCGGGAGCCTGGTCCGGCTTGCCGGACAGGCAGCCCGCTGAGCGCTCCGGATCGACGGCACGGGCCAGGTCGGGGTGGGTGGCGTCGACTCCGGAGTCCAGAACTCCGACGAGCACTTCGGGGCTGCCCCGGGTGATCGCCCTGGCTTGGCGGGCGTGGATCAGCTCCATGCCCCACTGCTCGGCTGACCGGTCGACGCTCAGTGCCTGCGCCGCCGCGGGCAGTTGATCCGCGGTGCGCACCACAGCTGCTTGCTTGGGGCTGGTCAGCTCGGCCCGGGGTGGCACGGCGAGCGCCTCGGCCTGCGCGCTGTAGGCGCGGGCGGTACCGAATCGGGCGGCGAACCCCGGTTCGGTGGAGGTGGCGACCGCGACCCCGATCTGCGGGTAATACGCGACGCTGGTGCCACAGGCGGCCCGGATCGCACTGGCTGCGCCCGGCTCGGGAGTTCCGGTGTCGAACAGCGCCAGATAGCGCAACACCGGGCCGGCCGAAGTGCAGGTCGCGGGGTGGGCAACGGCAGGAACCCCCGGCCCGGGCAGCACGAGCACGGCTGCGACGACCGCGGCGATCCGCAGCAGACGCAGCGACACCCACGGCCTCCGGAGGGGTCGGGTGGACCGGACGTCGCGACCGTAGTGCAGATGCGCCGGGTAGTGACAAGCCGGTCGTGAGTGGCATTGCGTGCTAGAACACTGTTACGCACTCACGAGAGGTTTCGATGCGCCACAATCCCTCCGCCGCCCCGGTCTGCACGGTGCGGCTGCGCTACGCCAAGCGTGGCAAGCTGCGGTTCACCTCACATCGCGACGTCGCCAGAGCCTTCGAGCGGGCGCTGCGGCGGGCCGGCCTGCCGATGGCCTACTCGCAGGGGTACAGCCCGCATCCGAAGGTCTCCTGGGTGGGTGCCGCGCCCACCGGGGCTGCCAGCGAGGCGGAGTACGTCGAGATTCAGCTCATCGAGCAGGTCGATCCCGAGGTGGTCCGGGCTGGGCTGGACGCGGCTTTGCCGGCGGGGTTGGCGGTGCTGGAGGGGGTTCTGGCCGGTCCCGGCGGATTCGCCGAGCGGATCGAGGCCAGCAGGTGGCGCATCGAGGTCCCCGAGCTGGCAGGTGAGCGGTTGCACCAAGCTGCCCAGGCGTTGCTCGCTGTGCCGCAGGTGTTGGTCGAACGCGTCACCAAGGACGGTCGGCGTTCGCTGGATGCTCGGGCCGCGATCGTCTCGCTGGACGTCGAGGATTCACCCGCACCGGCGCCTGCCGCCGGTCTGCTCACTAGGTGTGGGATACTGGTAGCGGTTGTACGGCAGGTTAACCCTGCGGTACGGCCCGACGATGTGCTGAGTGCGCTCGGCGTCGTCGCCGGACTCCAGCTGCCGGTGCCCGCGAAAGCGATCCGGATGGCGCAAGGTCGGCTCGACGACGACGGGGATCTCGTCGACCCGCTCGCTGCGGACCGGGCATTCGCCCGGACGGCTGTGATGGGGTGCGATGGCGAGCCGGGTCAGCACGACGTCGCGGGACACGCCGGTTGACCGCTCCGGACCGCGGAGCTGCCGGTGGAACACAGGATTGCCGTCGCCGGACTCGGCGGCGGATGACACATAGGGGCCCCTGCGCGGCCGCGTCCCGACCTGAGGGACGCGCCCGGGGGCTGGAGGAGCTGAATGGCGAACACGACAACGCCCGCCGGACGCATCGGCGGGCGGGCAGGCACATCCAGGAACACCGTGCCCGCTGGAGACGAGTTGGCGGCGTCCCTGCCGGACCGGTTACGGGTGCATGCCTTGGCCAAATTGCTCTCGGTGAGCAGCCGGGAAGTGATGGCTGCGCTGGCCGAGCTTGGTGTGGCGATCCGTAGCGCGCAGTCCAGCGTCGACCGGGAGACCGCGTTGCGGGCGATGCAGGTGCTGCTGCCGGATCCCGAGCCCGACGCGGTGGAGGCTGACCAGTTCGATCTTCGCGCCGGTGTGCTGGAGGATCGGGAGGCCCCTGAAGTGCCACTGGCGCCGGTGTTCAACGTGGCGCCGCCGGTGTTCCTGCCGCCGGTCTCGCCACCGGTGATCCCGGCGGAGTCCACGGAGCCCGACGACCCTGACGACCTCGACGAAGGCGAGTCGGAGACTGACGGCGCTGGCCGGCGCCGGCGGCGACGCGGCCGGCGTGGTCGTGGCCGGGGTAAGACCAGTGACGACACCGGTGACGGCCCGATCGAGCCGGACGACGACAGCACCGAGCTCGACGTCGGCGGCTCGGATCAGGAGGGCGAGGATCCCGCGACTGAGGAGCCCGGCGAGGGTGTAGTGCGGCGGCGCCGCCGCCGCAGACGTCGCCGCGAGGGTGGTGACGAGGAAGCCGTCGTCCGTGACGACGACCCGCCGGACACCGTTGTGCATGTCCGGGACAGTGCTGACCGGGTAGCCGAGGATGAGGTGCAGGCAATCCGCGGCTCCACCCGTCTGGAGGCCAAGCGCCAGCGCCGGCGGGATGGTCGGGAGGCCGGTCGGCGGCGGGCTCCGATCCTGTCCGAGTCGGAGTTCCTCACCCGGCGGGAGTCCGTCGAGCGCACCATGATTGTGCGGGAGCACCCGGAGCGCACCCAGATCGGGGTGCTCGAGGACGACGTTCTGGTGGAGCACTTCGTCACCGCGTCAGGCTCCGGGTCGCTGGTCGGCAATGTTTATCTCGGCCGGGTGCAGAACGTGCTGCCTTCGATGGAGGCCGCGTTCGTGGATATCGGACGCGGTCGCAATGCCGTGCTCTATGCCGGCGAGGTGGACTGGGACGCCGCCGGGCTAGAAGGCAAGGCGCGCCGCATCGAGCAGGCCCTGTCCAGCGGTGACAGCGTTCTGGTGCAGGTCACCAAGGATCCGGTGGGCCATAAAGGCGCCCGGCTGACCACCCAGATCAGCCTGCCTGGTCGGTTCCTGGTGTACGTGCCGGGTGGGCGGGCCACCGGGATCAGCCGGAAGCTGCCGGATACCGAGCGTAAGCGCCTCAAGGAGGTGCTCAAGCGGATCGTTCCCGAGGACGCCGGTGTGATCATCCGGACTGCATCGGAAGGGGTCAGCGAGGAGGAGCTGGCTCGCGACGTCCGCCGGTTGCAAGCGCAATGGGAGGTCATCCAGAACCGCTCCGGTGAGACCGGTTCCGAGAGCAACGTCAAAGCACCGGTGCTGCTGTACGCAGAGCCTGACCTGCTGGTCAAGGTGGTGCGGGATCTGTTCACCGAGGACTTCCACGAGCTCGTCGTGCAGGGCGACCACGCCTGGGACACTGTGGAGGGCTATGTCAAGCATGTGGCCCCGGATTTGATGCCCAGGGTGCGCAGGCATGCCGGTGCCGGTGACGTGTTCGCCGAGTTCCGGGTCGACGAGCAGATCATCAAGGCGCTGGACCGCAAGGTGTGGCTGCCGTCGGGTGGTTACCTGATCATCGACCGCACCGAGGCGATGACCGTGATCGACGTCAACACCGGCAAGTTCACCGGGTCGGGTGGCAATCTCGAGGAGACGGTCACCCGCAACAACCTCGAGGCCGCTGAGGAGGTCATCAGGCAGCTCCGGCTACGGGACATCGGCGGGATCATCGTGATCGACTTCATCGACATGGTGCTCGAGTCGAACCGCGATCTCGTGCTGCGCCGGCTGACCGAATGCCTGGGCCGGGATCGCACCCGCCACCAGGTCGCCGAGGTGACCTCACTGGGGCTGGTCCAGATGACCCGCAAGAAGGTCGGCACCGGGTTGCTCGAGGCGTACTCCACCAGCTGTGAGCACTGCAAGGGCCGTGGCGTGCTGTTGTCCGCGGAGCCGGTGAACGTCCGAAGCCAGGGGAGTGCGGCGCCGGCCGAGCCGCTGCTCAAGGTCAAGGACCCCGGGAACGTCAACGGCCGTCGTGCGCGGTCCCGCGGGCGTGGACCGGTAGACGAGCCGGCCACCTCGGACCAGGCGACGTCCGATCCGGGGGTATCGGATCCGGGGGTACTGGAGCAGGCCGGCGCCGACGATAACGCCGATCGAACCCCGGTGGTGGTAGTTCCCGCTGCTGGTGCGCCGGGGTCGCCTAGCCAACCCGTAGCGGGCACTGTGCTGCGTCGTCGCCGCGGTGCCTCGCGGCCTGCTGGACCACCCGCCGCAGATTTGCCGGCAGACGTCGACTCGGCTGTCTCAGCTCGGCGTGGTAATGCACACGAGGTGAGCACCCCGGTTTGACCCGGCCGGATGGCGGGCCGTACCCTCGTGGGCGGCCCGCCTGCTCGGCGGGCTTAGGTTTGTGGCCTAGTTGATCTGATACCGCGTCAGTCCGATCTCCACCGAACAGCAGGAGCCTCACCCGATGTACGCGATCGTGAAGAGCGGCGGCAAGCAGTACAAAGTGGCCGTCGGGGACGTCGTCGAGGTGGAGAAGCTCGCGGGCGAGCCCGGGACCGAGATCAGCTTTCCCGCGGTGCTGCTCGTGGACGGCACCGAGGTGACCACCGACCCTGCTGCCCTAGGGGCGGCCTTGGTCCAGGGAAAGGTCATCGCGCAGGCCAAAGGCCCCAAGATCCGGATCCACAAGTTCAAGAACAAGACCGGCTATCACAAGCGCCAGGGTCACCGCCAGCGGCTGACCCGCGTCGAGGTCACCGGCATCTCCCGGTGATCTCTCGATCACCGCAGACCTTGGGAGGTCGTGAGCACCGATGGCACACAAGAAGGGCGCGTCCAGCTCCCGCAACGGCCGGGACTCCAACGCTCAGCGGCTTGGAGTGAAGCGGTTCGGTGGGCAGGTGGTCAACGCGGGGGAGATCCTCATCCGCCAGCGTGGCACCAAGTTCCATCCGGGTGTGCACGTCGGTCGCGGTGGTGACGACACCCTGTTCGCTCTCGAGGCGGGTGCGGTGCAGTTCAGCACCAAGCGTGGGCGCAAGATGGTCAACATCGTCCCGGCCGAGGCCTGAACCCGGCCCACACAGCGAGCTTCCCACGAGGGGCGGGACCGGCGAGATGACCGGCTCGCCCCTCGTGGCCGTTACCGCAGTGGTGGAATCGAGGAGGAGTAGCGGTGTCCCGCTTCGTGGACCGGGCGGCGATTCACGTCGTCGCAGGTGACGGCGGTCACGGCTGCGCCTCGGTGCACCGGGAGAAGTTCAAGCCGCTGGGCGGGCCGGACGGGGGCAACGGCGGGCGCGGTGGCGATGTGGTGCTGGTGGTCGATCCCGGCGTGCACACCCTGCTCGATTTCCACTACCGCTCCCAGGCGACCGCCGCCAGCGGCAAGCAGGGTCAAGGCGGTAACCGTAACGGCGCAGTGGGGGAGGACCTCGTGCTGCGGGTGCCGGACGGCACCGTGGTGCTCACCCCCGACGGCGAGACGCTGGCCGACCTGGTAGGTGCCGGAACCCGGTTCGTCGCTGCCGCCGGCGGACCGGGGGGTTTGGGTAACGCAGCGCTGGCTTCCCGGGCCCGCAAGGCGCCGGGTTTCGCCCTGCTCGGCGAGCCGGGCGAGACCCGTGATCTGGTGTTGGAGCTGAAGTCGGTGGCCGATGTCGGGCTGGTCGGCTTCCCGTCAGCGGGCAAGTCCTCGCTGGTCTCGGTGCTCTCAGCGGCCCGCCCCAAGATCGCTGACTACCCGTTCACCACCCTGGTGCCCAATCTCGGAGTGGTCACCGCGGGCGAGACGGTCTTCACCGTCGCCGACGTTCCCGGCCTGATCCCTGGAGCCAGCCAGGGCAAAGGGCTGGGCTTGGAGTTCCTGCGGCACATCGAGCGCTGCGCGGTGCTGGTGCACGTGGTGGACTGCGCGACCGTCGAACTCGGGCGCGACCCACTGTCCGACGTGGACGCGCTGGAACGTGAGCTGGCTGCCTACACCCCGGCGCTGGGCGGCGAGCTGGCGTCGCGACCCCGGCTCGTGGTGCTCAACAAGATCGACGTGCCGGATGCTCGGGAGCTGGCCGAGCTGGTGGGCCCCGAGCTGGCGGCCCGTGGGTTACCGGTGCACCACGTGTCCACAGTGAGCACCGAGGGGCTGCGTGAGCTCACCTTCGCCTTGGCCGCCGCGGTGCGCCGGCACCGATCCGACCAGCCGCGGCCAGAGCCCACCCGGGTGGTACTGCGCCCCTCGGCGGTTGATGAGGCCGGGTTCGAGGTCACCGCCGATCCTGATCAGCCCGAGGGGTTCGTCGTTCGTGGCATCCGCCCACAGCGATGGGTGCGGCAGACGAACTTCGACAACGCCGAGGCGGTGGGCTACCTGGCCGATCGGCTGGCCCGGCTCGGGGTTGAGGACGCGCTGGCTGCCGCGGGCGCCCGTGCCGGGTGCCCAGTCACCATCGATGACGTCACCTTCGAATGGGAGCCCGCCACACCCGCCGGTGCGGTCGCGATACTTCTGGGTGGGCGGGGGACGGACCGGCGGCTGGACGGCGACGAGCGGGTCGGTGCCGCTGCGCGTAAGGTCGCCCGCCGTACCAGGCGCGATGGCGCGGTGCAGCAGGAGTGAGCCCGACTCGCCATGCCGTGGCCCGGGCGCGGCACCTGGTGGTCAAGATCGGCTCCTCGTCGCTCACCACTGCGGCCGGCGGGTTGGACCGAGTTCGGTTGGACACCTTGGTCGATGCGCTGGCAGCCCGGGCGGCAACCGGCACGTACTTGGTAGTCGTCTCCTCGGGTGCCATCGCCGCCGGGCTGGCACCGCTGGGGTTACGCCGCCGGCCCCGCGATCTGGCCACCCAGCAGGCTGCTGCCAGCGTTGGGCAGCTGGCGCTGGCACATGCCTATGTCGAATCCTGGGCACGGCATGGCCGCACCGTCGGGCAGGTGCTGCTGACCTTCGACGATATGGTCCGCCGCGCGCACTACCGCAACGCCCAGCGCACCTTCGCCCGATTGCGCGGCTTGGGCGTGGTGCCGGTGGTCAACGAGAACGACACAGTGGTCACCGACGAGATCCGGTTCGGTGACAACGACCGGCTGGCCGCTCTGGTGGCGCACCTGATCGGGGCGGATGCCCTGGTGCTGCTCTCCGATGTCGACGGGCTCCACGACGGGGATCCTCGACTCGGCGCGGCCCGCCTGATACCCGAGGTGCACAGCCTGGCCGATCTGCACAGCGTGCGGGTCGGGGACGGCGGTGCACTGGGCACCGGGGGGATGGTCTCCAAGCTCGACGCCGCGACGGTGGCCGCCCAAGCCGGCGTGCCGGTGCTGCTGGCCGCGGCCACCCAGGTCGGGCGAGCGTTAGGGGCGGCTGACGTCGGCACTGCGTTCGCGCCCACCGGGACGCGGCTGTCGGCCCGCCGGTTCTGGCTGCGCCACGCCGCGCGGGCAGCCGGCCGGTTGCATCTGGACGACGGGGCGGTGAGCGCGGTGGTGCACCGCCGGCGTTCGCTGCTCGCGGCCGGCATCATCGGCGTCGAAGGTGACTTCGAGGCGGGCGACGTGGTGGAGCTGCTCGACGAGCGGGGTGTGCTGGTTGCCCGGGGGATGGTCGGGTTCGACGCGGCGGAGCTACCCGAGCTGATCGGCCGCTCCACCCCGGATCTGCCTCCCGAGTTGCGCCGCGAGGTCGTGCACGCCGACGACCTGGTCCCGGTGCAACCCGGGTCGGGTCGGCCGTAGGCTCGGGGGCTGTGCAGCTCCGAACGACGCCTACCGAGTCCGCGGCCGACGTCGTCGCGGGGTGCGCGCGGCAGGCGCAACGCGCCGCTGGTGCCCTGGCCGCCGCGTCGGACGACGCCATCAACGCCGCGCTGCACGCCATGGCGCAGCGGCTGACCGCCTCCGCCGGCACGGTGCTCGCCGCGAACTCCGCCGATATCGCCGCGGCTGAGCAGGCCGGGATGACTCGGGCGCTGATCGACCGGTTGCGCCTGGGCACGACCCGGCTGACCGAGATGGCCGACCAGCTCGCCCTGCTCGCCGAAATCCCGTTCCCAGTGCGGGATCGGGTCCTGGAAGATCGTCCGGATGGATTGCGGCTGATCGAGCGCCGCCGCCCGGTCGGCGTGGTGGGCGCCACCTTCGAGGCCCGGCCCAACGTCACCGTCGATGTCGCCGCACAGCTGGTGAAGTCCCGCAACGCCGGGGTGCTGCGGACCGGGTCGGCGGCGCTGCGTTCCGCGCTGGCGCTGCGCGAGCAGGTCATCGCCCCGGCGCTGGCTGACGCCGGGCTGGACCCGGCTGCTGTGCAACTGGTGCCCGACCCACGCCGGGACTGCGCGGTAGCCCTGGTGCAGCAACCGGAGCTGGTTGCGCTGGTCATTGTGCGGGGCAGCGGAGAGACCACCCGGATGCTGGCCGCCGAGGGTGCCCGCCACGGGGTGCGGGTGCTGGCCCACGCCGCTGGTGGGGCAGTGCTGTATGTCGACGCCGCAGCAGACCCCGCACTGGCCGTCGAGCTGCTGGTGGCCGGGCTGGACCGGCTGGGTGTCTGCAATCGGGTCAATCTCTTGCTGGTGGCCGACGGTGCTTCGGACCAGCTGTATGACGCGCTACTCGGGGCCGTCCGGCAGCGCGGGATCGCGCTGTCGCTGCCCCCGCACGACCACCCGCTTGGGCACGAGTGGGCGCTGGACACCGGCCGGGAGGCGACGCTGACCGTGAGCCGGGTCACCGATCCGGCGCAGGCCGCCCAAGTCGCCAACCAGGAGACTTCCGGTCTGGCTGCCACCATCGTCACCCGCGACGAGGCTGCCGCGCGCGAGTTTCTGGACAGTTACACCGGTACCGGGGCGTTCTGGAACGCCAGTACCCGCCTGCTCGACGGGTTCAAGCTCCGGAGGGTCCCCGAGACCGGGATCAACGTCGACCGGGTGCCCGGACCGCGCGGTCCCGTCACCTTCGTGGACCTGTACCTGCGACAGTTCGTGGTCATCCCGGTCTGATTGACGCGTTAGTGGGTACCTTGGAAGGTTGAACTGAACTTTTCCCCGGTGCGAACCGAAGATCGAGTGTGGAGCCCATGACCAGTGTCAGTGACAAGTTCGGCCGTCCGCTGCGGGACCTGCGGATCTCGGTGACCGATCGGTGCAACTTCCGTTGCTGCTACTGCATGCCGCGTGATGTGTTCGGGACTGATTTTCCCTTCATGGATCACTCGGAGCTGCTGTCGTTCGAAGAGATCGGGCGGCTCGGGGCGGTTTTCGCCCGCTTGGGCGTCCGGAAGCTACGGCTCACCGGTGGGGAGCCCCTGCTCCGGCATGGCATCGAGCATCTCGTCCAGCAGTTGGCCGGCATCGAGGGCGTGGACGACGTGGCCCTGACAACCAACGGGTCGTTGCTGGCTGCGAAGGCGCAAGCGCTTCGGGACGCCGGGTTGGCACGGGTCACGGTCAGCCTGGACTCACTCGACGAGGCGACGTTTCGGGCTGTCAGCGATGTGAAGATCCCATTGGCCCGGGTCCTGCACGGCATTGCGGTCGCTGCCGACGCCGGCTTCATCCCGGTAAAGATCAACACGGTGGTCAAGCGTGGCATGAACGATGGCCAGGGCATCGTCGATCTCGCCGGTTTCGGGCGCAAGCACGGTCACGTCGTCCGCTTCATCGAGTTCATGGACGTCGGTGCCACCAACGGCTGGCGGATGGACGATGTCGTCTCGGCAGCGGAGATCATCGAACGGATCCATGCGGTCTGGCCGATTGAACCGCTGGATCCCACGTACCTCGGTGAGGTAGCCACCCGGTACCGCTACCTCGACGGCCGGGGCGAGGTCGGGGTGATCGCCTCGATCACCAAGCCGTTCTGCCGCACCTGCTCCCGGGCTCGGCTGTCGGCCAAGGGTGAGTTGTACACCTGCTTGTTCTCCGGCGCCGGTCATGACCTTCGCGCGCTGCTGCGTAGCGGCTGCAGCGACGACGAGCTGCATACCGTGATCAGCAGTCTCTGGCAGGGTCGGACCGACCGGTACTCCGCTCAGCGGACGACATCGACGGCTGGACTGGCCAAGGTGGAGATGAGCTACATCGGGGGCTAGCGGGTCCGGCTCGAGAGTCTGAGATAGCCGGCGACGACAAGGACGCCCAGTGCCCAGGCGAGGGCCTGGAGTATCCAAGCCGATGCGGTGAACGCCGCACCGGCGATGGTCGAGGTGTCAAAATCACACTTATCCCGCAGGCCCGTGGTGGCCAGCGGCAGGCCGTGGTCGACACCAACCCCGATCTGCTCGAGCAGTGAGCACGGTGAGCTCGGATCGTCGGTGTGTGCGGCGACGTAGCGGCTTGGCCCCATGGAGGTGTGCCCGGCGGCGACACCCAGGCCCCCTGCCAGCACCAGCATCACCAGCAGGGCCAGCGCGGTGCGACCGCTGCGGTAGCCGTATCCGGCGAGTGCTCCCCACAGCCGGTGTACCACCTTGATCGGCCATCCGCCGAGCTCACCGCGGTCGTGCAGATCCTGCTGCTGGGCGATCAGAACATCGCGCGCGGTGGACTCACGGCCGGTGGATCGCAGCACGGTGGCGAGCTGCTGGTAGGGCTGAGGCCGGTAGTCGTGAGTGTGATGGGTGATCAAGTGCAACCACTCGTGCCAGCCGACAGTATGAAGTGATGTGTAGACCAGGCCGGACAGCGCGATCCGCCGCGCCGACGCGGCGCAGGTCGACCTGCGTGCAGTGCCCTGTGGACAGATCACGTGGGCCGGCAGGAACAGGTGCTTGGCCTCGGCGTCCTCCAGATCGAGAACCGGCCCGGCGGGGTTTGTCAGCTCCGCGCCGTTGAGGTTGAGCTGGCCGCTGATGTGGGCATCCGGCAGCCGCACCGCGCCGTCGGTGCTGTGTCCGGTGGCGGTGAGGCCCTCGGCGAACATGTCACTGCCGACGTGGAGTTGGTCACCGATGAAGGCCCGACCGGCTTGGTTGGTCAGCTTGGCGCCGTTGAGGTTGAGCTGGCCGCTGATGCGGGCGTCCGATAGCCGTATGGCGCTGTCGGTGGTGTGCCCGGTGGCGGTGAGGCCCTCGGCGAACACGTCGCTGTCCACGTGGAGGTGGTCGCCGATGAAGGCCGGCCCGGTGTAATTGGTCAGTTCCGCGCCGTCCAGGTTGAGCTGGCCGCTGATGTGGGCGTCGGGCAGCCGCACCGTGCCGTCCTCGCCGTGCCCGGTGGCGGTGAGCCCGTCGAAGAACACGCCACCGTTGACCTGGAGGTGGTCCCCGATCAACGCCGGCCCAGCGTTGTTGATCAGCTGTGCGCCGTCCAGGTTGAGCTGACCACCGATGCGAGCCCCGGGCAGCCGCACTGCGCCGCGTTCGCAGTGCCCGGTGGCGGTGAATCCCTCGGCGAGCACCAGCCCGCCGTCGACGTGCAGCCCGTCAGCGATGAGTGCCGGGCCGGCTTGGTTGGCCAGCTCAGCACCATTGAGGTTGAGCTGGCCCCTGATATGGGCGCCGGGCAGCCGCACCGCGCTGAGCTCGCCGTGTCCGGTGGCGATGAAGCCCCCGCCGAACACGTCGCCATAGACGTGGAGCGCATCGCCGATGAGCGCCGGGCCGGCGTCGTTGGTCAGCCGTGCGCCGTTGAGGTTGAGCTGGCCCCCGATGTGGGCGCCTAGTAGCCGTACCGTCCCGTCAGCGCCCTGCCCGGTGGCGGTGAAACCCTCATTGAGCAAGACATCACTCTCGACGCGCAGCCCGTCGCCGTCCAGAGCCGGCAAATGCGAGGCGCTCAGGGTTAACCAGGGCAAGCGGGCACCGGTCAGGAACACCGCGCGCTCGAAGAAACAGCCTCGCAGCTCAAGACCCACCACGGCCGGAACGTGGGTGAGATCGAGCGTCCCGGTGATTCGTGCGCCGTGCACCCGAATACCTAGTGGATCAAGACGGTCACCGCTGCGTCCCAACACCAGTTCCCGGATGAGTTCAGCCCGGATGGTGTGTCTGGGGTTCTCAGTCCCCGCCAACTGCTCCACGGTGAGCTGGCTGGACGTCACCACGCAACCAGAGGTGAAGGCGTCGACCAGCGCCCGTTCCCTCGATGAGACCTCGCTGAGACTTCTGCTCGTCACGACTGCCCCAACGGCCAGTTGACCACCCAGTTTCAGCTCATCGCCGCGGGAGCTGACTCGCGAGAGCCTACCCGATATCGCCTAAGCTGCGCCCATGTCTGGGCGGCGACTCGGAATCATGGGCGGGACCTTCGACCCGATCCACCATGGCCACCTCGTCGCCGCGAGCGAGGTGGCGGCCCGGTTCGGGTTGGCCGAGGTCGTGTTCGTGCCCACCGGGATCCCCTGGCAGAAAGGTGCGCGGGACGTCAGCCCGGCCGAAGACCGTTACCTCATGACGGTCATCGCCACGGCGTCCAACCCGCGGTTCTCCACCAGCCGGGTGGACCTCGACCGCCGGGCTCCCACCGTCACCGTGGACACCCTCACCGACCTGCGCGCGCAGTTCCCCAACCAGGAGATGTTCTTCATCACCGGCGCTGACGCGCTGGCGCAGATCTTGTCCTGGAAGCGGGTCGACGAGCTGTTCGAGCTGGCTCATCTGGTCGGGGTGACCCGCCCAGGGTTCCCGCTCGACGGCAAGCACTTGCCAGATCATGCGGTGAGCCTGATCGAGATACCGGCCCTGGCGATCTCCTCGACGGACTGCCGCCGGCGCGTCGCGTCCGGCCTACCGGTCTGGTACCTGATGCCCGACGGGGTGGTGCAGTACATCAGCAAACGCGGTCTCTACCGCGGCACACGCCTTTGCGACCCACCCGGCGGATAGAGGTGGCGCGCCGAGTTCCCGTAATCTCCACCTATCGCTCACGATGGCGACGGTGAGCGGCCAAGAAGCCGAACTGGCCACAGGTTTGACCTCAAGGAGGATTCACTCCGCGGTCGGGGGTGATCACGAAACGGTGTTGGTCGGTTCGTCGAGCCACAGATGCTGCCCGGTTGGTGTGATGGTCAGTCCGTATCGGGTACGACCAGGAGCGCATGCGGGATCACCTGGACGATGGCTGCTGACTCAGTGGCCACGTGGTAGAGCAACACCTCGTACCGGCCATCGTCCTCGGGAAAGACCCCGCATTGCACGTCGGGCAGACGTAAGCCGACACTGAATGCGCCATCGCCGATCGCTACTTCGCCAGGCGGGACGCTGGTAGTGGACTCGACAACGGTGGTGGAGGTGTCCACCAGTTCGCCGAGCCGGGCAGCATGACCGAACGGAGTTCGTTGCTCGCGCAACCGCATGAACGCCGCGTTCCCGATGATCCTGCCGGTGGCTGTACCGTCGTCGTGCACGCAAAGGCGTACGAGCGCACCGTTGTGGTAGGCCGTTCCCCATGGCGTGAGGATCAGTCCGCCTGGGCGGGTTTGCTCGATCCACGCATACGGCAAGCGGCCGGCAACGACGGCTGCGGTGCAGATCACCCGGTCATACGGTGCGTCCCATCATGATCTCCAACCGGTAAATTTTCGTTGCCACCGGCACACCGGCCAGCGATGGTTATGCACTCTGCTGGTTACGGTGCCAGCCTCGCCACCGCTGCCCGGCTTGGCGGACCTCGGCGAGATTGGTCCAGCCCGAGCGCGACACCGGGATCGTGTCCACCACACCCGCCATCCCGTGATCGCCAACCTGCTGAGCGCCCAGCACATACGCCACCGGCTCACCACGCCGCCAGCGGACCGTACACCTGCCCTCCAGCTGCACCCACCTGACCAACGCGGCCCTGGGCACAGTTCCACCACGGCTCATGCTCGCCCGCCCGCCGCGAGCACCGTGGTACGCGTCGTAGTGACTACCCGTCGGCAGAGCCCAAGCCGTGACTTTGCGACCTGGTGGGCCGATCACCCGCAGTATCGGCGCTCGGCGACCTGATCAATGAGAAGTCCGGACCTTGGACGTCTATAAGGTCGTCTCCGATGGCTCGGACTACCGGCGCTACCTCGACGGCGAGCCCGAACCGGAGTGGGCGTGCAAGCAGCCGTGGCTGGACGAGTTGCGTGCTGAGCGGGACTCCGGTTACTACCGGAACCGGGTGCATGTGGTGCGTATTCCGCTGGGCTCGAACGGATTATGGTCGCTCGGGGTGAGCGGCAGCGGTTGTTGGACACCGACCGGAAGTTCGTGCTGGTCACGACTGAGGGTGCGTTGCACTGGCACGTCGGCTCTCCTGCTGTGATGATCGCGCAGGTGCAGCAGGCGCTGATGCCCACCGAGTCCTCGACCGGCTCTCCGACGAGTACCGCACGCTGGACCGATGAGACGGCGCACTTTCTGGAACGAGATCCAGCCGTTCACATAGTGGAGGGGACCGCTATTCGTGAGATAGCCGCTCGGCCCGATAAAGGTGGGAGTTGAGGAGGTATCCACCTGCACATGAAATCGGTCGGGGTCGCGGTTCCGTTACGTATCGGAATGCGTCGAGTTCACGACACGAACCATCATGCTCGGTGTGGTCGTGCCCCGCAGGTGTGTCCACAGCACTCGTGCTGCCCGGTCCGGCCGCAACAGCCCCTCCGGCCGGTCGACCATGCCCATCACTCGTACGAAGGCGCGGGCCAGCGAGCTGTCGGTACTCGCCGCGGCATGCAGCCGGGGCAGGTAGGCGTTTATCATCCGCACCTTGGCGGTGCGCGGGCCGGGCACACCGGGGAAGGCCAGGTCGGCGCCGACGGTGATATCCCACGGCGAGTCGATCATCTTCGCGATCCGCCGGAAGTACTGCCGTGGCGGGAGCACCGATCCAGCGCGCAGCATGTCTCGCAGCGCCGCTGCCTCCAGCGCGGCCACCGTCATGCCCTGCCCGTAAATGGGATTGAACGAGCATACCGCGTCACCGATCACCAGTAGACCGGCCGGGAAGCGGCGCAACCGCTCGTAGCGGTGGCGCACATCGGCCGGGAACCTGGAGGGCACCGGCTCATCCACCGGGTCGGCGTCGACGAGTGCCGCTGCGATGTCGGGAAAGCAGGCGTCGGCTGCGAACGCAGCGAATCCGGTCGGTCGGTCGGCGGGTGGTCGCCGAGAATGCCCACCAGCGTGACGATGTGTCGGCCGCCCTCCAGCGGAGCCAAAGCCACGCCTCGGTGGTTGCCAGGGGTCGGCGCGGTGAAGATGGCCATGTCCGCACCAAGGGCACCTGGGCGTAGCCGGTAGTGCCGGCTGGAGTAGCCCAGCCTGATCTCGACCCGGTCCACCTCGGGTCGCGGGTAGCCGAGCTGCTCCAGCCACACCGGTGTGCGCAAGCCCCGTCCGGTGGCGTCGACGACCAGATCGGCGGTCACTGTCTGCACCATGGCGCCCTTGTCACGGTGCGCGACGCGAACTCCGGTGACCCGTCGCCGCTCGATGTCGGTGACCAGGCCGACTGCGTCGCAGCCCTCGACGAAACGTACCGATGGCAGCGCCCTGACCCGTTGCCGTACGTGGCCCTCCAGGAACGGCCGGCTGGCGCCGAGCAGCGGAAGGCCGATGTCGATCTGTCGTAACCGCTGACCTGACACGTGGATTCGGCAGCCGCCCAGAGTGTCCGTGGTCACCGCGCCGGCCCGCACCAGTTGCTCGGTGAGGCCGGGGAACAGCTCGTTGAGCAGTTCCCCGGCCGCGGGCATGCAGCGCGTGCAGGTGAGTGGTTACCGATCGTAGGTGTCTTCATGACGGTTTCCTCTGCGAGCGCCGGTAGAAAACGCTGGGACAGAAGACGTCCAGTAGTTTACCATGAATTACGACAAATGCCATATAAAATGGCTAATCAACTATTTCGCACAGTACGTATCGGATACCTCGCTGGCTGTGCCACGCCCCCACCCCTCGCCCGCCCGGACACGTACGCTCAGCGGTGGTTGGGTGGACAACCGGGGTACATCGCGCCGCCGGGCAGCCGAGCGCGGCCAGCAGCAACCGGGGAGAAGGAGTGACGTGTCGGCCACTGAGTACGCACGAGAGCTGGCATTGACCGCGGCGAACGCCGCGGCGAGCAAGAAGGCGCGCGACATCACCGTGCTCGACGTGTCCGACCAGTTGGTGATCACGGACTGTTTCGTGATCACCTCGGCGCCCAACGAGCGCCAGGTGCAGGCCATCGTGGACGCCGTCGAGGAGGCGATGGCCACTGCCGGGGCCAAGCCGGTACGCCGTGAAGGCGCCCGGGAGGGGCGCTGGGTGCTGCTGGACTTCATCGACGTCGTCGTGCACGTGCAGCATTCCGAGGAGCGCTCCTTCTACGGTCTTGAGCGGCTGTGGAAGGACTGCCCGCCGATCCCGTTCGACACCGACCCTCCCGTCGGTCCTGATCAGGCGGACGAGCTGGGGTGACCCTGAAACGGTTGGTACTCTGGCGCCACGCTGAGAGCGACTACAACGTGGCGCTGCGGATGCAGGGCCAGCTCGACTCGCAGCTCACCATCACCGGGCTCGGCCAGGCGCAGCGAGCGGCCCGCCTGCTCGCCGGGCTGCAGCCGGAGGTGCTGTTGACGTCGGATCTATCTCGTGCCGAAGACACCGCGGCGGTGCTCGCCGCCGAGACCGGGATGCCGCTTCGAGTCGACAAGCGGCTGCGGGAGACCAACCTCGGGAAATGGCAAGGCCTGACCCACGCTGAGGTGGAGGCGATGTTCCCAGGTGGTATCCAGACTTGGCGAGGTGACCCGCAGTGGGCTCCGCCGGGTGGCGAGACCCGGGTGGAGGTGGCCGCGCGGGCCGCGCCTGTGGTTGCCGAGCTTGACGCGGACGGCCACGAGAGCGCGGTGCTGTGCACTCACGGCGGGCTGATCGCCGGTGTGACGCCGTTGCTGCTCGGCATGCCGTTGTCGGTCTGGTCGGTGTTCGGTGGGATCAGTAACTGCCACTGGACGGTGCTGTTGCGCCGTGGCTGCGGCTGGCGGCTGTTGTCCTACAACACCGCCGCTGGGGTCTGAGCGAAGCGGGCTCGGAGAGCAGGCTGCTGGCGGACCCTACGCTGATGATCGTGCCCGTCGCCGTCGTCACCGACTCAACCGCCTACCTGCCGACCGGCCTCGCGCAACGCTGCGGCATCCGCCAGGTTCCGCTGCACGTCCTGGTGGACGGCTGCCACCGGCTGGACGGCGTGCAGCTGGGCCCGGCCGAGCTGGTGGACGTCCTGGCTCGACGGGTCACGGTGAGCACCTCCCGACCGACGCCGGGAGAGTTCGAGGCGGTCTACACGGCAGCCATGCGGGCCGGTGCCGACACCATCGTGTCAGTGCATCTGTCCCGCGCACTGTCAGGTACCTGGGAGTCCGCCCAACTGGCCGCCGCGCAGGTCGGTGCCGGCCGGGTCCGGGTGGCCGATTCCCGCTCCGCCGGTATGGGCTTGGGCTTCGCTGTCCTCGCTGCGGCTGCCGCCGCTGCGGCCGGCGCCGACCAGGACACCGTGTATGACACCGCGGAACGGGTCGGCGCCCGCACCCGGACCTTCTTCTCGGTGGACACCCTCGAGTACCTGCGCCGTGGGGGCCGGATCAGCCCGGCGGCTGCGCTGCTGGGCACTGCGTTGGCGGTCAAGCCGCTGCTGCATGTCGACTCGGGACGGATCGTGCCGCTGGAGAAGGTACGCACCGCTGCTCGCGCGCGGGCTCGGCTGGTCGAGCTGGCAGTACAAGCGGCCGGTTCCGGCCCGTTGGACCTCGCGGTGCATCATCTCGGTGCCGCAGACCGCGCGGCGGAGCTGGTCGACCAACTGCGGGCGCGGCTGCCGACGCTGACCGAATGCCTGCTCTCCGAGGTCGGGGCGGCGATCGGTGCGCATGCCGGGCCGGGGATGCTCGGCGTGGTCGTGCTGCCCGGCGGCTTGCAGCTCGCCAGTGGCTGATCTCAGGTCACCGTCAGTGACGGTCCGGGGAAGGACTGTTGCCGCGTGTGGATGTGCCACCCGGCGCAACTTTCAGCCCGAAGTTGCGCCGGGTGGCACATCCGCAACGGATCTACCCACCTCCCCCTGTGACCAGAGTGACGGGAAGAGACCAACGCCCGAAATGAGTGGTCCGCATCCCGGTGATCAGGCCGACTTGTCCACAGCTCACCAATTGTCCACAGCTCGCGGTCGCAGGTAGCGCGGTGAACAGTGCAGCCGTTCTAGCGTCGCTGCATGGCTTTGTTCTCCGGCTTCTCGCCCACTGACCCCGACGGCCCACAGCACGCCCGAAACCGGCTGATGGCGCTGTGTGCGGCCGACGACAACAAGCCGCCCGAGGTGGATCCTGGCGACGAACACCACGCCGGCACCGAGCCCGAGACCGGTTCACCTGCCACTTCGCGGGGTGGCCGGCTGGTCAGGCGCTGGGTGCCGGATTCGCTGCGGGATGCCCGGTGGGAGCCGGGACGGCCAGGAGCGCTGGCTCTGTCGCTGGTCGCGGCATTGGCGGCGGTGATCGCCGCAGTCGGAGTGTGGCGGGAGCGTCCGGTGCCCGAGCCGGCTCCGGTCCTGCCACTGATCACCGCTGCTGCGGTGCCGGCCCCAGCAGCGACACCACCACACCCAGCCCCTGAGGTGGTGGTCAGTGTGGCCGGCCGGGTGGCCCGTCCCGGGTTGATCCGGCTACCCGATGGCACCCGGGTAGCCGACGCACTGGCTGCGGCAGGCGGTGCCCTACCGGGTACCGATCTGATGGGCTTGAACATCGCCCGCCGGTTGTCCGACGGCGAGCAGCTGCTGATCGGTGTGGTGCCACCCCCCGGGCAGCCCACGGACGGCGTCGCGCCGTCCGGTCCGTCTCGGAAGGTCGATCTCAATGCGGCGACCCTGGAGCAGCTCGACGTGCTGCCCGGGGTCGGCCCGGTCACCGCACAGCGCATTCTCGACTGGCGTGCCGCGCATGGCCGCTTCACGTCGGTGGATCAGCTCCGCGAAGTGAGCGGGATGGGGCCGGCACGGTTGGCTCAGCTCAAGGATCTGGTGCGAGTGTGACCACTGAAGCACTTGGTCCCGCGGCGCCGCAGGACCTGCGTCTCGTGCCCGCTGCCCTCACCGGCTGGGCTGTGGTGCTTGCCGGGCTGTACCTCGGGTCCGCGGCCGCCGCGGCGCTGGGCATAGCGGGCCTGCTGGCTGCTGGGGTGGCTGCGCTGCGCGGTCGGTCGGCAGTGGTTGTCGCGGTGGGTGGGGTGGCCGCCGCGCTGGCACTCGTAGTCGGCGCGCAGGCCTGGCAGGTCGAGCACCATCCACTGCGCGCGGCGGCGGAACGCGGCTCGTCGGTGACTGTGCTGGTGCACTTGCGGGATGACCCGCAGGCCATCGTGTCGTCGGGTTACGGTGGTCAGCGCTCGCAGCCCCAGCGGGTGGTCGTGCATGCGGAACTCGAGGCCGCGGAGCTTGCCGGGCGCCAGTGGCGGACCGGTGGTCGGATCGTCGTCCTGGCCCCGGCGCAGGGCTGGACCGGCTTGTTGCCCGGCCAGCGAGTTCGAGCCACCGGGTTACTCGCCTTACCCGACCGCTCCGACCTGACGGTAGCCGTGTTGCGGGCGCGAGGTGGGCCAGAGGTGTTGGCCGCGCCGACCGCTGTTCAGCGGGTGGCTGAGCGGTTGCGGTCCGGGCTGCGGCTGGCGGTCGGGGTCCTCGACCCGGAACCGGCCGGGCTGCTGCCCGCGCTGGTGGTGGGGGACACCTCGATGATGGTGCCCACCGTCGAGGACGAGTTCCGGGCTGCCGGTCTGACCCACTTGACAGCGGTCTCCGGTGCCAATGTGGCGATCCTGTGTGGGGCCGTTCTGGGGCTGGCCCGGCTCGCCCGGGCCGGGCCGCGCACTGCGGCGATCCTGGCCGGGCTGGCCCTGGTCGGGTTCGTGGTGCTGTGCCGTCCCTCGCCGAGTGTGCTGCGGGCCGCCGCGATGGGCGCTGTCACCCTGCTGGCCCTGATGATGGGTCGCCGCCGTTCGGCGGTGCCCGCGCTGTGCGCTGCGGTCCTCGTCCTGCTGTTGATCGATCCGGCGCTGGGGAGTGACCCGGGGTTCGCGCTATCCGTGCTGGCCACCGCTGCGCTGGTACTGCTCGCGCCCGGCTGGGCGGCTGGGCTTCGCCGGCGCGGAGTGCCGCCGGGAATTGCCGAGGCACTTGCGGTCCCCGCTGCTGCCCATGTGGTCACCGCGCCCGTGGTGGCGGGCTTGTCCGGTCAGGTGAGCCTGGTGGCGGTGCTGACCAACCTGCTGGCTGTCCCGGCGGTGGCGCCGGCGACGGTGCTCGGCGTGCTTGCCGCGGTGGCCGCAGCGTTGCACCCCGGAACGGCTGCCGTCCTGGTGCAGCTGGCCGGACCGGCGGTGGGCTGGTTGGTAGGTGTTGGCCACCACGGCTCCGCAGTCCCCGACGGGGTGGTGCAGTGGCCCGGCGGAGCCTCCGGAGCGCTGCTGCTGGCGTTGCTCGTCGGCACGGGGCTGATCGCGATGCGCGCCCACCGGCTGCGGGTGCTCGCGGCCGCTGGGCTGGTCGGTGCCCTGCTGGTGCTGGTGCCGACGCGGTATGTGGTGCCCGGTTGGCCGGCGGCCGGCTGGGTCATGGCGGCCTGCGACGTCGGGCAGGGCGACGCGGTGGTGCTGGCCACCGCCGAGCCGGACCGGGCGGTGCTCGTCGACGCCGGGCCCGACCCGGGACTCGTGTCGGCCTGCCTGGACCGCCTCGGGATCCGGCGGCTCGCCCTGATCGTGATCAGCCATTTGCATGCCGACCACGTCGGGGGGTTGGTCGGCGCGCTGCGGGGTCGAGCTGTCAGCGCGATCGCGCTCGGTTCTGGCCGTAGCCCGCCGTGGGCGTTCGCCGAGGTGTCGCGGGCTGCCACCGTGGCCGGTATACCGGTAGTCGCGGTGGCGGCTGGGCAGCGGTTGTCCTGGCCAGGTCTGACGCTGGAGGTGCTGGCCCCACTGCGAGTCCCGTCAGCCGTCGGGGACCAGGAGGCCGAAAGCGACGGGACCGCCGTGAACAACACCTCGGTCGTGCTGAGGGCGAGCACCCCGGCCGGGCGTGTGTTGCTCACCGGGGACGTGGAGCTCGATGCTCAAGCGGATCTGCTGGCGGCCGGAACCGATCTGCGGGCCGATGTGCTCAAGGTGCCACATCACGGGTCGCGCTATGTCGCTGAGGAGTTCTTCGCCGCGGTGCGACCGCGAGTGGCGATCGTGAGCGTCGGAGCCCGCAACCGCTACGGCCATCCCAGCCGGCACGTGCTCAACGCATTGACGAACGCGGGCGCTCGAGTGGCCCGCACCGACCTGGATGGCGATATCGCGGTAACAGCGAGTGGCGCCGGCCTCGGGGTGGCGGTGCGCAGAAACTCCTGACCTACCGGGGGTTGTTGATCAGCGGGGGAGTTCTTGTGCGACGTCGAACGCGCTGCCCAGCAGGCCGTCGAACGGCCCACCGCGTGGTGGATCAGCGGTCTGCGAACTGGGCGCAGAGGCGTGGGTGGGCTGTTCAGATGCCGCAGTGCGTATTGCCGGATTCCCAGAGCCGGCCGGTTGCTCATAGCCGGCCTCAGCAGAGATAACCGGAGCTGCAGCGCCTTGCGGTGGCTGCGGCCGTGCCGATGCCGGCCGGGTGGTGAGATCTTCCGGTGCCGAGGCCGGCTGGGTGGCCGCGCCTGACGTCGCAGGACGGTACTCGTCGGGGGCGGTGACCAGTCCGCTGGAATCCGGGCCGGGACCGGCCAGCGGCTCGGTGATCGGGCCCGCCGGCTCACGGACTGACAGCAGCGAATCCCCGTTCACCACGGTGCAAGTGAACATCACGGCAGATCCTGCGAACAACGCGGCAAGCGTGCGTACCGTCGGCCTCCACGAGCTGGGCGGCGCAGAGCAACAGCTGACGACCATCGACGAAGCACGCTCCCTTTCGCGGCTTACCAGACGGGCCGCGAAGACCCATCACTCATCCGATCGCCAGGCTATACCGTGCGTTACCCGCTATCGGGGATTTACCCGAGGTGGCGCGCGCTCAGTCTCCGAGGGCTTCGCGGACGGCCTGGCTGCTCGCCGCTACCGTGGCCCGCGGTCCCAGGTGGTCGGCCACCGCATCCAGGGTCTTGAGGCCGTCGCCGGTGATGAGCAGAACGGTCTCGGCGGAGGGGTCCAGGCGCCCGGTCTCGACGAGTTTCTTCGCGCAGGCCACCGTCACCCCGCCGGCGGTCTCAGCGAAGATCCCCTCAGTGCGGGCCAGCAATCGGATGCCCTCGACCACCTCGGCATCGGTGACGTCCTCGATCGCGCCACCGGTGCGGCGAACGGCGTCCAGCACGTACGGGCCGTCGGCGGGGGCGCCGATCGCCAGCGAGCGGGCGATGGTGTTCGGCCGGACCGGTGCGACCACATCGTGGCCGGCCTTGAAGGCTGCGGAAACCGGCGCGCAACCGGTGGCCTGGGCACCGAACACCCGGTACGGCTTGGGTTCCACCAAGCCCAGCTCGGTGAGCTCGCGAAAACCCTTGTCCACCTTGGTCAGCTGTGATCCCGACGCGATCGGCACCACCACCTGGTCGGGCAGCCGCCAGCCGAGTTGCTCGGCGACCTCGTAGCCCAGTGTCTTGGAACCCTCGGCGTAGTAGGGGCGGACGTTGACGTTGACGAAGGCCCAGTCCTCGTGCTCGGCAGCGAGCTCGGTGGCCAGCCGGTTGACGTCGTCGTAGGTGCCGTCCACCGAGATCAGCGCACCGTCGTAGACCGCGGTGGTGAGCACCTTGGCCCGCTCCAGCGAGGAGGGGATGAGCACCAACGACTCCCACCCGGCCCGGGCCGCCGCAGCGGCCACCGCGTTGGCGAGGTTGCCGGTCGACGGGCAGGCCAGCATCCGGAAGCCGAGTTGTCGAGCCGCGGCCAGCGCCACTGCTACCACCCGGTCCTTGAAGGAGTGCGTCGGGTTGCCGGTGTCGTCCTTGACCCACAGCCGGCGGATCCCCAGCGCGGCGGCGAGCCGGTCCGCCCGGATCAGCCGGGTCATGCCCGGCTGGGTGTTCGGGTACGCATCGACGTCGTACGGCACCGGCAGCAGGCCGCGGTAACGCCAGATCGACTGCGGCCCGGATTCGATGTCTGCGCGGGTGACCGAGCCGAAGTCGTAGCCGACCTCCAGCGGGCCGAAGCATTCGACGCAAGCGAACTCCGCAGCCAGCGGGGTGGTGAATCCGCATTCTCGGCAGATCAGCCGGCGGGCCGGCCCCAGGTCCAGGTCAGCGGTGGTCCTGGTCTCTAGCATGCCAGTCATCGCGAGGTCTCTCCTCATCTCTCCCGCATAGCGGGTCGGAATTGGCACCGTGATCGTCAGCGACTTCGCGAAATGGAGACATGCGCGTCAGCTAGCGTCGGTTGCCGGGGCTTCGTCGGGCCGATCCCTCTGCCCCTCTGGATGAGCGGTATTCAGTTGTGCTACTTACCGTACGTCAGTCGGTGCTGGCCGCCCAGTCAGGTCCACCATGCGGGAAGACGTCGGAGTCCGATGCAAGGATGGGCGGCGTGAGCTCGCCCCCGGTGACGTCCGCCCCGCTGCACCTGATCCTCGGCGAGGAGGAGCTGCTGGTTGAGCGCGCTGCGCAGGCCGCGGTGGACGCGGCGCGGCGGGCCGACCCAGAAAGTGAGGTTCGCCGGGTTCGCACCGCAGACCTGGTTGCGGGTGAGCTTGGTGAGCTGGTCAGCCCGTCGCTGTTCGCCCAAGGCCGGGTGGTGGTTCTACTCGCTGCCCACGAGGCCGGCAAGGACACCGCCACTGCGGTCTTGGACTACGTACGCAACCCATCCGATGGCATCGTCGTGGTCGTCGTGCATGCCGGAGGCAGCCGGGGCAAGGCACTGGCCGACGGGCTGCGCGCGGCCGGTGCCGTGGTCCGTGAATGTCCCCGGATCACCCGTTTCGAGGATCGGGCGGCGTTCGTGCGCGAGGAGGTGGACCGCTGTGCGGGGCGGATCAGCGCCGGCGCGGTCACCGCCCTGCTCGACGCCGTCGGTTCCGACCTGCGCGAGCTCGCCTGTGCCGCGGCCCAGCTGACCACCGACAGCGGCGGCTCGGTGGACGAGGCCGCGGTGCGCCGTTACCACCGGGGCCGCGCCGAGGTCACCGGCTTCTCGGTGGCGGAGAAGGTGATGATCGGGGACCGCACCGGTGCCCTGGAGATGTTGCGCTGGGCCATGCAGCAGGGTGTGCCGCACGTGTTGGTTGCTGATGCGCTGGCTGACGCCGTGCGGACGGTCGCCCGGGTCAGCGCTGCTGGCCGTGGTGACCCGTACCGGCTGGCCAGCACGCTGGGCCTGCCACCGTGGAAGGTCAAGAAAGCGATGGCGCAGTCCCGCGGCTGGGAACGCGACGGGCTGGCGCAGGCGATCCAGCTGGTCGCCGCAGTCAACGCCGACGTCAAGGGAGTCGCCGCGGATGCCGAGTACGCACTGGAACGTGCGGTGCTTGCACTGTGCGCCGCGCGCCGCCGCTGATCTGCGGCGGAGGCGACATGGTGCCGAGCGTTACAGCTGGGCCGCTCGCTTGGCCATCGCCGATTTGCGGTTCGCCGCCTGGTTGTGGTGGACGACGCCCTTGCTCACGGCCTTGTCCAGTTGGCGGCTGGCGGTCTGCAGCTCGCCCAGCGCCCGGTCTTTCTCGCCGGCGGCGGCGGCCTCGCGAAACCGGCGGACGGCGGTCTTGAGTGCCGACTTGACGGACTTGTTGCGCAGTCGTGCCTTCTCGTTGGTCCGGATCCGCTTGAGCTGCGACTTGATGTTGGCCACGCGTCTACCTTCGATCTTGCCTTCGGGAGGGGGTGCCGTGGCGCGGCACGGTGGACGATCGTAACAGCCGGGTGCCATCGGGCGTGAAAGCCGGTAGGACAGGGTGATGGAAGTGCTGAGCAGCCGAATCCTGGTCCACCCGCGAGACCGCGAGCGTTCGACGGTGTTCTATCGCGACGTGCTCGGGCTCGCCGTCCATCGCGAGTTCCCCGGCGGCACGGTCTTCGTCCTCGGGGGCGGCTTCCTCGAGGTGTCCGGGCAGTCAGCTGCGGGCCCGAGCGTGGCGACCGCGGTGTGGTTGCAGGTCCGCGACCTGGCCTTAACCGCAGCCGAACTCGTCGACCGCGGAGTCGAGGTGCTCCGGGAGCTCCGCCGTGAACCGTGGGGGCTCGACGAGATGTGGATAGCCGACCCGGACGGCCTGCGGCTGGTGATCGTCGAAGTGCCCGCCGGCCACCCGCTGCGGGTGGACCAGCGGTCTACGCCCTAAATCGGGTGCACCCACTGTGGGTGTAGTTTTGGATGCATGGCGAAGGTCATCCAGATCAGGGATGTGCCCGACGACGTGCACGCCGAGCTGACCAGGCGGGCTGAGACGGCGGGTCTGTCACTCAGCAGGTTCGCGTTGCGCGAACTGGAGCTGGCCAGCCGCGTCGGCCGTAATGCGGAGATCTTCGCCCGGCTGCGGGAACTGCCTCCCACCGGCATCACTGATGAGCAGATCGTTGCGGATCTCCGCGCTGAACGGGACCGCGTCGGGTGATCGTCGTCGATGCCTCGGTGGTTGTTGAGGTGATCATCGGATCTGGGAGTGCTGCCGGTCGCCTGGCTGGTGAGCGGCTGGTGGCACACTCCCCTTGAGCGCTCAGAAAACCCGGTAGGGCAGGAACTTCCCGTCCAGCACCAGCCGCACCCGGTCGCCGTGGGGGTCCTCACGACGTTCGAAGGACAGCTCGAAGTCGATGGCGCTCATGATGCCGTCACCGAACTCCTCGCGGATCAGCTCGGCCAGCGTGCTGCCGTAGACCTGCACCATCTCCTGTAGCCGGTAGACCACCGGTTCGGTGGTATCCACCGCGTCCGCGCCGCGTATTGGTGGCAGCTGCAGTGCCGTGACGACGTCGTCATCGAGGTGTAGGAGGCGTGCCACGGCGCGGGCCTGCTCGGCGTCCAGCGGCTGCTGGCCCAGGACGGCCGAGGTGCTCCACACCAGCGACCGGTCCAGAGTCTCTGCGATCTTCTGCCAGGACACCTGGAGGCGGTGCTTGGCGTCCAGTGCAGCAGTCGCAGCCTCGCGGCGTCCTAGCACGGGCAGCGCAACGATCGTCACAGCGGGTCTCCTCCTGATCGGGTACTCACTCCCGATCATCCTGCCGCGCCCGGTCGGCGTCACGCAGCTGAGAGCGAACAGCCGCCAGTCGCCGGGTGCGAGCGTGCTCGGCGTGACGTGCGACCATGACGTGATCGCCTGCTGCCATTGAGGATGTTGAGTGACCACGTTCGCCGACAAGACGTTCACCCCTGCCGAGCTGATCCGCAACTTCTGCGTCATCGCACACATCGACCACGGCAAGTCCACCCTGGCCGACCGCATGCTGCAGCTCACCGGCGTGCTCGACGCGCGCAACTACCGCGCGCAGTACCTGGACCGGATGGACATCGAGCGCGAGCGCGGCATCACCATCAAGGCGCAGAACGTCCGGCTGCCCTGGCGGGTGCACGGGGTGGACCACGTGCTGCACCTGATCGACACCCCCGGCCACGTCGACTTCACCTACGAGGTGTCCCGGGCGTTGGAAGCCTGCGAGGGCGCGGTGCTGCTGGTGGACGCCGCGCAGGGGATCGAGGCGCAGACGCTGGCCAACCTGTACCTGGCGCTGGAGAAGGATCTGCGGATCATCCCGGTGCTCAACAAGATCGACCTTCCGGCGGCCGAGCCGGACCAGTATGCCGCCGAGCTGGCGCACATCATCGGTTGCCGGCCCGACGACGTGCTGCGGGTCAGCGCGAAGACCGGGCAGGGCGTGCGGGAGCTGCTCGACGAGGTGGTCCGGGTGGTCCCAGCACCCGTCGGCGACGCGACCGCGCCCATCCGGGCGATGATCTTCGACTCGGTCTACGACTCCTACCGCGGCGTGGTCACCTACGTCCGGGTGATGGACGGACGGATCACCCCGCGGGACCGGATCCGGATGATGGCCACCAACACCACCCACGAGCTGCTCGAGGTCGGCATCATCTCGCCTGATCAGAAGCCGTGTGACGGCCTGGGCGTGGGCGAGGTCGGCTACCTGATGACCGGGGTCAAGGACGTCCGGCAGTCCCGGGTCGGGGACACCGTCACCAGCGAGCGCAAGGGTGCCACCGAGGCGCTGCCCGGCTACCGCACTCCCAAGCCGATGGTGTTCGCCGGGCTGTACCCGATGGACGGCTCGGACTACCCGGAGCTGCGCGACGCCCTGGACAAGCTGCGGCTCAACGACGCCGCGCTGAGCTACGAGCCGGAGACGTCGGCCGCGCTGGGATTCGGTTTCCGCTGCGGGTTCCTCGGCCTGCTGCACCTGGAGATCACCCGGGATCGGCTGGAGCGCGAGTTCGGACTGGACCTCATCTCCACCGCGCCCAACGTGGTCTACCGGGTGGTCCGCGACGACGCCACCGAGCAGACCGTCACCAACCCCGCGGACTGGCCCGATGGCAGGGTCGCCGAGGTGCACGAACCGGTGGTGCGCTGCACCGTGATCGCGCCGTCGGAGTTCGTCGGCACGATCATGGAGTTGTGCCAGGGCCGCCGCGGCACCCTGCTGGGCATGGACTACCTGTCGGCGTCGCGGGTGGAATTGCGCTACACCCTGCCGATGGCCGAGATCGTGTTCGACTTCTTCGACGCCTTGAAGTCCCGCACCCGCGGCTACGCCTCGATGGACTACGAGGAGTCCGGTGAGCAGGTCGCCGACCTGGTGAAGGTGGACATCCTGCTGCAGGGCGAGCCGGTGGACGCCTTCTCCGCGATCGTGCACCGCGAGGCCGCCTACGGCTACGGCACCTCGATGGCGACCAAGCTGCGCGAGCTCATCCCGCGCCAGCAGTTCGAAGTGCCGATCCAGGCTGCGATCGGCTCCCGGATCATCGCCCGCGAGACGATCCGCGCGATCCGTAAAGACGTGCTGGCCAAGTGCTACGGCGGTGACATCACCCGCAAACGCAAACTGTTGGAGAAGCAGAAAGAGGGCAAAAAGCGCATGAAAACCATCGGCCGGGTAGAAGTCCCCCAAGAGGCGTTCGTGGCCGCCCTCTCCACCACCGACCGCAAGTAGCCCCCTTTTCCGCGTTCTGGGGCCAGATTGCAGTAATTCCGGGCCGATTACTGCAATCTGGCCCCAGAACGCAGCGGGGTCAGCGAGTGAAGACGATCTTGCCGGCGGTGTGGCCGTTGAGCATCGATGTGAAGGCTTGGGTGGCGTGGGGCAGGGGGAGGACTGTGCTGATGTGTGGGCGTAGGCCGGTGATGTCCAGGTAGGACAGCAGGTCGCGCAGCTCGTCGCGGGTGCCCATGGTGGAGCCGACCATCCGCAGCTGCAGGAAGAACAGCCGCTGCAGCTCGGCGCGGTCGGCGTCGCCGCTGGTGGCGCCGGAGCAGACGATGATCCCGCCCGGTTTGAGGGACTTCGCCGAATGCGACCAGGTGGCCTTGCCGACGGTCTCGAACACCGCGTCCACCCGTTCGGGCAGCCGGGCGCCCGGCTCGAACGCCTGGTGCGCG
This sequence comes from Pseudonocardiaceae bacterium, assembly GCA_050700055.1. GTDB lineage: Bacteria > Actinomycetota > Actinomycetes > Mycobacteriales > Pseudonocardiaceae. Next base: position 71,465 of record JBOHGE010000008.1, read on the forward strand.
CCCAGCGTGACCGCCAGCTCACGTTTGGCCGCCGTGCGCCCGGTCACCCAGACTCGCATCCCGGCGGCGTGGCCCAGCTGCACCAGGGCGGTGGACACCCCGCCCGAGGCGCCCTGCACGAGCATGGTCTGCCCAGGTCGTAGCCCGGACTTCACGAACAGCATCCGGTAGGCGGTGAGCCAGGTGGTGCCCACGCAGGCCGCCTCGGGGAAGGTCAGTGACGCCGGCTTGGGCAGCACGTTGCGGGCCGGCACGACCACGGTGTCGGCGAAGCTGCCCTGCAGTCTCTCGGTGAGCAGCGTGCGGCGCGGGTCGAGAGTCTCGTCGCCCATCCAGCCCGGGCTGCTCACCACCGGGTAGATCACCACCTCGGAGCCGTCGGGCGCCACGCCGGCACCGTCGCAGCCCAGGATCATCGGGAACCGCTCGGGTGCGATGCCCACTCCGCGCAGCGTCCACAGGTCGTGCATGTTCAGGCTGGCTGCTCGTACGGTGACGGCCACCGAGCCGTCGGGCACCCCGGGATCGGGGCGGTCGCCGGTGCGTAGCGCGGCCAGCGGGTCGTCGGGACTCGGCTCGGCGGCATAGACGGCGAACATGTCACCGAACTTAGTGCCGGTTGCCGTCGGGCACATCCGGCCGGGCTACCCTGCGCTTGTGCGGTCAGCGGGATGGGATGCGGTGAGCCGCTGGTGGGACGGGGTGGAGCTGTGGCTCACCCAGCTCGGACTGCCCTTTCAGGTAGCGCTGCTGGTGCTGGTGTTGTTGCCGGCCTGCTGGTGGGCGGCCCGGGGCATCGACTGGGTGTTCGGCCTAGTCTTCGACCGGCCCGGGCAGGACGTCGAGGAACCTCGGTGAGCTCACACCGGCGGGTCAGTGCCGCGCTGATCGGCCTGCTGGTCCTGGTGGCCGGCACCTGGTTCGGCCGTCAGGCTCTGTCCAGCCCGGCCGTCGGCGACCGGCCGTCGGCGACCGGCCTGCAGGTGCGAGCCTTGTCGACGCTTCCGCCGCAGGCCGGCGAGGTGTGGCAGCTGATTCAGGACGGTGGCCCCTTCCGCTACTGGCAGGACGGCGCGGTGTTCGGCAACCGGGAGGGGCGCTTGCCTGCGCGGCAGTCCGGCTTCTACCGGGAGTACACCGTCCCGACTCCGGGCGAGTCCGACCGGGGCGCCCGCCGTCTGATCACCGGCGGCCCAGCTGGGCTGTACTACACCGGCGACCATTACGTGTCTTTCGTCGTGGTCGATCCGCAGCGGTGATGCGCTTTGTCCCCGATGCCGCCCGAGCGCTCGCCGAAGCCCGGCGCCGGGGGGCGGTGGCGCACCTGGTGGGCCCGGTGACCAGCAAGGCCGACGCAGTGGGCGCGATCGGCACCGCGCTGAGTTTCCCGGCCTGGTACGGCCGCAACCTCGACGCGCTGTATGACTGCCTGATGGACCTGTCCTGGCTGCCCGACGGCGAGCACGTGCTGATCTGGGCCGGCCACCGCGCACTAGAAGCCGCCGACCCCGAGGCATACCGCGCCGTACTAGCCGTGCTCACCGCCGCAACCACAGCCAGCCCCCTATCCGTGCTACTCGCCGACACCTGACCGCCCTGACCGCCATTCAGAGCCGACCCCGTAGCCGCTGCGCGCCGCCCTGAGGGATGAAATGCGGGTTGCTGCCGTTCGTGATCACCCGTACCTCGCAGCGACAGCTCTGCGTGCGCCGAGTGCGCCACCAGAGCTGCCAGGGCGGCTGCGGACAGCTCTCATGTCGCACTCGGCGACACCAGGGCGGGTCGCGGTCACCGTATTTTGAGGCGAATTGCGGCTCAGCTGGTGGGGACCCAGGAGGGTGGGCGTTTCTCCGTGTAGGCGCGGATGCCTTCGTGGCCCTCTGCTGATGCGAAGCGTGCAGTGGACAGCTCAAGCATGGCCGCGAAGTCCGGCGTGGGGCGGCGGTGCAGCAGCTGCTTGGTCAGTGCCAGCGCTTCGGGACCGCCCTTGACGAGCATTCCGGTGTAGCGGGCCACCTCGGCGTCGAGCTGATCGGCCGGTACCGCGCTGTTGAGCAGCCCGATGGCGACCGCCCGGGTGGCGTCGAAGGTCTCCCCGGTGAGAAACAGCTCGTGCGCCGCGTGTGGCAGCAGCCGGGGCAGCACGGTCACCGAGATCACCGCGGGTACCACACCGATACGCACCTCGGTGAACGCGAATGTGGTGTGCTGCGCCGCGACGGCGATGTCGGCGGCCGCGACGATGCCCACACCCCCGGCCCGGGCCGGCCCGGCCAGCTTGGCGACGACCGGCTTCGGGTGCATCCAGATCAGTTCCAGGATGCGGGGGAACTCCCTGACCGCGTCCGGAGGTTCGGTGAGGTCCATCCCGGCGCAGAACACCGGTCCGGTGTGGTCGAGCACCACCACCCGCACCGAGTCGTCGCCGGCTGTGCGTTCCAGCGCGTCGCGTAGCTCGGCACGCAACTGCGCGGACAGCGCATTACGGTTGGCAGGGGAGTCCAACATGATGGTGGCGATCCCCGATTGCACAGCCACGTGCACCAGCTCGGCGGTCATATCCTGACGGTAGCCGCCCAAGTTGGTCGCTCTTCAAGTACCGCCAACCCCATGCTGAGCTGTACTTAACCGCCGCCAACTCCGCTGGCCGGGCTTCGGCGCATGTTTCCCGCACTAATCGAACTGGTGTTCGATATGCTGGATCTGGATCGTCGCGAGTGGGAGGCCGGTTGTGACCGTCATCGGTACCTCTAGGCTGCGCCGGATGCTGCCATGGGATGACCAGGAGCGGGCGACACTGGTCGCCTTGGTGCGGCAGCGGCCGCAGGCCGTGTCGTGGCCCGGGGTCGTCGCGGAGATCATCGAAGCGGGCAGCGCGCGGGCGGTGTGGGACGCGCGGCACGAGCAGTCACTCTTCGACACCGACACACCTGCCCCCATCGCCGAGGCTGCGCGCCAGATCGCTAGCTGGAGAGCCGCGGGGCTGGGCGTGCACACCTTCCGCGACGCCTCGTACCCAGCACAGCTGCGCGAGATCCACCAGGTGCCGCCCGTGCTCTTCAGCCGGGGCACTCTGCGCTCCGGCGAGCCGGCGGTGTCAGTGGTCGGGTCCCGGCGAGCCTCCGACCCGAGCCTGGCTTGGGCAGCCGAGGTGTCGGCCGCACTGGTGTCAGCCGGGATCACGGTCGTCTCCGGGCTGGCAGCAGGCATCGACACCGCCGCGCATACCGCGACGCTGGACGTCGGAGGGCGTACGGTTGCGGTGCTCGGTACCGGGATCAACCGCGTCTACCCTGCCGTGAACCGTGACCTGCAGGAACGCATCGCGGGCGAAGGCTTGGTGCTGTCCCAGTTCTGGCCCGACACCGCGGCGACCAAGAAGTCATTCCCGCTGCGCAACGCCACGATGAGCGGTTACGGTCGAGCTACGATCGTCGTCGAGGCGGGGGAGACCAGCGGTGCCCGCATCCAGGCGCGGGTGGGTGTCGAGCACGGCCGGCCCGTGATCCTGCGGGACTGCGTGGTGCGGACGAACGAGTGGGCCGCAGCGCTGCAGCACCGGCCGGGGGTGCACGTCGTGTCCGGGGTGGACGAGGTGCTGGACCTCATCGCCGCGCTGCGTCCCGATCTCGATGACGTCCTGGCCGGCGCGTTCGCCGTCGACGGATGATCCTCAGGCGCTGCCTGTCCACCAGCGTCGACCTCGCGGCGCATGGTGAGTGCCGCGAGGTCGTGTGCGGCCTACCTGACGCGCTCGCACGGCCGCTGGGTACAGTGTCGGGCCGTAGCCTGAGTGCGACCGTGCGTAGTGGGCTGCGACCGGAGTGAAGCCGCATTACTGCTCTCCGAGAGGTGATGTCATGGCCCTTAGCCGGCAGGGACTCTCCCAGCGCCGCAGAGCTGCGGGGTTGACCCAAGAGGCACTCGCGCAACGCCTCGGAGTGCAACGCTGCACTGTCATCTGCTGGGAGGCCGGGGATACCGAGCCACCCTCGGCTGTCCGGCCGGAGCTGGCCCGCATCCTGGACATGACGATACATCATCTTGCCGAGTTGCTCACCGAGACCAAGTATGCCAATACGGCGCGAACCTTCTCGGCCGGCACTGGGGTGACGATTCCGGCGCGGCTGCCGCTCGGTGCCGCAGAACTCGGTCGACCGGCCGGCATCGCCCGCCCAGCCGATACCGCCGACGTCGAAGTGGACACGCCGATCCCCATCACGGGGGGAGTTGTCGAGTCGGATCCGGCCCAGCCCGAGATCCTGCACCGACCAGCTGCGACCGCCATCCTGATGGACGTCAAACGTGCCGACGTCCATCAGCGCCGGGCGAAGTCACAGCGGTTCACTTGGTTCGCGGCAGCGGGTGTGCTCGCCGTCGTGCTCGCCGAGGGCGCGGCCTCGGTGCCATTCATCGCTGCCCACCGCGGTCCCGTCTCCCCAGTCGCCGGGAACTCGGTGCCAGTGGCTGCCATCCCGGCACCTGAACCCGGCAGCGACAACAGTCTTGACGCCTCCACCGGAATCGTTGACACGGCGCCTGTCGCCGCACCGATCAAACCGGACACCGCCACGTCAGGGGCTGCGATAGCACCCGCACGTCGTGCCAACCGGTCCAAACCTCCGGCCGCTCCTGCGTCGCAGCGCACCTCGGAACTCCCGGCCGAGTTCTATGAAGCGTGGTCTCGAATGGCTGCGCTCAGCGGGAATGATCAGGGCAAGACACGCCGTCGTCCAGGATCCTCATCGCACCGATGACGGGCACGCTGCGAAGCGCGGGCGATCCCTCAACGCAGTAGCCGGCCGAGTTCCAGGCGGATCGGGCACGGCGCGGTGGTGGTGAAGGTGCCGGTGATGCTGCCACCGTCGGCGTAGCCGAGTGGGCCGGCGAGGTGGCAGTCCAGCAACGTCACCGGCCCATCGAGATCCACAATCCAGTAGTGCCCGATGCCGGCGTCGGCGTACTCGTGTCGCTTGACGACGTGGTCAAGGCGTCGCGAACCGGGTGAGACGATCTCCACGACAACCAGGACGTCGCGACGGTCAGCAGGTGCGCAGGCGGCTGGGGCAGCGCGGTCACGGGCGGTTCCTCACGGCAGTCTCGTGGTCAGCTGGGTTGTTGCTTCGTCGTCGCGGACGATCGATTGCACGGCGGGTAGTTTTCCTCCTGGTCGGCCGGTTGGTCCATGACACGCCGGCGTCGGCCCCCGACGTCACCGCCCGATCGCCGGTGACGTCCTGAGCGGCGTGTTCGCGTCGGCGGTCGCGGTCAGGGGGTGACGGTGGTGAGGAAGGCCCGCCAATCTGTAGTGGTGACGGCCAACACGGGACCATCAGCGTTCTTGGAGTCGCGCAGCAGGACACCGGCCGGTGCGGGCGCGACCTCGACGCAGGCGCTTCCCTCTCCGCTATAGCTGCTCGTCCGCCAGCCGACCTCGACGCAGGCGCTGCCGTGTGCGCTGTAGCTGCTGGTGTGCCAGACGATGCCGTCCGGCTCAGGCGCGGTCATCATGGTCCTCTCGATCTGCGTAGAGCTCGGTTGCCAGGGTGGCAATCAGCTCTCTGGATTCTCTCCCGTCCAGCGTGGTCACGGCCAGCGCTTCTAGGATGAGCCGGTAGGCGGTGATCTCCTCGGGTTTCTCCAGGAACAGGCTGGAGGTCTCGCTCTCCAGGTACACCACCGGCCGGCGCTCGGCGAACTCCATGAAGATGAACGGTCCGGCCGTCGCGGCGTGCGCGCCGAGCGCGACCGGGATCACCCGCAAGCTGACGTACGGGCGCACCGCCATCCGCAGCAGATGGTGCAGCTGCTCGGACATCACCACTGGCCCGCCCATCGGGGTGTGCAGCGCAGACTCGTGGACGTAGAAGGTGAACCGCGCCGACCGTCCCCGGCTGAGTAGGCTCTGCCGGGCTAGTCGGGCGGCCACCCGATCATCAACCTCGTCGGTCGGCATCGTGGCCATGCAGCTGATCACCGCCCGGGCGTAGTCGCCGGTTTGCAGCAGACCGGGCACCAGCATCGGCTGGATATCGCTATAGGTCACCGCCCGGTTCTCGTGGTCGATCAGTGTCACGAGCTGCTTGGGCAGTCGCGAGCCGTGCTGCTGCAGCCAGCCCGGGATGTTCTGCTCGTGGCACAGCGCCAGCAGCCGGTCGCGTTCCTTGCCCTTCACCCGGCACAACCCGAGGATGGCCGCGACGTCCACCTCGGTGGCGCTGCGCTTACCCGACAGCAGCCGGGACACCCAGCTCGGTGACCAGCCGAGCAGATAGGCGGCCTGCTTGCCGGTGTACCCGGCCTGCTCGACGGCCCGGCGCAGCCCGTCGCCGAGTTCCCGGCTGCGTATCGTGGGCTCGCGATCGCGCATGAAAGACCTCCCCTGACAGATTCCAGCGGACCATACGACCATGAAGAACAACGCCACGCCGATATGCGCAAACACCCCCCGAACGGATGTATTGTGTGCCATCGGGTCAACCGGTGTGCTTATTGTCGGCGGGGTGGCTGCCTCGGTGTGCAGCACGAAAGGAATTGAACGACGCGTGGCAGTATACCGACTGGCGGATCTCTCTCCCGCCGCCTACCGATCGGCGCCTGAGTTGGTGTGGTCGGTGGCCGATCGGGCGATCGTCGAAGCGCAGGAAGCCGACTATGCGGGTCGCTGTGCATCGCTTTCACCGTGCCCAGCAACCAGGGAGTGACGTTCGTGTTCGCTGTTGTGCCCACTCCGTACCCGGGACCTCGCCCCTTCGTCTGGTTCCCGCTTGTCAAGCAGCGGCACGCCATTGACCGGCGGGACCAGCACGTGCCACTCGGCAGCCCGATGCGCACCCTTTGTGGTGTCTCCCACCCGCGCGGCCCAGATGGCGACATTGAATGGTTCTGGCCTACCTGTGAGCCGTGCTGGGACGAGGCATGCAAGATCGTCGGAATCCATCCTCGCCGGTGATTGCTCGGGTATTCTCCCGTGCGGCCTATGGATCCTGCCCGGAATCGGGCGTCTCGTCTCGGCGCATCGCTACACCCGGCTCAGCATTCCTGCGCCGAGCAGGATGCCCCGTCGACGGAACGCCGCAGGCGACTCCACGATGACACGTGCCCACAGGCCGGGGTAGCGCGGCCACCAGATGCGGTACAGAAAACGGCCGGGTTCGTCGGCCCAGGGTGGTGCGGGGACCTCGTGTGCACTGGCGAAGTACTCGGCGAGCGCGGCGAGGTAGGCGTCGGTGCGCGGATCGACATCGCACGGCCGCTCGGTGATCCGCCGCACGATGTCGTCCTCGTCCCGCGCCCACCGCAGATCATCGACGAAGTCGGCCACCGCGTCCCGCAATGCGGTCCCGGCCGCGATCCGGTCCGCTGTTCGAGTCAGCGTCATCGGATGCCGAGCCTGCGCGGGCAGGAAGTGCCGCAGCTCGGCACCGTCGTCATCCGTACGCTGCGCGAAGATTCGCTCAGCCGGGGTACTCACGCAGACCAGTCTGTGCTACCAGGCGTGCCGTAGCCGCTGAGGTCGCCCGGCTCGATCCGGTCCTGCCCTGGCTACGGTGACTCGACCTTACTGCAGGGTGATCATGACCCGGTGCAGCACGATGGCGATCGGCGGACGCGCCGCCCGAGATCGCCGTCGTGCTGCACCGGTTGAAGGAGCCTTCCCGTGCCAGGCCACGCACCAAGGCGACGCTCGGGACGCAGTTCGAGCGGGAGCTGCGCGAGGTCGGACGCGTTGGGGGCATCCCGGTGGACGTTCTGCTCGGGTGGGGTTGAGTCCACGTGTGGCAGCAGATCGAAGCTCGGCATGGGGTATCCAGCCCGCTCGGGTCGCTGGACGGGATCTGTGGGCGAGGTGACGGTCGGCATGACGGTCGAGGTGCAGTGGAGCGAACTCCAGCGTGACCCGAAGGCTGTGGCGCATCGGCCGACCGCGGCGACGTTCGCGTGCGGCGTCGCGACGGTGCCGCGTTGCTGCTCACTCGCGAAGATCGAGCCGGCTCGACAGCGGAGGGGGTCATGACGGCCGCCCGCGCACTGCGAAACCTGCTCGTGCCCGTGGGACCTCAGGCTGCGGCTGCAGCACTCGCAGACGGTGCAGACGGATCACCCCGAGTAGCGACGCCCGTGGATCCGCAACACATTCATACGATCTTGAAACGATCGTGACTGGATCGGGACAGGTCGAAGGGCCGGTTCCGGGTTCCGTAGAACCGGCCCTTCGACCTGTTGCGCAACTCACTGCGTGACTACGGCAATTCGCCTTACTGCAGTGTGATTACGACTCGACGCGCGCCAGTGCCTGCGCGCAGGACACTGAGCTGGCGGAAGCCGACCGAGGTGTTCGTAAAGTTGATCGCGGAGCATTGTGTCGCCATGACCGATTGAAACCGCCCACCGGCGCGGGCTTTCTCGCCGAGCAGGCGGATCATCTCGGCGTCCTAAGCAAGGAACAGGCCGCTGTAGATCAGGATGCCGATCTGGTGTGCTGCGCTGTCGTAGAGCTGGCGCCACACCTCGTGCGGGACGGAGCCCCGGTGCGGGTAGGTGGCATAGACCTCAGGGCCGATCGAGGGCACCCCGGCAAGATGGGGCCATAGTCGTACTCGTGTAGGCTCAGCAGATCGGCCAGTTCCAGCGATGGCTGGGCACCCGGCCGCCCAGCCATCGCTGGACTGTCTTGGGGTCGACTCCCAGGCTCTGGGCGATGTCGATATCCCGCAGCCGGGCACCGGCCAGGGCACGGCGCAGCGGCTCACCAATCGAGCGTGCGCCCGCCATTCTCACCTCCCGCGTCCCTGCTGTGTGCACGCTAATGAGCAGGCCCTCAAAAGCCCCAAACGACGTCAAGCTGTCTCCGGCTACTGGGCACACTCTCACCACCCTCGCCGACTACTGCCGCGGTCGCTCCTACCTCATCAGCGCCCGCAACCACGGCATCCGCCCCATCGACGCCATCCACCACGCACTCACCGGCAACCCCTGGCTCCCCACAGCCTCCACGCCATGACATCACAGCCCAACCCGTGAATGGACACCCCAGAGGGGGCACCTATAGCAGATCAAAATCTGCTAAAATAATTTCCTGTTGCTACGACCGTTTGAGCCCAAGGAGACTTTAAGCATGAGCAAAACTCTAAAAATTTCCCCCCCTTTCGTAGTCGGGCTAATGGTGTCGCTTCTTGTTGGCGGTGGCCACGCGAGCGCATCCCCGTCGAGCGCGACTGTGAATGGCCCGCTACACTGCCCACGAGGATACATCTCTGAAGCAGGTGTTTCGTATACCGTACACTGTGACTCTGGACCAGGAAATTCATACGCCGCATATGTCCGATGTATCGGTAATTCCCGTGACGACCGGGGCCCCTTTGTGGCTTATAGTACAGATCCAAACACCGGCTCGGGGGTAGGTTGTACGAATGGTAGCAAAATTGATAGTTACGGAGTGTACACCAGTGACGGTGCCCGTCATCACCTTGTGTCGCTAGGTGGGTGACATATATGAGGTACTGGTCTGAGCAGCGTCATGATGTGGAGCTGCAAGACGAGACCGGCCGGCAGCTGGGCCGGGCTCGGCTGGCCGAGGGATTGCTGGCTTCCCACAGCCTCCATGGCATGACATCACAGCTCAACCCGTGAATGGACCTTTGCTGCCGCGTCGTCCCCATCACCCACAGGTCCACACCCCCGAAAGATGCGCAGGACTCCCAGCACCCGACGAGCGCCGTCGGACTGCCGTGCGGGGTGTTACCAGCCTCCCTCAAGCGGATCTTGTCCATTGAACTGTCCATTAACTTCGGTCCATCGGGGGTCCTCAGTGCCTCTGCGACGAAACCAGGGCAGACAAAGTCCCAGGTAGTGCTCCCCTGAAAGGGTGAACTCTCAAGCTGGAATCCGTTGTGGTCGAGTTCTCGTGCGGCATACCGGTTGTCGGCAGCATGCGGCACTCATGAACGGCTGCTGACGATCAGCGGCGGGGGTCGTTTCCAATGCCGGGTGCCGGGTGCCGGGTGTCACCGGAGATCCGGTCCACCTGTCCGACATCGTTGATATACGTGAACCCTGCGCCCAGAAGATGAACAGTAAAAGTCTGAAAAATGAACAAAAATTAAGGCAAAAAATACGAAACATGATAAAACGCCCAGCTGGCTTGTGGCGGCCGAGAGCGTGGTCGTAGGTCCGCTGGAGGTGAACCACCCCGGGTCTGATGGAGGCTCTGTCCTAAGTGGAGGACCTGCACGCTGAGACCACACCCACTTGATCATCAAACCCACCTGATACAGCGAGGAGCCCATGGATGAGCTGGCTGGGCGGTGGTCACTTCGCGTGGGCGAGCCGTACCAGCCTGGCGGCCAGTGCTCGTGGGTAGCGCCGGTGACGGACGGCACTGGCCAGGAGTTCGTGTTCAAGGTCGCCTGGAGCCATGATGAGACTGTTCATGAGGCGCACGGCCGGCGAGCCTGGGCAGGCCGCGGTGCGAGTCTTGCTGCACAACTCTCACGTCTGCGGCCCGACTACCGCGCTCCTACTCGAGCACTGCCGGCTGGCGCTGGAGTCTGTACTGCCGGAGCCTGAGCAGGACACGATCATCGCTCACCTGCTGCATCGACTGTGAGCGAGCCCTCCCGGGGGTACCCGTTCCGGCTCCTGTAGGTCAGGTGCGACGCCTGGGCCGCGGAGTTCGAGGCGCGCTGCATGCCGGGAACGTCCTGGCGGTGCAACGTGAGCCGTGGCTGGTCATCGACCCCAAGCCCTACGTGGGCGACCCCGCCTATGACCCGCTGCAGCACTTGCTCAACTGTGCGCGGTTAGCCGCTGATCTCGCTGGCCTGGCCCGGCGAATGGCTGATCTGCTCGGCCTCGATTCCCACCGGATGATCTCGTGGCTGTTCGCCCGGTGCGTGCAGGAGTCCCTCGACTATCCCGCGCTCCGCGACGTCGCCTTGGCCAACGAGCAGGAACGCTGGGGCTCGCGATGGCCCGGTTTTGTCAGGGGTGGGTGCGAGAATCGGGGCGTGACCGCAGCTATCAGCGACCCTGTGCAGGTGATCTCGAGTTGTCTCGAGAACGTGCGCGGCGGCCTGCGCGGTCTGCATGACGACGAGATTGTGCACGCGTTGCGGCAGATCGAGGAGCTGTCCCGCACCGCGCATTCGGTGATGCTGGATGTGGTCGCTGAAACCGAAGCCCGCGGCATCGCCGGCCGCACCGGATTCGGCACCACCTCACGAATGCTGTCGGCCATGCTGAGAGTCTCCGCCGCTGAGGCACTCACCCGGACCGAGCACGCGGCCATGGTGGGCTCCCGCCGGGCGATGACCGGCGAGACATTGCCACCGCGGCTGCCGGCGACTGCGGCGGCCCTGGCGGAGGGTCAGATCGGTACCGGGCAGCTGCGGGTGATCACCGAGACCATGGTTCTGATACCCACGTCGGTGCCCGAGCCCGCCAGGGAGCGCGTCGAAGCGGACCTGGCAGGACACGCCCGGGACTTCGATCCCCGCCGGTTGCGCATCATCGCGCAGCGGATGCTTGATGTCCTGGACCCGGACGGCCCCGAGCCTGCTGAGGATCCCGCGCTGGTCGATCTAGCCAGGGGAGAGCTGTGGCTGAAGGATCGCCGTGATGGGCGCCTGGGGTTGGAGGGCTGGCTGGATCCTGAGCACGGCAGCATGGTTCGTGCGTTGATCGAGCAACTTGCCGCCCGCCGCCCCGTCACCGACGATGTCCCCGATGACCGCAGCGTCCCGCAACGCCAGGCTGACGCGCTGATCGAGTTGTGCGAGCGAGCCCGCGCCGCTGACGAGTTCCCCAGCACAGCCGGAGAGCCCCCGCATCTGACCGTGACTATTGACTGGGACGCACTGCGCACCGGACTGGGTACCGCCACCCTGGACTACGGCCAGCTGATCAGCGCCGACGTCGCCCGTCGGCTGGCCTGTGACGGCAAACTCATCCCGGTGGTGTTGGGCGGTGACTCCGAGCCGCTAGACGTCGGCCGTGCTATGCGCACCGTCCCCCTGGGCATCCGCCGCGCGCTGGTCGCCCGAGACCGCGGATGCTCGTTTCCCGGCTGCAACCGGCCGCCCCGAGTGTGCGACGCACACCACGCCCGGCACTGGGCTGACGGTGGAGAGACGTCCGTGCACAACTGTTGCTTGCTGTGCACCATGCACCACCAGCAAGTCCACCTCCAAGGCTGGGACATCACCATCCAGGGCGGACGCGTCGAATTCCGGCCACCCGCAATCATCGACCCAGATCGCCGGCCCCTCACCAATCCCCTCCGGCACTGAATCCACCGGCGAGAACCCATCGACGCCAGTCCCGTTCGCTAGCGTGTGATCACGTGTTGTGAGGTCATCTCCGGGAATGGGCACGGCCGGACGTCGATCTCGGCCATCCGGCGGACGTAGTTCTCGTAATGCCGGCGGGCCTCGCCGAGTCGGCCTGCGTGGAACAGCACGCCGAGTGGTCGCATGAGGACTTCCTGCCCGGTAGGCGTCGAAAGCCGCGTTGGCTCGGGAGAGAAAGTCCTCGACGTCGATGGGGACCTGGGCAGGATTCAGTGCGACCGCGCCGTCAGTGGCCGCCAGCGGGGTGTCCCCGCGGGCTGGGGTTGCAGCACGTCGCGGATTGTGGACAGTAGGATGGAGAGCCGGTTTGCCCGCCACAGTCGGGTCCACTCCCGGCCACAGCAGCTCCATCAGTTGCTCACGGGGTTGTCGGCCGGCGGCGGCCACCAGGATCTTCAGCAGGTCCCCCGTCTTTTTCGACTGCCATGCAGTGTTCGGAATCGGGATCCCGTCCCTGATCATCTTGAACACTCCGAGTTTTCGGATGGACAGTGCGGGTGAGGAACGGGCCAGCACGCTGAGCGGTCCCGCGGCTCTTGGTGAGTCGACATCGACGTCGTGGCCCCGCAGCATCTGTTCCCCACAGTGCGCGTCGGGGTGAGGGATGACCGCACCGATGCGATCGGCCGCGATCCGTGTGGTGGCCTCCCTCAGGTGGCAGCCCGTCTCGTGGCAGATCTCGATCGCCTCCCGGAGCGGGACGCTATTCATAGCGGGATCGCGTGACGCCAGCACACTCAGGGTGAGTGCCTCAGCCAGTCCTGGGTTGTCCCGCCGTTGCCGCGCGGCCACCGCGGCCCGGTCGGCGTCCGCCAAGGCACCCTGCCGGTCACCGTTCATGCCTCAATGGGGTCCGGCCGCAGGGGCCGGAATCAGTCGAGCGCGACCCGGGCCAGGCGGAGCGCTTCTACGGGCCTCAATGGGGTCCGGCCGCAGGGGCCGGAATCAGAGGACCGCGTGTGACTGCCGCGAGGCCCAGCTCGAGGCTTCAATGGGGTTCGGCCGCAGGGGCCGGAATCAGACCGCGAGATCCGGCAGGCGTAGCGCGGACTGCTCTTTGCCTCAATGGGATTCGGCCGCAGGGGCCGGAATCAGGGCTCGTGAAAAAACGAGCCTGTGACCTGGGAGTATACCGGCCTGTGCGAGGGGTGGTGGCAGCGGGCCACGACACGCCGTAAGCACAACCGTGAGATGGTGGAGCGTAGGGGTTCTGACCTGCATGCGAGTGCTCCCCGCGTGTCGACGTCGTACCGGACCGCTCGCACACCGCCAGGCGATCTGTGCCCGGTTGCCGGCAGGAACCGGGGCGTTCCAGATGGACTTTACAGTTTCTTCCTGTCGGGTTGAGGTGCTGGCACGATGAGTAGCATCATCGCGGTCGCTGTGACGGCGATCGAGCTATTCGACCGAACACACCGCGTGATCGCGGCAGCAGGACTGCCGGGCCATCAAAGCGCTCAGGGTCGAGCAGTAGGGTAGTTGCGTGACCAGCCACCAGGAATTGTCTCGCAGAGTGTTGTACGCCTGATCGCCATGCCGTTGGCGCCTCCGTCAAGGCGCGAATGCCATGTAGGAGGCGGTGTTCCTATCGAACTCGTAGGGTGTCCAGGCGCCGTCAGGATGGACAGCGAATTGGGCTCCGAGCACCAGGGCGATAACCGCGGGTCCGTCGATCATGATGATTGATCCGCCGATGACAGGGCTCGGTCGGTGGTTCTGCCAAGCTGTGAGGGTGAATTGCACTACGCCTTCGAAAGTGGCCTGGTCGCTCGGCAGCCGATCTCGGTGGTACCGGACTTCCACGATGCGGCCGACGCCTAGCTCAAAGCACGTGTGTTTGGCTCGATCGAGGGTGGCGTCGCCACGTCCTTGCAGGTTGAGTAGCAGGCAGGCGCGGTCGGGGCAGCCCCCGTCGACTGACAGCGCAGATGAGGTCAGTCCGTCGGGCACGGAACTGTCGAAATCGATCAGTCGTGACGCAGCGAATGTCCTGTGGGCGTCGCTGTGGTGGACGACGATAGGCTTTCGGTGCTGCTTGCCCAGCTTCATTCCGAGCCGGAAGGCTGCTGCGTTGCGCATGACAAGAACAAGGTGCAGGCGGGACGCCGAGGGGGCAAGCTCCTCGGCAAAGCTGATCAGTTCGTTGACCCGGTCCCCGAGGCTGTCTATTTGCGCCGCCGCGGCCGCGCGGTCGACGGGAAGTCGCTCCATGAATGGTGCGACCGGGGCCACGAAGGAGCTTTGGGAGTACTGGCGTGCGTTGGTGTACAGTGCCTGGCCGCCTGACTCATTCTCGGGGTCCAGGGCGGCGACGACGATGCCTACAGTGTCGAGTTCGATGGCCTTCCGACGTTGCCATAGTCCCATGGCGGTGACGGTAATGGCGAGTATCGACAGGCCGAGGAACCACCACTTCTGCCCTACTTGGGGAATCATCGACTTGATGAATTCCGGGCCGAATGCGGCAGACCCGGCCGTCCCGATGGCGAGTAATAACGCAGCTGCCCAGCGAGCGGCGTGGAAGCGAACGACGCTCATTGTCGGAGCGGTCCGCGGGGGGCGGAGTGCATCTCGACGAAGGTAACGGGGGCGGGGCCTTCGGTCACCACCAAAGTGACATTGCGCTCCCACTCCGCAGCGCGTGAGTCTCGACCCCAGGGTAGACCGTCGGAAATACGGGCCGTGACTTCCTTGCCCTGTGCATTTCGGTGTGCGGTGAGCACTGTCGCGAGAACGCGGTCACCGTCGAAGCGCACCCGCGTCCACCGGTCATGCCGCCACGACCATAGGTGGGTGGTTCCCACCGGTAACTGTGCCGGAGCGGACCCTTGGTGGACCCCGCCCAGGTCGACCCAGAGACACTCGTCCTCGCCGAGCACATCGAGCACGTCGATCCAGCCGATCCAGCCCTTGCTGGTGAGCTCACCTTCGACGGTTTCCCTCATCTGGGCTCTCCTCGCAGCAGGGCCAGCGCTGCGGACCCGGTGGGGTGTGCTGGGGCGAGCTCATCGAGCACCGCCGCGCTGTCATCGGTGAGCCGCAGCGAGCCGTAACCACGGGTGGTTGCCCGCCCCACGCCGATGAGGCCGTCGTGCAGGTCGCGCACCGCAAGCAGCAGCAGGCCACGCTCAGCCGGTGAGAGACGATCGGCCGGGTTCGTCATCTCCACCCGCAGCGAGAGGGTGCCCTCGGCAACGACCTCGTCGCGAAACAGCAGAGCGCGCCGGGCGCCGCCGGTGAACCGGTCGATACCGACGTGGTAGCGGTGCGTCACGGTGCCGTCGATGACGCTGCCGTGGACGCTGAGCCGCCCGACCCGGCCGGTCGGCATGCCCACCCCTTCACCGGTGCCGGTCCAGCCGAACAGGTCGCAGAGCTTGCAGGCACCACAGCTGGGATCGGCCGGCGCGAGGCAGGCGGTGCGACCGCAGGAACGCAGGATGTAGCCGCAACGGGAACGCAACAGACCCTTCCAGGTGGTGCCCGGTAGCAGGGGCTTGCCGGCCTCCTGCTCGATCTCGTTCTGGGTGCGGCCGTCGCGGGATGGCGTGGTGCCGGCACCGAGGTGCAGCGCGCCGATGATGATGAACCGAAGATCAAGCTCTGACTCGGGATCGTGCGGCGCGGTGGGTGTGCGGATCTCGTCCCAGCCGTCCCCGGCGGGGAAGAGCCCGTCGCGTCCTGCGGTGAGCCACAGCCGCAGCCCGGCCGCGGTGCGGAGGTCGAGCCTGCGCCAGGCGATCCGGGTGACCCTCGCCCGCCCGTGTCCGGTGGACCGGCCCCTGCCGATGACCGGCTGCCAGGTCTGCACTGCGCGGGTGAACTCGTCGAGATCATCGGTGCAGTGGTGCTGATTCAGGCGCAGGAAGAGGGACACGGTGGTACCGGCGGGCGCCACCTCACGCACCCGCAAGCTCGACGTGAGGGCGGATCCGCGCCTGGGATCGATGGCGGTGGAGTGACGCACGGCCGGGTTGTGCGGCAGGATGGTGTGGGAGCCGAGAAACCGAACCCGGGACGGCTCAAGTCGCGCACCGCTCGCCCGGCCAACCGGCGGGGCTGAGCCGAACCAGTGTTCGGCCTGGTCCTCGCCGAGGTGCGCGCGAAGTGATCCAGCCAGCGATGTGGGTGGTACCCACACCTCGTCGCCGGTCGAATCATGGCCACGACGACGGCTCAGCGGCAGGTCGACCGCGATGTCGGCAAGCTCCGGGGCCGTCACTCCACCCGCAGAGGTGAGAACGAGGTCGATGCGGATGAGCCCGATGGTGGTCATGCGATGCGTCCCCTGGCCGAGGTGCGGCTACGAGTCCACTCGTCGATTCGTCGGGCCAGCCGCTCGGCGTCGTCGGCGGACAGGGCGAACGCGGCCCGGACGGTATCGAGGGCTTCCGGGGAAAGCCGCGAGTAGCGCTGCTTGGCCAGTACGTCGTCCGCCGTCTGGGGGGCGCCGACGTGTCGTTGCTGCGCCCAGCCGCGCAGATCATCGACGATGGTAGGGCCGACCCCGTAGCCGACGATCTGCAGGAACAGGTCGTGCACCGCATCCGGCGGGGGCTTGCGTTCCGCTCTCGGCAGGGCCGGTGCACTCCAGCGTTGCAGGGTGATCCAGCCGTTGCCCTCGACGCGGCGCAGCCCGAGCCCGGTGTGCCACAGCCGCTGCAGACCTGCGTGGTCGGGCAGGTTCTCATCGAATCGCAGCACGAACACCGATCCGGCGGCGACGGCGAAGTCGCGCGGCTTCGGGAGGTTGCTCACGGCGTGCCAGCCGGAGACGACAGCGGGGCGGGCGAACGCCGCGTCGAACGCGACCGGCACACCGAGCATCGCTGAGAGTTCGGTGATGTCCGGTAGCCACGACGGGCGGCCCAGGTCGTCGACGAAGATCCCCGGCGCCAGCAGCCGGACGACCAGCCGCCGTTGGTCGGGCACGAAGCCGGTGAACGACGTCGGGAGTGCCTCGACGCCGGCCGACAGCGTGGCCAGGCCGGACGTGGAGCGCCGCCCGCCGAGCCGGACCGACCGCTCGGTCTGCATCAGCCAGGCCAGCTCGCGATCCGGGTCGCCGTCGATGAGCCCCGTCAGCCACGTCCCGGCACGTAGCGCGCGGCGGGTGTAGAGCTGGCCCTCAGCGGCGCGTTCGCGCTCATCGAGCTGCACTCGAGTGTGCTCGACGACCTGGGCACCGTCGACATGGCCATTGCTCGCCTCCACCGGGGAGCCGCAGGCCGGGCAGTCGGCGGGGGCCGCGCCGTCGAATGCGGCGTCGTGGGTGAACCTGCGGCAGTTTTCGCTATTGGCGTACTTGCAGCCGAACACCGACAGCGGGCGCAGCGCGTCGTCGCTCGGGTAGAGCGGCCCGAACCGCACCCCACCCTCGAAGAGCTGGTGGAATTCCACGTCGTCAGTGGTCTTGAGCTGCGGAAGACGGTGTTCGGCCAGCCAGATCGCCGCCAGCGCCCCACGCAGCACGCTGCCGGGTACGAAGCGATGTGTGTCGGTGAGCCATCCGGCGTCCAGCTGGGAACCCAGGTGCAGCGGCTGCTCGGCTCGTACCTTGACCCGGATCACGATCGCACTCCCAACAGATCGGTCACCCGGGCAAGGAACGTCTCGTCCGGCTCCACGCCTACCCGGGTGACATCGACCCAGCCATAACCGCGATTGCGGTCGGCGCCGACGCTGTGCACGGACAGGGCCGCGGCCCACAGCACCAGCTCGTGGCGTTCCTGGTTCTGGTCGGTGAGCGCGGCGAAACGCTGGATGTCGAACCGGGCGGTTCGTGGCCAGCGGTACTCCGCCGAGAACAGCCCACCATCGACGGTGGTGCCGGTCGTGCTGTCGACGCGGATACGGGCTCCGGCTCTCACCCGGTCGTCATCCGCACCAGTGGCACGGATGTCGTTCCAGTGCCACGGACTGGCCTGCCTTTCCTTGCCGAAGACCTCGCCGACCAGGTCGGCTTTGCGGCTGCCGAGCAAGTTGGATGCCTCGGCGCGCATGAGCCCTTTCAGGGACGAGCCCGGCACGATCACGTCCGGATCGACGGTGTCGTCCACCCCGACGCCGGCGCGGCCCCGGCCGACGCGGACCGGCCCATGGAAGGTGACCTCGAAGGTCAAACGGTCCGCCGGCACTGCCACCACCTCCCCAACACCAGAGCGTCGACCAGCGGCATCGGTGGCTCCGGCAGCTGGAACGGCCGGATCAGACTGATGTGGTCGAGCCGGTGTGCGAGCGCGGCCACCGCGGTGTCGTCGCCGTTCCTCGCGGTCCTGGCCAGTTGGGCCCGACCGGACGGCGGAATCTTCTTCCACAGCCCGTCGAGGGTGGCTCGATGATCGGCCAGCGTTTTCAGGCCAGGAGCGGAACGTGACGAAAGCAGCTCCGGGCCGTCCTCGGTGACGTCTACCCAGCACACCGCCGGCTCCAAGGCATTGTGTTGCGACTTCGCCCGCCGCAGCGCTGTCTCGGCCAGGTCGAGGCAGTTAGCGAACGGGTACTTGTAATGGGCGAATACCAGCCCGGCTGATGCGGTGGGATCTGGGATCTTGGTGTCAGTGCGCTGTCGGTAACCGGCAGCCAGCACGGCCGTCCGCCGGTGATAGTCGTCGAGGAACGTCACGATGAAGTCCCACGCTCGGTCGGCGGTGACCGACGCGAGCAGGTCGTCGCCGCGGATGAGATGCGGGATGACCGGCAGATAGGTGTCTGTCTCACCGGTCACGTCCGCTGTGGCGACGATCAGCGCATCCCGGACCGCCTCGCTGAGATCAGTCGAGAGTTTCCGCAGGCTGACGTCAGCGTCCTTCAACGCGGTGAACAGAGCGCCGAACCGGTTGCCGTCGATGAATACGGTGCACAGGTGGTTCGCGTCGCCTGAACCGAGAGTTGCGAGATCATCGAAATTCTCGACAACTTTTAACGCTCCGGCTTTCATGTCTTTGACCTGCTCCACACCGACGCGCAGTTTTCGTTCAGCGTCGAGCCCGTCTGGCGCGATTTTTTTCTGCCAGCGCTTCCGGGCTTCGTCCCAGTTGTGGGGGTCGGTCCGGTACCCGCCCTCCAGGAAACGGCGGGAGCAGTCGGCGCACAACGCCTTCTCCTTCTTGTCACCGCCTGCATCCGCCGATTCCACCTGCCCCATGCGCACCGCCGAGTCAAGACCACAGGTCTCGCAGTACCGCACGACAGGCACTTCGTTCGGTGCGGCCGGTAGCGGTAGGTACCGTGTCGAACCGCCGGGCAACAGATGTTGCCCGGCGCGCTCGGCGGCCGCGCCGTCGCGCAGTGCCTGCCGGTAGCCGTCCCCGTGACGCACATGCACGTCCCATTCGGCTCCCGGCGCCAGACGCTGCAACAACGTCGCGGTCTCGGTCATCACGGCGTCGACGGTGAGGTCATCGACCCCCGGGTCGGTGAAGCGCAGGGAGAGCACCCCGTCGATCTTCTTGCCCTCGTCGTTGACCTGCGCGTGCCGTGACCAGGCACCCTCGGTCCACCCGTGCAACATCTCGTACTCGAGTAGCGCGGAGGCGCCCCGCCTGCCTCGCAAGCGGGGTGTGCGGGCCAGGTACGCCTGGATACGTTTCGCGCTGATGTCGAGGTAGACCGTCACCTGCCCTCCTTGACGTCCACCGGCAGCACCGGAGCGATATCCGACACTGACGGCAACGGGACGAACGGTCGTTGCCGGCCTTTCTTCAAGTCCTCGCCGGTGGTCTGCTGGAACCACTCGAATGCCTCATGTTGTTTCTTGCCAGAGCAGGTCCCAGCACTGTCCGCCCATGACGTAGCGGTGGGGTAGGAGACGATGCGCCAGTCGACGTGGCCGGTGTGCAACGCCGCAGCCACGTCTTGCCAGGTGGAACCCGGATCGCCCCGGTCCGTGACGAAAGCTGTGATGAGGTCGGCCGGATCGAGCATCGGCTGCTCAGCACCCAGATACCGGGACTCGACACTGTCGGCGATGATCCGCAGATCCTTGACCTGGCAGGAGCCGAGGCCGAGCGGTTTGCCGCCGCCGACGTGGATGGCGTACTCCGGGTCGCCGATGACCGGATACGGCAGCGGTTGCTGCTGCGTGGCGAACAAGCGATCGGGTTGGAGCGTGGCGACCAGGCCGCCGATCTCAGCGTCGGCCAACCCGTCGAACACCACGTCCAGCCGGTAGGAACTGCCTGCGGCGACCAGCTCGACCTTCTTGCCGCGGGCCGGAGCGTGATCGTGCGCTCGCCACCGTTGACGCTGCTCATCAGTCTGCGGGTCGGTGTGCCAGTAGAACTTCCGGCCCCGCAGGTGACGAGGCCGAAGCGGGTCCAGAGTACCCCACCTGTTGCGGGGCTTCTGATAGTCCAGCTTTTCCTTGCTGTGCTGCGGGTCATCGAGATAGAACTGCCCGGACCCCGGCCGGGGTGATCCCATCGCAGGCAACTCGACCTCCTCGGTCGCACCGCCTGACTCCAGCACCGCGTCCAGCACCCGAACGTGCCCCTGGTAGCTGCGCTGCTCGGCGAGCCGACGGTCGACCCCTTGCTCGCGCACATCACGCACATCGGCGCTGCCGAACACCCGGCAACTCGGGCACAGCCGACACGGGTCGTGGCACGGGTGGAATCCGTCATCAGGCAGGCGCTCGCCGGTACTACCCTGACCCGCAGTCCGCCACAGATAGGACAGCGCCATACCGTCCACGAGCCGGCCCTTGCTCGGCCCGAGCCACACCACTTGACCTCGATGAATCCACCGACGTGGCCGCAACCAGCGACCGTGACCTCGTGCCAGTTGGGGACCACCGATCACGTCGCCGATGCTGGTGCCCGGCTGGTCGAGCCGCGCACGCTCAGCCGTGAAGTTCGGCGGGGTCTGCTCGCTGGCGAACCACTGTTTGGCGTCCTCCACAGCACGCAGATACTCCTGCCACGCGCGATCGGTCAGTGCGATCGGCGTCGGCGTAGTGGGCAGGCGCCCCACCGCGCAGTAATACGGGTATTTCTGGTTCCTGGCTCCATCGTCGGTGACGAGCACGACCCACGTTCCCTGCAGGTCGAGAGTCGCCACCGCTGTTTTCCCGTAGACCTTTCTGCCATGCTGTTGAGAGAATTCGTTCTCGTCGAGATTGAAGCGTTGCCCCGTTGTCACTACACCGCGGTCAGGTATTGCCCCCACCAGTGTCTCCAGGGGAACCCATCTGGTTTCGTCGCAGCGGGTGAGTTCGGTCGGACGGCCGGCGTCGTCGACCTGGTCAACCACGCCCAAGTCCCAGCCTTTTCGCAGCTTATCGCTGGCGACGTCCCGATAGACAGGCACGAAGTCGGGGTCGAAGACCCGCAGGCAGCTGCCGGTGAGAGTTTCGTGCAGCGAGCGAATCGCACCGTGTAGCGACGATCCGGGGATGAACAGCCGGTTTGCGCCCGTCCGTGGTGCCCTCGCAACATCGTCAACATCGTCAGCGGTCGGTGCGGCCGAGTCGATGTTGCGTACCAACAGCGGCGACCGGGTCACCAGGCGCGCCGTGATCCTGCCGGTGAAACGGGCTTTCTTTTCCTGCTCCGCGAGTGTGTGATGGCCATGCGGCTGACCACGCTGCGGGGGCTGTGCCGGGAATGGCACGAAGGTATACGGGTTGATGAAGTGGTCCTGCGACTTCTCCGCTGATTCCCGCTTACGCTGGAGGAGCTTCCTGTCCAGCTGTCGCTGCTCCCTGGCGGCAGCCTCCTGCTCGATTTCTGCCACCCAGGACGCCAGGTTCGGATGATTGAAATGCCCGTGTAGCCGCGCCTGGTCCGGCACGACAGTATTTTCTCTGTCGCAGCGGATAAGCCGCCAGAACTTCAACCTCGCTGCCTTGTTCTTCATCGTGAGCGGTACGCCATAATCGGTCAGATCAATGACGGTCTTCGGGTCGTTCACCTGAAAGATCATCAGCTCTGGCCTGCCGACCGCTTTCAGGTCACACAACTCGACGCGCCAATCCGGATCCACTGCAAAGATCCAACCCGAGGAGTCCTCCTCCAGCTCCCCGACCTGACCCACCTCCGGGGGAGCATCGCCGAGGTCATGGACGAGGTCCCTGGTCAGCCATCTCACCTCGGTATGCAGGGCGAACACGACCTGGTCCGCACCCACTGCAACGACTGAGACCTGCGGCATCCCTCACCTGCCTGTCTGGGTATGTCCGGATCGCGACCTACTCGGATGCCTTCTGCGGCCGGAACACAGGCGTCTCCATGGTCCTCGTCGAGCAGACCCATCTCAGCGGTACCGGTCCGGCGCTCACCGCCAGCGCGGCGGGCCACACGGTACCGGGCCGATCCGCGCTGGTGCACTGCGACGCTCCCCGCGAGGACGCCGTCGTGGTGGATCGGGTAAAGCTCACGGCTTGGGCGGCCGACGATCAGCTTGTTCGTCATCGACAGTTCGGTCAGCAGCAGTGCTTCCGGGTGTTGCAGCCACCGGCGCAGGCTGCCCTCTCTTGCGTGGTGCGCGGACTCTGCCCCACCCTGCACATCGGCCATCAGGTGGCGGTCGGGTCAACCACCGTGAGGTCAGGGAAGTACCTGCGGTAAAAGCCTCGGTCGCGGGTGAATAGTCGCTCTGCTTGCAGACTTGCGTGGGCACCGATGAGGAAGTCGGCGACCACCCGTTGCCGGGAGCCGCCGCGCTGGCGGTAGCTGCGCCAGGCATGCCCGGCCAGGTCAGCGCTTCGCCTGTCCAGTGGGCAGAACTCCGCACCCAACGTTGTGATGGCGGCTTCGGCGCTGTCCGATTCCGGGAAGAACGCGCCGGTCTCGGCCCACACCACGGGGGACACGAGCACCGGGCCACTGGCGAGGCACGCGCCGAGGCGCTCCCGTGACGCCGGCCCGAAGGTGGGGTCCGCGGTGAACACGTCGAGGAGCACGCAGGTGTCCACTGCGGTGATCACCGTAGTTCGGCTGGGCCGCGAAGCTCGGTCATGAGTTCATCAGTGGTGCCGACACCCTGCAGAATTCCGTAGACGAGGTCCAGCGGTGCCCGTCGCTGCTGCTTGACCGCGACGAGGCGGCCGTCGTCCTCCTCAAACTCCAGCACTTCGCCCGGCCGGATACCGAGCCGGTCCCGCAACTGCTTGGGGATCGTGACCTGGCCCTTCTCGGACACCACTGCTTTCATACCGAAATAGTAAGAATTCATACTCAAGGTGTCAAACCGCAACGACGGGCGCCGAGGGTCGGCATCGACCGGGAACAACGATGCCGGGATCGTCCCCATTACGTTCGGAGTAAGAAGTAGGCCAGCAGAGCGGGAACGCCGGCACGCGTCGAGGACGGCGGAGGGAACCACGTCGGGAGCCCAGTTAGCGCCAGAAACTGCCGGTCAGTAGTGCAGGCCCAGTCTTTCGGCCTCGGCGCTCATCTCGTCAAGCGCCGCTCGGCGTTTCGGGCTCGTCTGTGGCTCAACACGTCAGCTTCGCGGACGGCGCGCACCAACGCCTCACGGACTGAGCGCGGCAGCTCCACCGTCTCGCCTCCGGCGCCGAGCAGCCTGGCGGTGCACGATTCGCTGCGGTTCTCGCGGTCGATCAGTGTCGCTCGCTGCTGTCAAGAACCGAGCCGGGCGACCCGGACGCCCGGGAAACGGTCGAAGTCACGGTCGTTGGACAGCACCGTGTCGACACCATGCTCACGGCACAGGGCGACGATGACGGCGCCGGTGACCAACCCGCCTCGTACCTGACCTTCGTCAAGGACCGCCCTGAGTAGCTCCCAATGCCGCGCACCCGGGCTGAGCACCCGAACGGTCGGGCTGTCCAGCAGATGGTCGATGAACTCGACCACCTGGCGGATCGGGGTCGGCGGGTCGAAGATCGGCTGGGTGACGATGCGAGCAAACCCCCAGGCGGCCACCACCGGCAGCCCCCACGGAACAGCGCCCTCCGCGAGTTCGGTCAGCCGGGTGCGAGCGACCGCGTGCAGCGGAAGCTCGGCACGGTTGGCGTAGATCAGGACGTTCGTATCGACTGCGATCACGGCTGCTCAAAGCGGTCGAGATACTCCTCGAGCGCGGCGTTGCTGTCGATGTCCACGGTCGGCATCCGCTTGCCCTGGGTGACCGGGAGATCAAGGCGGAATTCGGCCGGCGCTGGTTGCGCAAGCGTCCTGCGCAGGGCATCGGAGATCAGGGCGGTCAGCGTCACGCCCATTCGCCGGGCGTGTTCCCGGGCGGCCTGCATGAGGGCGTCATCGAGGTTGAGCGTGGTCTTCACAGCTCAACCATACAGGCTGAGCCAGATCAGCCATACCAGCGCGGGCTCAGTGTGGTCCGACCAGTCCGGCGGCGAGGGTGTTGCCGTCGGCGGCGTCGATCACGAGGAAGCCGCCGGTGTGCCGATCCACCGCGTAGGAGTCCACCGCCAGCGGCTCGGCCAGCCGGATCCGGGCGCCGCCGATCTCGTTGAGCTCCAGTGCGGCCGGTGGATCACCGTGGCGCAGGGTGTGCAGGTCCAGCCGCCCGGTCAGCTCGGTGACGATCGCCCGGACGGTCCGGGTGCCGTGCTTGACCAGCACTCGCGCCCCGGCCCGCAGGGGCCGGTCGGCCAGCCAGCACAGGTCCGCGGAAAGCTCGGTGACCACCCGCGGTTGCTGCCCCGGATGCGCCAGTACCTCGCCGCGCCCGACGTCGATCTCACCGGCGAGCAACACGGTGACCGACTGCCCGGCGATCGCGCGCAGCAGCGGACCGTCGGGGCTGTCGATGCCACGCACGGTGGACCGCCCACCCGAGGGCAGTGCGATGACGTCGTCGCCGACCTCGAGTACCCCGGAGGCGACCCGTCCGGCCAGGCCCCGGTAGTCCGGATGCGAAGCGGTGCGGGGGCGCAGCACCAGCTGCACCGGGAAGCGCATCGGCTCGGCCACCGCGTCCCGCCCGGTGGGCACCGCTTCCAGGTGCTCGAGCAGCGTCGGTCCGAGATACCACGGGATGTGTGCGCTACGGACCGCGACGTTGTCCCCGTGCAACGCCGACACCGGCACGGATACCACGTTGGGTGCACCTAAAGAATTCGCCGCCGCGGTGAACTCGGATTCGATGCGGCGAAACGTCGGCTCGTCGAAGGCCACCAGGTCCATCTTGTTCACCGCGAGCACCACGTGCGGCACCCGCAAAAACGCGGCGACGGCCAGGTGCCGGCGGGTCTGCTCGACCAGGCCGTTGCGGGCGTCGACCAGCACCACGGCGAGCTCGGCGGTCGACGCCCCGGTGACCGTGTTGCGGGTGTACTGCACGTGCCCTGGGCAGTCGGCCAGCACGAACGTCCGGGTCGGCGTGGCGAAGTAGCGGTAGGCGACGTCGATGGTGATGCCCTGCTCCCGCTCGGCCCGCAGCCCATCGGTGAGCAGCGCGAGGTCCAGCTCGACGCCCCCCCGGGCCCGAGTCGCGCGGTCCACTGCGGCCAGCTGGTCGGCCAGGATCGACTGGGTGTCCTGCAACAACCGCCCGACCAGCGTGGACTTCCCGTCGTCGACGGAGCCCGCGGTGGTCAGCCGCAGCAGACCTCCCATCAGAAGTAGCCCTCGCGTTTGCGGTCCTCCATGGCGGCCTCCGACAGCCGGTCGTCGGCCCGGGTGGCACCGCGCTCGGTGATCCGGCTGGCGGCCACCTCGGCGATCACCTCGTCGATGGTCGCGGCGGTGGACTCCACTGCGCCGGTGCAGGAGGCGTCGCCGACGGTGCGGTAGCGCACCGACTTGGTGAGCAACCGCTCCCCGCGCCGCGGGCCGCCCCACTCACCGGCGGTCAGCCACATCCCGTCGCGCTCGAACACCTCCCGCTGGTGGGCGTAGTAGATGCCCGGGATCGGCACGTCGCGCCGCGCGATGTAGCGCCACACGTCCAGCTCGGTCCAGTTGGACAGCGGGAAGACCCGGACGTGCTCGCCGGCGGTGTGCCGGCCGTTGTAGAGACTCCACAACTCCGGACGCTGCCGGCGCGGATCCCAGCCGCCGAAGGCGTCGCGCAGGCTGACGATGCGCTCCTTGGCCCGGGCCCGGTCCTCGTCGCGCCGGGCGCCGCCGAAGACGGCGTCGAAGCGATGCTCGGTGATGGTGTCCAGCAGGGGGACGGTCTGCAGCGGGTTGCGGGTGCCGTCCGGGCGCTCGGTCAGCCGCCCGTCGTCGATCCAGTCCTGCACCGCCGCCACGTGCAGCCGCAACCCCAGATCCGCGACCAGCCGGTCCCGGTAGGCGATCACCTCGGGAAAGTTGTGCCCGGTGTCCACATGCAGCAGCGGAAACGGCAACGGCGCCGGATGAAAAGCACCCAACGCCAGATGCAACAGCACCGCAGAGTCCTTCCCCCCAGAGAACAACAACACCGCCCGATCGCACTCAGCGACAACTTCCCGAATCACATGCACCGCCTCAGACTCCAGTGACCTCCCGCATTCAGCGGGCTCAGCGGGGTTATCGGCACCCGAATTACCCCGCTGAGCCCGCTGAATGCGGGTCAGGATGGTCATGTCACGCCCCTCTGGGTGAGTAAGGTGAGGATTCGGTGGGTTGTTGTGGGGAGGTCCAAGCCGGTGGTGTCTAGGCGGAGGTCGGGTTTGTCGGGGTCCTCGTAGGGGTCGTCGACGCCGGTCAGGCCGGTCAGCTCACCGGCTGCAGCCCGGGCGTAGAGGCCCTTGACGTCGCGGCGGCGGCACTCGGCCAGCGGGGTGGCGACGTGCACTTCCAGGTAGCCGGTGCCGTGCGCGTCGTGCTGGGATCGCACCTCGTCGCGGGTCGCCGCGTAGGGGGCGATCACCGGAACCAGCGCCACGACCCCGTGCCGGGCGAGCAGCTCGGCCACGAATCCGACCCGGCGCACATGGGTGTCCCGGTCCTCGCGGGAGAACCCCAACCCGGCGGACAGGCTACGGCGCAGCTCGTCACCGTCCAGTATCTCGACCTCCCGGCCGACCGCGCGCAACCGCCCGGCGACGGCGTCGGCGATCGTCGTCTTGCCCGCCCCGGACAACCCGGTCAGCCAGACGGTCACCCCCCGGCTCATCGGTGGATCCCGCACTCGGTCTTGGCCGACCCCGCCCAGCGCCCGGCCCGCGGGTCCTCCCCGAGAGCCACCGCCCGGGTGCACGGGGCGCAGCCGATCGACCGGTAGCCCGACGTCACCAGCGGATTGGTGAGAATGCCGTGCGCGGCGATGTAGTCCTCGACGTCGCGATCGCTCCAGGCCGCTATCGGGGCCACCTTCACCTTGCCCCGCCTGGCGTCGTAGGACACCACCGGAGTGCTGGCCCGAGTCGGTGCCTCGGCCCGGCGCAGCCCGGTGGCCCAGGCGTCATAACCCACCAGCGCGCGGTCCAGCGGAGCCACCTTGCGCAGCTCGCAGCACCGGTCGGGGTCACGATCGTGCAGCCCGGGACCGAAGGAGGCGTCCTGCTCGGCGACGGTCTGCCGAGCCGTCAGAGTGATCAGGTTGATGTGGTAGACCGCCATCACGGCATCCCGGGTGCCCAACGTCTCGGCGAAGTGGTACCCGGTGTCCAGGAACAGCACGTCGACGCCGGGCGCGACCTGCGACACCAGGTGCACCAGCACCGCGTCCTGCATCGACGACGTCACCGCGAACCGGGCGCCGAAGTTCTGCACCGCCCAGCGCACGATCTCGTGCGCTGGGGCGGACTCCAGCTCTCGCCCGGCCCGCTGGGCGAGGCGCTGCAGAGTCACCATGTCACCTCCCGGGCTCGGATGCTCACCAGATGGACCACGAACACCCGCTGACAGTCTGCGCAACGCCAGGCCGCGGGCGGCTGTGCCTCGGGCCGCAGATCCTCCTCGCCGCAGTACGGGCAGTAGAACGGAACCGCCCTGGCTTCGGTCATCGCAAAGACCCCTCATCGGCTCGGGCCACCCACTGCGCGAACCGCTCGCCCGGCTCGTGCTGGTCGGCATAACCGCGCACCACCCGCGTCACGTAGTCGGCCAGCTCGGCGGAGGTCACCTTGTGCCCGCGCAGCTTGCGGCCGAACCCGCTGTCCAGCCCGAGCCCACCGCCCAGGTGCACCTGGAAGCCCTCGACCTGGTTGCCGGCCGCGTCGGTGACCAGCTGGCCTTTGAGCCCGATGTCCGCGACCTGGATCCGGGCACACGAGTTCGGGCAACCGTTGAGGTGCACCGAGACCGGCGTGTCCAGCTCGGCCAGGCGCGCTTCCAACTCGGCGACCAGCGTCACGGCCCGGTTCTTGGTCTCCACGATGGCCAGCTTGCAGAACTCGATGCCGGTACACGCCATCACCGAGCGCCGCCACGGCGTGGGATCGGCGTGCAGCCCGAGCCGGCCCAGCTCGGTGACCAGACCATCCACCTCGGCCTCGGCGACGTCCAGGACGACGAGTTTCTGGTACGGCGTCAGCCGCACCCGGGTGGAGCCGGCCCGCTCGACGGCCTTGGCCACCCCGACCAGCGTGGCGCCGCAAACCCGCCCGGCGATCGGGGCGACGCCGACGTAGTACCTGCCGTCCCGTTGACGGTGCACACCGATGTGGTCGATCGGGGCGGGCGGCGGTTGCGGGGCCGGGCCGTCGATGAGCGGGCGATGCAGGTACTGCGTTTCCAGCACCTCGCGGAAGCGGGCAGCGCCCCAGTCGGCGATCAGGAACTTGATCCGGGCGCGGTGGCGCAGCCGCCGGTAGCCGTGGTCGCGGAACAACCTCGTCACCGCGGCCCACACCTCGGGCACCTCGTCGCGCGGCACCCAGGCACCCAGCCGCTGCGCGATCTTCGGGTTGATGGACAGCCCGCCGCCGACCCACAGGTCGAAGCCCGGCCCGTGCTCCGGGTGCACCACGCCGACGAAGGAGATGTCGTTGACCTCATGCGCGACGTCCTGCAGCCCGGAGATCGCGGTCTTGTACTTGCGTGGCAGGTTGGAGAACTCGGGACTGCCGATGTAGCGCCGCTTGATCTCGTCGATCGCCGGGGTGCCGTCGATGATCTCGCTGTCAGCGATACCCGCCACGGGGGATCCGAGCATGACCCGCGGGGTGTCGCCGCAGGCCTCGGTGGTGGACAGCCCGACGGTCTCCAACTGCTCCCAGATCGCCGGAACGTCCTCGATCCGGATCCAGTGGTACTGGATGTTCTGCCGGTCGGTGATATCGGCGGTGTCGCGCGCGTAGAGCCGGGAGATCTCACCGAGCACCTGGAGCTGGTGGGTGGTGAGTGCGCCACCGTCGATGCGCACCCGCATCATGAAGTACGAGTCGTCGAGCTCCTCGGGTTCCAGGGTGGCGGTGCGGCCACCGTCGATGCCGGGCTTGCGCTGGGTGTACAGCCCCCACCAGCGGAACCGGCCGCGCAGGTCAGCGGGATCGATCGAGTCGAAACCGCGAACGGAGTAGATCGTCTCGATCCGGCGCCGGACGTTGAGCCCGTCGTCGTCCTTCTTGGTCCGCTCATTCGGGTTGAGCGGTTCCCGATGCCCCAGCGCCCACTGGCCCTCCCCACGGCGGGCCTTGGCTGCGGGTGCGCGACGAGTCG
Source organism: Pseudonocardiaceae bacterium (assembly GCA_050700055.1). Taxonomy (GTDB): domain Bacteria; phylum Actinomycetota; class Actinomycetes; order Mycobacteriales; family Pseudonocardiaceae. The sequence continues at coordinate 101,337 of JBOHGE010000008.1, forward strand.
GGGTGGACATCGGGGTGCCTCCGGGAAGGAGCACCGGCGTTGCGGGTAGGCCGTGACCCGGTCTGGCTGCAAGCCCGGTTCAGGCGCGCCCGGCGCCGGCTGGGACAGCAGTCGGGCGGGTATCAGCTCGTTGTGCGGCAGAGCGCGCTGGAAACCCGGACATAGTCGACGTGGCGGCGAGCCACCAGCAGAAGTCCGAGCGAGTCCACCTCATCAGATTGCCACTTTCCCGCCGTCTCGACCACCCGCATTCGGATGTTGGGACAATGCTCACGTGGCTGCCCTTCCCCTCGGCGAACCCGCACCCGCAGACGGGGCGTTGCCCGCTGCCGCCGTGACCGGGCTGGCAGCCCGGCCGTTCGGGGTATATGTGCATGTGCCGTTCTGCGCCACCCGCTGCGGCTACTGCGACTTCAACACCTACACCCCGGGCGAGCTCTCGTTAGCGCCGTCCACCTGGCTCGACGCCCTGCACCGGGAGCTGGACCTGGCCGCCACGGTGCTCAAGGCGCCGGTGCCGACCGGCACGGTGTTCGTCGGTGGCGGCACCCCGTCGCTACTCGGCGCCGGTGGACTGGCCGCGGTGCTCGACGCCATCCGCGGGTCGCTCGGCGTGGCTCCGGGTGCCGAGGTGACCACTGAGGCCAACCCCGAGTCCACCTCGCCGGAGTTCTTCGCCGGGATCGCCGCGGCCGGCTACACCCGAGTCTCGCTGGGGATGCAGAGCGCCGCACCGCACGTGCTGGCCGTGCTGGACCGGGTGCACACTCCCGGCCGTCCGGCAGCTGCGGCCGTCGAGGCCCGTGCCGCCGGGATCAAGCAGGTCAGCCTGGATCTGATCTACGGCACGCCGGGGGAGACCCGCGACGATCTGGCCGCCTCGCTGGCGACGGTGCTCGCCGCTGGGGTCAATCATGTCTCGGCCTACGCCCTGGTCGTCGAGCCGGGCACGGCGTTGGCCCGCCGAGTGGCCCGTGGGGAGCTGCCGGCGCCGGATGACGACGTGCTGGCTGAACGCTACGAGCAGCTCGACGAGGCGCTGTCGACGGCCGGGCTGCACTGGTACGAGGTGTCCAACTGGGCCGCCTCCCCGCAGGCCCGGTGCCGGCACAACCTCGGCTACTGGACGGGCGGGAACTGGTGGGGCGCCGGCCCCGGGGCGCATTCCCATATCGGCGGGGTGCGGTGGTGGAACGTCAAACACCCGGCCCGTTACGCTGCCGCGCTCGCGGCCGGTCGCTCCCCGGCAGCGGGCCGCGAGGTGCTCACCCCCGGGCAGCGGTACACCGAGCAGGTGATGCTCGGCCTACGACTGGCCGACGGCCTGCCGCTGGACGTGCTGGATGCACCCGGTCGCACTGCCGCTGGCCGCGCGACCGCCGATGACCTACTCACCCGAGCCCCCGCCCACCGCCTAATCCTCACCCCCCGCGGCCGCCTACTCGCCGACGCCGTCGTCCGCGACCTCCTGACCGCACCGCATTCAGCGGGCTCAGCGGGGTAAACCTGCACCGAATAGCCCCGCTGAGCCCGCTGAATGCGGTGCGGGGGAGGGGGTCAGCGGCGGAGGAGGTCTAGGTTCAAGACGCGGACGTTGAGGGTGGTGCGTTGGTTCAGGGCGGCTCGTAGGGCTCGGTGTAGGCCGTCTTCCAGGAACAACTCGCCGCACCAGCGCACCGCGTGCGGGAACAGATCGCCGGGCAAGGTGGGGTCCTCGGACAGCAGCCGGTCCAGCTCCACCACCGTGGTGGTGGTGACCAGCTCCGCCAAGGGCACCTGCTGCGGCGGGATCTGCGCCCAGTCCTTCGTGGACAGCCCGTGGTCGGGGTAGGGACGGCAGTGCCGAATATCCTTGAAGATCACCGACACCGTCCACCTCCGTCCCCGAACCGGCGCGAGCGCCTTAGAGTATCGGGTTCTCCGGCGGGCTCCGACGCTTGCACCAGGCCCGCACTAGACTCGGGTCCTAGCAGCACCAAGGAGGTGACGTGAACGCAGACGACCGCCGGTTCCAGGTGCTGCGCGCCATCGTCGCCGACTATGTGGCCACCCACGAGCCGGTCGCTTCCCGGTCACTGGTGGAGCGGCACAATCTCGGGGTGTCCAGTGCGACCATCCGCAACGACATGGTGGCGCTGGAGGAGGAGGGCTACATCGCTCAGCCGCACACCAGCGCTGGTCGGGTGCCCACCGACAAGGGTTACCGGCTGTTCGTCGATCGGCTCTCGGAGGTCAAGCCGCTGTCGGCGGCCGAGCGTCGTGCCGTGCACACCTTCTTGAGCGGCGCGGTCGACCTCGACGACGTGCTGCGGCGCAGCGTTCGGCTGCTGGCCCAGCTGACCCGGCAGGTGGCGGTGATCCAGTACCCCACCCTGAGCCGATCCACGGTGCGCCACCTCGAGGTGCTCGCCGTGACCCCGGCCCGGTTGATGCTGGTGCTCATCACCGACGCGGGCCGGGTGGATCAGCGCCTGCTCGATCTGGGTGACGTGATCACCGAGGACCAAGTAGCGCAGCTGCGAACCCTGCTCAACCAGGCGCTGTCGGGACGCCGGTTGGCAGATGCCTCCGTGGCGGTGGCCGACCTGCCCGAGCAGGCTCCGGTCGATCTTCGAGACGCGATGACCCGGGCCTCGACGGTTCTGATCGAGACGCTGGTGGAGCATCCCGAGGAGCGGCTGCTGCTCGGTGGCACCGCTAACCTCACCCGTAACGTCACCGACTTCCCGGGTTCGTTACGCCAGGTGCTCGAGGCCCTGGAGGAGCAGGTGGTGGTGCTCAAGCTGCTGGCCGCGGCTCGCGACGCGGCCACCATCACGGTGCGGATCGGCGAGGAGAATGAGGCGGAGGAGATGCGCAGCACGTCGTTGGTCTCGATCGGTTACGCCTCCCACGGCACGGTGCTCGGGGGTATGGGCGTGGTCGGACCGACGAGGATGGACTACCCGGGCACCATCGCCGCGGTGCGTGCGGTAGCCCGATATGTGGGGGAGATCCTGACCACCCGCTGACCGGGTGACCGGGACGCACACCAGAGGCACGACGAGTACCGCGGCGAGGGCTGCGACAGGAGGACGCCAGCGTGGCCAAGGACTACTACGCGATCCTGGGCGTGCCCAGGGGCGCCGGCGCGGAGCAGATCAAACGCGCATACCGCAAGCTGGCGCGTGAGCTGCACCCCGACGTCAACCCCGACGCCGAGGCGCAGCGCCGTTTTCAGGACGTCACCGCCGCCTACGAGGTGCTGACCGACCCGCAGAAACGCCAGATCGTCGACCTCGGTGGGGACCCGCTGGAGCCCGGGCGTGGCGGCTCCGGTGGTGACCCGTTCGGCGGGTTCGGCTTCGGCGACATCATGGACGCCTTCTTCGGCGCCGCCGGCGGTCCCGGCGGGCGGCGCGGACCGCGCAGCCGGGTGCAGAGCGGTTCTGATGCGCTGATCCGGCTGCAGCTCACCCTCGAGGAGTGCGCCAGCGGCGCATCCCGCGAGCTCGCCGTGGACACCGCGGTGCTGTGCAACGAATGCAGCGGCTCCGGGTGCGCGCCCGGCACCAAGCCGCAGATCTGCGACACCTGCCGCGGCGCCGGCGAGGTGCAGAACGTGCAGCGCTCCTTCCTCGGTCAGGTGGTGACCTCACGGCCGTGCCCGGTGTGCCGCAGCGTCGGTGAGGTCATCCCGGAGCCCTGCCGCCAGTGCGGTGGGGACGGACGGGTCCGCGCCCGCCGTAACGTCACCGCCAAGGTCCCGGCTGGGGTGGCCGAGGGAATGCGGGTGCGGCTGGCCGGGCAGGGCGAGGTCGGCCCCGGCGGAGGTCCGGCGGGCGACCTCTACGTCGAGGTGCAGGAAGTGCCGCACGAGACATTCACCCGTGACGGCGCCGATTTGCACTGCACCGTGCGGGTGCCGATGACTGCCGCGGCGCTGGGCACCACCGTCGCCCTGGAGACCCTCGACGGTATCGAGGAGGTCCGGGTCGAGCCGGGCACCCAGTGCGCGACAGTGTTGTCGATGCGGGGGCTCGGGATGCCCCGGTTGCGCAGCACCGGCCGCGCCGAAGGGCGGGGTGACCTGTTCGTCCATCTCGATGTCGTGACCCCGACGCGGCTGGACTCCCGCCAGATGGAGCTGTTGCGCGAGCTTGCCGTGCTGCGGGGGGAGGAGCAGGCCGAGCTCACCGCAAACGGTCGGGCCGGCGGTTTGTTCTCCCGGTTGCGGGATTCCTTGGGTGGGCGCTGGGATTGAGCAGCCTGCCGGTGTTCCTCGCCGGGCAGCTGCGACCCGAGGGCACTGAGATGGTCCTCGACGGGCCGGAGGGCAGGCATGCCGCGACCGTACGCCGGCTGCGCGTCGGCGAGCGCTTGGTGCTCTCCGACGGCTGTGGTGGGTTGGCCGTCTGCGAAGTGCTCGGCACCGGCCGGGATCTGCTGCGACTGCGGGTGCTGCGCCGAGGCGACGAGCCTGCTCCGGCGTTGCGGGTGACGCTGGCCCAGGCGTTGGTCAAGGGTGAGCGCGGGGAGCTGGCGGTGGAGCTGGCCACTGAGGCGGGAGTGGACGCGATACTGCCCTGGCGGGCCGACCGTTGCGTGGCCCGCTGGGAGGAGGGGCCGCGCGGGACCAAGGCCCTGTCGCGCTGGCGGGAGACTGCTCGGCAGGCGGCCAAGCAGGCCCGCCGGGGATGGATCCCGCAGGTGGCCGAGCCGGTGGACACTGCCGGGCTGGCGCAGCGCTGCGCCGCGGCGGCGGGGTGTTTGGTGTTGCACGAGTCGGCCACCGCCCCACTACCTTCGGTGCCTTTGCCTGTTACGGGCGAGCTACTGCTGGTCGTTGGTCCGGAAGGCGGTATCACTGAAGCCGAATTGGCCACATTGGCTGCCGTCGGAGGTCGGTCGGTTCGGTTGGGTGCGGAAGTGTTGCGTTCATCAAGTGCCGGAGCGGTAGCTCTCGGTGCAATAGGAGCGCTATCCGGGCGGTGGACTCTGCGCCATTCAGGTGACTTATGATGCCGTCCAACCGAAATAGAGTTACATTAAGTGGGAATTGCCGATGGAGACCACCTGATTGGGTACAGGTTCTGGTTAGACGTAAGCCTTCCGGGTTCACCAGCCCGGAGAGCCCGCCGGGCACCTCCCCCCTCGGTCCGGCGGCGCCGCGTCGCAGCGGGATGGCCCCCAGTTTCCGCTGCGACGCGGCATCCCACTACCGACGCCGCACGTGTTAACCGGATTCTCATCGCCTGACCAGGTCTGTTGTCTCGCGGTTCACCTGAGTTCTCGATGAGATTCCCTGCCTGCCCCACAGCGGACATTCCTGCCGCACCGCGGCTATCTCCGAGTTGTGCCGATGCCACTCGGCGATAGCCACCGGGCCGCGTCGCCGACCATGGTGTGAACCTCGCTGTGCATCGTGGGCCCCGCAAGATACGGTCTCCGGCTAGCATCGGCTCTGCCGGTTGACTCCAGACGCGCGAGCGCGCAGGAAGCAGGACCCACGCACACGTGACCCCGACCCCAGTGGAGGGCAGCTCCCCGGCCGTTTCGGAGACGCCGCAGCCCGAACCGGTTCAGTCCAAGATCGTGATTCCGGCCGTCGCTGTGTTGGGGCTGCTGGGTTCCCGTGACGAGAACTTGAAGGTGATCGAGCACTTGCTCGCCGCCGACGTGCACGTGCGGGGTAACGAGATCACCCTTGCCGGCACCCCGGCAGACGTGGCGTTCGCCGAGCGGGCCTTCGGCGAGTTGCTCATCCTGGCCCAGCGTGGCCAGCACCTCGGCCCGGACGCGGTCCGCCGGACCCTGACGATGCTCGAAGAGGGTGAGACGGCTCCCGCGGAGGTGCTCAGCCTGGACATCCTGTCCCGGCGGGGCCGAACGATCCGGCCCAAGACACTCAACCAGAAGCGGTACGTCGACGCCATCGATCACCACACTATCGTCTTCGGTATCGGGCCCGCCGGTACCGGCAAGACCTACCTGGCGATGGCCAAGGCCGTGCAGGCGCTGCAGGCCAAGCAGGTCAACCGGATCATCCTCACCCGCCCGGCGGTGGAAGCCGGGGAGCGGTTGGGTTTCCTGCCCGGCACCCTGTACGAGAAGATCGATCCGTACCTGCGACCGTTGTACGATGCGCTGCACGACATGCTCGACCCGGAGTCGATTCCCAAACTGATGGCCGCCGGGACCATCGAGGTCGCCCCGCTGGCCTACATGCGCGGTCGCACCCTCAACGACGCGTTCATCATCCTCGACGAGGCGCAGAACACCACACCCGAGCAGATGAAGATGTTCCTCACCCGGCTGGGCTTCGGCTCCAAGGTCGTGGTCACCGGTGATGTCACGCAGATCGACCTGCCCGGCGGTCAGGTCTCCGGGCTGCGGATCGTGCAGCACATCCTCGACGGCGTGGACGACGTGCACTTCGCCCAGCTGTCCAGTGCCGATGTGGTCCGTCATCGGTTGGTCACCGACATCGTGGACGCCTACGCCCGGTGGGATGCGGTCCAGGAGGCCGCCGGTGCGCGTCCGGTGCCCAACCGCAGTGACCGTCGCCAGAGGCGGTGACCGGCCAGGTGGGTATCGAGATCGCCAATGAGTCCGGCACGGCCGTCCACGAGGCATCCATCGCCACGGCGGCCCGTTTCGCCATGGACCGGTTGGGCGTCAGCCCGCTGGCCGAGTTGTCGGTGCTGCTGGTCGGGACCGAGGTGATGGCGGATCTGCATCAGCGATGGATGGACCTGCCCGGCCCCACTGACGTGCTGGCCTTTCCGATGGATGACGCCGATGAAGGTGGACTGCGGGCGGGTGGCCGGCCGGACAGCCCAGTCGGCGGGCCGGCGCTGCTGGGTGACATCGTGCTGTGCCCGGAGGTCGCCACCGAGCAGGCCGCCGCGGCGGGCCACTCGGTGCTCGACGAGCTGCACCTGCTCACCGTGCACGGCGTGCTGCACCTACTGGGTTACGACCATGCCGAGCCGGCCGAGGAGCGGGAGATGTTCGCCTTGCAGGCCCGGATCCTTGATGAGTTCCGGCGCGTCGCCCAAGCCGATCGACGCCGCAGCGCACAGTGGGCAGCGGACACCCGGCTACTCGGGACGGTTGGTCTGGATGGGCCGCAGGAGTCCGGCCCACCGGACTGACCTGCGGACCCTGACCGGTGCTGACGTCGTCGCTTCCGCTCCTGGTGCTGGCGGTCGTCCTGGTGGTGGCCGCCGGGGCTTTCGCCGCTGCCGATGCCGCGCTGGGCACGGTGTCGCGGGCCCGGGTCGACGCACTGGTGCGCGCCGGACGCTTTGGTGCCGGGCAACTCGCGCTCGTCGTCGCCGACCGGCCCCGGCATGTCAACCTGCTGCTCCTGCTGCGGCTGAGCTGCGAGCTGACCGCCACGGTGCTGGTCACCGTGGCGGCGGTGCGGGCCCGGCAACCGACCTGGCTCGCGGTCCTGATCGCGGGTCTGGCCATGGTCGTGGTGACCTACGTGGTCGTCGGGGTCGGCCCACGCACCATCGGGCGCCAGCATCCCTACCGCATCGGTCTGCTGGTAGCCGGACCGGTCCGGATTCTGGGCCGGGTTCTGGGTCCGCTGTCGCGGCTGCTCATCATGGTGGGTAATGCGATCACGCCCGGTCGGGGTTTCCCGGAAGGACCGTTCAGCTCCGAAGTCGAGCTGCGCGAGCTGGTGGACCTGGCGGGGCAGCGCGGTGTCGTCGAGGCCGGGGAAGCCGAGATGATCCACTCCGTGTTCGAGCTGGGGGACACCGTGGCCCGCGAGGTGATGGTGCCCCGCACCGAGATCGTCTGGATCGAGCAGGACAAGTCGGTGCGCCAAGCCGTGGCGCTGGGCCTGCGCTCCGGATTCTCCCGGATCCCGGTCATCGGGGACAGCGTCGACGATATCGTCGGGGTGGCGCATCTCAAGGACCTGGTGGCCCGGACCGTGCACGGCCACCGTGCGCAGGAACCGCCGGATCCGGCCGACGGTAGAGTCTGGGAGGTCATGCGACCGGCCACTTTCGTGCCCGACTCCAAGCCGCTCACCCCATTGCTCAAGGAGATGCAGGTCACCCGCAACCACATGGCCGTCGTCGTCGATGAGTACGGTGGTACCGCCGGGTTGCTGACCATCGAGGACATCCTCGAGGAGATCGTCGGTGAGATCACCGACGAGTCCGACACCGAGGATCGCCCACCGGTGGAGCACCTCGATGACGGCGCGGTACGGGTCACCAGCCGGTTGCCGGTGGCCGACCTGGGAGAGCTGTTCGCCGTGGACCTCGACGCCGCCGACGTGGAGACCGTCGGTGGGTTGCTCGCCCAGCAGCTGGGCCGGGTGCCGGTGCCTGGCGCGGAAGCCGAGGTAGCCGGTTTGCTGCTGTGCGCCGAAGGCGGCAACGATCGCCGCGGCCGGCTGCGCATCACCACGGTGACCGTCCGCCGGGCGGATCCGCAACGCCAGCTCGACCGCGCGGCCGGCACGCCGCAGGAAGCGAGTGACACCCGTGCCTGATCCCACCCCGGCTGTTCTTGACCCCGAGGACACCAAGATCGTGATTCTGGCGCGTTCGGCGCAGGCCCGGACCGGTGCCGACGAGGGTGCCGCGGTGCGCGACACCGACGGGCGGACCTACACCGGCACCACGGTCTCGCTGCCCTCGCTGGCGCTCACCGCACTACAGGCGGCGATCGCCGCCGCGGTGGCCAGCGGGGCGACCGGTCTGGAGGCGGCCGCGGTGGTGTCCGGATCGGGCTCGGTGGACGCTGCCTCGCTGGCTGCGGTTCGCGAGCTCGGGCCACAGGCGGCTGTGCTGCTGGCCGACGTGCACGGGGCACTCGTTGACGTGCTGCGCGTGGCGGGTTAGGCGGATGCGCGGATCAGCGGTGTTCCGGGCCGGTTTCGCCTGCCTGGTGGGCCGACCCAACGTCGGCAAGTCGACGTTGACCAATTCGCTGGTGGGCCGGAAGGTGGCGATCACCTCCAGCCGTCCGCAGACCACCCGGCACACCATCCGGGGCATCGTGCATCAGCCCGATGGGCAGCTCATCCTGGTGGACACACCCGGCCTGCACCGGCCACGGACCCTGCTCGGGCAACGGCTTAACAGCCTGGTCCGGGCCACCTGGTCGGAGGTGGACGTGATCGGGTTCTGCGTGCCCGCCGACGCCGGGATCGGGACTGGGGACCGGTTCATCGCCGGTGAGCTGGCCTCGCTGGCTCGGCGCACCCCAGTGTTCGGCATCGTCACCAAGACCGATCTGGTGAGCCCGCAGCGGGTGGCCGAGCAGCTCGCCGGGCTGGCCGAGCTGGCCCGGTCGGCCGGCTTCAGCGAGTTCGCCGAGCTGGTGCCGGTGTCTGCGGTCGACGGCTTCCAGGTGGGGTTGCTCACCGACCTGCTGCTGGCCCGGATGCCGGAGTCCCCGCCGCTGTACCCGGATGGCGAGCTCACCGACGAGCCGGAGCAGACCCTGGTGGCGGAGCTGGTGCGGGAGGCGGCTCTGGAGGGGGTGCATGACGAGTTACCGCACTCGCTGGCCGTCGTGGTGGAGGAGATGAGCCCGCGGGAGGGGCGGGCTGATCTGCTCGACATCTACGCGCACCTCTACGTCGAGCGGGACAGCCAGAAGGCGATCGTGATCGGGCGTGGTGGCCAGCGGCTCAAGGAGGTCGGCACCCGGGCGCGGGCGCACATCGAGGCTCTGCTGGGCACGCCGGTGTACCTGGACCTGCGGGTTAAAGTCGCCAAAGACTGGCAGCGCGACCCCAAGCAGCTGCGGCGCCTGGGTTTCTGAGATGCGCCGTGTTGCGCGGTCCGATTCCGGCTCGGTAGTGCGACGATGAATGGGTGAGCCTCTATCGCGACACCGGGGTGGTGCTGCGGGTGCAGAAGCTGGGCGAGGCCGACCGCATCGTCACGCTGCTGACCCGCCGGCACGGGCGGGTACGCGCGGTCGCCAAGGGGGTTCGGCGCACGTCGTCGCGGTTCGGTGCGCGGCTGGAGCCGTTCGGGCACGTTGATGTGCAGTTCTACAGTGGGCGGACGCTGGATGTCGTCACCCAGGTCGAGACGGTCGACGGTTTCGGCTGCCGGCTGGTCGGTGACTACGGCCGCTACACCACCGGTTGCGCGGTGCTGGAGACCGCCGAGCGGCTGGCCGGTGCCGAAGGCGAGCCGGTGTTGCGGCTGTACCTGCTGGTCGTGGGCGCGCTGCGGGCGCTGGCCGACGGGCCGCGGCGACCCTCGCTGGTGCTGGACGCTTTCCTGCTACGGGCGATGGTCACCGCTGGTTGGGCGCCGGCGCTGACCGAGTGCGCCCGCTGCGGCGCACCGGGGCCGCACCGGGCGTTCAGCGTTCCCGCCGGGGGGGTGGTCTGTCCCGGATGCCGGGCGCCCGGCGCCGCCGCCCCGTCCGCGCAGACCCTGGAGCTGCTAGCCGCCCTGGTCCACGGCGACTGGCACCTAGCCGAGCACGCCCCGGCGCCGACCCGCCAAGAAGCCAGCGGCCTAGTAGCCGCCCACCTCCAGTACCACCTAGAACGCCAACTCCGCTCCCTCCCCCTGGTCGAGCGCGCCCCGCCCGCACATTCAGCGGGCTGAGCGGGGTTATCCGGCCACCGATAACCCCGCTCAGCCCGCTGAATGCGCCGGGCGGCAGGATAGGGCGGTGGTACGAGCGCCTGATCCGCATCCGTCGGGGGCGCGGGCGCCGTTGATACCTGCGGAGCGGGTGCCCCGGCATGTGGCGTTGGTGATGGACGGGAACGGGCGGTGGGCCCAGCAGCGCGGGTTATCGCGCACTGAGGGGCATCGTCGTGGTGAGGCCGTGCTGATGGACGTGGTGTGCGGCTGCATCGAGCTGGGGGTGGGCTGGCTGTCGGCTTACGCGTTCTCCACCGAGAACTGGCGGCGCAGCCCCGACGAGGTGCGTTTCCTGATGGGGTTCAACCGTGACGTCATCCGCCGCCGCCGGGACGAGATGCACGAGATGGGAGTGCGGGTGCGCTGGGCCGGGCGCCGCCCCCGGCTGTGGCGCAGCGTGATCCGCGAGCTTGAGGTCGCCGAGGAGCTGACCGCCGGCAACGACGTCATGACGTTGACCATGTGCGTGAACTACGGTGGCCGGGCGGAGATCGCCGACGCGGCCCGCGAGGTGGCCCGCCGGGTGGCCCGTGGTGAGATCGACCCGGAGCGGGTCGATGAGGCGATGCTGGCCCGGTACCTCGACGAGCCGGACATGCCTGATGTCGATCTGTTCCTGCGGCCGTCGGGCGAGCAGCGCATCTCGAACTTCCTGATCTGGCAGTCCGCCTATGCGGAGCTGGTGTTCCAGGATGTGCTGTTCCCGGACCTGGATCGCCGGCATCTGTGGCAGGCCTGCGAGACCTACGCCGCCCGGCAGCGCCGGTTCGGCAGCGCCGTCACGCCGGTGCCGCTCGATAGCCGCTCGACTCCCTGATGTCGCTCGACTACCTGAGGAGGACCACCGGTGCGTCCCTACCCGACCGCCGCCGCAACCCTGCAGCTGCTCGACGCCGCCCGGGTGGCATTGGAGCGATATCAGGACGTCAAGGTGGACGACGACGGCGCGCTGAGCTTCCAGCACTCCGAGGTGCCCTGCGCGGTGCAGGCAGTGGAGCTCGCCGAGGGGCTGCTGGTACTCAGCCTGACCTGCGTGGTCGCCTGGGATGTCAGCGACGACGGCCGGCTGGCCGAGTGGGTCGCCACCCGAGCCGGGCAGGGCCTGTTCGGCACCCTGGGGTTGGTCCGCGGCGCACGCGGAGTCGACGTCATGCTGCGGTACGCGTTTCCCGCCGCTGGTCTGGCCACCGTGCCGCTGGGCACGTTGCTCATGCTGGTGGTGTCCACCGCCTCGCAGGTGCGCACCGAGCTGCTGGCCGGTTGATGGCTGAGTCGCCCGCCGAGCCCCGCAGCCGTACCCTGTCGTGGCGCCGGATCACCTCGATGGAGCTGCTCTGTGTGGTTCTGGTGCTGGCGTTGCTGGCCCAGGGGCCGCTGATCCGGCTGCTCGACGTCGCCGCGGTGCGCACCGGCGCCACGATCTTCGTGGCGGTGTGCGTGCAGGCGATGCCGTTCCTGGTCCTGGGGGTGCTGGTGAGCGGGCTGATCGCGGCGATCGTGCCGCCGGCTGCGCTGCGCCGGGTGTTGCCGCGATCGCCGGTGGCCGCGGTCGGGGTCGCCGGGGTGGCCGGGATGGCGCTGCCGGGTTGCGAGTGCGCGTCGGTACCGGTGTCGCGGCGGCTCATGCAGCAAGGCGTGCCGCCCGCGGCGGCGTTGACGTTCCTGCTCGCCGCGCCCGCGGTGAACCCGGTGGTGCTGGTGGCCACCGCGGTGGCCTTCCCGGGGGAGCCCCGGATGGTGCTGGCGCGGTTCCTCGGCTCGATGGCCACCGCGGTGGTGATGGGACTGCTGTGGACGCGCTTCGGGCGTCCGGAGTGGATCGCGCAGCGGGCGCTGTGCCGTCCCCCGCGGGACCCGTCTCGCAGCGCCTTCGCGGTGTTCACCGACACCGCCCGGCACGACCTGGTCTCCTCCGGCGGGTTCCTGGTGCTCGGCGGGCTCACCGCGGCCGCGTTGAACGTCGTGGTGCCGCCGTCCTGGATGGCCTCGCTGACCGGTCAGGTGCTGCTCGGCATCCTGGTGATGGCGCTGCTCGCGGTGGTGCTGGCGCTGTGCAGCGAGGCCGACGCGTTCGTCGCCGCGTCGCTGTCGACGGTGCCGCTGCTGCCCCGGCTGGTGTTCCTGGTGGTGGGGCCGGCGGTGGACGTCAAGCTGGTGGCGCTGCAGGCCGGGGCGTTCGGGCGCGGATTCGCCGGCCGCTTCGCCCCGGTGACGTTCGTGGTGGCAATCGGTTGCGCGGTGCTTGCCGGAGTGCTGGTGCTCGGCGGTGTGCGGTGAGGCGGGAGACCCAGAACGTCCTGTTGGTGCTGCTCGGCGGCGCGTTGCTGAAGATCGCATGGAACGGCAGCTACCTGCGTTACGTCAAGCCCTCGCTGCTGCCGTTCCTGGTGGTGGCGGCAGTGGTGATCCTCGCGCTGGGCCTGATCGCCATCGGGCGTGACGTGCGCGGCACCCAGGACCACGCGGGGCATGACCACTCCGGTCGAAGCTCCTGGCTGCTGCTGCTCCCCGTGCTGGCGATCTTCCTGGTCGCCCCGCCGGCGCTCGGCGCGGACACCGTGTCCCGCTCGACCCGGGCGATCGCCCCGCAACGGACTGCCGTCGAGTTCCCGCCGTTGCCCGCCGAAGCGGCTCCCGCGCTACGGATGAGCGACTTCATCACCCGGGCCGTGTGGGACGGCGCGGGCACCCTCAACGGTCGGCAGGTCCGGCTGGTCGGCTTCGTGGTGCACGGCGATCGGGACGCCACCTACCTCGGCCGGCTGGTGATCGCCTGCTGTGCGGCGGACGCGACGCCGTTGAAGGTGCAGCTCACCGGCCGCGGTGGGTTGGCGGCTCTGCCGCAGGACGGTTGGTTCGAGGTGCGCGGGCAGCTGGTGCCCGGATCGGCGACCGCAAGCAACCGCTACACCCCTACCCTGACCCTCTCAGACCTGCACCCGATCCCCGCCCCCACCGAGCCCTACGAGTTCTGACCACCCGAAGATGCATTCTGGGGACTGATCGCAGTAATCACGGTCGAATTACTGCGATCAGTCCCCAGAGAATGCGGGTCAGGAGGAAGCGCAGCTCGGGCAGGTGCCGGAGATCTCCACGGTGTGGTCGATGTTGGTGAAGTTGTGCTCGTGAGCGGTCTTCTCGGCCCACTGCTCCACCGCGGGCCCCTCGACCTCCACGGTGCGCCCACAGTCCCGGCACACCAGGTGGTGATGGTGGTGCGCCGAGCAGCGCCGGTAGATGGCCTCGCCGGTGGCGGTGCGGAGCATGTCGATCTCGCCGGCTTCGGCCAGCGTCTGCAGGGTGCGGTACACGGTGGTCAGGCCGATGCCCTCACCGTTGCGTCGCAGCTTCTCGTGGATCTCCTGGGCGGACCGGAAGTCGTCGGTGTCGTCGAGCAGCCTGGCCACCGCGGTCCGCTGCCGGGTGGAACGCTGCACCGGTGCTGCCGGGCGGGGGGAGCTCATTCATTCCTCCACGTGTGTCACCGCGTCCACCACGATGTGTGACAGATGCTCGTCGACCAGCCGGTACACGACCTCCCGACCGTGCCGCTCACCATGCACCACCCCGGCGGATTTCAACACCCGCAGGTGCTGGCTGATCAACGGTTGGGTGACGCCCAACGCGTCGACCAACTCGTGGACGCAACGCTCGTGATCGCGAAGCTGCAACACGATGGCGATCCGCACCGGCGCTGCCAGCGCTCGCAGCAGCTCGCCGGCGGCGACCAGGGTCTCCCGCGGACGGATCGCCGCCGGGCCGGGAGGCGGCCGGCCGGGGGAATGCTCGTCGTCGATGGTCGGATCCGGCACTGCCTTTGCGGTCACGCTGGCCATGCCCTCCTCCTCCCTCGATGGAGGGGTTCATCGTATGCGCCCTGACATTCACCGTCGCGACCTGATGTGCTGCGATCGTCGGCAAGCCCACACCAGAGTCGGTTACTACCGCCATCCTGCCATCGCTGCCGGAGGATGCTCATGATCCTGATCTGCCACTTCGACGTCGACGCCGCCGGTACCGAGAACTTCCAGACCCGGGCCCGCGCAGCGCTGGCCACGCTCACCGCGCAGCGGGGCTGCCTGGGTGGTCAGCTGGGTCGCTGCCCGGACGACATCACGCGGTGGGTGCTGGTCGTGCGGTTCGACTCGGTGGTGGCCTACCGGCGCGCGCTGTCGGTATTCGATGTCCGCGAGCACGTGGTGCCGCTGCTGTCCCAAGCACTGGCCGGCGAACCCGGCAGCTATGAGGTGCTGTCCGACGCCCATGATGGTGCGGTGACCGACCACGACACCCTGCTCGCGCCCGACGCCGAGCGCGGGTCGAGGTCCGGCGCTCGCTAATGTGACTCATTCACCACTGGCCTATCAACAGGAGTTCCTCAGTGTCCGCGGATCGCATCGAGACCGTCGTCAGCCTGTGCAAGCGTCGTGGCTTTGTGTTCCCGAGCGGGGAGATCTACGGCGGGACGCGGTCGGCCTGGGATTACGGCCCGTTGGGTGTGGAGCTCAAGGAGAACATCAAGCGTCAGTGGTGGCGCGCGATGGTCACCGGCCGAGACGACGTGGTCGGCTTGGACTCGTCGGTGATCCTGCCTCGCCAGGTGTGGGTCGCCTCGGGCCACGTGCAGGCTTTTCACGATCCGCTGGTCGAGTGTCAGCAGTGCCACAAGCGGTATCGCGCTGATCAGCTCGCCGAGGATTACGCCGAACGCACCGGCAAGGACGTCCTGGAAGGCGACCTGTCGGACATCCCGTGTCCGAACTGCGGTACTCGCGGCGAGTACACGCAGCCGCGCGAGTTCAACATGATGCTCAAGACGTATCTCGGGCCGGTGGAGTCCGAGGAGGGGCTGTACTACCTGCGCCCGGAGACCGCGCAGGGCATCTTCGTGAACTTCCAGAATGTGATGATGTCCGCGCGCAAGAAACCACCATTCGGTATCGGACAGATCGGCAAGAGCTTCCGCAATGAGATCACCCCGGGCAACTTCATCTTCCGCACCCGCGAGTTCGAGCAGATGGAGATGGAGTTCTTCGTCGAACCGGGAACCGACGAGCAATGGCACCAGTACTGGATCGACACCCGCACCGACTGGTACGTCGACCTGGGTATCGATCGGGACAACCTGCGCCATTACGAGCATTCCAAGGAGAAGCTCTCGCACTACGCCAAGCGGACCGTGGACGTCGAATACCGGTTCGGCTTCTCCTCGGGCCAGGTGTGGGGTGAGCTGGAGGGTATCGCCAACCGCACCGATTTCGATCTCACCACACACTCCAACCAATCCGGAGTGGATCTGTCCTACTACGACCAGGCCACCGACTCCCGCTACCGGCCCTACGTGATCGAGCCCGCGGCCGGTGTCGGCCGGCCGATGATGGCTTTCCTACTCGATGCCTACACCGAGGACGAGGCGCCCAACGCCAAGGGCGGGGTGGACCGCCGCGTCGTGCTCCGGTTGGACCGCCGGCTCGCGCCGGTGAAGGCCGCGGTGCTGCCGCTGTCGCGCAACGCAGACCTCACGCCCAAGGCCCGGGACCTGGCTGCTGCGCTGCGCCGGAACTGGAATATCGACTTCGATGACGCAGGGGCGATCGGCCGCCGGTACCGCCGCCAGGACGAGATCGGCACCCCGTTCTGCGTGACGGTGGATTTCGACTCGCTGACCGATCACGCGGTGACGGTGCGCGAGCGGGACACGATGGCCCAGCAGCGGGTCGCGATGGACCAGGTCGAGTCCTACCTGGCGGCTCGACTGGTCGGCTGCTGAGCCGGTATCTGGAACTATGGTGCGCATGGAGACCGTGAGCACCGAGGAGACACGTCACCGCCGGCAAGCCGGTGACGCACTGCGCCGCTGGGCCGGGCAAGGTCGCCGCTGCGGGGTGGTGCGGGTCCTGGAGCGGCATGGTTTCGGCACGGTCGCGACCGGGCAGCTGCTGGCCGGCACCGCCGACGGTGACCGGGCCGGTGTCCTGTTCGAGGGAACCATGGACACCGTTGCGCTGCCGTTGCTGACGTCGGCGGTGTCCGCGCCCGGTACCGCGAAGGGGCACGTCACGGAGGTCAACGCGCTGGACGCCGGGCTGGCGTGCGCGGGCGCAGCCCAACTGCTGGGCCATCCACTGCCGGCGCAGGCGGCTGCGGTGCTCGGTGCCGCACTCGCCGACGGCGATCCCTGCGCGCTGGCGTCCACCGTCGACGGGTCGGCGGTGCTGGTGGCGGCCGGAGCGGCGCTGGGCGAGGTCGTCGGCACGCTGGGCGGCCCGGACACCGACGAGACAGTGCTGGCCAGGATGCGTGAGCTGGCCCGGGTCGGTGCGACGGCCACCGAGCAGGGTGACGTCGCAGGTACCCCGGTGCTGCTCGACGTGTGGGTGCCGGTCACCACGATGCTGATCGTGGGCCGTGGTGCGATCGGGGCCGCCTTGGCGGCGCAGTGTGAATTGCTGGGCTGGGCGGTGCGCACCGAGACCGAGCTGGAGCCGGCGGTCGTCGCCGCGAAGGAGCTCACCGCCGTCGACGTGCTGGTGCTGCTCGACCACGGGCCGGCCTTCGACGCCGTGCTGGTGGAGCTGTTGCGGTCGGGGCGCGGTTTCTGCGGCGCGCTGGGATCGCGGCACACCCAGGAGGCTCGTCGCCGCCGGCTACGGGCTGACGGGATCACCGAGCAGGAGCTGACCCGGCTGCATGGGCCGGTAGGGCTGGACTTGGGCGCGGCCAGGCCGGCGGAGACCGCGGTGTCGGTGGTCGGGGAGGTTCTTGCGGTGCGGCGGGGTCGCTGCGGTGGCCCGCTGGCCACCGCAGCTGGTCGCATCGGTGGTTGACCAGCGCTCCCTGTTGCCGGTCGCGCTGGCCCGGCTGGTTCTCGGCATGGTGCTGGTGGGTGCGCTGGTCGTGGGTGGCACGTTCGTCCGGGTGTGGCAGGTGGCTCGGGTCGATGACCGGAGCAACGCCGACGTCGTGGTGGTGCTCGGCGCGGCCCAGTACGACGGGACACCGTCGGCCGTGCTGGGCTCCCGGCTGGATCATGCTGCCCGGCTGTGGCGCGCCGGGATCGCGCCGGTGATCGTCACAGTCGGTGGCCGGCGCGACGGTGACACTTACACCGAGGCCGAGGCCGGCCGCAATTACCTGGCGCGCTACGGCATCCCGGCTACCGTTGTGGTGGCGGTCGGGGAGGGCGGCGACACGCTGGAAAGCCTGCGGGCGGTGGCCCGCCGGGCGGCTACCGCGGGCTGGCACACCGCGGTGATCGTCAGCGACCCGTGGCACTCGTTGCGGGCCCGGACCATGGCCAACGATCTCGGGCTGGTCAGCTGGACCTCGCCGACCCGAAGCGGTCCGATCGTGCAGACCCGCAGTATCCAGGCCCAGTACATCGTCCGGGAGAGCGCCGCGCTGCTGCATTACCGGCTCACCGGCGCCCCGGCCGAGTCGCTGCGCATCGATCTGGGGTGACGCCAGTGGGCCAACGTGACATCGGCCACCGATACACCCGGCACGACCGCGCCCGGCAACTGCCCGAGCCGGCGAAACGGGCTGTGTTAGCCGGGCCGGAGCGTCGCAGCCCCTTCGTCCGGGATCGTGCCCGGGTGTTGCACTCCGCGGCGCTGCGCCGGCTCGCGGGCAAGACCCAAGTGGTCGGTCCGGGGGAGGGGGACGTGCCCAGGACCCGGCTGACCCACTCGCTGGAGGTCGCCCAGATCGGTCGTGGGATCGCCACCGAGCTGGGTTGTGACCCGGACGTGGTGGAGACCGCGGGACTGGCTCATGACATCGGCCACCCGCCCTTCGGACACAACGGTGAGCAGGCTCTGCACGAGCTCGCCGTGCACTGTGGTGGGTTCGAGGGCAACGCCCAGACGCTGCGGATACTGACCCGGTTGGAGCCCAAGCTGCTCGACCCCGCAACAGGTCGCTGCCACGGGCTCAACCTGACCAGGGCTTCACTGGATGCCACCGTCAAGTACCCGTGGCCGCGCCGTGATGAGACACCCAAGTTCGGCTTCTACGCCGACGATGCGGCGGCGTTCGGCTGGGTGCGCGACGGTGCACCCGACGGTGTTCGATGTCTCGAGGCCCAGGTGATGGACTGGGCCGACGACGTCGCCTACTCGGTGCACGACGTCGAGGACGGCATCGTGGCCGGCCGCATCTCGCTGGACACCCTCGCTGACCTGGACCAGCGAGTGCTGCTGGCCGAACTGGCCGCAGCGCAACTTCAGCGTGCTACCCAGCGCGGAGTTGGCGGCCGCCGCGGTGGGGCTGCGCACGCTCCCCGTGCTCGACGTGCTGCGCCACTACGATGGGTCATTGCGCGCCCAGGTCACGTTGAAGGAGCTCACCAGCGGGCTGGTGGGGCGATTCGTGTCGGTGGTGGTGTCGGCGACGCTGGCCCGGTACGGGCCTGGCCCGCTGGCCCGGTACCGCGCGGATCTCGTCATTCCGAATCAGGTGGCCGCGGAGGTGGCGCTGCTCAAGGCCATGGCACTGCGGTTCGTGATGCACGATCCGGACCGGCTGGCCGCGCAGGCCCGGGAGCGGGAGCTGGTCGCGCAGCTGTGCACGGCCTTGGTGCACCGGGCGCCCCAACCCCTGGATCCGGCTCTGCGCCCAGCGTGGCACCAGGCGTCCGACGACGGTGCACGGTTGCGGGTGGTCATCGACCAGGTCGCGGCTCTGACCGACGCCCAAGCCGTGCGGTGGCACGCCACGCTGCGTGGCTGACCGAGATCACACATTGTGGTTACTGTACTGGGAAAATCAAGAGAAACCTGTTTCAATAGATGTGTGCTCGATAACTATCACAGCTTTCTGGTGACCGGGGGTCTGGGCTTCGTCGGCAGACACCTTACGGAGGCCCTGCTCGCGTTGGGTAAAAAAGTCACGATTCTCGACAATACCTGCACCGCGATTGATACCCGTTCCCCCCGGGGAGCTACGCTCCGGATAGCCGACATCCGGTACTCCCGCGAGATCGCCGACGCGGTCACTGGAGTGGACGTGGTGTTCCACCTGGCCGCCAACGCCAACGGGACGTTGTCGATCACCCGCCCTCGTCTCGATTTCGAGACCAACACAGTGGGAACGTTCTCGCTCGCCGAGGCGCTCCTGAACAGTGACATCCAAAGATTCGTGTACGTGTCGTCTGCATCGGTGTACGGCAGACCGCAACGTTTCCCGATGGACGAGGACCATCCGACTCGACCGTTCGTTCCTTATGGTGCATCGAAGCTCAGCGCTGAGGTGACCTGCCTCGCCCTGCACCACGCCTGCGGTCTTCCGGTCGTGGTCGGTCGGCCGTTCTGCGTCTACGGGACGGGAACCAACCCCCGCGAGGAGATGGTCGAGGTGGGCCGTTACCTTCGCTGGCACCTCAACGACCAGCCCATCCAGATCGTCGGTGACCTCGACCGCAAGACCCGGGATTTCGTACATGTCAGTGATCTGGTCGCCGGCCTCTTGGTGATCGCTGATCGGGCCAGGACCGGTGAGGTATTCAATATCGGCTCCGGGCAGGAGATATCGATGCGACAGCTGGTCGAGACGATCGGCGCCGCCACCGGACGGGAGCCCGACCTCCGGGTGATATCCGAGATCGAGGATGACACCTACCGGCTCGTCGCTGATATCTCCAAGCTGAAAGAACTCGGTTACCGGCCGGCCACGCAGTTCGATAAGGCGATACACGAGCTGGCCGACCATTTGGGCCCGGCTCCTGAATTACCTGACTCGCCGACCATCTTCGCTCGTGGTCAGCGAGCGGAGTCCTGAGTCAACGGATGACTCGGCGGGTCGCGTCGTAGCCGCGCTGTTCGGGCAGCGTCTGGGATGGTGCGGCGGCCTCGGCGAGTACCTGCCGGTAGACAGCTTCGTAACCGGCGGCCATCGTCTGGGGGGTGAAGCTGCTCTCCACGTGTTCCCGGCAGTCGGCCGGGTCCAGAGCGCGGGCCTGCGTGATCGCGTCGGCAAGCTCCTCCGGGTGATCGACGATGATGCCGGTTCGGCCGGACACGACGATCTCGGGGACGGAGCCGCGCCGTAGCGCCACGACCGGGGTGCCGCAGGCCATGGCCTCGATCATCACCAGTCCGAACGGCTCGTCCCAACAGATCGGGAAGATCAGACAGCAAGCGCGGGCGAACAGGTCCCGTTTGGTTGCCGCGTCAGCGACGCCGAACACGGTGATGTCGGGGCCGAGCCGGGGTTGCACCTCGCGGGCGAAGTAGGCGCGTTCGGCCAGTTCGCTGCACTTGCCCGCCAGCGTGATCGGTAACCCGGCGGCTCGGGCCGCGTCGATGGCCAGGTGTGGCGCCTTGTCCGAGTTGAACCGCCCGAGGAACAGTGCGAAGTTCTCCTTGTCGGCCTGGAACGGGAAGGTGTCGGCCCGGACCGCGTGGTGCACCGTTGCCACCCATGGCAAATCCGGGGCGCCGGCCCGTTGCGCGTTGGAGATGGCCACTAACCGCACCGTGTCACCGAGTGACCGATAGTAATCATTGTAATGGCTGTCGACCGGGCTGTGCACCGTGTGCACGATCGGCATCGACCGGCCGCGAGCCAATAGTGGACCGGCCAGAGTGTGGTCGTGAATCACGTCGATGTCGCATTCCGCAAGGGCGTGGGCGACGTACGCCGCGTGCACCACCTCGGGCAGCGGTTCGCTGTACCGCTCCACCGGGGAGACCGCATAGCTGGCGAGGAACCGCTGTGCCCGGGTTCCGTGCCGTCCGCCGCCGATGAGGGTGACGTGATGCCCTCGGTCGACCAGAGGGTCCACCAGGTCGGCCACGACCGCCTCCACCCCGCCGTAGCCCTGCGGGGGCACGGTGAAATATGGGGTGACGATCATCGCAATGCGCAGCCGCTGCGTGCCGACGGCCGCTGGCTCGGGCGTGAGCGCGGAGCGGCTGCTCATCACGGTGTCCCCCCATTAAGGAAGCTCAGCTGAACCTGGCTGGCGGCTGGCCATATCCAAACTACCTGCCTAACCGAATCCAGTGGCTGCCTGGCCTTATGAAGGAACCCCCGAGTCCTCTAAGAGATTCTTGGTAGGTGACGGGGTGGCCGCGGTGAGCGGCTGGCGTGGGGCGCGGACCAGCTCGATGCCCTCGGGCAGCCCACTGAGGTTCCAGTCGTCGCGGTGCACATCGATGTTCACTGCCGCGCCGGCCAGGTGCAGCGACTTGATCCGCAATGGCAGGTAGCGATCCGGGACGGCCGGAGCACACCACACCTGGCCGAACGGGATCCACGGATCGAACCGCAACAGGGTGCGCAGGAGGAACTGCGGGCTGGCGGACGACCATGCCTGCGGGCTGCAGGCCGTCGGGTAGGGAACCGGGTCGGCGAACTCGGAGCGCTCGAAGCCGCAGAACAGCTCCGGTAGCTGCCCTCCGAGCCGTTCTGCCGCATCGAAGAGCGCGGTGGCGACTCGCTGGGCGGCATCGACATAACCGTAACGCATCAACCCGGCGGCGACGATCGCGTTGTCGTGCGGCCAGATCGAGCCGTTGTGGTAGCTCATCGGGTTGTAGGCGCCCATGGAAGCGGCCAGCGTGCGCACCCCGAACCCGGTGAACATGTCGGGGCTGAGCAGCTGGTCGGCGACCGCGGCGGCTTTGTCCTCATCGATGATCCCGGTCCACAGGCAGTGGCCCATGTTCGAGGCGAGCGCATCGACGGGTCGTTTGGCGGCGTCCAAGGCCAGCGCGTAGTAACCGCGGTCGGGCAGCCAAAACGCCTCGTTGAACGCATGTTTGAGGTCAGCGGCTTTGGCCGCCCACTGTTGGGCCAGGTCCTCGTCGCCGACTCCACGGGCGAAATGTGCGCGCGCCACGTAGGCGGCATAGACATATCCCTGCACCTCGGCCAGTGCGATCGGCGGCTCGGCGAGCTGGCCGGAGGCGAAGCTGATCCCGTCGAACGAGTCCTTCCAGCCCTGGTTGGGCAACCCGCTGTCGGTGGCCCGCTGGTATTCGACGAACCCGTCGCCGTCCCGATCGCCGTAACGTTCGATCCACTCCAGCGCCCGGTCGGCGTGCGGCAGCAACGCCTCGACGTCGCTGCTGGCCAGCCCCCAGCGGCGCAGCTCACCGAGCAGCATCACGAACAGCGGGGTGGCGTCGATGCTTCCGTAATAGGCGCTGCCTCCGCCCAAGGCCAGCTTGGTGTCGAGCCCGGAGCGGACCTCGTGCAGAATCCGACCCGGTTCCTCCTCGGTGCGCGGCTCGACGGTCGTGCCCTGCAGCCGCGCCAGGGTCTGCAGGGTGCCCAGCGCCAGGCTGGCGTCCAGCGGTAGCAGCATCCAGCTGGTCAGCAGGGCGTCACGGCCGAACAGGGTCATGAACCACGGCGCCCCGGCGGCGATGACCGGCCGGTCGGGATGGTCCATGTCGAAGATCCGCAATCCGCCGAGATCCCCGGCGCTGGCGGCGAGCAGCCGGGTCAGCGGCCCGTCAGGAGTGCTGATCGCCGGGGTGTGCGCGTGCCAGGCCGCCAGCGCTTCAGCCGGTCGGGTCTGCTCGATCGGCTGGCCTGGGGAGTAGCTGATCGGCACGTCGCGTCCGTCTATCGATGGCACCACCTGCACCGAGACCGTCCACTCGGCACGGGGCGAGATGACCGGCTGCCACACCAGCTTGCCGGTCGTCGTGATCGGCTCGTCGTTTGTAGCGACCGTGACCGCACGGGCGTCCGAGCCTGACTGGTAGCTCATCCGCAGTCCATCCACCGCCGCGGTGCTCTCGATGCCCTCACGGTGGTGGACCCGCCCCTGTTTCACCTCGAACAGGCCGGCGAAGTCGGTGTAGGCGGACAACGTCACACGTACCGCCACCGGCTCGTGGCCCAGGTTGCGCACAGTGATGTCCTCGCGCATCCCGTTGCCGACATACCGGCGGCGGACCACCAGCAGGGTGCTGTCAGCCAGCCCGGGACGGGGCGGTCGCCGGCCGATGAACGTTGCGGAGTACGGGGCCGAACAGTGCACCGCGAGCGGCTCGATCGGTGCTCCATCGATATGGAGTTCCCACCGGGAGAGGAATCGGGTGTCCCGGAAGAACAGGCCCTGCCCGTCCCTCGAATGGACGTCACCCACTTGGCCGCTGATGCAGAATGTCACGCCTTCGACCAGAGTCACTGTCCCGGTCGCGGTAGTCGATGGGGGCGGCCCACCACCATAAGCCCAGTCGCTCAACCCGTGCACCTCCGTCGCTCCACTGTCTGAAAGGCGTCATTGTCCACACCCCTCGGCTGATGCTGATGAGCGCCCACCCGTTCGGCGAACGGGTCCAGCCGAGGTGTCACATCCACGAGCGTGGGCCCGTCCTCGCTGATACGTGCCGGTAACCGGCGGGTCATCTGCGGGCGGAATCGCCTGCCTGCGAACCCGGAGTGTCCTCCGGCTCACGTCTGGTGCGGCCTGCCGTGAGCGGTGAGGTGGCGGGTCACCAGCGCCCCGAAGACCAGGCCGATGGTGACCCATACGATCAGCTGGGTGCCCAGCGAGGCGACCCGGAAATCCCACAGCACCGTCGCCGGGAACACGCCGGGCACCTCGTCGATGGTGGGTAGCAGCGACTGCACCAGTGCCACGGCCACCACGAATGCCGCGCCTGCCGCCAGGGCGGCGTTCCAGGCACCCAGGCGCGACGCGAGCTGCCGGCCCAGGTAGGTCGCCGCGACGGCCAGCAGCACCGAGGCCAGCACCATCGTCAGGTACCACCCGGTGCGCTGGCTGATCGTGTCGTGGTTGCCGACTGCCGGCGGGTTGGCGGGGTATTTCAAAAACGGCACGACGAACACCACGAGATAGCCGCCCAGCGCCAAGACCGCGGCCGTGGCCTGTGCGGACAGCCGGCCGATGCGGCCATAGGCGACCGCGAACGCCAGGCTGAACAGGCCACCGAACGCAACGGCGTACACCACAACGGCGGTGGCCAGCCCGATGGTGCTCTGCACCGTCCGGCTGACCAGCTCCGGCTCGGAAGCCTCGCCCGTGGCGGCCTGGGTGGCCGACTCGAAGTCGATCGCACTGACGACCGACGGCTCACCGAAGACGTAGGCGAAGACCAGCGCGAGTAGCCCGGCCACCAGACCGGCGAGCATCCCGCGCACCAACAACGCCCGCATCATGGCCGGTTGCCGTCAGTGACAGGGGACGCCGAGCAGGTGCCGGCCGTCGTGCACGAACTCGTGCACGTACTGGCCCGAGATGATCGTTGTCGCACCCTGCTCGGTGCCGACGAGATACAGCAGTAGCAGGCTGAGGATTCCTACAAAGATCGCCCAGGGCAGGATCTCCCGCAATGGGATATGGACTGGGCTCGGGGCGGGAAAATCGACGGAGACGACGCTCACGGTGCTACCTCCCTGGGTTGGCGCGACCCACTAGACGGTGATCACGACGGCGGAGTGTCTGACTCACGAGACCCAGGCGGGTGCCGTTCACAGTGGCGCGACCGTGCCGGGTTTACACCGGCTTACCCCATTCTGTCGACAGTTGACGGTAAACATGAGGCCCTGGCGGCGTCAATCGGCCGTACCGGTGCCGGATCAGCCGCCCGACGGACTCTGTCGGGGCGCGACCGTAGACTCACCGACCGTGGCACGGATCCGGGACGCCGACATCGCGGAGGTCCGCGAGCGCAACCGGATCGACGAGGTGGTCGGCGAGTACGTGGCGTTGCGCCGGGCCGGTGCGGACTCGCTCAAGGGGCTGTGCCCGTTCCACGACGAGAAGACCTCGTCGTTCAACGTCCGGCCAGGTCACGGGTCCTTCCACTGTTTCGGCTGCGGCGAGGGCGGGTCCGTCGTCGATTTCATCATGAAGATCGAGCACCTCGGCTTCGTCGAGGCGGTGCAGCGGCTGGCGGACCGGGCCGGGCTCCAGCTGACCTACACCGGCGGCGGCCCCCCGGTGCACCGCGATCGTGGCACCCGGTCCCGGCTCGTCGAGGCGAACAAGCTGGCCCAGGAGTTCTACGCCGAGCAGCTGGGCTCGCCCGAGGCGCGCCCGGCCCGGGAGTTCCTCACCCAGCGCGGGTTCGGCCAGGAGGTCGCGGGCACCTTCGGCTGCGGTTTCGCCCCGCCGGGTTGGGACCAGCTGACCAAGCACCTGCTGGGCCGCGGGTTCACCGTCGAGGAACTGGTCAAGGTGGGGGTGTCCCGGGAGGGCCAGCGCGGGCCGCTGGACCGCTTCCACCGCCGGCTGCTGTGGCCGATCCGTGACCTGGGCGGCGATGTGGTCGGTTTCGGCGCCCGGCGGCTTTTCGACGACGACCGCAACGAGGCGAAGTACCTCAACACCTCCGACACCCCGCTGTACCGCAAGTCGCAGGTGCTCTTCGGGCTCGACCTGGCCAAGCGCGAGATCGCCCGGCGCCACCAGGTCGTCGTGGTCGAGGGCTACACCGACGTGATGGCGATGCACCTGGCCGGGGTGCCCACCGCGGTGGCGTCCTGCGGCACCGCGTTCGGTGCTGAGCACATCTCGGTGCTGCGCCGGCTGCTCATGGACGACGACGCCATGCGCGGCGAGGTGATCTTCACCTTCGACGGTGACGAGGCCGGGCAGAAAGCGGCGCTCAAGGCGTTCGACGACGAGCAGCGGTTCGCGGCGCAGACCTTCATCGCCATCGCACCGGACGGGATGGATCCGTGTGAGCTGCGCCAAGCCAAGGGTGACGCTGCAGTTCGCGATCTGGTGGCCCGTCGCCAGCCGCTGTTCACCTTTGCGGTGCGGACCCTGCTCGCCGAGCATGATCTGGACACCGCGGAGGGCCAGGTCGAAGCGCTGCGACGGGCGGTGCCGATGGTCGCCCGGATCAAGGACCCGGCTTTGCGTGATCGTTACGCGACGCAGCTGGCGCACTGGAGTGGCTGGACGGGTGACGAGGCCACGGTGGTCCGGCGGGTCCGCGAATCCGCTGGCGAGGAGCCTCGACGACGTGGCGGGCGCACACCGAGCATGCCGCCGGCCGAGAACGGCACGGCGCTTCCGCCGCGCGACGATGTGCGGCTGCAGGCGCAGCGTGAGGTGCTCAAGGCGGTGTTGCAGGAGCCCGCGATGACCGGCCCGGTGTACGACGCATTGCCCACCGAGGCGTTCACTCATCCCAGCTACGCGCAGCTGCACACGGCGGTATTGGCCGCTGGCGGCACCGCCGCGGGGTTGTCCGGTCCGGAGTGGATCGACGCGGTCGCCGCGCATTGTCCCCAGCGGTCACTGGTCACCGAGCTGGCCGTGGAGACACTGCGGGCCAAGGCCGGTGCCGAGGACGACGCGCGCTACATCGCCAGCCTGCTCGCCCGGCTGCAGGCCACCGTCGTCGGTCAGCAGGTCGCCGAGATCAAGTCACGGCTGCAACGGATCTCACCGCAGGACGACAAGGACTCCTACCACCAGCTCTTCGGCGATCTGGTAGCCCTGGAGCAGTACTACCGGGCGCTTCGCGACCAAGCTGTCGGAGCCTGTGAGTGAGTTCCTGATGACGGCTGCTTCCGGTGCTTGCCGAGACCCGCGATGCCCGGTTAGTTTCGATGTTGCGTGACGAGGGAGGTCGCTGGTGTGGGATCCGGACGCCTACCTCGAGTTCGCCGATCACCGGGCTCGGCCTTTTCACGACCTGCTGGCCAGGGTGGGTGCTCGCGACCCGGTACTGGTGGTGGACCTGGGTTGCGGGCCGGGCACTTTGACGCCGTTGCTGGCCAAGCGATGGCCCAAAGCCAAGCTGATGGCTGTGGACAGCTCGCCGGAGATGGTGCAGGCGGCGTGGGAACGGGGCATCTCCGCTGAGCTGTGTGACCTGCGCAGCTGGTCGGTCGCTCCCGGTACCGGTCTGGTCGTCTGCAACGCGGTGCTGCAGTGGGTGCCAGGGCATACCGAACTGCTGCGCCGGTGGATCCGGCAACTGATGCCCGGGGGATGGCTCGCCTTTCAGGTGCCCGGGAACTTCAGTGCACCGTCGCACACCGAGACGGCCCGGCTGGCTGCCGAACCGCGCTGGCGCGGTCTGCTCGACCTCACAGCAGCCTGCCCGGTACTGGAACCCGCTGGTTACGCCGCGGTGCTGGCCCCGGGTGCCGAGGAGTTGGACGTGTGGGAGACCACCTACCTGCACCGGCTGACCGGCTCCGACCCGGTGCTCGAATGGATCACCGGGACCACCCTGCGGCCGGTCCGGGCGGCGTTGTCGGCGGCCGAGTGGACGGCGTTCCGAGCCGACCTCGGGCCGCGGTTGCGGGCCGCCTACCCGGCCGGAGCCGACGGGGTGACCTGGTTCCCGTTCCGCCGGATCTTCGCGGTCGCGCAAGCCGGGTAGGCACTATCGGTCTTTCAGCGCGTTGCGCCCCTGCCAGCAGGCGGGGCAGCCGCACGGGTGGTGCCTGTGGTGCGCTAGGGTAGTCATCGGTCGGCCCACCGCAGGGTTCGGGCAACCGGCGCCTTCCCCGATAGCTCAATTGGCAGAGCATGCGACTGTTAATCGCAGGGTTGATGGTTCGAGTCCATCTCGGGGAGCTGGCATAACGCGAAGACCGGTCCCCGCAGGAACCGGTCCTGACCGCGACTCATGGTATGGTGTCGGTCTCGTCGTCCGGTTTGACGACGCCTTGGGCGAACACCTCTTTTTCTGATAGCTCGCTCGTACTTTGTCGGTACGCTCCTGACGCCTGTGCTCTGATTCGTGCCGCGATGTTGTCTGCTCGGGCTTTCTCTCGCTGTGCCCAGTACCGGGCTTCGCCCTCGTGGCCGGGATCGATCTTGGCGATCTGCTCGTACACCGACACCGACCGTTGGTAATACGCAAGCCACGCCGCCGGTGACGCGTCTCGACTCGGTCGGATGCGCACCAACTCTTGGTGGGCCTGCATCAACGTCCTCAGCTGTCGTGGTGCAATGATTTTATCCACGATCCTCATCTCCCGTGCTCACCATAGTCAATGCATGCCTGTCTCACATCGCCATGTACCTCATTGTCGTCAGGAATGGTGATCTGAGCCTTGATCTCCTTCGCGCACTCACGTTCGTGGTCTGCCCAAAAGAGGCTTTCGTGGTGGTGTCCTCGATCTATCTCGGCGATGTCAGCATACAAAGCCGCGGATCGCTGGTAGTACACGAGCCACTCCGTAAGTGGCGCCTTTTGACGGGGTTGGATACGTGCCAATGCCTCATGGGCCTCGGCTAACGTCTGTGGTGTCACAGGCTTGGTGGTCTTGTCTAGGGTCATGATCTCTCACTGGTTCATGTGTTTCGTAGTCGCGTGCTTGGGACTCGAAGGCGCCTGCGGCGGACTCGATGGCCGCCAAGGTCCACCAAGGCAAGGTGTGGCTGCGGCGATCTGTCGCCAGGCCGCCGCCACCGCCCAGGACGCCGCAGCCATCTCCCGCGCCGCAGCCGGGCACCCTTGCCCGACCGAGTCGCGGCCCATCGCGAGACTCACGCGGCTTTACCGGGCTGCGTGCCGCTCCGGGCCGCACCGCTGGGCTTGATCGACTGCGACGGCTGAGTCCCGGCAGCGCTGGCCGTCGCGGTGAACCCGGTTGCCCGGTAGACGTAGGACTGGTACTTGAACTCGCCGTTGCCGGCGACTCGGGGTTCGGCCGTCAGCCCGTCGAGCTGGATGGGACGCATACCCGGCAGGACTTCGGTGGTCGTGGGAACCGGTTGGACGTCTGCGATCAACGTGATCTCGAACGAGGCCCGCTTGGTGGTGGGCTCGTCGGGATCGGTGACCGTGGCTTTCCACTGCAGCTGACCCGTCACCTGATCAATCTTCTGCCGCACCGGCCGACCGGCGGCCTTGTCCTCGCGAGTCTGGTACTCGTTGTCCGGCGCGACGTCACCAATCAAAACCAGGCCCTGCGGAAACGCGCTATCGAACTCGATAGCGAATCGGAATCCCCTGGGGATCGCCATGAATCTTAGCCTTTCTGGCTCGACTGTCGGTGTGGTTGCCACCCCGGTCTGCGGGTGATACCACAAGGTTCGGCCAGGTCAGGTCCGTTCTCGACCTCGTGATCGTCTCTTCTCCCACTTCTGTCCCTCCCATAGTCTCGCGCAGTCTCCTGAATGTGATAGCCTCGTCCCGTCCAGCTCTGAAGGAGGGTCACCACCGTTGGACGCCAAGCCCGTCGTGCTGAAAGTGCTGCTCAAGCACCGCCACCTGCAAACGCACCGCGCCTTTTGTCGCGAGTACGACAGGGTTGCCGCGAAAACTGACCCGACTCTACGGGGAGGCTGGCCGAGCAAGGCACAATTCTACCGGTGGCTTTCCGGTGAACTGGTCGGACTTCCCTACCCCGACCACTGCCGCATTCTGGAGAGCATGTTTCCCGATTGGAAAGTTGATCAACTGTTCCAGACTCACGACGCTGGAATCGACTTCGTACCCGAACCAGCTAAGCCGCGGTCGGCAATGATGATTACTCAACCAATCTCCCCGACTCGGCCAGTTGATCAAAGCACGGTAAGTCTGTCTGAGGTACTCGCCTCCATTGAGCGGGGTCTCGAAGCGCCCGCTCACGGGCAAGCTGGATGGCGGTCGGACGTGCTAGCCGAATCCCGTACGGTTTCCTTGCCTAGCGTCACCTTCCCTCTTGCTATTGGCGCCCCGGGGTCTGAGGCCGAAGAAACGCCTGCGCGGCGGATCGCTCGGTCGCTTGGGGAATTATCTAAGCGACTCCGACTGTCCGATGCAGAGATTGCCCAGTTAGCGAAGCGCGCCGGCCATATTGTTGAACTCGATATGACTTGCTCCATTGACATCGACGGCGCAGGGTGGTCAACAGTCACCTATTCCCATCAACTCCTCAACCTGACAAATCGTCCCATCAAGCGTCTGACGCGAGAATTGTGGTTTGAGACCACAGACGGTCCCCTGACGATCGAGCCCTCACCCAGCAATGACCGCAAGGTGACCATCCAGCGGACGCACGACATGAACAATCTGTCCAAGTTCGCCTGCCACATCTTGCCTGGGATTGCTTCCGGCGAGGTAGCCACCATCTCGTACCTCTGCCGTGGCGGGCAATTCGTCCACGACCACTACTGGCGGCAGGCCG
Source organism: Pseudonocardiaceae bacterium (assembly GCA_050700055.1). GTDB lineage: Bacteria > Actinomycetota > Actinomycetes > Mycobacteriales > Pseudonocardiaceae. Next base: position 132,035 of record JBOHGE010000008.1, read on the forward strand.
TTCCGCGATACACGCGTCACCTCACCCTGAACATCCGCCACAGCGGCGTCGACATGCTCCTCAACTGCACAGCCATCGAAGAGCAAGCCGACGGGTCGGAGGTCTCGGCAACGGAGGACCTCGTCTGCACTGACGATGCCGGTGATGCTCTCATTACCGTGACCCGTAACTACCTCCAACCAAGCCAAGCCATCACGCTGCGGTGGGTAGTGAACCGTGCATCTGCGTGACGCCGTAGAGGATGCGGTACGCCGCTGGGATGCTCTGGAAAGATCACGCGGCGAAGCTCCTGTGATTGACTTCGACTGCGCACCTCCGGCAGGCAAACCCCGCCTGTTCGACAACCGGTTTGCTGTGCTCGACGCCCTCATGCGACTTCAGGCCGAGGCGAACGCAGAGCATCAATCAGTACTGAGTGCCTACCTGGATGCGCACATCGCCTACCTCTGCGCCCTTATGGGACAACAACTACCGTTCGGTGAGTACATCTCAGTCACGCAGGGTTGCGTGCCCCGCGGGTGGACTCGTGATTACGTGGAGCAGCGCGCACGAATTGCCAAGGATGCTCTTGGTGCACTGGGAATTTCGTGGAATGAGCACACTTGGAAAAATCTTCGCGCCGTGAGTGAGCAGCTGCCCGCGTCCGAGGTAGGCGCTGCCATCGCAGACTACGCAGACAAGCACGAGTCCAGTGTCCGCCGGCTCGTTGACACTACCGCCGACTTCAACCTCACAATCGAAGACGTCGAGGTTGAAGCATACTGGTCATACTGGCTCGACGGCTCAGGCCACGAGACACGTCTACGCATCAACAAGAACAAAGCTTCATTTTCGCACGCGGACGCCTATCGTTTCGCGCTTCACGAGGTCCTCGGGCACGCTCTGCAATACTCAAGCCTCACGGCGCAGGCCGAGGCCAACACCGTCGAGTGGCCAAGAATCCTCGCTGTCCACTGCCCGCACCAAGTTTTGTTCGAAGGTTTGGCTCAAGTTCTACCGTGGGTAGTATCATTCGATGACGAAATCGTAACTGCCCGCACGAGAATCGATCATTTCATGAACCTCATCCGCGGCCAGATTCATATCCTGATCAATAGTGGTGCGACGGCCGTGGACTGTCGTGACCTGGCGCGCCGTCAGGTCCCCTGGTGGACCGACGAGGAGATCGCCCGCGAACTCCACGACCGCAGCAGAAATGCCCAGTTCAGGTCCTACCTATGGTCCTACCCCGCCGGCATAGACTGGTTTATCAGACTCGTTGAAGCGGGCGGTACAACGCCCACGGAGGTGCTTCGTGAAGCCTACCGGCGCCCGCTTACTCCAAGCGAACTCCACGAGTTCTGGCCGACCGGACCAGCCATCGGAGGAAACCAATAAACTTTTTGTCTACGGCACACTCCTCCTCGACGACGTCATCAGCACCCTCATCGGTCGTATACCCCGTTATCTGGTTGCGACGGCCCCTGGCTGGCAGGTCGTACGCCTACCGCAAAAAGTCTACCCCGGGCTAGTTCCCGGCCAGGGAGAAGCAAACGGAAAAGTATTCACCGACCTCACCGACACGGAATGGGCCACCTTAGACACCTTCGAGGACCCGACCTACACACTCGCTACCGTGCGGGTCTTAACCCCCCTCCGAACGGACGCCCTCGCGTACATCTGGCACGGTGAACACGTGGACCAGCCCTGGGCCAGCGCGGAGTTTGGGCGCGACGAACTCGCCGACTACCTCGACCGTTGCCTCAGCTGGCGACGACGCTACGACCAGCGCGGTACGATCGATGTGCACTGATGGAGTCGGCACTTTCGCCAACCCGTCGACGAGTCGCTAGCGGGACCGCAGGCCGGAAACGGTCCATGAGACTTCGGTGCACGCCGCCCAAGCGCAGCGCTGGCCGTCAGCAGGGATGCACTCAGAGCGTCACCGGCACGGCGCGTGTCACCACTGTGCCATTCCGTGCCAAATAAGCCTCCTTGGGCTCCGCAAGTTCTGGAAACTCGCGAACTTCTTCCCACAGCCGCTCCTATCGCAACGTTGCCAAAAGGTTCTCATGGAGGTTAACGGTCCGCGTTGTCGTATCCAGCCTCACCCAGTGCACGGCGGGCGCGCACGATAGGCAGCGGATCGAGCGGGTGACGGATCAGGTGCCGCACGATCGCGCGCGGGACGGTGCGGGTGAAGAAGACTCCCACGTCGATCGACTTGCGCACCGCGCGTACGTGGTCGCGGGGCAGCCGTGAGCGGATGAGGCCCTGGCTCAGATCGTTGAGGTCCGCCCGTCGGAATGCCTCGGCCAGCGTCGCGTAGGGCCCTCGGTATGGGGTTAAGTGGTGGTGTTTGGCGACGATAACTGCGAGCTCCTCGGCCCAGGCGCCGCGTCCAGTGTGCTGCAGCCAGGCATCCATGGTGCGGATAGAGTGCCCAAGATAGTTCAACGAACTGAACACGTCGATGTCGTGAAAGGCCGCGGCGATGGCCAGCTTGTCGTCACGGTAGTCCAGGTCGGGCACGACCACGCGGGCCAGGTTGAGTACGCGGTAGACGTGGCCGCGATAACTGACCCAGCCGCGCTCGTCACCCGCGGCGTGCTCACGATGGCTATCCAGAATCTCCTCGACTAGAGGATGAGTGCCAAGAAGGTCGATAGATGCAGGTGCCACGTTCCTCATCTCCGTTCGAAACGGGCGGGTTTCGAAGCGGAACTCACGCGAACCCATTGCAGCGCAAACGCTACGCTGAGCGCGATCAGTTCGCCAGACTCATCGGTAACGTGTCGCTCCGTTGAACTTCGGTCCTGATCTTGTAGGGCTGCGGGCGATCTTCCACTCGTCTGGGGAGTTGTCTGTCCAAGCTGTTACTGCCCTGATGCTCACGATCGAGCCGGGACCGTTGGATGCTCGTTCGTCGTGGATGGAGTTCGAGTCGTTGGCGGTGGAGACGTCGCGTGAGGTCGGGTTGCGGGCGTTGGAGGAGACCCTGGCTGATGCTCAGGAACGGTTGATCGACTCGGTGTGCGGGCCGCGGTGAGCACCCGTGCGGGGGGCCGGCAGCACCGTTGAGGTGCCGCGTTGTGAGATGGCCGAGGACTTCGCCCGCAAGGGCAGACGCAAGCTGCCCACCGGCCCAGTGCCATCCCGTTCCGCCTGCAAAAGCTCAACGTATGACGACGCTACCGAGCCGTCGGTCTTGGTCTCGTCGTGCCGTAGTTCGCTCGCGACCCGCTGCAACTGCATCGCCACGATGTATAGCTGTTCATGCCGCGCCTATGCCCGCATAGTCGTCGGCCTTTAGCTGGATGATCTTCTTGTCTCAGTCTTCCCAGCTATGACTGCCGACGCTGACCCGCTTAAACTCGCCGCTCGTTGTGTGAACGAATACCCGCCCCTCGTACCGCCCGCCCGTGCGCTTCTTGATCGTTCCTGAGCCGTTCACCTTCCGGGTGGTTTCTCGCCGCCGACTCCCGCTCTCTGAGCTGGTTATTGCGCGGCGATGTGTTTAGCGATCGGTAGGTCGCGGAAGCTTCGCCACATGCTGACGTCATAGATGACGGCCAGACCGCCGCCGACGAGCAGGGGTGCGCCGCACACGATGAGGGATCCAGTGAGCAGCAGGCTGGACGTCAGCGGGCTAGCCGAGACGGCGACGCTGCGCGCGATGGTGGTCAGGCTGGCTGCAGCGGTGCGATCTTCGGGGCCCACGATGCCTGCGGTAAAGGCTTGCCGCGCGGGGACGTCGATCTTCGAGAGGGTCTGGCGGGCCAGCAGTAGAGCGGCGGCGAGTCCGAAGCTGGACGTGAGGGGCACGCACAGCAGCAGGATGTTCGACACGAAATGGGGCAGCAGCATCGCGGTGAGCATGCCTTGCCGAGCGACCAGCAGGGGGGCGAGTGCTTGGCTGAGCGCAGACAAGAGGTTCGTCGCAAAAAACAGCAGCCCGAGTTCGCTGATGGAAGCCCCATAGCGTTGCTGTAACCACAACGCGAGGAGGGCCTGGACCGCCAGTCCTCCGGCGAAGGCATCGAGGGCGAACAATCCCGCGAGGTGCATCACCGGCCGGGGCACGCGCCTACGAGCCCTCGCCGGTGCCGCGCTGCTGGCCGCCACCTCACTCGCCTCGGCCGAGACCGGCGATTGGTAGGTTGCGCGAGGGGCTTCGGCGTGCGGGGAGAGCAGCAAGAACAGCACCGCGATTGTGACGGCAATAACCGCGTAGACGGCGAAGGCGGCGTCACCTGGCTCGATGTCGGGTATCAATCCCAGGCCAGCGGTGGCCAAACCGCCGAGGGCGCCACTGGCCAGCGCGGTCATGTTGTAGCCGGCGAACAAGCTGGTGTGCCGTTCGGTTGGGCAGGTTTGGGCCAGGATCGCTTGTTCCACACCACTGAACGGGGTGTTGTCGTTGGTCGAGGGAGAGATCGTGCCGACGAATGCCGCGATCAGCAGCAGTGGGTAGGATTCGCAGACGGCGAATGCCACCCCAGCGGCGGCCATCAACCCGGAGGCGAGCAGCAGGGAGTTCCGTCGGCCGCACCGGTCGGCGAACATCCCCATAAGGATGCTGGCCAGGACTGAGCCGACTGCGGCGACGGCCAGCAGTAGCCCGACTTGGGCCGGAGAATCGCCATCTTTGGTCAGCATCGCGGCTAGGAGCACGCTAGTGCAGCCATACCCGAAGGTCCGCAACGCCCGGGTGGCGATCACCAGCTGCGCGTCGCGACTCACCCATGCGGGTGCGGATCTGGTCAACATCGGTGTTGAGTACCTCCTCGAATCCGACCGCGAGCGTGCCCGAGACCAGCCGCTCACTGCCATGCCCACGCTTGATCCCGCCGGGTCGGAATCTGCCCGAGTTGAGTCCGGGCTGGCCTGTGCGCGCAGTCGCGCTGGGACGGGTGGAAGAGCTTCCGCGAGCGCGGAGTGACTGTACCGTTTACGACCCGGGGGAGTTCACCCTGTGTTCGCTAATCATTCTCTTGAGTAACATCCGGAAGTTGGTCAATGTGAGGTGAGTGGATGCGGCTCCATCAACTGCTGAATGGGCGGCGGACCGGGCATGAGCCCGCCGCCGGGTTACGGGCACAGCACATGAGGGTCGCGGCGAGCGCGTTGGTCGCTATGGCGGCTGCTCGGGCTGGGCTTCACGCTCACGATCCTGATCTTCACGGCACCATGCCACGGCAGGTAGGCGGCGCCATCCGCGGCCAGCGGGCTTCCACCGCGTTGCAAGCACGGTGATACGCGGCATCCAACAAGTGTCAACCGTGGCGCGCAACCAGCTGCGGAGCCAGACCTATTGTCGCCGTCTGAACCGGCGAGCGACCGAAAACCCGATCAGCGCGCCGCCGAGGACGAGCACAACGATCACGACCAGGATGAACTTCCCGACACCCGCGAGGAAACCTCGGGCCTCGAACTCGGCGGCAAGCAAGCCAACGTGGGTCACAGTGAGGATCATGACTACCGATGGTAAGGCCTCGCGCCTCGTCGCGCTGCCCCATGCAGGTGGTGATGCTCTCCGAGCCGGTGTAGGTGACCTGCTGCACGCCGGCGAAGTCGTCGCGAGCCACACCTGGAATCAGGTCTGCCGGTGATCTCCACCCGGAGTCGGGACGCTTTCTTTGGTGGACTCCGCGGGGGCGCTCCCGGCCGTGGTCTCGCCTGCCAGCGGTGCCCCGGCTACGGCGCCTCTGCCGTCGACACGGGCGCCGACGCCGCCTAAGGCGACCGCTGCCTTGGCCATGACCAGGTGATAGAGCAGCAACAGCTGGACGAGTGCCAGCGACTCCGAGCGGTGCAGATTAGTGCCGATTGTGAACTCGCCCAGCCGCTCGGAGCGTAAGTGGCTGGCGAAGTGCATCCACTCCCAGATCGCATGCTCGATCTCCGCCGCTCGAGCGGGCGGGACGTGCCCAGGTATGCGCAGCACTTGGGCGTCGGCGGCGTCCGTCATGGTGATCCCGACGTTGGCGTCCAGCAGGGGAGAGAGGTCGGGGTGCAGCAGGCCCTTGCGCAGCGTCAGCTGCGCTGCGAGGTGCTCGGCGTCGCCTCCGTCGCTCGCCTCGAACGTGACGACGATGTCCGCGTAAGTCCGCTGCGGCCGGATGAACACCTCCGAGTCGGGCTCTCGCCGGTCCAGCTCGGTGAGCACCTGGTCGGTGGTGTATCCCCGCCGGGAGCAGTCGCGCTGGATCTTCCACCGGCGCCGCAGGTTCTCCGGCGGAGCGAGATAAACCCGCACGTCGTAGCAGTCTCGCAGCTGGGGCGTGTGGTAGCCGAGCAGGCCCTCGACGACCGCGAACCGGTGCGGTTGCACGTACTCCGGCGGCGCGAACGTCCCGTCGGCGTGCCGATAGACCGGTTTGAGGATCGGCTCGCCGGCCCGGATGAGCGCGAGGTGCTGGGCCATGATGTCGATGTAGTTGCAGTCCGGGTTGAGCGGCGTGATGCGGAGCTCGGCGCGCCGCCGGCGGTCGAACTTGTGGTAGTCGTCGGTGGCGATGTGGGCTACCGCTCCCTCGCCGAGGGCGCGGACGAGCCCGCGGGTCAGGGTGGTCTTGCCGGTGGCCGAGTCGCCGACGACGCCGAGAATGACCGGGCGTGTGGTGACCGACTGCTTCTGCTCGACCGGATGCGTGCTCATGACCCTGCCCCCAGGAGAAGTCTCCGCCGGCGACCGACATTCGGTGACGTGGACCCGGCTGGTCGCCATCCTCCTGCCGGGTCCACGTGACCTGCGTATCGGACGTCCATGGCTCCCTCGCCTCCTCCTGAGGTTGCACCAGGTCTTGGAGGTTGCCCACTCCGCCACAGTAGGAGTTTCGCCTGCCCGACACCACGCCCTTAGCCCACACGGCGTGCTGCTCGTCACGCCAGCGGAAGCCGCGCGAACGAGTTCGGCGCAGGTTGTCAACCCGGGTGCGTCTCCGGCACCGGAACCGTGTGGACCGCTATTCGCTTCGAGATACGGTGACCGCAACCCGCTCTGGTGTCGCCGAGTGCGACATGAGAGCTGTCCGCAGCCGCTTTGACAGCTCTCATGTCGCACTCGGCGCATGCAGGGCTGTCGCTGCGAGGTAGGGATGATCACGACCGGCAGCAACCCGCATCTCATCCCTCAGGGCGGCGCGCAGCGCCCACGGCGTTGGCTCAGAATGGCGGCTGTGAACCGCTATTCGGCTTCGAATAGCGCACCGGCGACAGGAGATGTTGACTACCCTATGAACTTAGGCGTGTTGAACGTCCCGGATCTGGATTCTGGATCGTCGATCGTTGCCGCCACCGTGATCGGCTCTGATAGATGCAGCAGCACCCGCACCGTGGTATCGGCTTCGGTCAGGAACTCGATTCGGGTGAAGTCGAGCGTGATGTAGCCACCGTCGACAGTGGCATTCATGCGGACGAAGTGACCGTCGACCAGGTGCGTCGCAGACAGCGAACGGGCAATCAGCTCGGCCAGTGTGGGGGATTCCACCCCAGCGGTTGGAGTGGGCACGGTGTCGAGGATGGTGGTCATGGTCGGCTTCTCCTGGTCGGGCTGGGGTTGGCTCATCGGATGCCTTCGACAGTGATCACGTTTGGTGGCAGGTAGGGTCGGGTCGAACGGGCCACGACTGCGGTCGATGGTGGATCACGCTGAATCGCTGGTACCGCTTCGCCGGGTGCACATGTTGTCGGTGCCGACCAGCAGCGGCGCGGTGTCCTTGAGATGCGCACCAGCGGCGACTGCGGCCAGTGCTGCCACTGCCACCGTCAGTTATGCCGCGGAGGACCCCTACCATATGGTGAGGTGCCTTACGGTGCCGCCCGAAAGAGCCGCGCTGACTTTGCGCATACCTTCCACGGTAAGTCGGAGCGGCACCCAACCTGCGGCTTCGACCGGTTGTTCAGCAGTTGTTTGCCTGGCCATTACCAAAGCCACCCAGGGGCCTCAGCTCCGACGTGAAGATCGGCTCTGCGCCGGAACCAGCGGTGATCGGCTGTACCCGCAGCGCAGCGGGTGCAGCGGTGGACTAACCTCGGCACCTGTCGGGGGCGGTAGCTCAGCAGGTCAGAGCAGCGGACTCATAATCCGTCAGGTCGTGGGTTCGATCCCCACCCGCCCCACCTGATGACCAGCACAGACAAGCTCTTTCAAGATTTTCGATCTTGGTCTTGTCCACGCGGCTGTCCTTGAACTGCTGTCTATGCTGCCCCTATGACCCAGCTAGAGGAGCCCGGACGTCGGCGGGGGAAATCCGGCAGCGCGGCAGCTCGTTGCAGGTCCGATTCTTCGCGGGCAAGGACCCGGTGACTGGCCGGGACGTCTACCTCACCAAGTCCATCGCTGGCACCGACAGGAAGGCGCACAAGAGGGCGGAGGACAAGCTCGCTGAGTTCCGCACCCAGGTCAACAAACAGCGCTCAACGCCGTCCTCGGTGAAGCTTGGGTACGCCATAGAAGAGTGGATGCGGACGTCCGAGCACGAGGACAGCACGCGTGAGGGGTACCGCGGCTACATCGCGCGGACGATCCGGCCCGCGCTCGGCGACGTGCCGGTGAACAAGCTCACCCCCGGATGCTGGAGATGTTCTACGCTGAGTTACGGCGTTGCCGCGTGCGTTGTGAAGGGCGGCCGTTCATCGAGCACGAGGCGGTAGGGGAGCACGACTGACGGCGGCGAAGTGCAAGCCGCACACGTGCAAACCGATGGCGGCGTCGACCGTGCGGCAGATCCACTCGATCATCAGCGGCACGCTGAACGCTGCGGTTCGGTGGGACTGGATCAGCACCAACCCCACGAAGACGGCCCAGCGACCGAAGCAGAAGCCGCCGCAGCCCGACCCACCGTCACCAGCGGCGGCCGCCCAGCTGGTGGAAGCGGCGTTCGAGATGGACGACGACTGGGGAACACTTGTTTGGCTCGTCATGACTACGGGCATCCGGCGTGGCGAGGTTTGCGCACTGCGGTGGTCGCGTGTCGAGCTTGACGAGGCGTCATCGAGATCAGGAGTAGCTACACGCTCCGGCGCGGTGTGGGCAAGGAGAAGGACACTATGACGCATCAGATGCGCCGAATCGCGCTCGACACGGAGACCATCGAGGGTTATTCAGGCGGCCGTGTAGAAGTGCAGGCCGATTACAGCTGAGATGGTTGTCGCGAATTTTTTAAGGGGGCGGCGGTAGTCGGTGTGCATGATTCTCCAGGTCTCGAAGTGGGCGATTGTCTGTTCAATGACGTAACGAATCTTGTCGATCTGCGTGTTGAACTCTTTCTCCCAGTCCAGGAGTTCTCGGTGAGCGGGTTTCCTGATGGGGGTGATCATGTCATTGCCGATGTACCCCTTGTCGCCTATCCACTCGCCGGGGTCAAGTGACTGAAGGACCCCGGACTCACTCAGACAGTACGAGTCGTGACGATTTCCGTTGATCGGGTCGGAGATCCACGCGAGGTCGCCACTCAAGGTGCAGGCTACTTGTACGTTCATGCCGGTGGTCTTGTGTTTGCCCGAGTGCAACTCTGGGTGCGAGGCCCATGACCAGCATGGAAGCAGGGTTCCGTCCACGATGTACTGGATCTTTTCGTTGAGTTCGTCAGCGGTCGGAACATATTTTCTGAGAATTTTCTCTAGCAGTGGAGTTATTCCTGTGACCGCGCGGCTGATCGTCGACTGAGACACGTCGTACGTCTCCGCCAGTTCTACCTGGACTCGATTGCAGCAAATATACGTCAACGCGATAACCATGGACTTATGCAAGCCCAGGCTCGGTGTCAATGGTTGGTGTCCGGTTCCAGCTCGGCAGATTGAACCATCGTGCGCAGGTCAATGATTTCATCCTTGGTCAACCCTGTGGTATGGTACATTTTCGACGATCCGTTTCTTTCGAATTGAGTGTGGTAACCCAATTCTTCCAAGAAACGGACCGTCGTCCAAATAGGCGTGCCGAGGACGACTCATCTATCATTTATCAGGGCTCGTGAATAACCCTCATCGTGCTGCTTCGCGAGACAAGGACCACTGTCGGCTGCGGCTGGCTGAACTCGGATCGAGTTCAACGACGACCTGTACGTATTTTCCGGAGTGAACGACTTTGATCCTCGCACACCCTACTCGCCGCGCGCTGTCTCCAGCCGCTACAAGGACATGGCTGAACGTAGCTATTCAGCTGGGGTGAGGGCTGGTGGTAGCCAGGGGCCGGTGGTGAAGAGCTGGTGGAGGGCGTGGAGTTTGTCGATTTTCCACTTGGTGGCGGTGTCGAGGTAGGAGTGCACGATCGCGAAGTCGGTGAGTCCCTGGAGGGTGCGCCAGGCGCCGCCGGAGGTGCGTTGTTGCACCTTGACGGGTCGGACGGCCCTTTCTGCGCAGTTGTTCGTGAACGGTACGGTGAGGTCGGCTGCGAAGCGGAGGATCATGTCTTCGTAGCGGGTGAATCGCCGGATCAGTGTGCGGGCCTGGTCGGCGAGCTTGCCGCGGTGGCCGTGGTTGTCGGTGCTGCCTTTGGCGAGTGCGCCCCGGTAGTGGTTGCGGATCTGGGTCAGGACGACCGCGTCGAGGTGGTCGGTGCCGGCGGCGCGGGCGGAGTGGGCGGCCTGGTTGGCTTCCAGTAGCGTGTCGGCCATGGCTCGGGCCCACAGTTGCCCGGCCGGGTCGGCGTCGCTGAGGGCGCGCAGGTCTCGGAGTAAGTGCGCTGCACACCAAGCGTGTACTGCGGGCAGATGGGTGTAACCGGCGTAGCCGTCGCGCATGAGGGTGCCGGTGAACTCCGGGAGCACTCCACCGGCGTCGATGTCCTCACTGGAGCGCCCCCCGACGTGTATCAGCGTCAGGTACTCGGTGCACGCCACATGCACATAGGCCAATGCCCCGGCGGCTCGTCCGGTGGTCTCGTCGGCGTGTAATACCCCGGCGGTGGGTAACAGGGTCTTCAGGTGGGGCAGGAAGGCGGCTTCCAGCAGGCGCGCGGCACGTCCCCGGACACCGGCCAGGAACCCGGTGGACACTCCGATCCCGGCCAGGGTCTCCAGCACGCTGGCGGCCCGCCCGATCGGAAGGTAATGCCCGCAGGTCAGCAACGCCGCCAGCGCGGTGGTCTGCGGGCCGATCGCCGACCGGGCTTCCCGGCCGTAACGCCCATGCCACCACGGGATCGGGGGCGACCCCCGTCCCGGAGGGCGCCGGCTCGGGCTCGGTGGCGGGCTCGGTCGTGGCAGGTTCGGGGGCACCGGCTTCGTGCGGGGCATCGGCGGCGGGAGGGGCCACGTCACTGCCGGGGTCCACCGGGCGGGGCACATCGGTAGCGGCAGGGTCATTGACATGCCCACACCCACCACAACACCGCGACACCAGCTGGTACTCGGTGACCTTCGGTGGTGGCGGCGGCGCGACATCCACCACCTGACGACGAACCCGCGCGGTCTCCACGGCACCGTCCAGCGACCGCTCACACCGGGCACACCGGCTTGGGGCGACCTCGAACGTCTCATCCGGGTCCTCGACCAAACACCGCGACGCCGACGCACCACCCGGCTGCTTACCCGGCTTGCGACCCGACCGGCTCCTGGATGAGCGCTTCTTCGCAGGCTGCTTATCCCACG
>JBOHGE010000009.1:0-124200 GCA_050700055.1 Pseudonocardiaceae bacterium
CTGGTGGCAACTTCGGGCCCGAAGTTGCCACCAGTGGCACATCCGCAACAGACCACCCCGGCCCCCCGAACACCACCAGCACCAGCACCAGCACAGACCACTCCCCTACCGCAGGAGACCAACCACACGCGAGCGGCCACCTCACCCACAACCCACTCCCGTCGCCGGGCGGTTCGGACGGACAAGCACCGCCGTCGCGAGAGCGGTGCCACGACCGTCTCGGCCGGTACCGGAGGACCTCGTGACCGTCGGGCCGGTCCCGGACTGCCTCGACCTGACCGGTTGGCAGTCCATGGGTCTGGGCGACGACCCGGACGACGTCGACGATGCCGCGTTCACCGGCCCGGACGACGCGCTGTTCGACACCAGCGGATGCCCGGTCACCAGCGGTTGCGCCGGATGCGGCAGCCCCACCGGCCTGCACGCGGTAACCTCCGCGTTCAGCAGGCCCGGCGGTTTCTCCGTCGCCTGCGACGGCCGGTCCTTCCTGCACTTGCTAGGCCCCGCGGCGCTCACCGAAGCCGTTGTCCAGCACGCCGGTCACCAAGCGTCACCGGGATGACGAAGGATCCTGCTTCGCTCTCCCGACATCCCAGCACAATCGTTGTCTCGTAGTAGCGCCGCCGCCGCAGTTTGATCAACTATCGGAGGGAAAGCATCGCGTGATCGACATCAACTACACCCTCAACACCCTCGACTGCGACATTCTCTATGAGGAAAAGAAACGGTCAGAGCACGTGCCGCGGCTCGGCGAGCTGATCAGCTTCGACCTCCACCGCTCCTACCAGGTCGTCGATGTCCTGTGGAGACTGGGCAATGGCGGTCGCAGCGTCGGAATCACCGCGTGCGAGGTGAACTGGCACCAGCACATCAAGGACGTCACCGCCGACTGGGAACAGCGCCGACAGCAAGGTTGAAGCATACTCGCCCGATTTTCGGCCAGTACTACGGTGATCACAACGGACGCAGCCCATGCACCTGGAGGTCCTTGCGAGGCGGCCCGACGTGGTGCTGGTCGACGACACCGGCGAGGCGTCAGCCCGGCAGGACGGCGGGAACGGACCTGGTGGGGGTCGCCTCGACGAACGCGTCCCACAGCAGGTTGAGCGGGTGGTCTCCGGCGTAGCGGTCGCGTTCGCCCCTGCGGGCGAAGATGCCGGTGACGATCTCCAGCGCGGGTTCGTAGTCGTCGGCGAGGTCGATCTTGCGGAGGCCGCGGCCGGGTAGGCGGCCTTCCAGGGCGGCGTCGGCGACGCGTTCGGTGGTGAGCAGGCACCCGTGCAGCAGCTCGGCGTTGAGCAGGTTCAGGCCGTAGTTGAGGGAGTCGATGTCGGCGATCACGTCGAGCCGGCCGCGGTAGTCCGGCCCGTACCAGCGGCCGAGGAACTGGGCCAGCAGCCCGGCGGTCGGCGCGAGCAGGGGCAGTCCGGGCAGTCTGGCCGCGGTGACCGGGGTGTCGGGCAGTTCGCGAGTGGTGAGGTTGGTGAGCAGAGCAACCCGTTCGCGGTGCCATTCCAGGAAATCGTAGTCCAGCGCGGGCGGCCGGCCGGGTTCGGCGGCGAAACTGCCGCAGACCAGGTCGACCTTCTTCGCGTCGAGTTTGCGCCACAGGTCGCGGGTCCGGACGTGCTCGCTTCGCCGACCAAGCGGGCGGCGGCCTTGTTGAGGTTGTCGAGCTGCTTCTGCACGCTGGACTGCTCCCGTCCCAGCACGCGGGCGGCCCGCTGCGCGGTGCCGGTCGTGTGCACCACGGCGAGGGTGCGGAACTGATCAAGACTGACGTCGAGCATCTCCGCCGGGCACACCAGCAGGGTCGCCAGCAGATCCGCCGCGTCGACCTCGTCGTCTCCGGTGCTCGACACCGCGCCTCCTCGTTCCCGGCTGTGGATGGGGGCACACCCTGACATGCGAGTTGTCCAGGCGGACAGTCGGGTTGTCGCTGATCGCAGTTCCAGCCGAGCTGTCCAACACGGACCCCGGCCTCCCGGCACGCCGACACCGAGTTCATCGTTGGCAATATCCTCACCGACCCGGACATCGCCAGCCGCCTGGACGACTACCGGTTCCACGACCGCTATCAGGTCGGCCAGAACACCACCTGCGGGTCCTGCTCGATGAACTCCGGATGCGGCAAAGGCTGCCCCGCCGCCGTGGTCGCCGCAGGCGGTCGGATCGGCGACGTTGACGCCGACCAATGCCCCGTGGTCGACGGTGCGATCGTCGGGGGACGTCGGCTGCTGCCGCTGAGGCCCGCATGACCAGGCCGTTCGACGAGCCCCGCCGCCTGGCCGGGACCCTGATCACCCTGGACGGCCCCGGCGGCGTGGGCAAGTCCACCGCCGCACGGCTGATCACCGACACCCTTGCCTCGGCCGGGCTGCCGGTGCACGCGACCGCCCAGCCCTCGCGGGAACCGCTGGGAGAACTGGCCCGCCACGGCACCGACACCTACCGGGGAATGGTGTTGGCGTGCCTGTGCGCCGCCGACCGACACCACCAACTCGACGTCGAGATCAAGCCCGCGCTGCGGGAAGGCCGGATCGTGGTCTGCGACCGCTATGTCGCGTCCTCCCTTGTCCTGCAAGGACTCGACGGCCTGTCGGCCGACACGGTGTGGCAGCTCAACCACGGCGTCTACCGGCCCGACCTCGCGATCATCCTCAACGCCGATCCCACGATCATCGACCGCCGGCTGCGGGGCCGGGGCGGACGCTGACCGCCACGGTGCCGCTGCTAACGTCGGACCCCACCACGGCGGTCGCGCAGGACGAGCCGGAGCCGACCTTGTTCTGACCTTCGGCCTTCTCCCGCGCAGGCTGCCGGAACTACCCATCAGCCGACCGCGAGGACCCGTCGCCGGATGCCCACCACCACAGCCACCACCCCACGCATCGGCGCCCGCGTGCTGCTGCTCGACGCCGCCGACCGGGTGCTGCTCATCCACGCCCTGGACCCGCAGGACCCCGGCCACCACTGGTGGGAACTGCCCGCCACCCTGCCCGAGCTGCTCGACGACCTCCTCGCGGACCGTCTTCCCGACACGCCCCTGACGCTGGTCGATTGACCGGGGTCAGGCCGGGCCGGCGCGAAACAGCACGCGCGGTTCCAGGTCCAGCCGGGTGGTCGGGGTCTGCTCGGGCGGGGTCAGGTTGATCACCCAGTTGCCGAACCGGCGCGCGGTATGGGTGATGTAGGGCGCGATCGTGGCCAGGTCGTCGACATCAACAGGTTCGCCTTCGGCGGCGATCTCGTTGGCCGCGTCGGTGATGTCGCACGCGGTGGAGTAGTCGGTGCAGCGGGTCGGCGACGGAGCATGCGGTGACTCAGGTCGTCACCTCCGCGCGGCCGGTCGCACGCCATTTCTGCACCATGCGATCGGTCACCCCGAGCCGGCGCGCGGCCTCCTGCAGGTCGTTGCCGGCCAGCCGGATCGCCAGCCGCACTGCGGTGTCGGTGGCCGCGTCCCGGATCTGCCGGTAGCTGCATCCGGCGTACAGGGCGGTCTGCACCGCGTCCTCCAGCAGACCGTCGACCCGCCCCTGCGCGGCGAGCGTGCCGTCGGTGGGACGCTCCTCGTCCGGGACGTCGCCCGGCGTGACCGGCCCAGGTTCGACGTGCCGCGCCGCGATCCGCAGTGCCAACTGCCGCAGGTCACGCACATTGCCGGGGTAGTCGCGCTGCTCGAGCAGGGCGACCACCGAAGGGTCCAGCCGTAGCTCGGCCGTGCCCGTCGCCTCGGCGAAGAAGTGCCGGAACAGTGGCATGAGGTCACCGCGGCGTTCCCGCAGCGGCGGTAGTGCGACGATGTTCGCGGCCAGCCGGTGGTACAGGTCGAGCCGGAAACGGCCGGCTGCCACCTCCGCCCGCAGGTCCCGGTTCGTGGCACAGACCAGCCGGAAGTCAGTCGACCGCCAGGTGTCCCCACCGACCCGCTTATAGCTGCCCTCCTGGACCACCCGCAACAACTCGGGCTGCAAGCCGATCGGCAGCTCGCCCACCTCGTCGAGGAACAGCGTCCCTTTGTCCGCCGCAGCGAACGCACCGTCTCGGGTGGTCATCGCCCCGGTGAAGGCGCCCCGCTCATGGCCGAAGAACTCACTGCCAGACAGCGTCGGCACGATCGTGGTGCAGTCCACCACGATCAGATCACCTTTGCCGGTCCGCTGATCAAGGTGATGGAACAGCCGCGCAACCAGCTCCTTACCAGTTCCGCTCTCCCCGGTGACCAGGAGCGCCGCCCCGGTGAACCGAGCCACCTCGACCACCCGCCGCAGCGCCGCCGTCCAGATGCTGCTGCGCCCGATCAGCTGCCGCCGCACCAGCGCTGAGTCGACGACGGCGTCCACGTCGTTCCACCGGCGCAGCCGGGCCAGCACCGCGGCTCCTGGGTCATCCGTGGACGACCAGCACAGCACGTCGGACGCCCCGCCGGACAGCAGTCGCCAGACCAGCCCGTCGGTGTGACCGCTGTCGCCGACCACGACGAGTACCCTGCCGCTACCGCGCTGGACCCCGCCGCAGAGGGCTGAGACGACGTCCAGCAGGGCGGGATCGGGTAGGTCGCAGACGCACAGCCGGGTCAGCCTGGTGCGGTCGGTGATGTGGCCCGCCTGCGTGCCGTCCAGGACAGTTCCGCCGCGGACGACCACCCCGCGCGCGACGAGGGCGGCACGCACTGTGGCGGACAGCGCCGTGTCGCGGTGGCCAACCTGGTGGATGGCGCAGGTGATATCGGAACCGCCCACACCCCGAGCACCCCTAACTCCCTGAAACCAAGATAATAGGGATCTTACGATCACACATCTTCCGGTCGGGTGCGAGCTATTACTCTCATCGGGGACTTGCCACCCGGCGACCATCGGCGTAAGACTGGAAAAGACGCGGGAGGCCGGATGATGCCGGTGCGCGTCCAGTACAGGTTCACCGTCTGAATACAAGTGCACGCAATAGGTTAAGTACCGCGACGTGGGGCTTCGGATGCCCGAGCGGTAGCCACACCTGCATAGCACTCGCGACGGGTAGATCCTCTCGGCACCTTTCCCTCCCCGCAGGTTCTCACCTGCCCCCGTCTTGGAGACCCGTTATGTCCACCGGCGAAACATTCACCTCACCCCCTCCGCTCGTCGAGCGGTGCGAAGTCGCCGACGTGCCCTTCGCTGCGCTACCTGACATTCCCCCACCGAACGCGCTGATCAGCCTGGAGCGCGTGCGCGGCGCGGGTTCGCTGCTGCTGTCGTACCGCTACGGCGACCAGCTGCGGTTCTTCGACGCGGTGGACGCGGCCCGCACGCTGCTGGACACCGACCGGTTGTGCCTCGACGGCACCGGCGATCAGGCGCTACTCAACCGGCTCTACTGCTGGCCGGAGCTGGAGTACCGGGTGAGCGCTACCACCCGCCGCAGCCTGGTGGCCAAGGTGTTCGGGATCCCGAGTCCGGACGTGGGTGAAAGTGAGCGCGACACCGCTATCCAGCCGATGCTGATGCGCCTGCTCGACGCGATCAACGCGGTCTGCGACCCGGGTCCCTTCCGCTCCGCGCCGACCGCAGCCGACGAGCAACGAGTGGAGTTCGCCGCCTTCGCCGTGCAGGCTCGGCTGTCGTTGACGATGACCGGGCTGACCACCATGCTGGTGCGAGACCTGCAGCGCCAGTTCACCGCGTCGACGGACATCCTGACCGATCTCGCGGCCCGCCTACAGCTGCCCTGCCGACCTGGTGTGACCGAGCCCGACCTGTGGGGCTCGCTCGACGTGTTGGTCGGCGACCAGCTCCGAGCGGATGGCGTGGATCTGTTTGAGGCGGCGGACATAGCGGATGCCTGGCGCGCGGTCTTCGCCTTCCTGGCCACCTTCACGGGCGGCGCCGACGTCTCAGACGTGTGCCAGGCTGCCGCTGTGCTGCGGCCACCGGCTGCGGACTGCGTCCCGGACTCGGAATCGCGCCGGCACCGACTGCGATGATGCGGCTAGAGCTGCGGTGCATGCCACGGGCCGGACCACGCGACCTCACCTGGCTCGCCGATCTGACCGGCTCGCTGGACGGGATCTGCGGCTTCCTGCTCCGCGTGGAGATCACCGCTGCGGTGCGGGGCGAGAGACTCACCGCGCTGCCCAGCGAGCAGATGCAGCAGGTCGTGAACGGCCGAGTGATCCAGATCGGCAGCCCGATGGTGCATATCCGGGACAACTCGACAATCGTGGAACTGGCCGCTCTGGTTGTTAACGGCACGATTCTGGTCCAGGTGTTGGCGTGGCTGGCGCTGCTGTTCAAGAATGGCCCGGAGATCGCCGGGTGGCCCGATCACATCAAGGCTTCCTGGTACGCCGCATGCAGTGAGTCCGAGCAGGCGCGGTTGTCCTACCAGCGGACCAGAGAGAGGTCCATCGTGGAGGTGATCGAAGATTTCGAGAGATCTGGGAAGGAGGCCGACGTACCGGAACCGGAACTGCCCCCGGGCGTCCGGCATGCGCCCCCTTTAATGGACAGCTAGTCAGCACGTCCCACAGCGACCACGCCACGTCGCAGCGCGGATATTGCGGCGACCGCCGCTGCCCCGACCCGGGAGTCCGCTCCGGCGACACCGCGTACCTGGTCGAGGACGTCCAGCACCTGGCGGCACCATCGGACGAAATCCCCGGCGGACAGCTCAGCGCCGTTGTCCGCAGCGGCCGTCAGCACCGCCGACAGTGACTCCCCACGCGCCCACCGGTACACCGGCCAGGCGAAGCCCAGGTCGGGTTCGCGGGTGCGCTCCAGCCGGTGGCGTCGCTCATCGGCGTCGAGCTCCGCCCACAACCGGACCGTGGCGGCCAGCGCATCGCTGACCGGGCCGGCGGGAACCCGGGGGGTGGCGGCGTCTCCGCGTGCCTCGTAGACCAGTGCAGAGATCACTGCGGCCAGCTCGGCGGGCTCCAAGCCGTCCCAGATCTGGTGGCGCAGGCACTCCGCGGTGAGCAGGTCGGTCTCCGACCACAACCGGGCCAGCACCCGGCCGGGCTCGGTGAGCTGATCGCCATCCAGGTATCCCCGCTCGGCCAGCAGCGCTCGGATCCGGTCGAAGGTGCGGGCCAGGGAGTGTGTCGTAGCCGCGACCTGCCGGCGCAACGTGTCGGTCTCCCGGTCCAGCTGGTCGTGACGCTCCGCCCACCGAGCGTGTGCCTCCCGGTCGTCGCAACCGTGGCAGGGGTGCGCGCGCAGCGCCTGGCGCAGCGCCGCCAGCTCGGTGTCATCCGCCGCATCGCTGCGCGGCCGGGACCGGGCCGGCACCGCGATACCGGTCTGGCGCAGCGTCGAGGCGAGGTCGCGGCGCACCCGGGGAACCCGGTGCTCGACCCGTTTGGGCAGCCGCATCCGGCCGAGTACCTGGACCGGCGTCGGAAAGTTGATGAGGGACAGCCGGCCCGCCCAGCGGTCCTCGGTGAGCACCAGCGGGCGGGGGTCGTCGGCGGGACCGTCACCAGGGTCGATCACCACGGCCAGCCCCGACCGGCGCCCGCCGGGGACTGCGATGACGTCGCCGCGCTCCAGCCGTTGTAACGACGCGGCCGCCTCGGCCCGCCGCGCCGCGCCGCCTTGCCGGGCCAGCAACCGTTCCCGCTCGGAGATCTGCCTGCGCAACCGGGCGTACTCCGCGACATCACCCACGTGGCAGGTCATCGCCTCGGTGTAGCCGACCAATCCCTCGACGTTGCGGTCGATCCGCCGGGCCAGGCCCACCACCGAGCGGTCGGCCTGGAACTGGGCGAAGGACCGCTCCAGCAGCGCCCGCCCGGCCTCGGCCCCGACTCGGTCGACCAGATTGACGGTCATGTTGTAGCCAGGCCGAAACGAGCTGCGCAGCGGGTAGGTGCGGGCCGAGGCCAGCCCGGCCACCTGCGCGGGGTCCACACCGGGTTGCCAGAGCACCACGGCGTGGCCCTCGACATCGATGCCACGCCGCCCGGCCCGGCCGGTGAGCTGGGTGTACTCACCGGGTGTGAGGTCGAGGTGGGCTTCCCCGTTGAACTTGACCAACCGCTCCAGCACCACCGTGCGGGCCGGCATGTTGATCCCCAGCGCGAGGGTCTCGGTGGCGAACACCGCCTTGACCAGCCCGCGGACGAACAGCTCCTCCACGGTCTCCTTGAACGCGGGCAACATCCCGGCGTGATGGGCGGCCACACCCCGTTCCAGAGCGTCGCGCCACTCCCAGAAGCCGAGCACACCGAGGTCACCCTCGGGCAGGTCGGCGGTGCGGGTGTCCACCACCGCGCGGATCCGCCCGGACTCCTCGGGGGTGGTCAGCCGCAGCCCGGTGCGCACGCACTGGTGCACCGCGGCGTCGCAGCCGGCCCGGCTGAAGATGAACGTGATCGCCGGCAGCAGTCCGTCGCGGTCCAGCCGCGCCACCACGTCGGCTCGGGCCGGCGGCCGGAACCGGGGTCCACCATCGCGCCCGCCCCGCGGTCGATCCCACCCGCTGTGCCGCTCCAGCTCCTGCACCCGCCGGACCAGGTGCGGATCGACACCGACCCGGCCGCCGGTGCTGTCCTCGACGAACAGGTCGAACATCCGCGAACCCACCATCATGTGCTGCCACAGCGGCACCGGACGGTGCTCGTCGACCACCACCGCGGTGTCGCCGCGCACGTCGACCAGCCACTCGCCGAATTCCTCGGCGTTACTCACCGTGGCGGACAGACCGACCAGCGCCACACTGCCCGGCAGGTTGAGGATCACCTCCTCCCACACCGCGCCGCGGAACCGATCGGCCAGGTAATGCACCTCGTCGAGCACCACGTAGGCCAGCCCGTCGAGCGTGCCCGATCCGGCGTAGAGCATGTTGCGCAGCACCTCGGTGGTCATCACGACCACCGGTGCGCTGCCGTTGATCGAGGTATCCCCGGTGAGCAGACCCACAGCGGGCGCACCGTGCCGGGCCGCCAGATCGGCGTACTTCTGGTTGGACAGGGCCTTGATCGGCGTGGTGTAGAAGCACTTGCGGCGCTGCTCCAGCGCCAGGTGCACGGCGAACTCACCGACCACGGTCTTGCCCGCACCGGTGGGTGCGCACACCAGCACCCCATGCCCGTCTTGCAGGGCCTCGCACGCTCGGCGCTGGAACGGATCGAGCTCGAAGCTCAGGCCGGCGGCGAACTCCTTGAGGTGAGACGCCCCGGTGAGCGCGCGGCTGTCCACCGCCCCAGGCTAGGCCACCCCGGTGCACGCACCGGGTTCGCCGTGCATGGTCACCGGCAGGATGCCCTGCGATTCGCCGTCAGCGTAGACCGGCCAGCCATGATCGCCGTCTATCCGTACCGGTCGTGCAGAGTGCCTGGGTTCGGGGAGGTGTACAAGGCGCATGTCTTTTCGAGCACCCTGCCACACGCTCAGATCAGCGAGCCACGCATCACCCCGACGAATAGGCCAACCGGTGGAACAACATCAAACCAGGTAGCTGGAAGACGGTCGCGCCGTGCAGGCTGCCAGGTGATGCACCGGTCATCATGATGATCCATAGCGTTACGGCAGGATCGATGACCAAGGGGTGGAGAAGGACGCCCCGATGATCCCGGTGACAGGAAAGGACGTCATGCCCGAGAAGGCAGTCAAGGACAAGGTGCTGTGTTATGTCGTACGCGACAGCCGGCTGCTGGTGTTCCGGCACACCGACTACAGCTACGAAGAGGTGGGCATCCAGGTGCCCGCCGGCAGCGTACGGCCCGGTGAGACGCCCGAGGACGCCGCGCTGCGTGAAGCCCGCGAGGAAACCGGGCTGACGGACTTCAAGATCGTCTGCAAGCTCGGTGAGACCCAGTACGACATCAGTCCATACCGGTTCGAAATCCAGCGCAGGCACGTGTTCCATCTCGAACTGACCGAACCGACCCCGCAACGGTGGACCAGCCAGGAAGACCACGACGGAGAATCCCAGCCCACCCACTTCGAGTGTTTCTGGGTCCCGTTGGAGGCTGCGCACATCCTCCAGTCCGGGCAAGGAGCCCTGCTCGGACGCCTCTTCGACTAACCGACACCCCCCCGCTTTCGGCACCTCACGGAGACACCCGATGGACAGCAATGCCGGGACCGTCAAGATCGGACAGCTATACCAGAGCCTGGCCTGCAGCGATCCGGACATTGCGGTGTCGGTGATTCTCAAGCTGCGCGGCGAGACCTGCGACATCGACTGTCTCTACTGTTACGAGAAGCGCAAGGAGGTCCCCGGAGGCGCCCGGATCGTCGTGGAGCAGGTGCGTCGACTCACCGAGCTCTTCCGGGGCCGCCCCCTTGCGGTCGAGTTACACGGCGGCGAGCCGTTGACCGCGGGCAGGCAACAACTCGGTGAGGTATTGACCGAGCTTGCCGCCCAACCGGCTGTGATCAAGGTTTCGCTGCAGACCAACGGTGTGCAGCTTGATGAGTCCTGGCTGGATCTGTTCGACTCCATCTACCCGGGCATGCACATCGGCATCTCGCTGGACGGAGACCCGGAGGGCAACGGATGGCGAGTCGGTTACGACGGCGTACCCACCTATCAGCGCGTTGCCGACGCTCTGCGTCTGTTAGCCAAGCGGGGGCGCAAGGTGGGCGTGATCGCGGCGGTCACTCCACAAATACTCGGCCGGGCGGAAGCGGTCCTGGACCACATCATCAGCTTCGAGGCCATCAACGCGATCAGCTTTGTGCCCTGTTTCGACGCGGCTGTCAACAAGGCCACAGCGTCACCGAGCCGCAGGCTGCCCACTAGTCGAGTCCGGCAATTGGCGAATGTATCTGCGACTGGCGGCCCAGCTTGGGCCATCACTCCTGACGAGTACGCCGAATTCGTGCTGTCCGCTGCGATTCATTGGGTCACATCTGGAGCGTATGCGCGCGTCAAGCTGGAACCGGCGGTGTCGGTCATCCGGCGGTTGCGCGGTCTGGACACCGGGTTCTGCCATTTCTCCAACCTCAAGTGCGACCATGTGTTCACCCTGTACCCGGACAACAGGTTCGGTAGTTGCGACGAACTGCCATGGCCTGCCGCCCAGTTGACGCGTCTGGATCAACCAAGCGACGAGCAGGACATCACCTCCACGCAGCAGGAGTCGACTTTGCTCAGTCAGGGGCGGTCCTTGATGACCAAGTGCGTCACCTGCGAGTACCGCAGTACCTGCAGCGGTGGGTGTATCGCCACCCGCTGGCGCTGCACGCAAGCCGCTGGCGACGACGACGCCTACTGTGACTACCGGATGCGCTTGGTCGATGGCATCTCAGCATTGCTCGCCCAGCCTGCCGTCCCGTCCGGTGTCTGGTGCCGACAGGTGCGTTCACGGCCGCGCAACCCCAATAGCATGGCCGACGTCACCGATTTCCTCGCCCGCTGGGACGACCGGCACGCCACTCGGCCCTCGGTCCGCTTGCACACCAGCGCACACGGCAACATCAACACCGTGGGTCGTCCCGGCGTCCACGAGGCCGATGACCTGGATCCCCACCACCCGCAGTGGCGCCAAGCCATCGAACTCGGAGCATGGCCGCTGGTCGACGTGTGCACCAGCGACTGGCGCCTGATCACTTACGACAGCTGCCAAGGACACGCCTACACCGGCCTTGAGCCGGCCCCGGCCATCCGTCGCGTGGGAATCCTGCCCCGCGACCCCGACGAGTACGCGGCTACCGCTGCAGCTTTGTGTCGAGCCGTCACCGACGCCGCCGGAAAACTGCCCGAACCGGTACGGATCACCGTCGGTCGAGCAGAGTTGACCTGCGAGACGACCAGACGTCGGCTGCCGGTACTGGATCTCACCTTGGATCGCGCCACCGGCCACGACTGGACCAGTTACTTCTCGGTCCTGGACGACGCAACCACCGTCGTTACCGACAGTCTCCGCCGGAATCCGCCCAGCCACGCACTGACCTGCGCTTGCCATGTTCCTCAGCGCACCACCGCGCAACAGACCGCGAAGATGCATGGGTCATGAACGCACGCGACACCCTGACGGTGCACCAACTCCTGGGTCGCATTGTTTATTTCCACACCCTGTTCATCGAACCCGCGTTAGCCGCGACAAACCGTCCCACCGGGTGTGGCGAGGCGTGCTGCCGGCACCGCCCGTCCGCACCCGCCCCCGTCGACACAACTCCGGCGTTACGAGACACGGCATGGGCCGCCGTCGGCGAGATCGCCACGACGCTGGCCGCTGCCACCTGTCCCGGCCAGGCATCCTGGTGCTGTCCTACGTGCCAGATACTGGCAGCTGGTAAAACCATCGCCCAGTGCTGGATGGATGTCGAGCACCGCGCCTACGGCGCGCCGTTGACGCAACCGGATGCATGGAAGGAATGCAGCCGAACCATAGCCGTGCGGCTAGCCGCTGCGTTCTCGCACCAGCATGACTCCGTGTGCGCCGTGCTGACGCGAGCCACGGCCACTCCGAAGACCGTACAGCCATCCTTGCCGGCACGACTCCCCCTGACCAGCGAGCTGTTGGCACTGTGGGCCGATCCGACCGATCACGCCCCCGTCACCAGTTGGCTTAACCACTGCACCGGGCTCACCGACATCGCCCAGGCGCTGGACATCAGGAAGACCACCAGATGACCAATGTGCGCATCCACCTCGCGGAGACCCTGACTGCCGGCAGCATTGAGGGCTTCCTGACACCGGCCGAGACGACGAAACTGGATAAGATCATGAGCGATTTTCTCGCCGAGGAAGATCGCTCCTCTTTCGTCGAGCAGCGGACTATATCGATCCACGAGATCCCCGGCCATTCGACCGCCCAGGCGATGGACGTCTACGAACCAGCCGGACGACTGGAAGTCCCCGAGATCCCCGCTGCGGCCGAGCACCTATTGCAGAGTGCATTTGACCGTGCCCGACCCGCTCTGGCTCGCCTGGTCCCCTCGGTCACAACCTGCCGGCCGTGGACTTACGTCGAGTACATGCCTGGGCAACATATCACCGCCCACCTCGACGGGATCGCGCCCGACCCGATTACCTGGCCACGTCAGATCGCCGGGATCAGCATTATGATCGGCGAGCCGGCCCAGGGCGGAGAGTTCTACATCGAGACCACCTCGGGCGAGCGGCTGTGGAATAAAGAATGCTCCGACCCCGCCAGCTGCTACAGCGACGGAATGTGGTTTGCACACGACGGCGCCGACCAATCCGCCGACTGGTTTCGCGACATGCCACGCACCCGTTGGAACGTGAACCCTACGCCCGGCACCGCCCTACTCTACGGTTCCCAACTCACCCACGGCACCCACCCGGTCATCGCCGGCACGGCCCGGAAATTCATCAGCTGGCTGATCGCCGAAAACAGCTGATCCAACGCTGCAGACAAGGAGGTCAGACGTGCTATTGGCCGTCGAGGGAATCGCCGGATCGGGCAAGAGCACCCTGCGGGACCGCCTGCTTGACACCGCGACACAGGAAGGCATCTTTCTTGGGCACATCGGCCAGTTCTCCTGGCTTTCTTTGGAGTCCACCCGGATCGTTATCGCGCTACGAGCAGGCCGGACGCCCGTGAGCGAGGAAACAGCTTTGACCGCAGTATACCACGACCTGATATTACATGCTCGCTACAACTTGACGCCCGCGCGCGCTTGCGGCCATGTGGTTGCTGACAGGCTCACGCTGTCCACGGCATGCCTACTCGCGCTGCTTTACCACAGTCAGGTCGAACGCTATCTGGAACTGTTGATCACTGTGGATGTGGCCCGTCCTGAACTGACGGTTCTGCTGAACACGCCCGCCGAACTCTGTATGGATCGGGTGCGGATGCGCACTACGGAACGACGGTTCGGCGAAGATCCACATACTGCGGCCCGGCTGGCCGAGATGTACGAACAGGCAGCCGATGCCTGGGAAAAACTGACTGGTCAGCTCGTACTGCGACGTCGGGCTATGACCCCGCGCGACACGGACCGATCGGTCGACGAAGCGATCGCGTACCTACGTCACACCGCCGTCTCCACTATCGGCACGGACCTGGGAGCTTGACCGATGCGCCTGCATCCGATGCATCCCGCCGCGTGGGTCCTCGACGAACTTCGCGGTGCCGGATGGAGCATCAGCAACCTGCTGGTGTTCACCCGCGCCAGCACGCTCGTACTGGCCAGCCGAAACGATGGCCCGCCGGTCGTCGTCAAAGCCGGCTTCGGCAGCAACCACGTGTTGGCGGTTCTTGACGAACACGAACGCCCAGCCGCCTACGGCTTCTACTGGTATCAGGAGATGACAGCGGCCGAACGTAATCTGGCGCGCGAGGATTTCCGGCACGAAATCGACACCACCTCCGCCGCGACCGGCGCCGCACACGTCGTACCAGCATTGGAAGAGGGAAGTCACGCCGATTTCGACTGGTACACGATGCCCTACTACCCGCACGGTAACTTCCGGCCACTCTTGATAGCAGCGACCGTCGACCGTGACACCACCACGATTGCAACGGGCCTAGCGGCGCTCTCCGATGTCGCCACCGGGCTGATCGAACTGCACCAGCGGGGGATCGTGCACCGCGACGTGTATCAGGAGAACATCCTGCTCCACGACGGCCGTGGTCTGATCACGGACCTGGGCGCGGCTCGCTACGACAGCGCTCCGCGCGGACCCGATCAGCGTGGACCGGAAGTGCACTGGCCACCGGAATACGCCACCAACTACGCCACTGCGACACCAGCGGCCGACGTGTTCAGCCTCGCGGTCCTCGCTTATCGCCTCACTTGCGCCGATCTCCCACGCTTGCACAGCCTGCACCGAATGGACCGGATCCCTGCCCCGCTCCGCGAGATCGTCATCGGAGCCTTGGCTCACGACGCCGCAGACCGTCCCTCGATGCCCGAGCTACGAGATGCGCTGCGTATCTCGGCTAATGCGCTTGCCCCGTCCACCTAGCAAGCACACCATCTCCGACGCCTACGGAGGAAGCTATGCCGATTGGCGCACGGGCACCACCCGTTCGGCATTGTCCGTTCGCAGCAACGCAAGTCATCGAGCAGAAAGGGGCAACTAGCATGGACCACTCCGACCAGATCAGCGCCTTCCTCGCCGCTGTGGAGGATCTGCGCGGTGCCGACGAGGCAGTGCGCACGACCGCCCACACCTCCAGTGTTTCGGCTCAAGGCTGGCCGGCCGCCGAGTCGCAGACCGGCGTGGAGCCCGGCAACTGATGTCCAGATCCTGGCTGTGGGGGCCGGTTGGCCGCCACAGCCAGGACCGCTACCAGGGGTGCTGGGTCAACCGAACCCAGGATTCCCATAAACCATGGAGTTTCACTGTGGACGAGTTGGTCACCCTGTTCGCCCTGGACCGTATTCAGTGCCTGCACGAGTCGCGAACCCGCAAGATCCACTCCCTGCTCCGGCCCGAAGATCAGCAGACGCCGCACGCGCCCACCGCCGAACAGAACGGACTGGACTATGCCGTGGCGCACCATTTCCTCGAAGGGGCCGAGGCTGCGGCTCGGGCAGGTGATCACGGTACCTTCGCCTGGTATCGCGAGAGCGTGGTGGCCGATCGCACTGAGTGGTATACAACCACTACGGTGGGACCGCGGATCATCTTGTCACCGAATCTCTCCAGCCTGCCTCGCTCCGTGATCTCCGAAACCCCCTATGTCCTCCTCGGTCGTGACACGAGGGCTGCGCCCGCCATTTTGCGTGGCCTCAGCGCTATGGCGTTCGTTACCGCCGCAGAGACAGGATTCGCTGCCCTGCTCGCCAGTCACGCCGCCGTGGTGTGCCTTCTGCGGCACAAAGAAATCGGCAACACGCTGGATAGCTGGACAATCAGCCGCCTACCGGGAACGATCTTCACCGATCATGTCGACGAGCCCGTCGTGCTGGCCCGCGACCTCATTCACGAAGCAGGCCATAACTGGTTCAATGACGCACTTGCCGCATGCGGCGTCAAGATATCCGCAGACGTCGAGTTCTTCTCCCCATGGAAGAAGACCACCCGCCCCGCCTTCGGATTTCTGCACTCCTGCTGGGCTTTCCCGCTCACTATGCTCTACAGCGCTCGGGTGCTCGACCGCGCCTCCGGCCCGGTCCGCACTTTCCTCACCGCTTACCTTACCCAGCAACGTGAACTACTCGCGGTCACTACCGATGATTACGTTCGTGCACTTGGTCTGATCAGTGACCACGACTTGCAGCACCGGCTGGACACCGTCTATCGCGCCGCCCGTGCTCTGTGAACACCCGATCTCTCCCCGTCGAAGGACAACGCGGCATGAACCTCGTAAGGCAGGACATCCACCCGGGGCTATGTGTGCTCGTTCGTGCCCTGGACGGACAAGTCATGCAGGCGCAACTCGGATTCGCTAACGTTGAACTGGCGATCCCGCTCGGCCCCGACAGCGTGTTCAATGCCGGCTCGGTCGCCAAGCAGATCACCGCATATCTGGCCATGCTCACTTCACGCAGCGGATCGCTGGACCTCGGCGCACCGGTCGCCGACTTTATACCCCAGATGCGGGTACCCGGCATCACTGTCACCGACCTGATCCGCCACGGCAGCGGCCTCCGCGATGTCGAATCGCTGCTGTCGCTGGCGGGATTCCGCGAGCTGGATCACTACACCGGTGACGATCTGCTCGCGCTGGCCTACCGCCAAGCAGACCGTGCTGAACCCCCCGGGCGCTTCCTCTACAGCAACACCAACTATCTCGTGCTCGCCAAGATCCTGGAGACTATCCACGGCACTGGCCTGCAACAACTCGCTGACCAACTCGTGTTCGCACCGTTGGAGATGTACACAGCGTGCTTCAAGACCGACCCCCGCGAGGTGATCACCTGCGCAGTATCCAGCTACGAACTCGCAACGGATGGCCGATGGCAGCACCGGGTGCGCCCTGTCACCCTGCCTGGCCCCGGCTCCCTGTGGTGTTCCGCTGACGATCTCGATCGCTGGCTCAGCCACCTCCATCAGGAATGGGCGGGACAGGATTTCCACGCGCCACCGTTCGACGCCGAGATCGGCTACCTGCCCTCCGACCACCCGCCGTACCGATACGGGGCTGGCCTGTACACCGACAATGCCGCGCCCGAGGGCAGCGCTGTGTTCCACTACGGCCATGAGCACGGGTTCTCCACCGCCATCCGCCTAGCCAGCAACGGTCTACGTCTTGTCTGCCTATCCAACAACGCACACATCGACGCCGACCACGTTGCCGCGCACATCAAGCAGCACCTCACCCACGGCGGCACCTTCAATGAGATCCGCACCTACCTGCGCACCTTCGAGATGGCCGACGGCACGGCGCCGAAGCGCGCGGCGCCAGCCGCCCCGATCAATCCATCCGCTCCAGCAACCCAGCACACCTGGCTGGGCACGTTCGCCTGCGACGAGGTTCCCGGCGTCCTGCGTCTGTCGCGCCACGGCCCAGCCCTCTACCTGTGGCGCCGGGGCACAGCCGATCAGCTCACCCGCACGTGTGCCGAGGGACGAACATACACCGGCTCCGGTTACACGCTCACCGTTCTCACGGCCGACGCTCTCACCAACGGTCACCTCGATGCATTCAGGCTCGATCTCACCCGCGCCCCAGCACTGCGCTACCGCCTTACCCGTTAAGTGCTTGTTACATCCGCGTTGCGGCGATCTGATGGGCGAGCCGGGCGATCTCCTTGGCGTCGTTGCCGGGCCGGGCCTCCAACGCGGTAGCCAGCGGTAGGAGCCGCTCCCGCCGCACTGCCACAGACTGCAAGGTGCTTACCGCATCGATAGCCTGGCGGGCCAGTGCTAGCCCGCGGGGCTCCCCGGTCCGCACGTGCACCTCGGCGATCATGAGCTCGGCCTGTATCCGGACCCGACGGTAGCCCTCGCCGTAGGTGCGTACCGCGCTCGCGGCGAACTGCTCCGCAGTATCGAACCGGTGCAGGTCCAGCTGAACACCCGCAACCGCAAGATCCATGCCCGCACGCCAGAACGCATCCGGGGGCGTGTAGCCCTCACGTGCTTCGGCCAGACAGCGCTTGGCCTGGTCGGGGCGACCCAGGCAAGCGTAAGCGGTCGCCGAGCTCTGCTTCAGCCACGCGGTGAGGACCGGTATCCGGGGGTCGTCGGCCCGCAGGGTAGCCGGCTTCGCCTTACCAGGCTGAAACCCCGCGAGCACGAGCTGCCCGAGCTGCAAGCACTTGAGCCCGTCATTGGGGTGCCCGCTGCGCACCAGCGTCAAACCGGCGTGCCAGGCCGCGTTGGCGATCCCGAAACCGTCCCCGGCATCATCGGCTAGCCGAAGCGCACGAGTGAAACAACCCATCCCGTCCACACCGGCGTGGTAGTAGGACCAGCCCGCCTCGGTGTACAGCTCCGCCAGCACGGCACCGAGCCGCGCCTTGACCACATCAGAGGCGGACACCTTTAGCCACCGCGTGTAGTGCTGCGCAGCGGCACCGAACAACTCGGCCTGACCACCGAACTGGCGAGCCACCCCACGCAACCGCTCGATGACCGCCTCCACAGCGCGCACATGTCCCATGACCAGCTGGGAAGGGAGCGGCTCCCCGCTCGGCAGAGCCAGCTCGGTTAACTCATCCAGACCCTGCAATGCCTGACCAAGGGCCGCCATCGAGGTGGTGGCGATGAGAGTACGACGACGCATGTACTCACCCTCCTTCGTCAGTTCCTCGGAAACTGTGACCTCACCACAGTAGGTGCCCGCAGGACCCCACCACGACAGACCCATCAACTCCCGAGGGATGGCGAAACCCTCCGCGATGCGCCCCAGCACTTGGTGGCTCTCCACTCGGCGACGGCCCACGACGATCTCACTGACCTCCGACTGAGACTGCCCGGTGCGCGCCGCGATCTGCCGCTGACTGATCCCAGCCTCATCCCCCAACACCCGATACAGACCACCGACATCCAGCGCAGCCAGCACCCGGCGCACATCCGCACGCCAGAACAGCGCGGGATCGATGAAAGGATCACCTGCTCGCTTACTGATCCCGTCGGCATGCGTATCGCTCATGGCAGATCACCGCTTCCCCTCGGCGCGTATAACTGGACGTACCGTAGCGGCTCCCCCGACAGAGTGAAGATCGGCCTGATCGAGCACTGACACACATCGGTATGCCCCGTGGACTCAGAGCTCGCCGGGGTGCGCCGCCGCAAACGAGCACTCCGGGCACACCAGCCGCCGCCGGGCTAACCGAACCCGCACCCCTACCTCCCCGCCACCGGACTCCACCTGCTACGACCCGGGATACACCGCCGCCACACCTGCCAGGTTCAACAGAAGACTCAGTAAGGTTGTCGCGCGCACGGGCGGCTCCAGGGTCGGTGTGTTCAGGAGCCGTCGAACCTAGATCACACCCGTGCACCCCTCACCGCCAGGCACCCGCCACCCATCCACATCCATGGCAATAGAGCCGAAAGTGTAAGGGCGCTTAGCGGTCAACCATGAGGTACACGCTAAGGGGCATCTACTCCGCGACGAGAGGCGCTAACGATGGCGGAACGAGATCGGCGGCTGGGTGAACGGCTCGCGCAACTGCGACGCCGACGCGGGATGACTCAGGAGGCTCTAGCCGAGCGTTCTGGTGTGAGTGTGTCGGTGATCCGCAAACTGGAACAGGGTGAACGGGACTCCGCTGGCTTGTCCACCCTGCGGAAATTGGCGTCCGCACTCGATGTGCCCACCATGGAATTGTTTGCGCCCGCGCCCGCCTTCGCCGGGCCGGTGGATGAGTATGAACGCGACGACCTGTACGACCTGCGGCAGGTGCTCCAGCCACCCCGGGGCGTCGATGGTGCCAGCGTGTTGTCGTTGGCCGAGGATGACGGGTTTCCTGGCGGTCTGGCTGAGTCGTTGCGGATCGCTGACGTGCTGTTCCGAGATGATGATTTCACTGCCGTTGCTACTGTCTTACCCACGTTGATCACCCAAGCTCGGGTGGCGGTCGCGGAGTCCGGCCAGGAACAGCAGCTTTCAGCGTGGGCGCAGCTCGCACAGACCTATCTGCTGGCCGCGTCGCTGTTGACCCAGCTTCGTAAGGACGATCTGGCGTACCAGACTCTTGGTCTCGCGTTGGACGCGGCGACCCAGGTCGAGGACCCAGGTCTGGTCGGTTCAGTGATTGGTGGGGAGACCTGGTTGCTGATGCGTCAAGGCCGCCTGAACGACGCGATCGAGGTGGCACTGAACGCCTCCGTTCGGCTTGAACCTAGCTTCGCGCGTGCGGACCGGCGGCATTTGTCGTCGTGGGGCTGGCTCAACCTAGGCATCGCCGGAGCGGCGGCACGCAATAATCAACTTGACCTGATGACCGACGCGATGCGACGCGCGAGCGCGGCGGCAGCCCGCATCGAGGTTGACGGCCCGGGAAACCAGCTGTGGAGCTCGTTCGGGCCGTCCGTAATCGCCATGCGGCAAACCGAAATGGCAGTTGTGACCGGGGATCCAATCACAGCTTTGCGGATTGCCCAGCTGGTGGCCACACCACCTCGACCGACCAACACTTACCACCGATTTCAACTCGATATGGCATCCGCACTGCTGGAATTGCGCCAACGGCAAGAGGCATTAGCCGTGCTGCTGGCACTTCGGAGCATTGCGCCGAATTGGTTACGGCACCAGCGCTACGCCAAATTCATCACAAGTTCGTTGCTGCGGTCGGCCAAGCGCACCATTTCGCAAGAACTTCGGGACCTCGCTGATTTCCTCCACGTCGACCTGTGAACTGCCCCACCTCGGGGTAGTTCACAGGTCATCCTCATCCATGCGTGCGCGCAGAGCGACGCGGGCCGGATCCACAAGTTCCCACCCCATCAGCGCGGCGCCCTGCGAAGTGGGCGCCGCGCAGGAACCGAGGAGCGGTCGTGACCAGCCACCAGACCCGCCGAGACGACACCTCGGCGGCCGTGACTCTGACCCGACCGGGCAGGTGCCGCACCACACGAAGAGAGGAGGAACCTCATGGACGAGCTGGATCTCATGGACGAGCTGGATCTCGACGTCGCCATCGTGTGGTCGGGGCCGGTGGCCGAAGCGCTGCTGTCCAGGACCGATGACAACTGCGACACCCGCAAGGACGGCGACTGCTGATCACCGGGTGACGGTCGGTCCGCGGCAGTCGGGCCCGCACACGGCGCGCTCGACTGCCAACAGCCCCACCTACCGGCCCGTGCTTCTGGCCATCATGTTGCGGGCCAGCACCCACAACCGGTCTGTCGTGCCCGGCTGGTGGCCCGCACTGGACACAGCACACCCGCCGCGCAGGACATGGCGACCGCCGTCACCGCCGCCGAGAACGACCCGGAGCTGCTGCGTGAGCTGCGCGTGCAGGCCAACGACCTAACGATCTGGCGCGGTGGGCGGCTGGTGGTGGACGGCATGCCGCACTTGCATCAGGACCACCCCGCCGAGGTGTCCGTCCGCGCCGGCACGGTGCTGGAGGCCGTGCTGGCCGAGGCCGCCCAGCCCACGCCAGTCCTGGGTCTGGTCGAGGTGATCACCGACCGGTTCCTGCGCGCGACCCGCGATGACATCGAGGCGATGGTGCAGGGCATGGTCAGGCACGGCGTGCTGATCAGCGAGCTGCGTGCCCCGGGCACCTGCACCACTCTTGACACCTACCTGAACCACCGGCTGGGCGCTGCGCAGGGTACGGCTGAGCGGCCTCCCAGCATCGACCTCCGTATCGATGCCGCCGTGCAGGTGCCGGGTCAGGTAGCCGAGGAGGTAGCCGAAGCCGGGCGACTGCTGGCGATCACCGCAGCCGACACGTCAGGACGCCGATCCTGGCGGGACTGGCATACCCGCTTCGTCGAGCGGTTCGGGGTGGGCGCCGCCGTGCCCGTGAGCGCAGCGGTGGACCCAGCGGAGGGTGTCGGGTGGCCCGAGCACCTCCTTCCCGACCACACGCCTGACTCACAGCCGTGGCAGCGCCCGGACCGGCACCTGGCCGCCTTGGCCCAACGGGCCGCGCGCCACGGCACCGCCGAGGTCCACCTGAGCGCCGCGGATCTCACCGCGCTGGGCGCGGAGACCGGGTGGGCTGGATGGACGTCGCACCTGTCGGTGTGCGCCCAGATCCACGCCACCAGCCGCGCCGAGCTGGACTACGGCCGGTTCGATGTCGTCGTGGGGGCCGTGGGGCGCACCGGCGCGGCGCTGGGCGGGCGGCTGCTGGACCGGCTGCCCCCGCCACAGGCATCCGACGCTATCGAGGCCCTGTCGACGCTGCCGCCCACCACCCACGGCGCGATCGTGGCGCAGCTGAGCGCACCCGCACGGCAACTGGATTGCGACCCCCTCGGCCGAGCACCCCAAGTCACCCGCGAGCTGCTGCACGTCGGGGAGTTCGGGGACGGCGGGCTGCGGGTGGCGGACCTGTTCGTCGTCGCCGATTCCCGACGGCTCTACCTGGTGGACCGGGACGAACGCGTGGTCGAGCCGATGGTGGCGCACACTCTGGCCGGGCACACCCTGGCGCCGTTGGTGCGGTTCTTGGGGGAGGTCACCACCTCGGCGCTGGGCCCGGTGCGCGGGTTCGACTGGGGGCCGCTGGTTGGGCTGCCGTGGCGGCCACGCCTGCGCGTGGGCCGCATCATCCTGTCCCCGGCCGCCTGGCGGCTGGATCCGGCAGATCTCCCTGGCCGGGACGCATCCCCGACACAGTGGTGTGCCGCGCTGGGCCGCCACCGAGAGGTGGAGGGCATCCCGGAGTGGGTGCACCTCGGCGACACCGACCACCGTCTGCGCCTCAATCTGACCCACGACATGGACGCCCATCAGCTGCGCCTTCACCTGAACCGTACCGACGGGCCCGTCACTGTGTCCGAGGCCGCCGCAGACGAGGCGTGGGGATGGATCGACGGCCACGCCCACGAACTACTGGTGCCCCTGGCCTCGATCACCGAGCCTGCGCCGCGGCCTGCAGGGCTGGACCGGCTAGTGACGGTGACCGGCCGGGAGGTCAGCCTGCCTGCGGACGGGCCGGTGTTGTCCGCGCTGATCGACTGCGACCCCCGCGCCATAGCCACCCTGGTCACCCAGCGGCTTCCGCAGCTGGTCGAGGCGCTCGACATCGAGGAGCTGTGGTGGCTGCCGATGCGCCAACCACGGCCGCACCTGCGGCTGCGCCTCGCCACCGACGACCCCGGTGCGGCGGCTGCCCGACTGAGTTCCTGGGTGGCCGAGCTTCGTCAGGACGGACTGGCCGGGGCGCTCACGTTCGACACGTTCCGGCCGGAGGTGGCCCGTTACAGCGCCGGCGCCGCTGTCCCGGCGGCGGCCATGGACGCCGTCCAGGCCGTGTGGACAGCGGACTCCGCCACGGCCGCGGTGCTGCTGGAGACCGCCCGTGATCACCCGGAGCTGGACCCGGATGCGGCTACCGCAGCCAGCCTGCTCGATCTGACCTGCGCCGCGCTGGGGCGAGACGCCGGTCTGACCTGGCTGATCAGCCACCGTGAGCTGACCGGCACCGCCCCCATCGGCGACCGAGGCGCGATCGCCCGGGCCCAGACGCTGTGGCAGGACCCGCCACAGGCGCTGCGGCAGGCATGGGCCCGGCGCGCCGACGCCATCACCGCCTACCGCGATCGCCTCGGCGGACTGCCGGGCTCGGTACTGGTGTCGCTGCTGCACCTCCACCACGTGCGCGTCCACCAACCCGATCCGGCCGGCGAACAGGCCCGACACCGCATTGCCCGCGCCGTCGCGCTCGCCGCCCACGCCCCGAAGGGGACCACGTGACTACCCGCACCCGGCTCGATGATCGGCGTGCGGTCATCACCGGCATCACCGACCGCCTCACCCACCCCACCGCCCCGGACGGCGACTACGGGCCCCGTTCCCGACGCTGGTGGGCGCAATCCATCGCCCACGGCGCGGCCGGGGTAGCCATGCTGCACTCCGCCCTGGACCGCACCGCCGAGAACAGGCAGCTCATCCACCGGTGGCTGGCCGCCGCCGTCACCGAGGAGCTCTCTGCGGTCTCTGGAGCCGGGGCCTGGTTCGGAGCCCCTGCGGTGGCGTTCGCGTTTGCCCACTCCACTCCGAACAGCACCTACCGGGGTGCGCGCGCCGAGCTCGACCGTGCGGTGGAGGACATCACCCGGGACCGTCTCGGTGCGGTCCGACGCCGCATCGAGGCTCGCAAGAGACCTCGCCTCCAGGAGTTCGACCTGGTCAACGGTCTGTCCGGGATCGGCGGCTACCTGCTCCAGCGCGACCCGACCCACCCTCTGGTCGCGAAGGTGTTGACGTACCTGGTGTCGCTCACCGAGCCGGTCGACGCCGCCGACACCGCAGGCACCACAGTGCCCGGCTGGTGGACCGCCGACCCGCCGTCCGGCTGTCCCACCGAGCACGGCGGGCACTCCGACCAAGGCGCCGCCCACGGCATCGCCGGGCCGCTCAGTCTGCTTGTCCTGGCCGGACGTGCCGGGGCCTGGGTGCCCGGCCAGCGCCAGGCGATGCACCGCATCGGCGAACTGGTACGACGGCTTGGCCCGCACCAACGACACTGGCTGTTGGTGGCCGCAACGCCTCACCTGGCACGAGCGCACCAGCGGTACGCCGATGCAGGGCAGCCCAGGACGGCCATCCTGGTGCTACAGCACCCCCGGTATCGCGCGTGCCCTCCAGCTTTCCGGGATCGCCCTGGGTGACACCGACCGCCGGCACCGCGCCGAGCAGGCCCTGCTGGCCGCAGTCACCGATCCCACCCAGCTGGGCCAGATCAGCGACGTGTCGCTCTGTCACGGATGGGCCGGCACCGCCTTGACCGTGTGGTGCGCAGCCCAGGACAGCACCGATCCTGCCCTGATTCACGCGTTACCCACGCTCACCGACTCCCTGGCCGATGCCGCACACGCGCTACCGGTCACCTTCCCGACCGGGCTGATCCAAGGCGCAGCCGGTGCCGCCTTGACCTTGAACTCGTTGACCGTGAACCAGGTCGACGGCTGGGCCCGCTGCCTGCTGCTGCTCTGACCTGGGAGAACCTGCCAGTGACCACGACCGCATCTCACACCCAGTCCGCCGACACGCAGGCAGGCAGCTGGCGGCAGCTGTTGCTCACCACCAACCAACCAGCCCACGTCGACACCTTGCTGATCGAGCTGGCTCCGGTCCTGCACGCGGTCGGACAGCGCGGCCCGGGATGCTGGTGGATCCGCAAGGGCGACACGCTGCGACTGCGACTGTGGCACCCCGACCCGGATGACGTCGACCAGATCACCGCCGTCGCCCGCCAGCACGGCGCCAAGATCCACCCCGGCATCTACGAGCCTGAGACCCACGGGTTCGGCGGGGAGGCAGGGATCCGCGTCGCCCATCGGGTGGCCTGCCATGACGCCCACCACCTGGCCGAGCACCTGGCCCGCCACCGCCAGCATCACCACCGTCACGAGATGTTCCTGCTGCTGGCTACCCGCCTCATCCGCGCCGCGGGCCTGGACCTGGAAGAACAAGGGGACGTGTGGTCCCGCGTGGCCGCCCACCGGCAGCCGCCCGACGCCGTTCCAGCCGACACCCGGCGCGCGGTGCGGCATCTGATTTTCTCCGGTCCGGACAGCGCCTCCAGCCCCCTATACCGGGCCCCGGCCTGGTCCGACGCATTCGAGACGGCCGGGCGTGACCTGACAGAGCTGGCCGGCACCGGGCGTCTGACCCGCGGCTTGCGCGCCGTCATCGCGAATCTGCTGCTGTTCATGGCCAACCGGCACGGCATCCACTCCCGGCCCCTGGCCATTCTGTCCACCGTTGCCCAGCACATCATCTTTCAGGAGGACCACCACATGCCCTCGTCCACCGAGACCCTCGACCCGGTCACGCTGCGGGACCAGCTGGCCGACGCCGTCCGCACTCGCGACGGGTTCGCCGGTCCCGACAGCCCGGTTGAGCGTGCGTTCCGCACCGTGTTTCGGCATGAGTTCGTGCCGGGCACCCCGCTCGAGCAGGCCTACGCGCCGCGACAGGTGGTGACCAAGCGGGCCGCGGACGGCACGGCGCTGTCCTCGGCTTCCGCGCCACCGCTGGTGGCGCGCATGCTGGAACAGCTGGCGGCCCAGCCCGGTGAACGCATCCTGGAGATCGGCGCCGCCACCGGCTTCAACGCCGCCCTGCTCGGCGAGCTCGTCGGCCCGGACGGGCGGGTGGTGACCATCGAGTACGACCAGGACCTCAGCGACGGCGCCGTGGACGCGATCGCCCGCACCGGCTACGACGACCGGGTCGAGGTCCGCTGCGGCGACGGCGCGCTCGGCGCCCCGGACCGGGCACCGTACAACGGCATCATCGTCACCGTCGGCGCTGTCGACATCCCGGCCCAGTGGTGGGACCAGCTGACCGGCG
Source organism: Pseudonocardiaceae bacterium (assembly GCA_050700055.1). Lineage (GTDB taxonomy): Bacteria > Actinomycetota > Actinomycetes > Mycobacteriales > Pseudonocardiaceae. The sequence goes on from JBOHGE010000009.1 coordinate 26,282, forward strand.
ACGGCCGGATGATCGTGCCGCTGGAGCTCCACCCCAGCGGTCTGACCCGGAGCTTGCGGCTGCACCGCACCGGCCCGGACACCGCCGTATCCACCCACCAACTGGTCTGCGGGTTCGTACCGATGCGCGGCCGGTCCGCGGCCGTCACCACCCGCACCCGCCTAGCCGATGACGTCCTGCTCGACCACGCACCCGCCGATGTCGCCGACGTCGCCGGCCTGGCCGACGCCCTGGCTTCGGGGCCGTCCTGGCAGCAGTGGACCGGGCTGACCTTCGGCATGACGCCCACCTCGGTCGGGCACCTGGACCTGTGGCTGGCCACCCAGCAGCCAATCCCGTTCGGCCGACTGTCCCTGTCCAACGACGTTCGGGAAGCCGGCATCGCCGACCCGACGCTGCGATGGTCCGGGGCAGCCCTGTTCCGCGACGGGTCCCTGGCCTACCTCACGACCCGCGACGTAGCGGACGGCGAGGAGATCGGTATCGCCGCGCACGGCCCGGCCGCCGAACAGCTCGGCGGCGAACTCCAGGGGCTGACCCGCACCTGGCACGCCGGGCCACGCCTGCACGAACCCACCATCACCATCACTCGCGTCGGCGACAGCATCAGCCTGACCGTGCAGTGGTGACCACGTCCCGATGGGAACCCGCGGGCACCCGGCCGGCCCCGCCGGCACCCGGATACGGACTCACCGTCACCCCGAACGGACGGCAGTCGCTCACCAGCCGGCGCGGATCTCGAACTCGCGGATCAGGTCGCCGGCCTACCCCGCCGACAGTCCGACTGTTCAATGACATGATGCCGCGTTTCTGGATGGTCACGATCGGAGCTTTCGCCAGCGGCGTGAGCCGCTTGTCGAACGCCTCGAACGGCACAGTGACCTCACGTCCGGTCAGGAAGCTATCGCATCGAATCACCGTCTACATCGCCATGGTCCCATCGCTTCACTGAACGCTCAGATCGATGATTCAAAAGGTCGCGACGTCGGTTGTCGACACTCTCATCGGGGCTATGTGAAGTTCGCGCAACAGGTCGATGCACTGACGCGAGATCGATGTGTGCGGGCCCGCTGTGCCGGGCCGTCAGATCGGCGTACTTCTGGCGAAGTCCTTGAGGTGAGACGCCCCGGTGGCGCGCGGCTGGCCACCGCCCCATGCACTGCGAGCCCGGTACGGGCACCGGGCTCGCAGTGCATGGTCAGTTCCACTTGTAAGCTTCCGCTGGAGGGGGTGGTGTCGTGGGTGCATCGAAGTGGTTGCACGTGACACAGTCTGTTGCCGCGCCACCGGACGGTTCGGACGTTGGTGAGGTTATCCGTTGGTACCGGGTGCACCAGGATCTGACCCAGCAGGCAGCTGCGGTGTTGTTGAACACGACACAATCACGGCTGTCGAAGGTGGAGACCGGGTCTGTCGCTATGGGCCTTGACGAGCTGCGGTTCATCGCGGGGAAGCTGAGTATCCCGCCGGAGCGGCTGGGTATCGTGGCTCACCGGTCCGCTACGGCGTTCCCGCTGCCGGAGTCGGTCAGTGGCTCGCCGGGTGCGCCGTTGGCAAGTCAGCAGCGGTGGAAAGCCGTGCGCGCCGAGCTCAACGCCAACCACGCAGCACTGGGCGATCTTGCCGCCGAGTTGTACCCGCAGGTCCAGCGCATTCCCGGGACCACTGCGCTGACCCGCCCGGAGTGGCTGCCCCCGGCGCCAGTCGAGATCGGGGACATCGGCCTGCACTGGTGCACCGGGCAACCGGCCGTACCGACCATCACCGGTGGGATCGAGCAGACCGCATCAGCCCGTCCGTTGGCCGCCGACGGGAGCCGCTACGGCCGTTACTCCCGCGCGTTGCGTGACCTCGCCCGCCCCAAGCTGCTCGATAACCGGGTGAGCTACCGGCTGCTGGACGTGGACTGGACTGCGGCGGGCAGCAGCCTCGGGTTCGGCTATACCAGCTACTTCGAGACCTTCGACGTCTGCGAGGCGGCCGCGCATGAGTTCGCCGAGGCTTGGCTGCGCGCTGGACGCAGGCGTCCCAGCCTCGCGCACCTTCCGCTGCGCCGGCACATCGTCGACCCGTTCGATCTCACCGCGCGCCCGGCGCTGCTGAGCATCGGCACCCTGACCATCCGGCGTGACCCGATCGACGGGCACCGCATGTACCTGCACCAGCGCGACGCCACAGCCGTAGCGTCGGGTCCCGCGTTGCATGTCGTCCCGGCCGGGACCTTCCAACCAGCGGGGCTCGCACCTGCCCAACAGGTGAATGATTTCTCGTTGTGGCGCAATATCCAGCGGGAGTACTCCGAGGAGTTCCTCGGCAATCCCGAACACGACGGTAACTCGCCCGATCCGATCGACTACGACCATGACGAGCCGTTCCGGTCGTTCGCCGCCGCTCGCGCCGCCGGAGATTTCCGGATCTTCGCCACCGCCGTGATGCTCGAACCGCTCACGCTGTGGGCTGAGCTGCTGACCGTCGCGGTGATCGAGGCACCCGCCTTCGACCGGCTGTTCAGCGGCATGGTGGGTGTCAACGATGAGGGCGCCGCCGTCAGCACCGAGGCCGGCCGGCCAGCCGCCGGTATTCCCTTCACCTCGGACACGCGGGAACGCCTGCGATCCGAGCCGTTGTCACCCATCGCCCGGGCCTGTATCGAACAGGCCTGGCAGCACCGCCACACGCTGCTGGCACGCTGAGGACGTCCGCGTTCCAGTCTGGACCATTCTGACCATGAAGTATTCTCTGTAGAGATAGTCGGATCCCGAGTATCCCGGAAACAAGTAGAAACGATCTACCCGCAGCATGGGAGCTGTTGTCTTCTTAACGCATGGTAGTCCTCCCCGCCCCGGAAGCCGGGTTGTGAGATCGTGCGCACCAGGAATCCGGGCATGAACCCAACCGTTTCGCACACCGGCAACCAACATATATGCGAGGTGCTGCGCGGGATCCTGCATGACGGCGCGCAGGCCGGTCCTGGTGTTGCGGGCAGGATCGGCTCCATCCCGTATCAGGCGGTTGCCGCCCTCTACACGCTGCTCATCAACCATCCGATCGATCGGCGAGGCCGTTGCCGGTCGTGCCGGCGGCCGTGCGCGGTGTTCGGATTCCGCCGTCGCCACTGCCGGATACATGGCGAGGCGCAGGTCTGGTTCGGGCAACCCGAGTGGTTCCTCCGCTCACCGTGATCTGGCGAGCCGGAACCCGAGGTCGTCGATGTGAAAGGCCGGATGGCTCTTGCGGCGGCACGACGCCCGGCATCCCCGGGGCTGATCATGTGCGCCTCCACCGCGGAACACCCGGTACGGGCCGTAGACCCGGGGATCGTAGACATCCCAGCACCACTCCCACACGTTACCGATCATGTCGTAGAGGCCCCACGCGTTCGGCCTCCGACGGAAGGCGATAACCGTCGGCCGCCCAGTCACGGACCACGTCTCGGCCGTCTGGGTCCTCGCCCATCGAGTACCCGGTTGCCGCCCCGTCGCCTGCGAGAACAGGTTGCAGAACCCGACGGCGTCCTTCCAGGAGACCTCGGTCACCGGCATCCGTAACCCCGCCGGCCCCACCGAGCTCACGGGCACCTCACCTGCCACGGCGCGGTACAACTCATATGTCACGGGATACGGCGCCAACCGGAAGGCCCCGACCTCGACCATCCAGCTCGTCCGCGTGCCCTCGTCCCGCACAACGATCTCCCCGGCCGGGATCCCGACCATGCACTCGGCGACCGCCTGGCCATGCGTCGTGTCGAACATGTCGCTCCCCTGTCCGGTGACCCGGACGTTAATGCGCCCGCCGTGGGATGTGAAGCGGCTGGCATTGGACACCAGGTTCGTCAGTGCCTGCAGCACCAGCGTGGGATCCGCGGCGATGGCCGTGCTGACCTGCGGAGTGTCCACGGTGATCCGCTGCCCGCGCTGGTCACACAGCGGGCGCATCGCGACCACGACATCTCGGGCGAGCCCGGAGACGTCGACCGGTTCCCGCCACGGGGTGAACAACCCAGCCTGGATCCTGGCCTGGATGAGTAGCCCCTGCCGCCGGCCAGCAACGAGAGCCTGCGCTCAGGTGGCGTCGTCGTAGCGAGGTGCCGGGTTGTCCGACCCCGAGCCATCCGGCGCCGCATCACCCTTGGATACCGGCTCCACCTGATGGTCCAGCGGGGAGGGCTGGTCGGGGTCGAGGTCGTCCCAGCCCTGTTCGGCACGCCGGCGGGCCACCGCGCGGTCGTGCGCCCGTGCGATCAGCACCGACGCCTCGAACAGCACGATCAACGCGGCGGCCAGCGCCAGCATGGAGATCGGGTCGCTGCCGGGGGTGGCGACGGCGGCCAGCACGAACAGCCCGAACAGGATGCCGCGCTGCCAGCGCTTGAGCTTCGCGTACGGCAGTACCCCGACCCGGTTGAGCATCACCACCAGCAGCGGCAACTCGAAGGTCAAGCCGAAGACCGCCAGCATGGTGAGCAGGAAGCCGACATAGGCCTGGCCGCTCAACGCCGTGATGAACTGCCCGGCACCGAGGTTGGCCAGGAAGGACAGACCAGCTGGAACCACGTAGTAGGCCAAGACCGCGCCTGCGGCGAACAGCACGCTGGACACGGCGACGAAGGTGACACCGAACCTGCGTTCCTTGGCGTAGAGGCCGGGGGTGATGAACGCCCACAGCTGGTAGACCCAGATCGGGGCGGTGAGCACCGCACCCGCCGCCACGCCCACCTGCATGCGCAGGGTGAACACCTCGAACGGGCTGGTCTGCAGCAACTGGCACCGGCCGTTGAGGGTCAGCCGCAGCGTCTCCGGCAGGTCACAGTACGGACGGGTGATCAGATCACCGAGGCTGGGCAGGCCGAGCGGAGAGATCCCCCACCAGAAGAACCCGAAAACGGCACCGAGCGCAACCGCGGACAACGCAATGAACAGCCGGTAGCGCAACTCGTAGAGGTGATCCATGAGGGGCATGGCACCGTCCGGGTTGGCCTTGCGGCGGCCCCGCCCCGCGCGGAAGCGCCCAGCCGGGAAACGCATCCGGTTCCCGTCGTCAGCGGGTGGTGTCGGTGTGCCGCTGAGGCTCCTGGACCGGGTTCGCGGCGGGGGCCGACGGGGGCAGCGACTGCTGCTGTGTCGCCGGCGGCGGGGGTGCCTGCTGGGGCGCCGGTGGGGGCGCTTCGTCCTCTGAGCGCAAGCCCTTGGTTTCGGCTTTGAAGATGCGCATGGACTGCCCGATGGACCGGGCCGCCGTCGGAAGCTTGGTTGCACCGAACAGCAGGACCAGCACACCGAGGAGCAGAATGAGTTCCCAGCCTGACGGAATGCCCACTAGGGGCCTCCTCTCTCCGCTTCTCGTGCAGTGTCGATGCTACGCGGTCGGGGTTGCCCGGGGCGCCGCCGCGTTGCGGGAGCGGCGCCGACGGTCCAGCTCCACCCGTAGCGCCGCGATCCGGGCGGTCAGCAGGCCGCGGCGGTCGGCGAGCCCGGCCTGGCTGGTGCGGGTGGTCCCGGCTAACCGGCGGGCCGAGCCGATCAACCGCATCAGCAGGATGAGCAGCGCCACGACGCCGGCGCCGGTCACCAGCACGCTGATCAGGTAGGGCACAGGATGACGTTAGCCCTTGTCGCCGGATGACAGGTGACTGGATCTGCGCACCGCCGCCCGGGCCCGCTGCGCCACCGCCGTGGCCAGCTCAGCGGGCTCCCGGACCACCACGTCAGCACCCAGTCCCAGCACCAGGCGCACCATCCAGCCGGTGTCGGCGTAGCGCATTCGCACGGTTGCGGCTCCGCCCTCCCCCTCGGTCAGGTCCTCTACCGGGTAGTACTCCGCGACCCATCGGGCGTCGGCAGCCAGGGTGAGCACGGCGACCTGCTGGTCGGGTTGCGTGCGGAACAGCCCGGCCGACACATCACTGGGACGGGCGTGCGGTGGTGGCACGGCCGGCTCGTCCAGCGTGGCGACATGTTCGATGCGGTCCAGCCGGAACAGCCGCATTCCCTCGGCACCTCGGCACCAGGCTTCCAGGTAGCTGCGGCCTTCGACCAGCAGCAGCCGCATCGGATCCACGGTGCGCTCCCCCACCGTGTCGCGCGACGCGGTGTAGTAGCGGATCCGCAGGGCGCGGCGGTGGTCCAGCGCGTCGCGTACCGCGGCCAGCGCGGCCTCCTCCCGGGTGGCCAGCCCGACCACCACACCGTCGGCCTGGCCGGCTGCTGCCTCGATCTTGGCCAGGGCCCGGCGGACCGCCCCGGCGTCGACCACGCCGGGTGTCTCGGCCAGCGCACGCAGCGCCACCACCAGCGCAGTCGCCTCAGCACCGGACAGTCGCAGCGGTCGGCGCATCCCGGCGTCGAAGGTGACGGTCACCGTGTCACCCTCGAAGGACAGGTCGATGAGATCACCGGGCCCGTAGCCGGGCAGCCCACACATCCACAGCAGCTCCAGGTCACGACGCAGCTGCCGGACGGTGACGTCGAAATCAGCGGCCACCTCGTCGATCGGCACGCCGGGCCGAGCCAGCAGGTAGGGCACCAGCGCCAGCAGCCGGGGCAACCGCTCGGTCACTCCGGCGGCCATCAGCCCGCGCTCCCCGCAGCCGCCAGCAACCGGGCCCGCACCGCGTCAGCCAGCGCTGCCGGCTCAAGGACCACGGCGTCCGGCCCGAGCCCGGCGATCCACCGGGCGGCGACGTCGTAGCCCGGCAGCTGCACGGTGACGAGGTCACCGGGCACCCCGTCCACCGTCATGTCACCCAGCACTGTGACATGCCGGCGCAGGCCGTGCGCGCGACCGCAGGCCAGCCAGAGCCGGGCGGTGTGGGCCATCGGCGGTGGCTCCGCGGAACCCGCCACGATCTTCAACAGGTCCAGCCCCGCTGGTCGCCGCACCGAGCCCTGGGCACCCACGGTGCGCACCGCGCCGGCGATCCTGGAGATCCGGAAACATCGGGTCGCCCCCCGGTCCCGGTCGTGCCCCACCACATACCAACGGCCCCGCCAGGACACCACCCCCCATGGCTCGAGAGTGCGTGCCACCGGCTCGGCGGCGGGGTGCTTGCGGTGCCGGAACGTCACCATCTGGCCGGCCTGCACTGCTGAGATCAGCGGGGTCAACGCCGGCTCGGTGGCCCGCACCCGTGGCTCGACCGCCACCGACGGCTCGGTGTCCACCTCCACCCCGGCGGCGCGCAGTTTGAGCAGCGCACCGTGCGCGGCACCGGCGAGCTGCGGGGAGTCCCACAGCCGGGCGGCCAGCGCGACGGCGGCGGCTTCGTCGGGCTCGAGGTCGATGTCGGGCAGCTCGTAGTCCCGGCGCGCGATCCGGTAACCCTCGCCGGCGTCGAATCCCGGGGTCCGGCCGGTCTCCAGGGGCACGCCCAGTTCGCGCAGCTCAGCCTTATCTCGCTCGAACATCCGGTAGAACGCCTCATCGGAGGGCGTCTCGGCGTAACCCGGCACGATCCGCCGGATCCGTTCGGCAGGCAGGTACTGCTGGCTGGACAGCAGGCAGAGCACCAGGTTGACCAGGCGCTCAGCACGGGCAGCGGACACGGAGGCAGCTTACGGCTGCCTCCGTGTCCGCTCGTGAGTGGCAAGAGGTGCCGGAACACTGTTACGCACTCACGAGGCTCATAGCGAAGCTATGAGACGTTCCACCCGCTCGTCCACCGCCCGGAACGGGTCCTTGCACAGGACAGTGCGCTGGGCCTGGTCGTTGAGCTTGAGGTGCACCCAGTCGACGGTGAAGTCGCGGCCCGCAGCCTGGGCGGCGGCGATGAAGTCTCCGCGCAGCTTCGCTCGGGTGGTGGCCGGTGGAGTGTCCTTGGCCGCCTCGATCTCGCCGTCGTCAGTCACCCGGTCGACCAGCGCCTTACGTTGCAGCAGATCGAACAGTCCACGACCGCGACGAATGTCATGGTAGGCGAGGTCCAGCTGGGCGATCCGCGGGTTGGACAGGTCCATCTGGTGCTTGGCGCGGTACCGCTCCACAAGCCGGTGCTTAATCGCCCAGTCGATCTCGCGGTCGATCCGACTGAGGTCCTGCTGCTCCACCGCGCTCAGCGTGCGGTCCCACAGCTCCATTACCCGGCCGGTCAGCGGATCGGACCCGCGACGCGCGAGATGTTCCGCAGCGCGGGTGTAGTACTCCCGTTGGATATCCAGCGCTGACGCCTCCCGGCCACCGGCCAGCCGCACCCCGCGCCGGCCGGTGAGGTCGTGGCTGATCTCACGGATCGCCCGGATCGGGTTGTCCAGGGTGAAGTCGCGGAACGCGGTACCTTCCTCCACCATCTCCAGCACCAGGTTGGCGGTGCCCACCTTGAGCAAGGTGGTCACCTCGGACATGTTCGAGTCACCAACGATCACATGTAGGCGGCGGTACCGCTCGGCGTCGGCGTGCGGCTCATCGCGGGTGTTGATGATCGGCCGAGAGCGGGTGGTCGCCGAGGACACCCCCTCCCAGATGTGCTCAGCCCGCTGCGACAGGCAGTACACCGCACCTCGCGGAGTCTGCAGCACCTTGCCCGCACCGCAGATCAGTTGTCGGGTGACCAGGAAGGGCAGCAACACGTCGGCGATTCTGGAGAACTCACCAGCTCGGGCCACCAAGTAGTTCTCGTGGCAGCCGTAGGAGTTGCCCGCGGAGTCGGTGTTGTTCTTGAACAGGAAGATGTCCCCGCCGATGCCCTCATCGGCCAGCCGGCGCTCGGCATCGACCAGGAGGTCCTCAAGGATCCGCTCGCCGGCTTTGTCATGGGTCACCAGCTGGGCGAAATCGTCGCACTCCGCGGTGGCGTACTCCGGGTGCGAGCCCACGTCGAGGTACAGCCGGGACCCGTTGCGCAGGAACACGTTCGACGAACGACCCCACGAGACCACCCGGCGGAACAGATAGCGGGCGACCTCGTCCGGCGACAGCCGACGCTGGCCGTGGAAGGTGCAGGTGACCCCGAACTCAGTCTCGATGCCGAAGATCCGCCGCTGCATGCCTTCCAGCCTAGGCTGCCGGAGCCGTGTTGCAGGCCGTCCGTACGGGCTCACTTAGGCTGCGCAGGTGCTGGAATGGTTGCGTCGAGTGGCGCAGGAGATCAACCGGGTGGACCGCAGGCTGGTACAGCGCAGTGCCGACGCTCCAGCCTCCGCGGCCGACCACAACCTCAAAGGGCTTACCAGAGCGGCGAACCACAGCCTGCTGTGGTTCGGCGTGGCGGTGGTACTGGCCAGCCGCAAAGGTAGTACCCGGCAGGCTGCGCTGCGCGGCATGGTAGCGATCGGCGGGGCCAGCCTCACTATCAACGCGGTGGCCAAACCCCTGCTGCCGCGCCGCCGGCCAGCCTGGGAAGACGTCCCGGTAGCGCGTCGGCTGAATCCGAATGAGCGACCGAGCTCGTCGTCGTTCCCGTCTGGTCACGCCGCGTCGGCGGCGGCGTTCACCACAGCGGTGGCCATGGAATGTCCCGCCATTGGCCTGGTGGTGGCGCCGGTCGCAGCGGCAGTGGCCTACTCCCGGCTGCATACCGGCGTGCACTACCCCTCGGATGTGATCGTCGGGCTGCTGCTGGGCAGCGGCATCGCATTGGCCACCCGGCGGTGGTGGCCCCTGCGAACCAGTGGCACGGCTGCGGCACTTCAGGTGTACCACCAGCAACGCTGAGTCAGCTGCCGGTGCCCGACGGTCCGGCCGCCCCACCGTCGGTCTGCCCACCCTGGTCCGGCAGCGTCGAATCCCCGTCAGGGTCGTTGGTCGGAGCGTCGGCGCTGGGCAGCAAGGCGGTCAACGCCGCCCCGGTGATGCGCCGGAAGGCTCGCTGTGGACGGGATCTGTCCAATACTGCGATCTCTAGCTGACCGACGCCCAATGTGCGCTTGCCTGCTCCGTTGATGCTGGTGGAAACCGAGCTCAGCGCGGCTACCGCAACCGCCACGGCCTCCGCGGTGTCCATGTCCTGCCGGAAGGACTCCTTGAGCGCCGTGGAGATGACCTCGGCTTGGCCGCCCATCACGACGAAGTCCGGCGCATCGACGATAGAGCCGTCGTAAGTCAGGTGGTAAAGCTGATCGGAGTCCCGATCAATGCCCACCTCGGCGACGCACAGCTCCACCTCGAACGGCTTCTGCTGCTCGGAGAAGATCGTCCCGAGGGTCTGTGCATAGGCGTTGGCCAGCGCCCGCCCGGTCACATCCCGCCGGTCGTAGGAGTAACCACGAACGTCGGCGTGCCGGATCCCGGCTTGGCGGAGGTTCTCGTACTCGTTGTAGCGGCCGACGGCGGCGAACCCGATGCGGTCGTAGATCTCTGAGATCTTATGCAGTGCGGTGGACAGGTTCTCGGCGACGAACAGCACACCTCGTGAGTAGCTGAGCACCACCACACCACGACCTCGAGCGATGCCCTTGCGGGCGAGCTCCGAACGGTCGCGCATGATCTGCTCGACCGAGGCGTAGAACGGCATCGTCACAGCGGGACTCCTGGGTGGCAAGGGGCTCAACAGGAACCAAGTATCTTCGGCTGAGTTCGGCGTGCAGGCAGGGCGGTCGGCGTCAGCCTCCGGGCTTTCGCCGACGTGCCTCCACCACGATGTCGGCGATCTGACCGGCTTGCTCATCGGAAAGCCGCACCGCCCCGTCCGCTGCGGTCACCGTGACCACCACCGGGTAGATGCGGCGAACGGGATCCGGTCCACCGGTCGCGCTGTCATCGTCGGCGGCGTCGTAGAGCGCCTCCATGACGACCCGCACGGCAGCGTCGAGTTCCATCATGGGGTCATGCAGCTTCTTCAACGACGAGCGAGCGAACAGCGAGCCCGAGCCCACCGAGTGGTACCCGGCCTCATCGTAGAAGCCACCGACGACGTCGTAGGATACGATGCGCGCGGCCCGACTCGGATTGGTCGCATCGTGGTCGTAGCCGACGAACAGCGGCACCGCAGCAAGCCCCTGCATAGCTGCCGGGAGATTGCCCCGGACCATGCCGGCCAGCCTTTTGGCCTTACCGTCCAGAGTCAGCGACACACCCTCGATCTTCTCGTAGTGCTGCAGCTCGACGGCGAACAACCGCACCAGTTCCAGTGCGACACCGGCTGTCCCGGCGATTCCCACCGCGGAGTAGTCGTCGACGACGAACACTTTCTCCATGTCACGTTGAGCGATGAGATTGCCGGCCGTTGCTCGGCGGTCCCCGGCGATGAGTACCCCATCCCGGAAGGTGACCGCCACGATGGTGGTGCCGTGCGGGCCGATCACCGGCACAGTGCCGACGTTCCCACTGGCCTCGTGGACACCACCCACCCGGCGTCCGGGCAACAGGTCGGGGGACGTCGCGGCGAGGAACTCGCTGAACGACGAGTTGCCCACCATGAAGTACGACGCCGGCAGGGCTGCGCCCGGATAGCGTCCGACCGACGACTGGTCCATCGGCTGTGATCGTCTCCTAGCTCCCGTGAGCGCGGTCTCCCGCTGTCTGAAGCATGATGCTCTTGCCACTGTCTTTCGCTGTCACGGGGGTTGCTGTCACTGGCCGCCCTTCTGGACATAAGCTCGGACGAAGTCCTCGGCGTTCTCCTCCAGCACGTCATCGATCTCGTCGAGGATCGCGTCCACATCCTCACCCAGCTTCTCTCGACGCTCCTGACCAGCCGGCGCGCCGGCGCCCGCCTCGTCGTCTCCGCCGCCGCCACCTGAGCGCTGTACCTTCTCCTGGGACATCTCGCCTCCCGGACTGAGGTTGTCTCTAGCAAACAGTACCCAGCAACCCTGACAATCGCTGCCGGACCAGTCGGGTGATCAGCCTCGAGTCAGCGCCTCCACCAACTCCGCAGCGGTGGCCGAGGCGTCCAGCAGCGCTCCGACATGCGCGCGGGTACCCCGCAGCGGCTCCAGGGTTGGAATCCGGACCAGCGACTCGCGACCCAGATCGAAGATCACCGAGTCCCAGGACGCCGCAGCCACCTCGGTGGCGTAGCGCTCCAGGCACCGGCCGCGGAAGTAGGCACGGGTGTCCTCCGGAGGTGCCGTGATGGCCGCGCGCACCTCCTCCTCAGTGACCAGCCGCTTCATCGAGCCGCGGGCCACCAGGCGGTTGTACAAGCCCTTGGGCATCCGAACGTCGGAGTACTGCAGATCCACCAAGTGCAGTCGCGGCGATGCCCAGCTCAGACCGTCGCGGGCCCGGTAGCCCTCGAGTAGTTGCAGCTTGGCCGGCCAGTCCAGCCGGTCGGCGCACTCCATCGGGTCGCGCCCGAGCGCATCGAGCACCTCACCCCAGGTGCTCAGGACGTGTTCGGCGGTGTTATCCGGGCTGCCCTCGCGCGCGAGGAACCGGGCGACCCGCTCGTGGTAAGCCCACTGCAGGTCCAAACCGGTGAGATGGCGACCGCCGGACACCTCCACCGTCGCCTGCAAAGAGGCATCGCGGCTGATCGTGTGCACTGCGCGCACTGCCTCGACCAGCCGCAGATCGTCGAAGCGTTCCCCGGCCTCGATCAGGTCCAGCACCAGCGCAGTGGTGCCGAGCTTGAGGTAGGTGGAGTACTCGGCGAGGTTGGCGTCACCGATGATGACGTGCAGCCGCCGGTACTTGTCGGCATCAGCGTGCGGCTCGTCCCGGGTGTTGATGATGCCGCGCTTGAGCGTGGTCTCCAGCCCAACCTCGACCTCGATGTAGTCGGCCCGCTGGGACAGCTGGAACCCGGCGTGCTCCCCGGCCGGCCCGAGGCCCACCCGACCGGCTCCACAGATCACTTGGCGGGAGGCGAAAAACGGCGTCAACCCGGCGATGATCAGTGTGAACGGCGTGGAGCGCGCCATCAGGTAGTTCTCGTGAGTGCCATAGGAAGCGCCCTTGCCGTCGACGTTGTTCTTGTACAGCTGGAAGGGCGGCTGGTCGGGGACCGTGCGGGCGCGTAGCGCGGCTTCCTCCATGATCCGCTCACCGGCCTTGTCCCAGATCACCGCGTCGCGGGGGTTGGTGACCTCGGGGGCGGAGAACTCCGGATGAGCGTGGTCGACGTACAGCCGGGCTCCGTTGGTGAGGATGACATTGGCCGCGCCGAGATCGTCCAGCTCCGGATCAGACTGGGCGACACCGAGGTCGAATCCGCGGGCGTCTCGCAGCGGGGACTCCACCTCGTAGTCCCAGCGGGCCCGCTTGGCCCGCGGCACCTCGGCCGCCGCCGCATAGGCCAGCACGACCTGGGTCGAAGTCAAGACAGGGTTGGCGGAGCAGTCCCCGGGCACCGAGATGCCGTACTCCACCTCGGTTCCCATGATCCGGCGCATACTTGGAGGGTACGTGTGTGCGGCGCATGCGGCTGCACGGTCCGGGCACCGGATCGGAGACTGCTGCTCTTCAAGTACCGCCAACCCCCCGCTGAGCCGCTCTTAACCGCTGCCAACTCCGCCAGCCCGGGCTGAGAACCGATCGGCGGGGTTGGCAGCGGTTTGCGGTTCCAACCAAGCGGGTTGGCGGTACTTGAAGAGCTACCAACTGGGCTGTCGTGGCGTAGCGCGACAGCCCAGTCACGATTCGTGAAATCGCTATGCATGGGTAACGTGCCGCACCGTAAAGCGATCTAATTAATGTAACCGAGGCGAGGGGGAAGCGACATGAAAAAATGCAAAGCTGAGTCGATCTCCAATCTTCCGGAATTGGACACCGGACATGACCCGCAGGGTGGCGCGCTGCGCGCGATTCTCCTGGCGTGGGTGGCCGTGATCGTCATCATCGCGGCGCTGGTGTTGTGGTCGGCGACCTGATAGAAAACGCAGCGACCTGACAGCGAAGGGCTGTGCCTCGCCGGGCCTGCGCGATGATTTGCGGTGACGCACCACTTCGCATTACCGAAGTGGTGCGCCGTGGTGGGGTCTACAGGTACTGGCCGGTGTTGGTGGCCGTGTCGATAGCTCGACCGGAATCGGAGTTCTTGCCCGTCACCAGAGTTCGGATGTAGACGATCCGCTCCCCCTTCTTCCCGGAGATTCGCGCCCAGTCGTCCGGGTTGGTGGTATTGGGCAGGTCCTCGTTCTCGGCGAACTCGTCGACGATCGAGTCGAGCAGATGCGTCATCCGCAACCCCGGCTGAGCGGTCTCCAGCACCGCCTTGATCGCTTTCTTCTTCGCTCGGTCCACGATGTTCTGTATCATCGCGCCGGAGTTGAAGTCCCGGAAGTAGAGGACCTCCTTGTCCCCGTTGGCGTAGGTCACTTCCAGGAAGCGGTTCTCCTCGCTCTCGGCGTACATCCGCTCAACGGTGCCCTGAATCATCGCTTGAATGCAGGCATGGCGGTCTTGCCCGAACTCGGCGAGGTCATCGGAGTGCAACGGCAGCGTCATCGTCAGATACTTGGAGAAGACGTCCTTAGCCGCCTCGGCGTCCGGCCGCTCAATCTTGATCTTCACGTCCAGGCGTCCCGGGCGCAGGATCGCCGGGTCGATCATGTCCTCCCGGTTGGAGGCGCCGATGACGATAACGTTCTCCAGCCCCTCCACACCATCGATCTCGCTGAGCAACTGCGGCACGATCGTGGTCTCGACGTCGGAAGAAACACCCGATCCGCGGGTACGGAAGATCGAGTCCATCTCATCGAAGAACACGATGACCGGAGTACCCTCCGAAGCCTTCTCCCGAGCCCGCTGGAAGATCAGCCGGATGTGCCGCTCGGTCTCCCCGACGAACTTGTTCAGCAGCTCAGGGCCCTTGATGTTGAGGAAGTAGCTCTTGGCCTCGTCGTCCCCACGGACCTGGGCCACCTTCTTGGCCAGCGAGTTGGCCACCGCCTTGGCGATCAAAGTCTTGCCACAACCGGGCGGGCCGTAGAGCAGCACGCCCTTGGGTGGGCGCAACTCGTACTCGCGGAACAGGTCAGCGTGCAGGAACGGCAGCTCGACGGCATCACGGATCTGCTCGATCTGGTTGGCCAGACCGCCGATGTCCTCGTACCCGACGTCCGGGACCTCTTCCAGTACGAGATCCTCGACCTCGGCCTTGGGCACCCGCTCGTAGGCGTAGGCGGCCTTGGTGTCCACCAGCAGGGAATCGCCCGGTTTGAGTGGCACGGCATCGGGGTAATCCGGGCTCGGGATCAGCGGATCGGCCAGCCACACCACGCGCTCCTCGTCGGCGTGCCCGACGACCAGCGCCCGCTGGTCACCGTCGAGTACTTCGCGCAGTGCACAGACCTCGCCGGTCGCTTCGAACGTGCCGGCCTCCACGACGGTCAGCGCCTCATTGAGCCGCACGCTCTGGCCTCGGCGCAGGTGTGGGATCTCGACCGCAGGCGACACCGCCACCCGCATCCGGCGGCCGGAGGTGAACACATCCACGGTGCTGTCGTCGTAATCACCGAGGAAAACACCGTAGCCGCTGGGCGGCTGGGCCAGCCGGTCCACCTCCTCGCGCAGCGCGAGGAGCTGACCGCGGGCCTCCCGCAACGTGTCGACGAGCTTGGCGTTGCGCTCGGTGAGCTGTGCGACCGAGGTGGACGCCTCGGCGAAGCGCTCCTCGAGTAACCGGACGTGCCGGGGGGACTCGGTCAGGCGGCGACGCAACAGCGTCACCTCGTCCTCGAGGATTCTGATCTGGGCGACCAGAGTGGGGTCGATGCGGTCCCGACCCTCGCCGGTCCGGTCGTTGGGATGATCGTGCTGCACGAGTCACCTCCCGCATGGTTCTCAGACCGCTAACGGTACGGGACTCAGCGCCGGACTGTGTGATAACGGTGATACGACGACCAGCGAATCGGTGGGTGAACAACGTCACCTCCGCCTCGGCGGCCAGGTCACAGGCGCCGATTCGACCGGCTGGACCTGCGCTGCGGGCCACGCGGCGCAACACCCTCAGCCAGCCGCCGCGCGGTCAGCAGGAACGCGGTGTGGGCAACCATCCGGTGCTCTGGGCGCACCGCCAGCCCGACCACGTGCCACGGCCTCAGCAGGGTCTCCCACGCCTGCGGTTCGGTGTAGCAACCGGCCTCGCGCAGCGCCTCCACGCTCCGGGAAAGCTGCGTGGTGGCGGCCACATAGGCGACGAGCACCCCACCCGGAACCAACGCGGCGGACACCGTAGGCAGCAGCTCCCACGGATGGACCAGGTCGAGCACCACCCGGTCCACCGGCTGATCGGCGGGATGGGTGGCCAGGTCGGCCACCCGCAGCTGCCAGCTCGGCGGTGCGGTCCCGAAGAACCGCTCTACGTTGCGCACGGCGTGCTCGGCGTGGTCCGGGCGTGCCTCGTAGGAGATCACGGCGCCACTCTCCCCCACTGCCCGCAGCAATGAGCAGGTCAACGCCCCAGAACCGGCCCCGGCCTCGAGCACCCGCGCGCCGGGGAAGATATCCCCCCACATCAGGATCTGCGCAGCGTCCTTCGGGTAGACGACCTGCGCCCCGCGCGGCATGGACAGCACGTAGTCGGCAAGCAACGGACGCAACGCGAGGTATTGCGTCCCCGCGGCGGAAGTGACGACGCTGCCCTCGGGCAACCCGATCAGATCGTCGTGTGCCACGGCACCGCGATGGGTGTGGAACTGCGCCCCGGGCTCCAGCAGCACCGTGTGCCGGCGTCCCTTGGGATCGGTGAGCTGCACCCGATCGCCGGGTCGGAAGGGGCCGCTGATTGGAGTCACGGGCGGTCATGGTGGCAGATCGCCAATCGGGTGGGTGCCCGGAGCTGTCAGGGTGCTCGCCTACGCTGCGGGCTATGACGGAGATCATGGTGGGCAGTCCGGCGGTGGTACCCGATATCAGGTCCGCTACCGGAACCCCCGGGCGTCGGCGCCCGGCGCTGTCGCCGTCGCGGGCCGCCGATTTCAAGCAATGCCCGCTGCTGTACCGGTTCCGGGCCGTCGACCGGCTGCCTGAGACCCCCAGCCGGGTACAGGTCCGCGGCACCGTGGTGCATGCCGTGCTGGAGCGGCTGTTCACGCTGGCCCCAGAGCGGCGCGACCCCGAGACCGGGCGTGGGCTGGTCGACCCGGTGTGGCGCGACGTCCTGGCCGCCAGCCCGGAACTGGCTGAGCTGTTCACCGGCCCCGGAGACCCGGAGCTTGCCGAGTGGCTCGACTCGGCGCGGGCGCTCGTCGAGGCGTACTTCGCGCTGGAGGACCCCCGGCAGGTGGCACCTGATGCCTGTGAGCTGCTGGTAGAGGCGGAGCTGCCGGCAACCGGGAGCGAGTCGCTGCTGCTCCGGGGATATATCGACCGGCTCGACGTCGCCCCCACCGGGGAGATCCGGGTGGTGGACTACAAGTCCGGCACCGCGCCGCGGGAGGTCTTCGAGGCCAAGGCGCTGTTCCAGATGAAGTTCTACGCCTTGGTCCTGCTGCGTATCCGTGGGGTGGTACCGCGCCAGCTGCGGCTGCTGTACCTGGCCGACCGGCAGACGTTGAGCTACACCCCGGACGAGGCGGAGCTGGTTCGCTTCGAGCGCACCCTCACCGCGATCTGGTCGGCGATCCTCCGGGCCGCGCACAGTGGTGACTTCCGGCCCAACCCCAGCCGGATGTGTGACTGGTGCGACCACAAGCCACGCTGCCCCGCGTTCGGTGGCACGCCACCGCCCTACCCGGGGTGGCCGGACCCGGCCGGCGCGGGCACCGAGACCGCCCGCGACCGCGCGGAGTGAGTCAGAACCGGCAGGATCGGATGTCGCTGGCCAGGATGGCCTTGGCGCCGCGAGCGGAGAGCACGTCCATGATCCGGTTGACGTCTTTGCGCGGCACCATCGCACGGACCGCGATCCAGTCCGGATCGGCCAGCGGGGACAGCGTCGGCGATTCCAGCCCGGGGGTGATGACAACCGCCTCGTCCAGCAGCGTGCGTGGGCAGTCGTAGTCGAGAATCAGGTATTGCTGGGCGAACACCACGCCCTGCAGGCGCGCCGCGAACTGCGTCTTCTCCGGCGACGGCGCGGCATCGGCCCGTTCTACGAGCACTGCCTCCGAGGAGCAGATCGGATCGCCGAAAGCCGCTAGGCCGTGCTGGCGCAGGGTGCGCCCGGACCCGACCACGTCGGCGATCGCATCAGCCACACCCAGCTGCACCGAGATCTCCACCGCACCGTCCAACCGGATCACGTCGACGTGCACACCGTGGCCGGCCAGGTCTGCCCTGACCAGGCGGGGGTAGGCGGTGGCGACCCGCAGACCCTCCAGATCATCGACCTTCCAGTCCCGACCCAGCGGGGCGGCGTAGCGGAAGGTGGACCCGCCGAAACCGAGCGCGAGCAGCTCGAACACGGGTGCCTCGGAATCCAACGTCAGGTCCCGGCCGGTGATCCCGAGGTCCAGTTCCCCGGAGCCGACGTAGACGGAGATGTCCCTGGGGCGGAGAAAGAAGAACTCGACCTCGTTGACGGGGTCGATGACCGTCAGGTCTTTGGCGTCGTGCCGTTGCCGGTAGCCCGCCTCGACCAGCATCTCCGACGCAGGCTCGGCCAGCGTGCCCTTGTTGGGCACGGCGACCCGCAGCAGCTTGCCGTCCCCATGCGTATCGCGGCTCATCGGCACCTCACAGGTAGCGGTAGACGTCACTGGTGTCGATCCCCCGGCCGAGCATGAGCACCTGAACCCGGTAGAGCAGTTGGGAGATCTCCTGCGCCAGCCGCTCGTCGGACTCGTGCTCGGCGGCGATCCACACCTCGCCAGCTTCCTCGAGCACCTTCTTGCCCTGGGCGTGCACCCCGTCGTCCAACGCCGCCACCGTGCCCGAGCCCGGCGGTCGTGTACGAACCCGCTCGCTCAGCTCACCGAACAGCTCATCAAAAGTCTTCACAAGGGTGCAGCCTACGGCTGCTCGTGAGTGGCATTGAGTGCAGTAACACTGTTACGCACTCACGACCTCAGGCGTTGAAGTACTTGGCTTCGGGGTGATGGGCGACGATGGCGTCGGTGGACTGTTCGGGGTGCAGCTGGAACTCCTCGGACAGCGTCACCCCGATCCGGTCCGGCTGCAGCAGTGTAACGATCTTTGCGCGATCCTCGAGCTCAGGGCAGGCTCCGTAGCCCAACGAGTATCGAGCGCCCCGGTACCCGAGCGTGAAGAACTCCGCCACCTCCGCCGGGTCCTCGTCGGCCAGCGTGGCACCGGAGACGAAGCGCAGCTCTTCCCGGATCCGCCGGTGCCAGTACTCGGCCAACGCCTCGGTCAGCTGCACGCCCAAGCCGTGCACCTCGAGGTAGTCACGGTAGGCGTCCTTGGCGAACAGCTCGGCGGCGTAGTCGGCGATCGCCTGCCCCATCGTCACCAGGTGCATCGGCAGCACGTCGACCTCGCCCACCTCCCGCGGCCGGTAGAAGTCGGCCAGGCACAGCCGCCGGTCGCGACGCTGGCGGGGGAAGGTGAACCGGAACCGCTCGGGCGCGTCAAGCCGGGGTTGCCCGAGCACGACCAGCGTGTCCCCTTCGGCGACCACCGGGAAGTACCCGTAAACCACCGCAGCGTGCGCGAGCACCCCCTCGGTGGTCAGCCGGTCCAGCCAGTATCGCAGCCGGGGCCGCCCCTCGGTCTGCACCAGCTCCTCGTAGGAGGGACCGTCCTTGCTCCGGGAGCCGCGCAGCCCCCACTGCCCCAGGAAGGTGGCCCGCTCGTCGAGCATCCCGGTGAACTCGGCCGCCGCAATGCCCCTGACCACCCGGGAGCCCCAGAACGGCGGAGTCGGGATCGGCACGTCGATAGCCACGTCGGAGCGGGCCGGTGGCGGTCCGTCGTCGCCGCCGTCGCGAGCCCGGCGCGCCGCAGCGATGCGCAACGACCGTTCCCGGCGTGCCTTGCGCTCGGCCGTCTTGGCCTGCTCCACCGGGTCGACGGGCACCGCGCCGCCCCGCTTCCTGGTCATGATCGAGTCCATCAGGCGCAGGCCCTCGAAGGCATCTCGGGCATAACGGACCTCCCCGGCGTACAGCTCGGCGAGATCGTTCTCCACGTAGGCGCGGGTCAGCGCCGCCCCACCGAGCAACACCGGAAACGAACCGGCCAGCCCCCGGGAGTTCATCTCCTCGAGGTTCTCCTTCATGATCACTGTTGACTTGACGAGCAGCCCGGACATCCCGATGGCGTCCGCACGGTGCTCGGTGGCAGCCTCCAGGATCGCGCTGATCGGCTGCTTGATGCCGAGGTTGACCACCTCGTAGCCGTTGTTGGACAGGATGATGTCCACCAGATTCTTGCCGATGTCGTGCACGTCACCCTTGACGGTGGCCAGCACCAGCCGGCCCTTCCCGGCGTCATCGTCGGACCGTTCCAGGTGTGGTTCGAGGTGCGCGACCGACGCCTTCATCGCCTCGGCCGACTGCAGCACGAACGGCAGCTGCATCTGGCCGGAGCCGAACAGGTCACCGACGGTCTTCATCCCGGACAGCAGCGTGTCGTTGATGATCTGCAGCGCGGGCCGCTGCTGCAGCGCGGCGTCCAGGTCCGCAGCCAGCCCGTTACGGTCCCCGTCGATGATCCGCCGCTGCAACCGCTCGAACAGCGGCAGTGCGGCCAGCTCGGCTGCCCGGGACTCCCGCGACGACGAGGTGGTCACCCCGTCGAACAGCGCCATCAGCTCCTGCAGCGGGTCATATCCCGACCGGCGGCGGTCGTACACCAGATCCAGCGCCACCGCCCGCTGCTCGTCCGGGATCCGGGCCATCGGGATGATCTTCGACGCGTGCACGATCGCGGTGTCCAACCCGGCCTGCACGCACTCGTGCAGGAAGACCGAGTTGAGCACCTGCCGGGCGGCGGGATTGAGCCCGAAAGACACGTTGGAGATCCCGAGCGTGGTGTGCACCTCCGGGTAGCGACGCTTGAGCTCGCGGATCGCCGCGATGGTCTCCAGCGCGTCGCGTCGCGTCTCTTCCTGGCCGGTGGAGACCGGGAAGGTCAGACAGTCGACGATGATGTCGCAGGTGCGCATGCCCCAGCCGGCGGTCAGATCATCGATCAGCCGCGACGCCACCCGGACCTTCCACTGCGCGGTGCGAGCCTGACCCTGCTCGTCGATGCACAGCGCCACCACGGACGCGCCGTGCTCGCGGACCAGTTCCATCACCCGCTGGTAGCGCGAGCCGGGGCCGTCGCCGTCCTCGTAGTTCACCGAGTTGACCACACACCGCCCGCCGAAGCGCTCCAGGCCGGCCAACAGCACCGCGGGCTCGGTGGAGTCCAGCATCACCGGCAGCGTCGACGCGGTGGCCAGCCGCCCGGCCAGCGCGGCCATGTCGACGGCGCCGTCACGGCCGACGTAGTCCACGCACAGGTCGATCAGGTGCGCGCCGTCGCGGGTCTGCGCCCGAGCGATCTCCACACAGTCGTCGAGCCGCTGCGCCAGCATGGCCTCACGGAACGCCTTGGACCCGTTGGCGTTGGTCCGTTCGCCGATCATCAGCACGCTGGCGTCCTGGCGGAACGGCACCGCGGCGTAGAGCGAGGACACCCCCGGCTCGGGGCGCGGCCGCCGGCTGCGGGGTGACAGGCCGGCCACTGCCTGCGCCACCGCCGCGATGTGCTCTCCGGTGGTGCCGCAGCACCCGCCGACCAGCCGGACGCCGAACTCGGTGACGAAGCCGACCAGCGCGGCGGCCAGCTCGTCGGGGGTCAGCGGGTAGACCGCCCCGTCCTTGCCGAGCTGGGGCAGGCCGGCATTGGGCATCACCGACAGCGGGATCCGGGAATGCTTGGACAGCTGGCGCAGGTGCTCGCTCATCTCAGCCGGACCGGTGGCGCAGTTCAGCCCGATCAAGTCGATGCCCAGCGGCTCCAGCGCGGTGAGCGCGGCACCGATCTCGGTGCCCAGCAGCATCGTCCCGGTGGTCTCCACGGTGACCTGGGTGATGATCGGGACGTGCCGGCCCTCGGCGACCATCGCACGCCGCGCGGCGATCACCGCGGCCTTGCACTGCAGCAGATCCTGGCTGGTCTCCACCAGCACCGCGTCGATCCCGCCGACCAGCATGCCCCGGACCTGCTCGACGTAGGCGTCGCGCAGCACGGCGAAGGAGATGTGGCCCAGGGTGGGCAGCTTGGTGCCGGGGCCGACCGAGCCGAGCACGAACCGCGGCCGGCCCGGCTCGGTGAACTCGTCGGCCACCTCGCGCGCCAGCCGGGCGCCGGCCTCGGCGAGCTCCCAGATCCGGTCGGGGATGTCGTATTCAGCCAGGTTGGCCAGGTTGGCGCCGAAGGTGTTGGACTCCACCGCGTCGGCGCCCGCTTCCAGGTAGCCCCGATGCACCGCCCGGACGATGTCCGGACGGGTGACATTGAGGATCTCGTTGCAGCCCTCCAGCCCGGCGAAGTCGTCCAGGCTCAGCGGGCTGGACTGCAGCATCGTGCCCATCGCCCCATCCGCGACCAGAACACGGTGTGCCAGGAGGTCGAGCAGCGGTGGTGCAGCCATGCGATCGAGCGTAGAGCAGGGATATCGAGTCCTGGTGGTAACGCGTGAGGGCTATCACGGCCCAGTAGTCGTAGGCTGGCGCAGTGACCCATCCCGACAGCCCAGGCAATGGCCCGGCCGCCCGCGGATCGCAGCTGCTGCCGCAGCTCACCTCCCCGGTGCTGGTGGCGGCGTTCCAGGGCTGGAACGACGCCGGGGACGCGGCCAGCACCGCGATCGAGCACCTGAGCCTGAGCTGGGACGCGACATCACTGGCCGAGCTCGACCCCGAGGACTACTACGACTTCCAGGTCACCAGGCCCACCACCAAACTGGTCGACGGGATCACCCGGCGCCTCGAGTGGCCCACCACCCGGCTGTCGGTGTGCCGCCCGCCCGGGGCGGGCTACGACGTGGTGCTGGTGCACGGTATCGAGCCGAACATGCGCTGGCGGTCGTTCTGCAACGAGCTGCTGCGCTACGTCCAGGAACTGGGGATCACCACTGTGGTGACGCTGGGGGCGCTGCTCGCCGACACCCCGCACACCCGGCCGGTCCCGGTCACCGGCACCTCCTATGACGCCGCCTCAGCGGCCCGGTTCAAGTTGGAACGGTCCAAGTACGAGGGTCCGACCGGGATCGTGGGAGTCTTCCAGGACGCCTGCGTGCAGGCCGGAATACCGGCGATCTCGTTCTGGGCCGCGGTGCCGCACTACGTTTCCGCTCCGCCTTCTCCCAAGGCCACCCTGGCGCTGCTGCACCGGGTGGAAGAAGTGCTCGACCTGGAGGTCCCGCTCGGGGCGCTGCCGGAGGAGTCCGAGGAGTGGGAGGCCACGGTCAGCGAGATGGCCGAGGAGGACGACGAGGTCGCCAGCTACGTGCGTGCCCTGGAGGAGCGCGGCGACACCACCGACCTCACCCTGCACGAGACCAGCGGTGACGCCATCGCCGCGGACTTCGAGCGCTACCTACGCCGCCGCGGCCCCAACAACCCCCGCTAGCCCCCCGGCGCATTCAGCGGGCTCAGCGGGGTAAACAGGGCTCCGATAACCCCGCTGCGCCCGCTGAATGCGGGAGGGGACTCAGGTGATGCCGAGGAGGGTGGTGAGGGCGGTGCGGATCAGGGCGGGGGCGGTGGGGTCCGGGGTGGGGTGGGTGAGGGTTTGGGTGGTCCAGGTGTCGAGGGCGGCCAGGGCACGGGGGGTGTTCAGGTCATCGGCCAGGTGGGCCCGGAGCTGGGTGACGGTGTCCTGCGCGGGTGCCCCGGCGGGCGATGCGACGGCTGCCCGCCAGCGAGCCAGCCGGGTCACCGCGGTCCCGAGCATCGCCGGGGTCCAGGACCGGTCAGCACGGTAGTGCCCGGACAGCAACGCCAGGCGTAGCGCCATCGGGTCCACCCCGTCGGCGCGCAGCCGGGAGACGAAGACCAGGTTGCCCTTGGACTTGGACATCTTCTCACCGTCCAGACAGATCATCCCGGTGTGGACGTAATGCTGGGCTATCGGGTGCTCACCGGTGAGCGCCTCGGCGTGCGCGGCGGAGAACTCGTGGTGCGGGAAGATCAGATCAGAACCACCGCCTTGCACATCGAAGCCGGTGCCCAGCCGGTTGAGCGCGATCGCGCAGCACTCCACATGCCAGCCCGGGCGCCCCGGCCCCAGCTCGGAATCCCAGGACGGCTCATCCGGGCGGGCGGTGCGCCACAGCAGGGCGTCCAACGGGTGCCGCTTGCCAGGCCGCTGCGGGTCTCCGCCGCGCTCGGCGAACAGCCGAGCCATGGTGCCGGCGTCGTAACCCGACTCGGACCCGAAGTGCTCCGCCGATCGATGATCGAAGTAGATGTCCGGGTGGCTGCGGTCGTCGACCCGGTAGGCGGCGCCAGAGGCGAGCAACTTGCCGACCACCTCGACGATCTCGCCGATTGCCTCTACCGCACCGATGAGGTCTCGCGGTGGCAGCACCCGCAACGACTCCATGTCTTCCCGGAACAACGCGGTCTCGCGCATCCCGAGCACCACCCAGTCGTCCAAATCGCGCTGGGCCCGGGCCAGTAACGGGTCGTCGACATCGGTGACGTTCTGCACGTAGTGCACGTCATGCCCGGCGTCGCGCCAGTACCGGTTTATCAGGTCGAAGGCCAGGTAGGTGGCCGCATGCCCGAGATGGGTGGCGTCGTAGGGAGTGATCCCGCAG
Organism: Pseudonocardiaceae bacterium; assembly: GCA_050700055.1. Classification (GTDB taxonomy): domain Bacteria; phylum Actinomycetota; class Actinomycetes; order Mycobacteriales; family Pseudonocardiaceae. The sequence goes on from JBOHGE010000009.1 coordinate 50,820, forward strand.
ACGTACATCCGCGCGGTGTGCCCGGGCGCGGTCGGCCGTACCAGGCCGGTCGCGGTGTCGTGCAGCCGCAGCGGTGGACCCTGGCCAGGAAGCTGCGGGAGCTGCGTCGACGTCCAAGGCTGCATGCTCTCGACCCTACGTCACACGTGATCTGCCTCGCGCCGGTGAACCCGCCGCGCGCGAACGTCACCACCGCGAGCTAGTGAGGCTGCGCCTCCGACCGCCGAGACGCGGGGCACCTTGATCAGTAACGTGACGTGAACCGCGATTCGGCTCCGAATGGCGCCCGTGAGTCGCCATTCGGCTCCGAATAGCGGTCGGCAGCGGCTGTGAACCGCGATTCGGCTCCGAATGGCGACTCACGGTCACGCTCAGCGTCTGGGAGGTGTGAGATGGGCGGGCATTGCGGGAGACGTCTGCAAAACTCGGCTCAAGTGTCAAGATTCTGGCGTCTAAGGGGTGTGGGCGGCTTTGTGTCGCCGGCTTCCCAGCGGACCACTGTGGAGCGCTCGACTCTCAGCAACTCGGCAAGTTTTTCCTGGGTGTGGCCGACCGCCCGGCGGCGCTCAGCTAAGGCGCGACGTTTCGCTGCCATGACGGTAAGACTCCCCCTCACATCCTCGACAAAATATTCAGCGTAGCGGCCCCGCTGACGTCGGACAGCGTTGCCCAGACGCCGGTTCCTGCAGGTAAACCGCGCTGTGCAGCACTGGTGCGTCATGTGGCATGGCTTGGGTGCCACACCGATGCTGTATCCCCCATTGGTGTAACCGTCTTGACTCGTGGGTGCAGAGACATCAAGGAGGACGGCATGGACGTGCAGACCTTGGACCTGACAGTGGAGCGCCTAGTGGTGATCCACGAACGGGACACATCGCAGGCGTCGGACGGGGGCACCGGGGACAGCGGCGACACCAACGACGGCAACTGATCGCCAAAGGGATCGCAACGATGGAACACCGTCTCGTCCAGGCCGTCGGGAAGGCGCTGGACTGGTCCGGCCCCGGCTCGATGGGGACGGCGTTCGCTCGGGGATCGTTGGATGACCCCGGGCTTTGTGCTCGGCTGCTCACGCCCGGCCGACTGCTGGATGTGATCATGCGGCGAAGCCTGGAGCCGCCGCAGCTGCGCATTTTCCGGGACGGCCATGAGCTGCACCCCGACAACTTCCTGACCACCGGGGTCGAGCGGCGGGGAAAGGCGGTCCGGATGACCGACATGCGCAAGCTCGCCAGCCAGCTGAAAACCGGGTGCACCGTGGTCCTCGACACGCTGGACCTGCTCGATCCAACCATGGAGATAGCATGCCGCGCATTGCAGTGGTGGTCCGGCGAACGGGTGCAGGTCAACATCTACCTGACCACCCACAACACAGCGGGTTTTGACCTGCACTGGGACGACCACGATGTGCTCGTCGTTCAGCTCGCCGGGTCGAAGACGTGGGAGGTCCGCGGAACATCTCGTCCAGCGCCGCTGCGACGGGACGCCGCGCAGAACACCGAACCAGGCACCGAGGTGCTGTGGTCAGGGTCCCTTCACACCGGGCAGGTCATGCACATTCCACGCGGCTTCTGGCATCGAGCCACCCGCGCCGACCGTGGAGCTGGATTCTCCTTGCACGCCACGTTCGGAATCGCCCAGCGCACCGGGGTGGACTGGCTGAACTGGATAGCAGACCGGGCCCGCGAGCACGAGCTATTCCGCCGTGATCTGCCTCGCGCCGGTGAACCCGCCGCGCGCGAACGTCACCACCGCGAGCTAGCGGCCACCGCAGCGCAGGAGATGGCCGAGAGGTCCGCTGAGCGGTTCGTCACCGAACAGCGCCGAGAGCACCCGCCCGCCCGGCACGTCGTGACCCGGGAGCTATTCGGACCACCCCGGGAGGTCGTGTGCGTGACCGCGTTCGAGCCGGAGATCCGGATTTCAGCCGACCGGGTCGAGGTCCTCGCAGGTGGGCGGCGGCTGACTGCCCCGGCCGCCGCGACCGACGCGCTGCGGATGCTCCTTTCGGGACACCCGGTAATCATTGATGACGTGACTGCCGAGACCCGGGTTGATGCCCGGGCGCTGGCGCGGCGGCTGATCGAGGAGGAGCTATGCGCGGAAGCGACTCCCGAGTTGTGCTCGGGCTACACCGGTCTGCTCACCGCAGAGATGTGCTCACCCACGCCCTGAGTATCGGGGTCAACCGGCTGGACACGGCTTATAACTACCTACGGTTCGCCGCCCATCGCACACTGGCGGCGACGGCTCGGGATCTGCTCAGCCGCTTCGCCGTATCGACGAAGGTCGGGTTCTTCCCCACTGGCCTCGGGGCGGAGCATTCGCTGGACCCGGCCCGGCTCCGCCAGGCGGTGCGGGAGTCCGTTGACACCCTCGGGATCGTGCCTGACGTCGTGTTTCTGCACAGTCCAGAACGATCCCTGGCCGGGCTCGAGGTACCGGCCGCCGCGCAGCGGTTCGCAGCGGCCGCGAATGTGCTCGCCGAATCGGCGGCGGCCGGGTGGTGCAACCGATGGGGCATCGCCACCTGGGATCCCCGCCCACTCACCCAACTCGTCGCAGCCCAGGACCCAGAGGTGACGGCCCCGGATGTGCTGATGGTCCGAGCCGGTCTCCTGGTTCCCACAGATGTACTCGCCGCAGCAGAGCACCTCGCAGACTGGTTCGCGGTGCGTATCGAGAACCGCTGGGGCATGAGCACGTTCGCTGGAAGAGCCGCCGATCCCGTGTGGGAAGAGCTGAACCTGCAAGCTTTCCTTGCCCTCACCGTGCACTGTTCCACCGTGCAGGCCGCGTTCGCCGTGGCCTACGCGATCCCCAAGGTGCACCGGCTCGCCATAAGCACGAACCAGCCCGCGCACCTCGAACAGCTGGTAACGGCGTCTCGACTGCCCCTGATCCAGGCGGAGATCACCGGATACCGGAGGCACCTGGCCGAGGTCACAGTCAGAGCACGGACTGCGACACCGTGACTGTGCAGCCCGGCGGGGCGGGTCAGTCAGCGGCGTCAGCGAGCAGGCCCGCCAACAGCCGTTCGGCTTCGATTCGCGCCATTTCCCGGTGCGGGCCGTCGCTGTTCATCCGTCCGCTCAGGAGATACAGCGAGATCAGCCGCCCAGTGTGGCTTTCCAAGTCGTCGCGGCGCAGTTCGTGCACTCGGGCCGCCAGCGTCGGCACGGCCAGTGAGCAGGCCCACAGGTTCGCCGCATCCAGTCCCCGGGGAGCGCGGCCCCAGTCCTCCCAGTCCAGCATCCAGCAGCGCGGGGCGGTGAGGTTCGCCCAATTCAGATCCGCGTGCGCGGTCTGCCACTCTTCGATGACGGTGTCGGCGGCCGAAAGTACCGGAAACGCCTTCCTGAGTACCGCTGTGAGGTACTTCTGGGTGATCGGCACGGTATCGGGTGTCGCCACCCGAGTGGTGCTCTGCCCGGCGAGCGCGGTAAGGGAGCCGTCCAGGGTGGCCCACCATCCGTCGGTCAGCTCGGGAGCGATCCATAATGGACCGGCTGGTTTGATCGGCGCATCGGCTACCAGATCGGTCTCATCGGCTCGCCACATCAACCCGGCCCTCCGGATCGGCCCAGGACACCCCCGCATGCCACCGCGGCCGGCTCACCCCGACCAGCACCGCCGCGCACTCGGTGCCATTCCAACCCTGCCCGCCGATCTTCTCTGACCGCCGCGCCTCAATCCGCGCCCAGGTACCACGACCGGTCCGGGCGCCGACCGACCGACGCTTGCGCACCAAACCCCCGCGATCCAACCGCGTCCCCAGCGCCCCCTCGACCCGAGCGAGAACGGACTCGACGTCACGCCGGCGCAGATCGAGCGTCCCGGTTCGGATCAGTGCCGTTGCGATAGCCATGTTCCCATTATCTGGCGTCGGGTCAGCAGCGTCGGCGGTGCCGCAGGTAGTCACCCACCACCGCGGCGCCCAACCCGTCCACCCCGGGATCGAGTACCCGGCCGCCGCAGCGCCGGGCCAACGCGTGCACGAAGGGAGCCAGCCGCGGGTCTGCGCCCAGCATCACGATGCTCACCGCGACGCCGTGGCGGGCCAGGCCGTCCATCTCGCGCACGGTCAAGGCCAGCGTCTGGGGCAGCGGTGGGTAGCTGAAGACCGCCTGCCCGTCGGCTTCCAGGTGCGCGGTGGGCTCCCCGTCGGTGACCACCAGCAGGACCTGTGCGGCATCGGGATGGCGGCGCAGATGCCGCCCGGCCAGCAGCAGCGCATGGTGCAGGTTGGTGCCCTGCTCCCACACCCCGGCCAGCCCGGTGAGCTGCGCGATGTCCACCCGCTGGGCGTGGCGCCCGAAGGTGATCAGCTCCAGCGCGTCGGAACGGAACCGGGTCCGGATCAGGTGGTGCAACGCCAGCGCGGTGCGCTTCATCGGCACCCAGCGCCCGTCCTGAACCATCGACCACGAGGTGTCCACGCACAGCGCCACGGCGGCCCGGGCGCGCTGCTCGGTGTCGACCATCTCGACGTCCTCGACGGTCAGCAGCGGGCCTGCGCTGCCCTCGGCGGCCCGGCGCAGCACAGCATTGCGCACGGTGCGAGGCACGTCCCACGGCTCGGAGTCGCCGAACTGCCAGGGCCGGGTACCCCCAGTCGGCTCTCCAGCGGCGCCGGCCCGGTGCAGCTCACGCTCCCCGCGCCGGCCACGCAACGCGTCGATCACGTCGGTCAGCGCCTGCGAGCCGAGCCGGCGTAACGCCTTGGGTGACAGCCGCAGCGACCCGTCCGGGGCGCGCTCGAAGAAACCGTGTCGCTCCAGTTCCCGTTGCAGCTCAGCGAGCCGGCGGGCGTCGATCCGGGCGTCGTCGCCCAGCTGGCGGGTCAGCGCGTCCAGGTCGACGTCCTCGGCCCGGGCCCCGGGGTAGGACTGCGCCAGCTGCTCGGCCAGCGCGTCGAGCTCGGCGAGGTCGGCCATCGCCTGCGCGCCCTCGCCCAGGCCCAGCGGGTCCTGACCGTGGAACTGCTCGGCGCCGCGCCAGTCCTCACCCGGCCGCAGCGCCTGCAGTTGGGCGTCCAGCATGGCGAGTTGCTGGGCCAGCCGCGGATCACCGAATGCCTGCTGGGCCAGCTGGCCCAGCTCGGCGCGCTGCTGCTCATTCATCGAGTTGAGCATCCGTTGCGCGGCGGCGGCCCGGGCGGCCAATGCGTCGATCAGCTCCTCGACGGTGCGCGGGCGCTCCGGGAAGAAGTCCCCGTGCCGGCGCATGAAGTCGGCAAAGCGCTGGGTGATGTCGGGCTCGCCGCGGGCGTGCGCGGCGAGCAGGTCGTTGAGATCCGACAGCATCCGCCGGATCCGCTCGACGTCCTCGGGCGAGGTGGACTGCAACGCCTGCCGGACTCCCTGGAAGCGCTGCTCGAGCAGCTGCTGTCCCAGCAGGTCGCGGATCTGCTGGTAGGCCTGCCCGGCCTCGGCGCTGCGCCAGTCGTAGCCGGCGAGCTCGGTGACGGCGCGGGCGGTGTCCGGCGGCAACGCGTCGAGCCGGGCCTCGCGGAACCGGGCATCGTCGTCAGGGTCCGGGAACAGCTCCCGGCGCTCGGCGGCCAGGGCTTTGTTCAGTAGCTCGCGGACCTGCTGCACGGTGCCGTCGAGCCGGTGGCGGCGGGTGATCTCGGCGCGGCGCTGCCAGACCCGGCGGGCCAGCTCGTCCATCCCCCGGGTGCCCGGCAGCCCACGGCGCAGCAGCTCCCGCATCGCGGCCCGGGGCGAGGCCCCGTCCAGCACAGCGCGACCGATCTCGTCCAGGGCCGCGGACAGGTCGGCGGGGGCCGCCAACGGGTCCGGGCCACCGTGCCACGGCCCGTAGCTGTACCGGCCGGCCGAGGTCACGGCGTGGATCCGTACACCGTGCGACCGTCGTCGACGTCCTTGCCGAGTTTGCGGGTGAGATACAACAACTCCAGCGCGAGCTCGACCGCGGCGGCGATCGGGCCGGGTGGGCCGCTGGGTGCGGCGCCCAGCCGGGTGGCGACCTCGTGCAGTACCGGCAGCTCGGGCAGTGCAGCCAGCACCTCGGCGGCGGGCACCCGCTCACCCGTGGCGACCCGGTGGCCAGCGGCGACCGCCGCGGCCAGCGGCCCGAGGTCCAGGCCGTGTAGCCGGGCCCGGGCGGTGTCGGCCACCGAGCGGCGCAGCAGGTGGGTCAGCACCTCGCCCTGCTCGTCGCGCCCTGAGGGCTGGGCTGCTACCTCGTAGCCGGACTCGAACTCCAGCTTGCCGCGCAGCACCGGTGGCACCGCCTCGAGGTCGACGGGGCGGGCCACGGCGTGATCCTCACCGGTCAGCGCGGCCCGGCGCAGTGCGGCCGCGGCCACGGTCTCCGCGCCGGCCACCGCGAACCGCGCGGACACCCCGGAACGCTGGTCGATCGCCGCGCTGGCCCGTAGATGCCGGGAGAACCGGGCCAACACCTCCAGCAACGGCTCCCCGACCTCGGCACCGATGCCGGCCAGGTCAGCCTCCTGGGCGACCAGCGCGACCTCGGCGGTCATCTCCCGCGGGTAGTGCGTACGGATCTCGGCACCGAAACGGTCCTTGAGCGGGGTGATGATCCGGCCCCGGTTGGTGTAGTCCTCAGGGTTGGCGCTGGCCACCAGCAGCACGTCCAGGGGCAGCCGCACAGTGTAGCCGCGGATCTGGATGTCCCGCTCTTCCATCACGTTGAGTAACGAGACCTGGATCCGCTCGGCCAGGTCGGGCAGCTCGTTGAGGGCGACGATGCCGCGGTGCGCCCGGGGCACCAGCCCGAAATGGATCGTCTCCGGATCACCCAGGCTGCGCCCCTGCGCGACCTTTACCGGGTCGACGTCGCCGATCAGGTCACCCACGCTGGTGTCCGGGGTGGCGAGCTTCTCGGCGTAACGCAGCGACCGGTGCCGCCAAGCCACCGGCAGGTCGTCGCCGAGCTCGGCGGCACGGCGGATCGAGCCCGGGGTGATCGGCCGGTAGGGGTGCTCGGCCAGCTCGGCACCGTCGATGACCGGGGTCCACTCGTCGAGCAGCCCGACCAGGGTGCGCAGCAGTCGGGTCTTGCCCTGGCCGCGCTCACCGAGCAGCACCACGTCGTGCCCGGCCAGCAGCGCCCGTTCCAGCTGCGGCAGCACGGTGTCGGAGAACCCGATAATGCCCGGCCACGGATCACCGCCACTGCGCAGCGCAGCGAGCAGGTTGGCCCGCACCTCGTCCTTGACCTCGCGCCGGACGTGCCCGCCGGCCCGCAACGCGCCCACTGTGCGTGGCTGATCGGCGGGAGGTTGAGCCGAGCCGAGCGGGGTGGATCGACGCTGCGCGGAAGCGGAAGAGGTCACCAGCCCACGCTACGCACGCCCACCGCGGCCGGCACCCCGAGCAACAGCATGATCACGATTTGGGTGCCGGGAACGACACGGGATATCCCCGAATGCACATAAACCGTGATCAACCGACCGGTCGTCGCTACCGGTATCGATTCGCGTTCACAGCGTGATCATAGCGACCACCAGAAAAGTGATAGCCACCACAAAATCCCTGACGCACTAGGCCGTTCGGGTGTCTCGAACTGGTTCTTGTCACATTTGGCAATGCCTCACGATTAATCCTCACGATAGGCCTGCCAACGTTAATGGTGATACTCACTATCGGTGAGCCGAACGCCGAGCTTGGGAGGGATGGACGACGCGGCCACCCCTCCCGCAACCGCTGCCGCGCACCGAATAGATCACCTGTCGAACTCGGCGCACCTGGGGCTGTCGCTGCGAGGTAAAGCTGGGGCGGCGTCGGCAGACCGGGTGGCGAAGGCTAACGTCGGGGATCGGCGCAGTCGGTGCGAGGAGGTCGTAGTGACGAGTGCCACAAACCGTGGGGTGCGGTGGGTGGCTGTCGAGGCGGTGGCGGCGCTGGCCACGCTGGTGCTGTTGGCCGGCTGCCTGGGCGTCACCTCGACCGGCAATGCCGGTGGTAACGGCTACCGCGGCGACAGTGATCTCAGTGATGATGGCGGCGACCTCAACGGCAGCAACGTCAACGGCAGCGCCGGCGCATTCGACGGGAGTGCCTCCGACCCCAGGTCGGTGGCTGGTTCTGGCCGCCTGACCAGCCGGCTGGTCGCCCTGCCCGGCGTTACCTCGGTCGTGGCCGGGGCGAATTTCGTGGTGCGGGTGACAGTGGGTGAGCCCGAGCAGGCGACCGTGGAGATGGATGACAACCTCACCGAGCTGGTTGAGGCCACCGTGCGCGGTCATGAGTTACGGCTGGGACTCAAACCCGACGCCCGCGTCCGCAACGCCACCCTGACCGCCGGGATCACCGTGCGCAGCCTCGATCGGCTCAGCGCGCTCGGTGCCAGCGAGGTGACACTCGTCTCCGCATTGACAGGGCCGGTGCTGCGGCTGGTCGTCAGCGGGGCGAGCCAGGTCACCGGGCCGGTCGGCGTCGATCGGGCTGATGCTGCGGTCTCGGGAGCCAGCACGCTGACGCTGTCTGGTCAGGTCAGAGATCTACACCTGAGCGGGGTGGGCGCCAGCCGGCTGCAGCTGGCCGGCTTGGCGGTGCGGAACCTGGACGTGGTGCTGGCCGGAGCCAGCCAAGCCAGCGTCGCGGTCGGCGACACCCTGGCCGCGCAGGCAGCCGGCGCGTCGACGCTGCGCTACCGCGGCACCCCGAACATCACCCGCCGGCAGACCTCCGGGGCCTCGTCGATACGCCCCGAATAATGGTGAGTCCGCTCGCTCGAATTGTCGAGGGCGCGGACGCCCGGTGCTTTTATTGCGGATCTCGGCGCATCGTGTGCGCATCCGCGCCACTGAGATAATAATTCTCGCGTAGACCGATGACCGCGAAACCCTCGGACACATAGAGGGCGCAGGCGGCGGCGTTGTCGGTGCGGACCTCCAGGAACACCGTGGCGCCCGCCTCGTCTGCCACCTCGAGCATCCTGCGCAGCAGCGCCCGGCCGATGCCGCGGCCCCGGTAGGCCGGATCCACGCCGATCGTCTGGATCTCTGCCTCGGCCCGCGGGTGCCCGGTCACGAACACCAGCCCGGCGTAACCGACCAGCCGGTCTGCCACGCGTGCGGCGAGGTAGTGGTGTCCGGCCAGCAGCTCCGCGAGGAACGCGCTCGCACTGCACGGGTCGTCCCCGGGGAACAGCAGTTCCTCTAGCTGTGCGCAGCGCGCGACATCGGCCGGGCGCAAGGCGCCGACCGAGAAGGTGCCGCTGCTCGATCTGGGGCTGCTCGTCATGCTGTCTCCCGGCAGGCAGCCGTCGGGTGCCGCGCGACCTTCGATGGAGAGCTCTGCCCCGGCTCAGTGGCCGATCGCCCGCGCGCGCCCCAGTGACCGACCAGCCGGGCGTAGACGGCGCTGCTGTGCACCAACTCGTCGTGGCTACCCAGATGCGGCGACAGCCCGTCGAGCAGCAGGATGCGGTCAGCGCGCATCGCGGAGCTGATCCGGTGGGCGACCACCACCAGGGTGGTGCCACGACGCCGGAATGCCTCCTCGGCCCGCGCCTCTGCGATCGCATCGAGATGGCAGGTGGCCTCATCGAGAATGGTGATCGCGCTGAACGCCAGATGCGCCCGGGTCAGCGCGATGAGCTGCCGTTGCCCTGCCGACAGCTCACCGGGCGAGATCATCGCATCCCAGCCGCCCAGCGTGTCGGCCAACGCGGCCAAGCCGACCTCATGGGCGCTGTGCGCCACAGCCGCGTCATCGGCATCGGGCCGCAGGTAGCACACGTTGTCTCGCAGCGTGCCCGCGAACACGTACGCCTGCTGCGGGATCAGCACGATGCGCTGGTGCCGGGTCGGCGGGCTGATCCGGTGCACCGGCACCCCGCCGAAAAGCACCTGCCCGTGCTGCGGCTCGACCAGGCCCGCCAGCAGCGCCGTCAAGGTCGACTTTCCGATACCGCTGGGGCCGACGATCGCCAGGTGCTCGCCGTCGGGCACAGTAAGATCGAGGTCGCGCAACACGGGTTCGGAATGCGGGCCGTAGGCGAAGGTCAGGCTTGTGACATGCAGCTCAGTGCCGTCAGGCTGGTATGGCGTCAGCGCAGTTGCGTCGACCGGCGGCTCGGTGCGTGCGGAGTGGATGCCGGCAAGCCGCTCCAACGTCACCATCAGCTGCAGCACGGTGCCGCCGACGGAGCTCACCAATGCCTTCAGGGCCGACTCCAGACTCAACGTCACGTAGGCCACCGCCCCGACCAGCTCACCGACCGACAGCTGCCCGCTGCTCAGCAGGAACGGAGCCACCACCAGCAAGGCGACCAGCGGGATGTCCAGCGCGATGCTGATCAGCACGCTGCGACCGGCGAAGGCCCGGCCGGACGCCTTGGCAGCTGCGACCTCCGCGTCGATCCGACCGCGAAGCTCTGCTGTGGCCCGGCCACTGGCCTGGCAGGCCAACACGTCGCGCAGGCCCGACAGCAGCGCGCCGCCGCTGGTGGACACCGCCTCCCCAGCCAGCATGGCCGCCCGTGACCGCTGGAACAGGGCCGGCAGCAGGATCGCGAACAAGACCAACATCAACAGCAACGGTGGCAGCATGATCACCAACAACACCGGTGCCAGCAGCGCCAGGCCCACCAGCCCGGCTAGCAGGGAGACCACGATCTGGCGGCTGCTGCGCAGCAGGCCGGTCAGGAGTTGACGCACCCCCTCAACCTGGCCGGTCAGCTGGGTCACCGCCACGGCGTCGCCGTGGCCGGAGTCGATGGTGTCAGTCACCGCACGCCGCAACGTCGCGGTGACGACGTGGCGCACGAGATGATCGCGCACCGGCTCGACCAGATCGGCCAGATGCGGGATCAACGCCCGGTTCGCGGCAGCGGCGACGATCTGCACCCCGAGCAGTGCGGCCAGCCATTGCATGCCCCGCATCGGGGCACCGGCCAGGAAGCCGTCGTCCACCGCCTTGGCGAGCAGCAAGCCGGTGCTCAACGCCGGCAGACCCTGCACTACCGACCAGAACACGAACCCCACCATCGCGCGACGCCGACCGCGCATCCCGGCGGTCAACAACCGCCATCGCCCGCTCATGACGTGCCCGCGAACAAGGCCCGGTAGTCCGGATCGGACCACAGCTCGGCGTGCGGGCGCAGCGCCCGGATCCGACCCCCCTGCAGCCAGGCAACGGCATCGGCCGCTGCGGCAGTGGCAACCCGCTGCGTCACCATGATGCGGGTGCGTCCGGCCATCACCTGGCTCAACGCCTCCTGCACCTGCGCCTCGGTGGCGGTGTCGAGGCTGCCTGTCGCGTCGTCCAGCACCGTGACCCGGGCGTTCTGGACGACGGCCCGGGCCAGACCGAGGCGCTGAAGCTCGCCGCCGGACAGCGGCGCCTGCGCGACGGGAGTGGCGTAACCCTCCGGTAGCCGCCGCACGAAACCATCGGCCTGCGCCACGCGAGCCGCACTGAGCACGGCGTCGGCGTCGGGTTCCGGGCAGCCGTAGCCGATCGCCTCGCCGAGGGTGGCGCCGAGCAGGACTGGGCGCTCGAAGGCGTAGGCCACCGCCGAGCGCAGACCGACCTCGGTGAGTGCATCCACCGGGCTCCGGTCGATCAGCACCAGGCCCCGATCCGGCCGGTACAGCCCGCCCAGCAGCCCTACCAGCACCGACTTACCGGCACCGGAGGACCCGACCAGGGCCATTGTCGTGCCACCCGGAATCGTCAGGTCGAGCCGGTCCAGCACCGTCTTGCCGCCTAGCGTGACCGTGACATCACGCAGGTGCACCTCGCCGTGACCTGCGGGAAGCAGGCCGGTGCGGCACTGCCAGTCACCCTGGTGGTCCTTGCGGTGCCGGCCTCGCACCTGCCGGACGGTGACGTCCGCGATCCGCGCCGCCGCCGCATGGCAGCCCGATATCTCCAGCACCGTGTCGATGTCGTTGAGTCCGCCCATCACCAGCGCGACGTAGCCCAGCACAGCGACCAGTTCCGGCGCCGAGATCCGGCCCTGGGTGAGCCCCCACCCGGCGGTGGCCAAGACGATGACCTGCACCACTGGCGCGAGCAGCGAGAACGACCAGGCGACCTTGCGCTGGACGGTCCAGAACTGCGCCCCGGCCGCGCGCAGTGCCGGCAGGTCAGCGAGCACCCGGTCGACCTCGCGGTCGAGGGTCCCGGCAGCCCGGATCGTGCGCCGGCCGGCCAGCGCGTCGACCATCCGCCCGGCGATGCCGGCCTGGGCCTGCTGGTAGTCAGCGGTGGCATCGAATATCTCGCGGGTCAAGACCCGCAGCAAGAGGTAGACGACCGGCGTCGCCAGCAGCAGCGTGACCACGAGCCACCAGTCGATCAGCGTCAGGAAGACCAGCGCGACGACGGTGATGAGGGTGGAGGTGACCAGCCCGATCAGCATCGCCGGCAACCCACCGGCCGCGGCGGACACCCCGGTGAGCCGCGCGGTGGCGTCCCCGGCGGGGACTTCCCGCTGGCCGGCCAGCCCGCGCGCGAACAGCCCGGCCGCGACCCGGGTACGCAGCCAGGCAGTGGTTCGAGCCACCCCGGACACATCGGCGATCTGCTCCAGCACGCTCGCGGCGAGTTGGGCGAGCAGGACTATCGCCAGCAGGACGACCGGCAAGCTCAGCACTGTGACGGGCTCGTTCTTGATTGCCGCGTCGACGGCCGTGGCCAGCGCGGTGGGCAGCAGCAGCGCGCTCACCGCGCCGAGCAACCCAGCCAGCGCGGCGGTCGCGGTCGGTACCCACGCGCTGCGCAGCGCCAGAAACAGCAGCGCGCCGGGGCGCTCCGGCTGGTTTCGCACTGCCCCGTCGGGGGTACTGATGGGACACCTCCGCCCTTGGGCGGTCCGGCCTGGTCGGACCGCGGGGTAGGTTGACAAGCGCGGGTGCAGGGGCGGCTGTTTCCCGCCCCTGCACCCGCGCTTGTTCTGTCATCGGCTCAGCCGTTGGCAGCCGAAGTGATACCGCAGGTCAGCCCGCAGGTGGCGTTCTGGCCCTGGCAGTTGAAGTTGCCGTTACCCTGCTGGTTGCGGCCGCGGTTACGCAGGCCGGTGGCCGCCACCTCGGGCAGCTCCTCCAATCCGGCGAGGTCGCAAATGGTCTCCATAGTTGTCACCTCCTTCGTGGAGCATCGAGTGTGCGAGCTGCCGGGATCGGCAACCGCCCTTCTCAGGAATCGGGGGGACACCGGCGTCTGCCATCAGTCAGCTGAGGAATCGTCGGCTCCCGCACCATCTCAGCGAATGTTGACAACGGTGAACCCGCAGGTGAAGCTGCAGGTAGGGCCGCCTTGCCCTTGACAGTTGAAGTTGCCGAAGCCCTGGTTGTTATCGTTGCGGCCAAATCTGCGCAGACCGGTGGCCGCCACCTCGGGCAGCTCCTCCAGCCCGGCGATGTCACACATGGTCTCCATGGTTGTCACCTCCTTCGGCGGAATGTCGATCACGCGAGTTGCCGGAATCGGCAACCCCCCTCTCCGGAATCATCGGGACGTCACCGTCCCGATCAGCATGACCGGGGGCAGCGGGGCCGGCGGCCCCCAGCGGTGTCGCTGCTGGGCGTGCCAGGCCGTCAGTCAGGAAGTCGTACAGCCGGCCGGACACTTCTGGGCCGGTGCGCACCTGCTTGGTGAAGTCGTAGTCGGTGAGGTCATGGTCAGCCCCGTCGACCTCCACCAGGATGGGGTCCGGACCGGACGGAGCCCGATGCTGGGTCAGGTATGCCCGCAACGCGTGGAACTGCGCGACCGGGATGACGGCGTCGGCAGAGCCATGCGCAACGAACAACCGGGCAGTACTCCTGGCAGCGAACACCCGGGCGTCCCGGACCCCGAGCTCGTCGTTGATCTCAGCACGGCCGTCCAACCGCTCGATCAGGGCTCGCACCCGGGGGCCCGCCTCGGGGTACAGCGACGCCACGGAGACGAACGGGGCGAGCGCCGCACAATGCGACCACAGCGGCGGGTCGGCACCAACCGCGAGCAACGCCAGGTAAGCACCATAACTGCTGCCCATCACCCGCAATGGCGAGCCGGTCACCGCCACGATCCCGCGGGCCAGGTGCCGGATATCGGCTAAATCCGGTCCGCCCCAGGCGCCACGGCCGGTCTCGGGGTCACGTGGCCCACGGTCACCTCCCCGCACATTGGGCGCGATGATCACCAGGCCGGCGTCCGCCAGCCGCTGCAGCTCCGGGTCGTGGTCCAACCGCCAACCGCCGACGGGGCCGCCGTGCAAGGCGATCAGGACATCCTGACTGGTCCGCCAGGAGCCCCAGACGACGGCCTCGATGGGGCCGGCCAGCCCGGAGAACACTTCCGTGTGCGGCGCGGTGTCAGCGTTGGCTACCGTCGTGCTGCCGTGCACCGTGAACCCGCCGCCGACCACCAGCTCGGCGAGGCCCACGGTGTTGACCGGCCCGCTGAAGGGAATGCGCACGAGATCAGTGCCGTCCGGCTCGACTCGCCAATGGGCGACCGCGCCCAACACCCCGACCGGGGTCTGGAGTGCTTCGACCTGGTCGGTGCAGGGGTGGTAGATCATCAGGCGGGACCGGGTGGTCTCCTCGACCAGCAGCAGCAACCGCTGCCCGGCGGGGTCGAACGTCAGTGGCCAGGCACTGACGTTCCGGTCGAAACGCAACGCGGCCGGAAAGACGACCGGCTCGTCGCGACCGTACCTGACCCACCCGAAGTCGCGGGTACCGCGACCGACCACCAGCAGCCCCGACGCCGGCGCGTACAGCAACGGCCGCATACCGACCGCCAGACCCGGGATCGCGGTGATCTCGCCGGTTGTCGTGTCCACCAGCACTGGCCGGCTCGCACCCTCGACAAGGCAGCTGACACCCAGCGCCCGGCCGTCGGCGTCGAGCCATTCGTTGCTCGCGACCAGTCCGGGCAGCGGTGCCACTAGAGACAGCGCCGGCTCGCTGTCACGAACCCGCCACAGCTCGCACTCACTGTACGAGCGCGTGATGAGTGCGTAGGCCAGCACACCCGGCGTCCGGCTCACGATCAGGCGCAGGCCGAGCGCATCGACGGTCGCGAGCGTCCGGCGCGGGCTGTCCGCCGAGCACAGCACGACGCGGTGCTGGCCGTTGACCGGGCGGGCCAGCAGCACCCTGCCGTCGTCGCACTGCAACGGCTGGGTGTAGCAGGTCTCGCCGGTGTCACCAGAGATGGGCCACCAGGTTGGGGACCCATCCAGGTCCCACGCCTCGGCCCAGAACCGGTCGCTGCGGTGCCCGGCCAGGCAGGCGAGCCGACGACCAGACGGGGAGAACCAGAAGTTGCGGCGATCCACCGGGGGAGCTGCTGTTGTCACGCTCATGCCACGGCCTCGCAGACATTCAGGACGGGATGAGAAGCGAAGACCTCGTCGACCATCCAGCTGCGCGCACCACCGTCTCGGCAACGCAGCAAGAACTCCACCATCCCGGCCAGGCCGGCGCCCGCGTCAGCGACCACGTCACGGCCGTTCTCGCCACACGTCACCATCCGGCCGTTACGCAAGCCGTGCCGCAGGTAGGCCACCGAGGCCAGCTCGGTCGCCTGCTCGGCGAACCGTCGCTCGCCCAGGATCGCAGCCGCGTCGAGCAGGAACTCACCATTGCCGGCAAGCCCGTGACACACCGAGGGCAGATCCAGCCAGCGGGTGCGGTAGACCGCCAGCGCAGCCTGCTCCGCGAGCTCGGCGTACCGCGGTTGCCGGCTCACCTGCCAGGCCCGCAGCAGGAAACTGCCGATTCCCGACGAACCGCTGCACCAGTAGGTGAACACGGCACTTTCCGCGGGTCCGGTGGGCCACCATGCGGCGCCGTCGTCGAGCACGGCCACCCGGCACAGGGTGTCCGCGGCCTCCAACGCCAGCTCGGTGTACCGGGCGACACCGGTCATTTCCCCGGCGGCGAGCAGGAAGTAGCCGCCGCCGGCCGTGCCATGCGCGAACCCGTAGTGCCGTACGCCGGCAAGCTGGGAATCGAGATCGGCGGGGACCGGGAACAGCAGCGTGCCTGCGGTGCGCTCAGCGGCTCGGATGACAGCGTCGGCACAGCTCACCGCGCGCTGCGTGAAGCGTTGGTCGCCGGTCGCGTGCGCAAGATGCAGGTGCGCGAGGCCGGCCCCGGCCAAGCCGTGTGCCACATCCGGGTTCGCCGGATCCGGTAACGGGATCCTGAGCAGCAGCTCGCCGGCCCGCTGGACCAGCCCGTCATCGTCGGGCCCAAGAGCGCAGCCGGCGTCGTACAACGCCCAGGCGGTTCCGGAGCGGCCGAACTGCAAGCCCGGCAGCAGCCGCGGCTCGCGGGCGACGCGGTGTTCCAACCACGACACGGTAGCCCGCACGGCAGCCGCCAGCTCCCTTTCCGCGGGCGCCTGACGCAGCCCCGCAACCAGCGCGTGCAGGACGCCTGCCGCGCCGTGCTGGACACTCGCCGGGTCGTACTGCGCACAGTCGGCGCTCGTGGGCCAGAGCCGCTCGCAGGGCTGGGCCGCCATGGTGGCTACCAGATGGGCCAAGCCGTCTGCGATCAGGCGGTCGAGGGCCGGTTCGGGTAGCCCATCGGTTCTGCAGGCGGCCGTGGTGGCGTCGAAGTGGGGTGGGGTGCGACGCACAGCGGGATCGTCGTCGGTCAGGGTGAGGATAGCGGGCCGCAGGGCGCGGACTGTCGCGTTGTGTGGCGCAATACCGGCGAGCCAGCTTCCCAGCCGTTCGCGGGTCGACCGCTGCGTTGCCTCGTCGTCGGGCAGGACCGGGTCGTTGCCGGTGGCGACCAGGAACAGCATCGCACCCAGCGAGAATCGATCCTCCGCGAACGTGGCAGTGGCCTGCGTCCACGCGCCGCGTCCGATGTTGAGCTCCGGCGCCTGGTAACCGACGGTGCACGACCACCGGGCCATACTGCCGACCGGCGCGGCCATCTCCAGGTCGACGAGCCGCAGCTCGCCGTCCGGCGTGACCAGGACGTTGGTCGGGCTCAGATCGCGGATGACAATGCCATGGGCGTGCACCTGCTCCATCAACTCGATCAGTTTGGTGGCTAGCGGCAGTGCCGGCGTCGGTGGCACTCCCGGACCTCCCACCGCGTGCTCGGCCACCCAGCTGCGCAACGTATCGCCCTTGATGACCTCCTCGACGAGAAATGCGTCACCGTCCTGCTCGAAGGTGGTGACCAGAGCAGGCACCAGGCCGGTGGGCGCGAGCAGCCGGAGCGTGCTCGCCTCGTTGCGCAGCAGGTCACGGGCGTCGCGTCCCTGGCCGTCGGCGTCCATGTGCGCGCGGCTGTGCTTCACCACGACCTCAGCGCCGGTATCGGTATCGGTGGCCAGGTAGACACCGCCCTTGGCGCTCTGCCGCAAGGCGCCCGTGACCAGGAAACGTTCGTCGAGCAAGACCTGGGAAACGCGGTCGGCGCGCGGCGTGGACTGCTGATCGGGCAGGGGGCACACCGCCCACCTCGGCGGGGTGTACCGCGCTTCGCGACGGTCTGGGACCGTGTCACCGTCGGGGGTGGTCAGCACCTGCTCGTACATTCCGTCGAGGGTGAGCTTCGCCTGGCCGGCGAAGCCTCCGTAGCGGTAGTGCACGAGGCTGCCGGGCCGGTAAGGCCGGTCGGAGAGAATGCGGGGGCCCGCCATTGCGGCGGTCACCTCGTGCAGCTCGGCTGCGAGCCGGGTGAACTGCTCGTCGCCGTCGGGGTAGATCGTGACGACCTTTCCGGCTTGGGCCCGGTCACAATCCCGGACGACCAAGCTCCGCAGCTGTGACATGGTGGCCGGCACCTTGAACGCCGTCCGGTGGCGGGCCAGCACCGCAACGGCCGCATCCAGCACGTCGTGCGCCGATGCCACGGTGCACGACAGATGTAGCTTCCAGCCGGCCTCGCGGTCGCGATACCCGGGAGGTTGGGCCACCAACCAAGGATTACGACTGTGCATATTCCATGAGTCGTGATCGCCGCCGAGATGGCTCGCGATCAGTGCGGGAATATCGATGTCAGCAAGCTCGGCCCACCTGATATGCGACTGTGCTACGCGATTGAGCTGACCGCCAGGCACACTCGAACCAATGTCCGGTGTACCCAGATCAATCCCGACGGCCTGGCGTCCCGAATACTCTTCGCGCACAGCGGGAATCCTTTGTCGTTGAGGTGGGCACCCCGTGGTTGCGCCAGCGGAGCGCTCAGTTCTTCGATGCCATTACGTGACCTATCCTGGATGCGTCGGGTCAGACCTCGAATGCTTATCCGATCCCGAACGCTGCGCACATTTTCCGAGCTGCAACGGAGTGGCGGACCCGTCATGAGGAACATCGCGAAGTACGTCGTAGCGTAACCTGACTCGACGCTAGTTCATCCGGATGGACTAGTTCGCCGCGTCGATGGGTGATGATCCGTGCACTCTCGGCAATAATCTGTTCTCTCCCACCGCGAGATTCCACAGATCCGTGCGGCACCGCTCAGAACGCCGGCCAGGGGATCGCCGGCCAGGTCCCGTCGGGCGCCGGGAAGGTCTCGGTGGCCAGCAGCCGGTCGGTCCGTTGCTGCAGGGCAGTCAGTTCCGGCCGGGTCAGGTGCTCCGCCAGCGCGACGCCTAACGCACCGTCCAGCTCCGATCGCACCCGGCGCAGCACAGCCAGCGCCACGTTGGGCAACGGCTCACCGAGGAAACCCCACAGCACGGTGCGCAGCTTGTCCTCGCGATGCAGGCAGATTCCGTGGTCCACGCCATACACCACCCCGTCCGGCCCGGCGAGCACGTGCCCGCCCTTACGGTCGGCATTGTTGAGCAGCACATCCAGCACCGCCAACCGGCGCACTCCTTCAGTATCCGCATGCACCAGCAGCGCCGGCTCGCCGTACCGGTCGTGGGCCCGCAGTACCCGGCGCCAACCCGGCGGCACCGCATCGACCGGCACTACGTCCACCAGCTCATGTTCGTCCGCGGTGTCCACCCATAGCTGCACCATGCCGGGCCCCAGCGGCCCGGGCCGCAGCACCGTGGGCGGTACCAGCGACCAGCCGGTGGCCTCGGACAGCAGCCAGCTGGCCACCTCCCGGTCCGCCAGGGTGCCGTCCGGGAAGTCCCACAGCGGACGCTCGCCGCGGATCGGCTTGTACACGCAGTCGGCGCTGACCCCGTCGCAGTGCACCGTGCAGAGCAGGGTGGCGTTGGAGGCGTCGACGATCCGGCCGGTCACGTCGAGGTGACCCTCGTGCAGCAACGGCAGCGCTGCCGGGTCGGTAGGCAGCACCGGCCGACCCGCTCAGGCCTCGACCTGGCGACGATAGCCGTTCTGCCGGGGGCAGATATGCCCCTTGGGGCCCAACGGCTCCGTGCACAGTGGGCAGGGCCGGCGCCCCGCGGAGACCACCCGCTCGGCACGGGCGGTGAAGGCTCGAGCCTGCTGGAGTGACAGGAACACCCGCAGCGCGTCAGGGCCCTCCTCGGTGTCGTCGAGCACCACCGACTCGTCCAGCTCCTGCTCGGTGACCGCGAGCAGCTCGACGACGATGGCCCGCGACTCGACGTCCCAGCCCAGACCCATGGTGCCGACTCGGAACTCCTGCTCGACGGGAGTGCGCAGCGGCTCGGTGTCCACCCCGGGTTCCTCGGAGTCGCCCGAGATGTCGGCCCCCAACCGCCGGACCACCTCGTCGAGCAGCGCTGACAGCCGTTCGGCGAGGACCGCGACCTGCTCCTTCTCCAGCGCAACGCTGATCACTCTGGCCTCGTCGACGGCCTGCAGGTAGAAGGTGCGCTCCCCTGGCTCGCCGACTGTGCCCGCGACGAACCGATCGGGGGCACGGAAGACGTGGATGACACGAGACATGGCAGCTTCGACCCTAGAGCACCACGGATCGTCTGGCAGCAGCCTCCCCCAGGTCAACCGGTGCCGGTCGATCCCCCTGGCGTCGCGTCCGACGAGGGTCGCCGCCTGCGCCGGCGCTTGGGCGGCACCAGTGACTGCAGCTCACCGCCGGAGTCGTTGACTCGCTGCACGAACGGCCGAGTCTCGGTGTAGCTGACAGCGCTGATCGAGCCCGGGTTGGCGACGATGCGCTGAAAGCCATCGAGGTGCATCCCCAACGCATCGGCGAGCACCGCCTTGATGACGTCACCGTGCGTGCAGACCAGCCACATCACCTGCGGACCATGCTCAGCGGCCAGCTTGGCGTCCCACTCCCGCACCGCAGCCACCGCCCGAGCCTGCAGCGCGGCCAGCCCCTCGCCACCGGGGAACACCGCCGCCGAGGGGTGCGTCTGCACCACCTTCCACAGTGGCTCCTTGCCCAGCTTGTGCAGCTGCCGTCCGGTCCACTGGCCGTAGTCCACCTCGACGAACCGGTCGTCTACGGTCACCTCGGCCCCCCGCGCCTGCGCCAGCGGGGTCACCGTCTCCCGGCACCGTTGCAACGGGGAGCTCACCAACGCCGCCAGTGGCAGCGGCGCCAGTCGCTCGACCAGGGTCTGGGCTTGGGCCTGCCCGTGCTCATCCAGCGCGACCCCCGGGGTGCGGCCGGCCAGCACCCCCGCGACGTTCGCCGTGGATCGACCATGTCGCAGCAGGATCAGCATGCCCACGGCGCCACCCTACTGAGGTCGTGGGGTCAGGTCGCGCTGATCGTCCCGGTGGCCAGCAGGGCCAGCACGACGATCCCCAATGCCAGCCGGTACCAGACGAACACGTAGACGCTGTGCCGCTCGACGTAGCGCAGCAGCCACGCGATGGCGGCATAGCCCACCACAGCCGCGATCAGGGTGGCGACCACCATCTGGGCCACCGACGGCTGCAGGCCGGGCCCGCCGACCGCGAAGACGTCGGGGATCTGGAACAACCCGGCGGCGAGCACGGCGGGAATGGCCAGCAGGAACGAGTAACGCACGGCGGTGGGCCGGGTCAACCCGAGGAACAGGCCGGCGCTGATGGTCCCTCCCGAGCGGGATACCCCCGGCACCAGCGCCATGGCCTGAGCCAGACCCATCACCACCCCGTCAGTGACGGTGAGCTGCTGCAATGGGCGGCGCTGGCGCCCGTAGCGCTCCGCGGCACCCAGCACCAGACCGAACCCGATCAGGGTGCTGCCGATGATCCACAGATTGCGTCCCGAGGTCTGGATCCGGTGTTCGAACAGAAAACCCAGCACACCGATCGGGATCGTGCCGATGATCACCAACCAGGCGATCCGGTAGTCCGGGGTGGCCCGGACCTGCGCCGAGCGCAACCCACGGAACCAGATCGCCACCAGATGGCCGATATCGCGCGCGAAGTAGATCAGCACCGCGGCCTCGGTACCCAGCTGGGTGACGGCGGTGAACGCCGCGCCGGCGTCGTCACCGAAGAAGATCTCCGAGACGATCCGCAGATGTCCCGACGAGGAGATCGGCAGGAACTCGGTAATGCCCTGGACGAGTCCGAGGACCAAGGCTTGCAGCCAGCTCACGTGGGTGCACCCTACGGGTTGAGGTATCCGCACCCGATACCCTGCACCCTCGTGCAGCAGCGTCTCCTCGGCCGCAGCGGACTGCGGGTGTCCCGGCTGGCGCTGGGAACCATGACCTGGGGCCGTGACACCGACCCTGAGGAGGCCGCCACCCAACTGGTCGCCTTCGTCGATGCCGGCGGCACGCTGGTGGACACCGCCGACGTGTACAACGAGGGTGAGTCGGAGCGGATCCTGGGCGGTCTGCTGACCGACGTCATTCCCCGCGACGAGGTGGTGCTGGCCACCAAGGCCGTGGCGCGCCGCGACGACGGGCCATTCGGCGGCGGGGCGTCCCGGGGAGCGCTGCTCACGGCGTTGGACGGATCGCTGCGCCGGCTGCGCACCGACTATGTCGATTTGTGGCAGCTGCATGCCTGGGATCCGACGGTGCCGCTGGAGGAGACGCTGTCCGCGGTGACCGACGCGGTGCGGTGCGGCAAGGTCCGTTATGTCGGAGTGTCCAACTACACCGGCTGGCAGCTGGCTACCGCGAAGGCCGGCTGTGACATACCACTGGTGTCCAACCAGGTGGAGTACTCACTGCTGGAACGGGGAGTGGAACGTGAGCTGGCGCCCGCGGCGGCGTACCACGGGGTGGGTCTGCTGCCGTGGGCGCCGCTGGCCCGCGGGGTGCTCACCGGCAAGTACCGCAACGGCACCCCGGCTGATTCCCGGGCGGCCTCGCCACACTATGCACGCTATGTCGAGCACCACCGCACCGACCGGGCCACCCGGATCGTGCAAGCCGTGGTCACCGCGGCCGACGGGTTGGGCACGTCCCCGTTGGAAGTGGCGCTGGCCTGGGTGCGAGACCGGCCGGGGGTGGTCGCACCGGTCGTCGGCGCCCGGGACACCGCCCAGCTGGCCGGCTCGTTGGCCGCTGAAGAGGTGGAGCTGGCCCCCGCGATCCGGGCTGCGCTCGATGACGTCAGCGCGGTGGGGCTGGGGTATCCGGAACGGCCACTCGGCTGAGCCGCCAATGGCACTAGAAGTCAGCCTTTTGGCGGTTGCCCACCGCCACCGGACCGGCTAATCAATCCGCTGACACAGCGTTGCTTCTACCTTACGGACGAGAACAAAAGGCTGCTTGGGGATAGCGCCGGGATGTCAGGTCCGGAATGCTTGGCCACGGCCCGCCCTCTACCGACAGGAGGTCGGTGTGCCCGGTGCCCCGCGCGCAGCGCTGTCTGCAGTGTTGCTCGTCGTCGGGCTGGTCGCGGGATGTGGTGACAACGGGCACCCGGCCGCGCGACCGATCATGTCGCCGGTCCAACCAGCTTTGGCTCCCCCCGGGGGTGCCGCCGCAGCGGGGACCGTCATCTCGCTCGGCGCACCGGCCACCCAGGTAGTGGTGGACTCCCCCACCGGGACAGTGGCAGTAGCCCTGGCAGATCCTCCCCGGCTGCTGCTGATGAAGCTGGACGGCACCGCGTCGCCAGCACCGGTGGCACTGCCCGGTCCGGCCGCGGATCTCGTCCTCGCCGACGATGGCGGTCCGTTGCTGGTGCCGGTCACCGCGCCCGGGTCATTGATCACGGTTGCGCTCGATGGCGGGGCACCGATCAGCACGGATCTCGACAGCCCAGCCCAAGGTGTGGTCACGCTGGGTGGTGCAACCATCGTCGCGACGGGCGACCGGCTGACCGTGCTCGACGGCAGCCGGCCAGCCAGAACCATCCCGGGGTTCGCCGACGCCGCCCGCTTGGTGCGGGTCGGAACCAAAGTCGGGGTACTCGACCGGGGCCGCACCGCGGTGAGCCTGGTGGACATCGCTTCCGGTGACATCAGCCCCGCGCTGCGGGCCGGTAACGGAGCAGCAAGTGCGGTGGTCGACCGGTTCGGTCGGCTGCTGGTGACCGACCCGCGCGATGGTGAGCTGCTCGCCTTCGCCGGCGACCCACCGGTGTTGCGGCAACGTTTTCCGCTGCCGGGCGCACCCTACGGGCTGGCTTACGACCCCCGGCGGGATCTGGCCTGGGTGACTCTGACCGCCCGTAACGAAGTGGTCGGGCTCGATGTAGCCGGTGGTGAACCAGTGGTCGTCCACCGGTTCACCACGGTGCACCAACCCGATGCGGTAGCGGTCGACCCGGCCAGCGGCCAGGTCATGGTCGTCTCCGCATCGGGCGCAGGACTGCAGATGATCAACCCGGAATGGGTGGTGCGATGATGATCGAGACAGTTGACGGTGATGGCCTCGACTGGGAATATCAACCGCTTCGGTTACCGCCGGGGGTATCCCGGCGCACCGCGGCGACCCAGTTGACCGTACAGGCTGAGTTCGCAGGCTGGGAGCTGTCCCGGGTGCGAATGTACTCAGACGGTACGCGCACCGTGTGGCTGCGCAGGCGGCGGACCGCGACCGCCCAGCCCGCGCTGTCGTGGTAGGACTCTTTTCGACCTGATACCTGATGCAGGGGGTAGGGTCCGCACAGCCCGGTGCGGACCCTACGAGGTTAAGCTCGCAACGTCTTGATCTGGTCGGCCTGCGGACCCTTGGGTCCCTGGGTGATCTCGAACTCCACCCGCTGGTTCTCTTCCAGCGTGCGGTAACCGGTCGCCTGGATCGCAGAGTAGTGGGCGAAGACATCGGGGCCGCCACCATCTTGGGTGATGAAGCCGTACCCCTTCTCCGAATTGAACCATTTGACCGTGCCGGTCGCCATCGTGCATCTCCTTCTCGGACCGCCTGTTCGGCCCGCACTGCGGATGTCCCGGATCGCCGTCGTGATCACCCGGAGCGCCGTGCGCACACTGCGCTGGCCGGACACAACGAACGCCTGTGGCGCTTGCTCCACAGGCGTCCTTGGAACCAAGACTGCTACGGTCGCAGACGTTAGCAGAATATGTCCGCTACGCGAGAGGGTCCGTATGCATCCCACCCGGACGTTCGGACGGGCCCTCTCAGCAGCTCCGGAGGAACCGGTCAAGGACCCGGACGCCGAAGGTCAGCCCGTCAACAGGGACCCGCTCATCGACCCCGTGGAACATTGCAGCGAAATCGAGCTCGGGCGGCAACCGCAACGGTGCGAAGCCGAAACAGCGCATTCCCAGCTGGCTAAAGGCCTTCGCATCAGTACCGCCGGACAGCATGTAGGGGACGGTACGCGCGCCCGGATCCTCCTGCCGGATCGCGGCATCCATCGCCGCCACCAGGTCGCCGTCGAAGGTGGTCTGCACCGCCGGCAGGCTCACCACCCACTCGCGGGTGATGTCGGGGCCGAGTAGCTCGTCGACCTCGCGCTCGAACGCCTCCTGACGCCCGGGCAGCACCCGGCAGTCCACGACCGCCTCGGCTGTCGAGGGGATGACGTTGGCCTTGTACCCGGCGTCGAGCATCGTCGGGTTAGCGGTGTCGCGCAGGGTCGCGCCGACAATGCGGGCCAGCCCGCCGAGCTTGGCAACCGCACCCTCCACATCGTCCCCGGAGAAGTCCAGGCCGGTCTCCTCCCCGACCGCGGACAGGAACTCCCGCACCGTGTCCGTCATCACCAGGGGGAAACGGTGGTTGCCCAGCCGGACCACCGCCGCGCACAATGCAGTCACCGCATTGTCCTCATGGACCATTGATCCGTGCCCGGCCCGGGCTCGAGCCCGCAACCGCATCCAGGCGATGCCCTTCTCCGCGGTCTCAATCAGGTAGAGCCGGCGACCTTCCCGAACCGTCAGAGAGAACCCGCCGACCTCGCTGACCGCCTCGGTGCAGCCCTCGAACAGCTCGGGGTGGTGCTCGACCAGCCAGTGCGCACCGTAGCGCCCGCCGGCTTCCTCGTCCGCCAGGAAGGCGAAGACCAGGTCACGCCGCGGGACGACACCGTCGCGCCGGAACTGCCGGGCGACGGCGATGGTCATCGCGACCATGTCCTTCATGTCGACCGCACCACGACCCCACAGGTAGCCGTCCTGCACGGCGCCCGAGAACGGGTGCACCGACCACTCGCTGGCATCGGCGGGCACCACGTCGAGGTGACCGTGCACGAGCAGCGCGCCTCGGCTGGGGTCGGCACCGGGCAGCCGGGCGATCACATTGCCCCGGCCGGGAGCGCCGGACTCGATATAAGTGGTCTCGAAGCCCACCTCGCCGAGCTTGCCGGCGACGTACTCCGCCGCGGCCCGTTCACCGACGAGGGTGTCCAGGTCGCCGGTGTTGGTGGTGTCGATGCGGATCAGATCGCTGGCCAAGCCGACGACCTCGTCCTCCGCCATACTGGTGCTACCTGTCACTGCGCATTCCTACCACTGTGCCCTCCTCCCCCTGTGCCCTCCTACCACTGGGAAGCTGGGTACCGCCGCACGAGTGACCTGATGGTGCGTTTGAGGTACCGGGTGGCGATCGGCTACTCTCGTGGCGCGCCGCACGGCGGCATTCCGTGGGCGCGCGGTCCCAGTGGTGAAATGTCCAGGTAGTGAAATGTCCGAGTGGCGGAATGGCAGACGCGCTAGCTTGAGGTGCTAGTCCCCGACAAGGGGGTGGGGGTTCAAGTCCCCCCTCGGACACGTTCACTACCCCTACGTGCAGGCTGAATCGTTACGTCGACGGTCCTGGTGTCAGCGTCGTAGATCATCTCTAGCCGGAGGGCCTCGGACAGTGTGTTCAGCGCCGGTGCGTCAGCTTCCAGCTCAGCGCGCGCGGCGGCACGCTGAGCCTGTGCCTCGTTGATTGACTCAACCAATGCCGCCGGGTCGACACCTGCCTCGATCGCCGTGCGGAGTTTTCGCAACCGCGACTTCGCCTCACCGAGCCGCTTCTTCATCGCCTGTCGCGCATTCGGCTCTCTGCCGCATCCCTGGGACGCGACCAGCGCGGCGACGGTCCGATCGACATTCCTGCGGTCGAACAGCTCGCCGATCCACGCATTGAGTGGGCCGAGCACAGCCGCCTCCGGCAGGTACACGTTCTTCGGATGCCCATACCAAAGCCGCCGCACCGGTGCGCCATGCTGCGCGCAGCGCACCGGTAGTAGAAGCGAGCCTCACAGTGCGGCTAGCTGCCAGCCCCCCCGGCTGCCCGCGCGTCACACGAGCTGGACCTCGGTGAACTCCTCCACCGACACGATAGCCGGGTGCGCTGGCCGGCGAGACCGCACCACCCGATCCGGGCTGGATCTCCGGATCCGCGCTGCCCAAGGGTGTTCAGCGGCTCGAAGGCGACCTGCGCGCACCCGAAACCCTGCCCAGGGCCGTCGCCGAGGTCGACGGAGTGTGCCACCTGGCCGGACTGACCAAGGTACGCCAGTCGCGGACCGGTCCACTCGACTACTGGCACACCAACCTCGGCGGCACCCTGGCCATCCTCGACAGACTCGCCAGCCCCCGTGCCGGGCGACTGGTCCTCGCGTCCACCTGCACGGTGTACGGCGAGCAGGCCGAGCAACCGATCAGCGAGACAGCGGCCGTCGCGCCGAGCAGCCCGTATGCCACCAGCAAGCTCGCCGCCGATCAGGCAGCCGCGGACCTCGCCGCTGCCGGAGCGATCGGAGCAATCAGCCTGCGCGCCTTCAACGTGGCCGGAGCCCTGCCCGGGCACCCAGACCGCGACAAGACTCGGCTCATTCCCCAACTCCTGGCTGTCCAACAGGGCCGGGCGCCCGAACTGGTCGTCAACGGCGACGGCACCGCGATCCGCGACTTCGTGCACGTCGCCGACATGGCTACCGCCTTCGTCCTCGCCCTGCACGCCTGCGAGCCGGGCAGTTGGCGCGCCTACAACGTCGGCAGCGGCCATCCCAGTACCGTGCACGACGTCATCACCACCGCCGAGGCAGTGACCGGACGACCCGTCACCCGACGGCACACCACCGCCGCACACGAGCCAGCGATACTGTTGGCCGACAGCACCAGCATCCGGTCCGAGCTGGGCTGGCGACCTGAAAAGTCGAGCCTTCCCGAGATTATCTCGGACGCCTGGACCGCCCTGAACAGCGATTAGTCGCCTGCCGAATAGTCGATTCCGGAATAGCGCGGAACTGACTGCGCTGCGCCTACCGTGACGGTCTGAACTGCTGTTGTCTTGTCGGCATGATCAGCACGGGACGAAAGCATCGCCTCGGCGCGACATGTGCACCAGCCGAGCATGGTTCCCCGAGCTGGCGGGACCGGCGGCGGTGACACGAATGGCAGGGCAAGCGGCAGCAAGGCAAGCACCGGCTGCGAGAGCGTCCACGGCACGTGATCGAGATGGTCGACACCCGGAACCTAAAAACGCACTTCCTGACCGATCATGCCGCCGTGGCCGGGCGCCGAGACGGGGGCCGATACATCGCTAAGCGTTCACCACAATCCTCGCCCTGCCACGACCCTGACCCCCACCGATCCGTCCAACGACACCAAGGAACCCACCCGGCCCGTGGAACCGGCGCCCACCCGACGCGACAGCCGGGCACCACACCCCACCACTCAAAAACAAAATCAATAACAGGGCAGGCCAAAACCCCAAACCCGATGATCATCCCCGTGAATAGACGAGGTTGGTGCCCACTGCAGGGCATCAGCCATCAAGTAGTCTTCAACGGTCGAATCTCGTCGAGAACGGGTCCGAGGCGGTCGCGTTCCACCTCCAGGTCGTAGCGGCCTTGCAGATTCAGCCAGAACCGCTCCGATGTGCCGAAGTAGCGGGCGAGCCGAAGCGCCGTGTCCGCGCTGATTCGTCGCTTACCGTGCACGATCTCGTTGATCCGACGGGGGGGTACTCCGATGTCGACCGCGAGCCTGTGCTGGGTGATTCCCCATGGCACGAGGTACTCCTCGGCGAGAATTTCGCCGGGATGGATGGGGGTTATCGATGATGATGTCGACATATGACCCCTCCGTTCAGTGGTAGTCAACGATCTCCACGTCTTCCGGCCCGGCAGAGGTCCACCGGAAACAGATGCGCCACTGCTGGTTCACCCGCACGCTGTGCTGTCCGCTGCGATCGCCACGGAGTTTCTCCAACCGATTCCCGGGTGGCACCCTGAGGTCGTCCAGAATGTCAGCCGCGTCCAGGATCAGCAACTTCCGTAACGCCGCACGTTGAGTGTTGGGATCTAGCCTCCTGGAACGCTCACGCTGCCAAACCCGCTCGGTATCCTTGTCCGCGAATGACCTCAACACCGCAGCCAGCATAACGTGAGACGTTAATAACGTCAAGCGTTACAGGCCCAGTGAACCCGGCCCACGAACCGCCAGGGCCAACCAGCCCAAGCCACGTGGTTGCCACCTCGCGCGCTGGTCCGGCCGGGCCGCGGACACCGTTCTCGGAGCGCAGTAAGTGACGGATGGTTGATCCACCTACCAAACCACTGTTCCGCCCCGGAGCCAGCACACGGCAAGCGAACTCTCAATCCACGGGTGTTGAAGCCCGGAACTACCCCACCACCAGGAGTTTGTACTGGGTAAGGATGTGTGCGTAGTGGTCAAGTCCCCCCTCGGACACCCGGTGGTGGCAGACCTGCCACGTCTGACGTATCAGTGTTCAAGTGCGCTCTACCACGCGCTCCGGCGCCTGGCGGAGCGTTTTTGCATGTCTGAGCAGTGGTGGTTGCGGTGAGGGCCGGGGTGATCGCTCCGGTGGTGCCGCCGCTGCTGTCTGCCAGCGGCCGGGTGGCTGGTCCTGGTGTTGTGGGGTTGGTTCGTGGGCCGTTGCCGCTGCCGTCGTTGATCTTCCGGCGGACGTCCCGGTGCTCTATAGGCTGTCGGCGCTCGATGATCGGGGCCGGGTCGCGGATCGGGTCGTCATGCGGGCGTTGGGCTGGTCTGCTGGGCTCCGTCTTGACATTCAGGAAACGGCGGGGGTTCTCACCGTGCTCACCGACCCCGGCGGTGGTTATCAGGTCACCAGCCAGGGGCCATCTTCGTCTACCCGCTCCTTTGCGCCATAGGTACGGCTTAGAGGCCGGGGACCGTGTTCTCTTGGCTGCCGACCCCGGCCGGTCGCGGCTGTCCGTCTATCCGCCCGCAGCGCTCGACAACCTCCTACCCCGGCAGTCCACGGACACGGCGGGCGGTGAGTCCGCATGACCGTCCCGAGCACCGCCGACAGTGAGGCCGCACGGTTGTTGCTGGCCCGGTTGGGGGTGTCCCCGGCTGACCTGTTGGCGGCGGTAGAGGATTGGGTTCTCGCACTGGTGTGCCCTGACATCAAGGCGAGGTTATCGCTGGGCTGCCGTTAACCGTGCCCGGTTCGTCCGGTTACGCAGCCCGGAGGTGATGGCGACGAACACCGCGTTACTACGAATGGTCGCGCTCGTACGGCTAGTTGCGAAGTCCGCACCATGCAGCAAATCCTCGGATGGTGTCGCTGCTGCGGGTTTCTTGGCGGGCGAGGACGCGGATGGTTTCGTGGACCATTGGGTGGTAGCGGGTTTGTGTGGGGGCGATATCTTTGGCGTGGCGTAGCGTGGCGAATGCTTTGGTTTTGTTGCCGTGCAGTAGGTGGCCGCGGGCCAGGTCGATGCAGTGGTGGCCGGCGCGTTCCCGCTGGGTGGTGGCGGGGATTGTGAACTTTTCGGATCGTTTCACGGCTTCGGTGCCATCAAGCATTTCCACGGCGAGTCCCACGGACCAGATGTTGACGTTGGTGGGGCCGAAACATAGCCGGTAGTCGTCTCGGTCTGTGCCGACACGCTGCGCGGTGTGTTGGGCCTCATCCAGGTGGGCGTCGGCTAAGTCGCGGTTTCCGGCGCGGGCTGCTGCGAGCCCGGATTTCAGGTGCAGGCTACCCCACACGGACAACACGACTGGATTGTTTTTTCCTATGTCTGGTTCGATGCGGCTGCGGCTTTTCTCCAGGAATCTTAGAGCCGATGACCAGTCGGCTGTGCCGATCATTTCTCCAGCCCGCTGGTAGTCGCCGACGAGGACGGCTAGTTCGTCGCCGGAGTGGGCAGCGGCCCACTCGTAGCGCTCCACCGTTAAGGAGGCTAGGTCGATGTAGCCGAGTTTGTAGGCGACTTGCCCGGCAGCGGTATACGCCTCCGCCAGTAGCCCAAAGGCCCGTTCGCGCTCCGAGCCGGTGAGGGTGTAGACGGCTGCCCGCAGCTCAGCGAGTAGTCCCGGTAGTTCGGCGCCGAGTTGGGCTAGGTTGACCGCGTGGCGCAGCGTCGAGGCTTGCGCCACATCGCGGGCCAGCTCCTCCAACGGCCGTAGGAGGACCTCGTCGAGAGGTTCGATGCGGTAGGCGGCCAGCTCGCGCCGGATCGCCGGGATGGAGGCGTGGACCTCATGCTCGGCACGGTTCCTACGCGGGTAGGGCTGTTCTAGCAGTTCGGCCACGCCGACGTTGAGCACACGGGCGCAGGCACTGACGAAGGCTGGTGAGGCCGGGGCGCGGCCCTGCTCCACGGCCCGCACCAAACTCACAGACACGGATGCTTCGCGGGCTAGCTTGACCTGGGTCCAGCCCGCGAGTTTGCGCTCCTCGGCCACGCGCTGACCGACACCCGAGACACTCGTCTCGTCCACGACAAACCCTCCCTCGTTCGATCAGGGATGTTCTACCACCATGCCACGCCCGGTTTGTCGCAGCCCGGCTACTTGTGTTTGTTACTGCTTTGGCAGGACCTGCCCGTGATCGTGCCTACCGTTGATCGTCATGGCGGCACCGGTGGCCTGCCTGCCCCCTCTGCGGCCACCGGTGCCGCCCACCACGACAGGAAGACCATGACCAGGGGATGGGGTTGTCATGCCGACAGCGGGAACATCACCAGTGGAACGGTCCATGACCTGGCCGCCTCCGTTGCGCCCTGAGATCGAGCTTTCCTGCGTCGTGTTGAGTTCCGGTGAACGCAGGCCACCTCACGCCCGTCAGCAGATGCCGGACCGGGCTGCCCTCTTCTCGGCTGCCCTGCTCCCGGCAGGTGTCGCGTATTGTACGGCGACACACGGGCGGGTGAGCGCATGATCCCGGCTTCTTGGCCATATTCGCCGCAGACCTACCAAGCCTTTGCCGCCATGAAGAAAGCCGGAATGACCGCCTGCTGCTGTGGGGATCGTCGCGCCCCCCACGCCTTGGTCGCAACCTACAACTGGGGTGACTACATTGATGTGATCAACATTCGTGGCATGCACCGGGTAACAGCAGCCCGCCTACCCGTATGTGATGGCCTAGACATTTTCGCCCCCGCGTGGGCCGTCTGGCACTACCTGGGCTCCCTAGAACCCACAGTGACCGCGATGCTGAAACTCCCACCACCCGACCATCGGCACGCACCCACCGCCACCTATCCGGCGCCGTTGACTCTATTTGTGACCTCCCGCGAACAACAATCCATTATAGTGAAACCAGGCAGACCCGCGTGAAGCCATTAAAGGGTTCACTGCTGTTGAAGAGCAATAGGAACAGGGTGCCGATTGCGCCCACACCGTATTCAAGTCCGTGCACATTTGGCTGGTTTCCATTGACTGGGCAACGCCACGCTATCGACACACGAGACCGTAACGTGCCATTGGTACGCCGATGCGATGCCCGTGCGGCGCCACCCACCCACAAGGCCCCGAACATGACATAGAACGATTCTGGTCCACCTGTCAACAATGTTGGCAGGAAACCTGCATCATCGTCGGAATACGCCCACGCCGATAATCCCTAAGAAGCGTGGGAATCGCCGGATGCATGCCGAATTGAGTTGCAGAATTTCGCAGGCTAAGCACGGCGGCCAGTGACCGTGCCTGGTGGTGACTCAGTTTCTGGAATGCGTTAGCCGTATTGCTGCTACAGTGAATTTGTGCTCAAGTTAGATGACGAGTCGTCCTATCTTGAGACTCGGCACTTTTCTTTTCTGGCGGTGACCAGCTATGCGCAGAGCGCCAGCGGTGATGAAAGACACCCCATGGGGTTGACGTACCGCCTGGAGGCAGGAGTCATTCGTTGGTACGGCACCCCAAGCAGCCGGTCGAGTCCGCTTTATCTGCGCCAGAACACGGTGCTGAGCCCGTCCGAGGGACAGCTGGCTTCGTGGGAGCCTACGACGGACGACAAGATGGCGCTACCGACTGTCGAGCTGGGCATTATGGGAAATGCACAAATTCCCCTAGAAGAAGGGCTTGATTTTATGGCGATCGCGGTGAACCCGCGTGATTTTATGTATCACTGGAACGGCTCCGATCGAATATATCTTTCGGACGTAGAAACACTAGCCGAAGAGGAGGATAAGCTGTTCCATGGCAGATCCCCTGACGGCGAATTGCGGGAAAGGCACAGTTTTTTTCGATTCTGAGAAATACGGTAGATACGGGCAGGGTCGGCCAATTAAGATGAAATCAGGTATCTTTTCTATCCTTTTGAGGTGCCCCACGTCTGAGCTTTCCACCTCGTTAGTCGAGTGGTCGAGAAGAGTAGTTCCCCCAACACCTGCCCGCGTACGGACATGGAGTCTGAGTTTTCTGTCGAAGCGGCAGCTTTCGTGCAGCGTCATTTTGGAGTCGATTTCCATTTTTCTACACGTCTGCTGTTTTCGGAAGCATTCCCGGTGGTGACTCCTCCTGGAACGTGCCGGCAGCGTCGTGCTGCGTCGATCAGCAGCGGCGTGAACCACTGGAACGTGGTCACGTGATCAACCTCGATACCCCGTTCCGCTAGCAGCTCCGCCACGTCGCGGTACGAGAGTTCGTAGCGGAGATACCATCGCACCGCCACCATGATCACGTCCGGTGGGAAGCGGAAACCGGCGAAGCTAGATCTCGGCCGGACACTAGCGCCTCTTGGACGCTAGAAGTGTGCTACTTGAGCCGAGTTTTGCAGATGTCTCCCGCGATGCCCGCCCATCTCACACCTCCCAGACGCTGAGCGTGATCGTGAGTCGCCATTCGGAGCCGAATAGCGGTTCACAGCCGCCACCGACCGCTATTCGGAGCCGAATAGCGGTTCATGCCGCGTTACTGATCAAGGTGACCCACGTCTCGGCGGTCGGCGGCGCAGCCTCACTAGAGCAAGACGACGACGCATCAACCCAGCCTGCCCGCTTGCGGTGATCCGCTAATGCAACAGTGCCGAAGTCACTACCACCGACTGCATCGCCATCCCAGGTTCACCTGCGAGTCGCGATCTGTTCGGCGGGTTGATCCACGAATACGCCCAGGTCGCATGACGTGGATGACCAGTTCGGCACCCACACGCCGACATCTTCGGACTCGATCCCGATAGCATCTCCTTCACACGCTCGCGACGCCATCCTGTGCCGTATCAGCGACCCCGGCTGTTTTTCCCCTCGAAACCTTGACTATCTCCTCGCCGATCTCACCTTCGAGATCGCCCTCGGACGCAACCTCGTCCCACCACGTCCAGGCCGCCGCTACAAAGAGAAGCCAAACGAGCCGATGGCCGGTACAAAACCCGCACACCAGGCGAGTCAGCGCGGCTGACCCCGCTCACAACGATCAAGGTACTGGCTGCTACCAGCACCCACTTAACTTAACGCCATTGGGGCATGCCCACCCCTCAGTGATACGTTCCAGCACCATGACGTCCCGCATCTGGCGACCCTGCACGATGTCCGACACCTCGGACTGAGACTGCCCGGTGCGCCCGAGGCCCAGAGCAACCAGGTGCACCTGAACACCCATGGGAACAGCCGGAAGAGCCGAATTTCAACTGTTCGGACGTGCGATGACCAACACGACTTCGTCCGCCAGAACCATGCCGACGGGGCGGCGCACTTCCGTCCAGCGTCTTACGTCGAAGCCGTGCAGTACATCTGTCATCCAATCTTCCGTTGACCAAATGTTGCGAAAAATTCGATCGTTTTCGAACATGTGAAGATTCTTCTCGGTTCGGATTGGAACGTCAAATATGACATACGGCGCCAGTTGTAGCTGCTCGGACAGGGAGTCGCGAATACTTTCCCTGGATGGAAAGTGCTCCATTACGCCACCGTGAATGACGGCATCATAGCCGGGGTTGTCGCCGAAACCGCCCAAGTCGTGAATATCGCCGACGAGGAACTCGATTTTGGCGTCCGGGGCCACCGCTGCGGCATTTATACGTGCTTGATCAATAACTTCCGGGTCGACGTCGACGCCGACTACACAGTAACCCATCAATGCCACACTCAGGGAGTGACGCCCAGGTCCGCAGCCGAGATCAATGACACGACCATTGGGGGGTACAAACTCCGACAAGAAATGAAAAAAGTCGGTGTTATTCTCCATCCACTGGTGAACCGTATCATTTGTGAGTTGCCAGGTTTTGCGACGACGAAATAAATGCGTCCAGCCTTCTCCGCCTAGGGGTTGCGAGGTCATCGGGACTCCTGACTCTAGATGTAACCGCGTGTGCAGCACATTTATCTCAATGTCTGCCGTCGTGAAAAATTGTGAGGTCGGACCGTGTAGATGGAGGCTTATCCAGGGGCGTCTTTGTTAATTTTCTTCGGCGTGGCCCATAGGGGCGGGTCAAATTTCGGTAGAATGTAGTTCCGACACTTGTTCCCCGAAATACAGCCCACCGCATGTACCATACTACAGGCTTCAGTAAGACGAGACCACTGAGTTGTGCGCGCTTGTTCATGCGACCGGTGCGAGTCCTGATGGTAATGGTTGTCCCCGATTCTGAGCTTGTTCAAGTCCGTTGTGTTCACGTTGACCTATCTGCGGAGAAATCACGTGCAGCAGGAACTGGTGGAGTGCTACGGGATGTCCCAGTCGACGATCTCCCGGGCGATCACGGCGATCACCCCTGAGCCGGCGCGGGTGATGCGTCCGTTCACCCCCACCGCCGAGGAGCTGCCCAGCGATGAGCAGCTGATCGTCGATGGCACCTTGGCCAGCTGCTGGAGCTGGGCGAACCACCCGGAGCTCTACTCCGGCAAACACCGCACGACCGGCCTGAACCCCAAGTCGCCTGCACCCTGGCGGGTCGGCTGCGCTGGATTTCCGACCCCGTCGAGAGCTGCCGCCACGACAGCGCCGCGTTGCGCAGCTCAGGCGTCCTGGACGGAATCGAGACCCAGAACTGGATCGGCGACAAAGGTTATCTCGGCCTCGACATGATCACTCCCATCAGAAAACCACCACACCGCGAACTTCTCGACTGGGAAAAAGAGTTCAACACCGCCATCAACAAAATCCACTGAAGAATAAAACAAACGATCGCGAACGCTGGCGCTCACTCGGGCAGACCGTCTCTTGGTGGTTCGATCGACGGGATCCAGGCGCGGCCCACGCCTCGCTCCACCCACCACCCCTCCAACGTCTGCACCGGTCCCGGTGGCCTTGCCTGCCCGGGCGTCAACTCCAGCAGCCGCAACAACCGCCCGTTCCGCTGCCTCCGGCTCAGGCCAATCGGGTGGGGGCGAGCGCGGCCGGGTCGAACGGGATGTCCGGCGGCGGTGCGCTGCCGATGACGGCCGCCGCGCCCAGCGCCGCCAACGCCGGGGCCGACTCGATGCCGGAGCCGCCCTGGCCGGCGAAGAAGTGGAAGCCGGGATGCTGCGGCCAGGCGCCGACCACCGGAACACGATCGGCGACGAACGAGCGCAGCCCCGCCCAGCTGGACTGCACCGAGCGCAGTCCGAGCCCGGTGACTGCCTCGACCCGCTCCAGCGCGACCGCCACGTCGACCGGATCGGACCGGGCGTCCCCCGGCTCGGCAGGCGTCTCGTCGCCGGGTGAGAGCAGCAGGTTGTCGCCCTCGGCCTTGAAGTAACAACGTTCCCGGGCCTCGATCACCATCGGCAACGCGCCTCCACCCGGGGCGCGCAGGCGGGCCGGGTCGGGCACCCGCGCGACGACGATGGTGCGGCGCAACGGGCGCAGACCCAGCCGGCGCACCCCGGCCAGGCCGGCGACCAGGTCGGCCCAAGCCCCCGCCGCGTCCACGACGTCGGCGGTGTGGAGGACGTCCTGCGCGCCGCAGCGGATCCTCCAGCCGCCGGATACCGGAGCCAACCCGGTGACCGGAGCCGCCCGCCGCACCGAGCCGCCGCGTAGGCGCAGCCCGCGGACATACGCCTGGTGCAGGGCCATCGCATCGATGTCACAGGCGGCCTCGGTGACCGCCACGAGGCGCAACACGTCCTGGCGCAACGCCGGGCATCGGGCGGCTGCCTCCGCCGGTGACAGCTCGACCGGCGCGTCCGGCTGTTCGGCCAGCGCGGCGCGCAGCTCCCGTTCACCGTCATCGTCGAAAGCTGCCCAGAGCACCGGACGCGGGCGCAGTAGCGTAGGCGCGCCGAGCTCCTCGGCCAGACCGGCGAACCGGGGGCCACTCGCGTTGATTAGTGCCCGCATCAGCGGGCTACCGTGGCCCGGCACGTATATCGCGGCCGAGCGCCCGGTGGAGTGGGCGGCCAGGCTGGTCTCGGTCTCCAGCAGGGTGACCCGGCGGTGCGCGGCGAGTTCGTAGGCGACCGAGACGCCGGCAATCCCGCCGCCGATCACCACAACGTCCGGTCTCGGGCTCACCCGATCGACGCTAGATGAACTCGGGCCCGGATTCACGAGCCCGAGGGAACCCGATCGAGCGTGCGGAAGGGTGTGACCAGACCGTCGCGGATCAGCTGCACCGTGTGCCGGCGGCGCCGGAGGAGCTGCCCGATCGCCAGCGCGAGGTAGACCGCGGACAGCACAATGATCACCACGTGGTTCACCGCCGGCGGCGCTGTGACGCTCACCACGAACTGCACGCTGAACAGCGACAGCAGGCCCAGCGCACCGTAGGCCGTCAGGCTCAGATTCACCAGGATCGCCACTGCGAACAGGGACTGCGCGGCGGTGAGCAGCAGCTCCAGGCGCTGCTGGGTATCGATCGGCAGGCCGTCGGTAGTACCTGAGGACAGCGCAAACACCACCGGGATGGTGCCGACGAGCAGCGTCCACTGATTGACCTTGCTGGACAGCAGGGTGCCCAGCGAGTTCGAAGCGGCCAGCCGCCAAGCGTACAGGCACGCCACGATCAGCTCGGGAGACTCGCTGGCCAGCGGTGCTACCCACTGCACGAGCAAGAACTGGTCGATGCCCAGCTGTTGCCCGGCAGAGACCAGCGACTCGGAGAAGTGCTCGGCGGTGGCCAGGATCACCAGCGCGGCCACGGCGAAGAACGTGATGACGAGAATGCGACGGCCCCGGCGGGGCCGCTCGCCGACCCATGCGGACACCCCGATCAGCTCGGGTTCCTCCGCTGGGGCCTTCGACAGCCGCCAGGCGTAGAGCACGAAGATGGTGACCAGCACGCCGGCATCGATCAGGGTCAGCGTGCTGCGCAGCGGCAAGGTGAGCGAGTACAGCGTGGCGATGCCCAGGAAGACGACCTCAGCCGACATCGTGGGAGCCAGCCGCACCTCACCGGGCAGGGTGTCGGCAGCCGGCTCGCCACCAGCCCTGCGGTGACGCAGCGCCGCCCAGGTCGCGACCAGCACCACCAGCGGCCAGCCCACTCCGACCAGCACCCGGTTGGCGCCGGTCATGTTCGCCAGCGCCAGCGAGCACGGGTTGGCGCCACCCGCGTTGGGCACGCAAGCCCCGTTCTCCCCATAGCCTTGCCCGGCCTGGTAGGTGAACACGAAGTCCACCGCATACTCCGGCAGCACCGCCAGCAGCGCCAGCAGCGCCAGCGCGAGGCCGGCGCTGATATCGACCTGCGCGGCCTCAGCGGCCCAGGACAGCACGAACGCGGCACCAACGATCGCGAGGCCGAAGATCACCGCAGCCGGCCACGGTGACATCTCCGGGTGCGGCAGGCCCAGATAGTCAGCGGCACCCAGATACGCCCCGGGAAGGCACACCAAGAACGCGAGGATCAACTGCGGTGGCAGCTGCAGACACCTTGATGACCCCGATGGCACTGCCGTCACACCGGTAGTGTTGCCCTGATCGTGCCCCGACAAACCTGCACCATCGAGCATCGACCCCCGAGGTGGGCGTCTCGACAATCGGGCAGAAGGACCATGACCGTGCCTCGTATCCGTCTCCTGATACTCGGACTACTGCTCGCCACGGTAGCCGTCGCGGCGCTGACGCTGCCAGTGCCCAGCGCGCTGCAGATGCGGGCGTGGGCACAGTCAGCCGGCATCGCCGCACCAGTGCTGTTCCTGCTCGGGCAGACCCTGGTGACTGTCGCCCCGATCCCCCGTACCGCGTTCACCCTCACGGCGGGGTTGCTGTTCGGGCCTGTGCTGGGGGTGGCCCTGTCGTTGACCGGAACCACGTTAGCTGCGGTGCTGGCCTTTGTGGTGGTCCGCCGGCTGGGCCGAGACCTGGTGAGACCCCACCTCGACCGCCGGGTGCTGCGCGCGATCGACGCCCGGCTGCGCCGTCGTGGCTGGCTCGCCGTGGCATCACTGCGGTTGATCCCGGCGGTGCCTTTCGCGGTGCTCAACTATTGCAGCGCGCTGTCGTGTATCCGGTTTCGTGACTATCTGGTGGGCACTGTCGGGGTGATACCCGGCTCGGTGGCGCTCGTCGTGCTGGGCGACGCGTTGGCTGGGACCACCTCACCCGCGTTGTTCGCGGTCTCGTTGGGGTGTGCGGCGATCGGGCTGGTCGGCTTGGCCGTCCAGGCTCGCAGCGCGCCCCCGGTAAAGGCCAGTCTGGGATGAGGGCTGCGGACCGTGAGCGCGCTGTCGTGGACGCCGTTGCCACCGAGCTGTTCATCAACGGTCGGTGGCGGCCGGGCAGCGGTGGCAAGACCTTCGATGTCGAGGACCCGTCCACCGGAAAGGTATTGTGTGCGGTAGCCGACGCCGCCCCCGCAGACGGGATGGCGGCGCTGGACGCCGCGGTCGCCGCCCAGGCCGGTTGGGCGCAACACCCGCCCAGGGAGCGTGGGGAGATCCTGCGCCGCGCCTACGAGCTGATGATGCAACGCCAGGATGACCTCGCCCTGCTGATGACCCTGGAGATGGGCAAGCCGCTGGCCGAGTCGCGCAGCGAGATCGCTTATGCCGCGGAGTTCTTCCGCTGGTTCGCTGAGGAGGCAGTGCGGATCGACGGCGGGTTCGCCACCGCGCCCAACGGCTCGGGGCGAGTCCTCGTGATGCGCCAGCCGGTCGGGCCGTCGCTGCTGATCACCCCGTGGAACTTCCCGGCCGCGATGGGTGCCCGCAAGATCGGTCCGGCGGTGGCGGCGGGGTGCACGATGGTGCTCAAGCCGGCCAGCCTGACCCCGCTGTCGATGCTCGCGTTGACCGCAATCCTGACCGAGTGCGGGCTGCCCGACGGGGTGCTCAACGTCGTGCCCACCAGCAGGTCGGGTCGGTTGATGGAACCGCTGATCCGGGACGGCCGGGCCCGCAAGCTGTCCTTCACCGGCTCCACTGAGGTGGGCCGCGTGCTACTGGAGCAGTGCGCCGAGCAGATCCTGCGGACCTCGATGGAGCTGGGCGGTGATGCGCCGTTTCTGGTCTTCGCTGACGCCGACCTCGATGCTGCGATCGACGGGGCGATGGTCGCGAAGATGCGCAACATCGGCGAGGCGTGTACCGCTGCCAACCGCTTCTACGTGCACGCCGACGTCGTCGACGAGTTCTCCCACCGGCTGGCCGAGCAGATGGGCGCGCTGCGTATCGGCCGCGGTAGCGAGGAAAGTGTGCAGGTCGGCCCGCTGATCGAGGCCAAGGCACGGGACAAGGTGCACCACCTGGTCGACGACGCGGTCGCGCGCGGCGCCCGGGTGCTCGTCGGCGGCACGCCGGTGGACGGTCCGGGCTACTTTTACCGCCCGACCGTGCTGGTCGATGTGCCGCCGGACGCCGAGCTGGCCGGCACGGAGATCTTCGGACCGGTCGCGCCGATCACCTCCTTCACCGGCGAGGACGAGGTGCTGGCGGCGGCCAACGACACCCCCTTCGGGCTGGTCAGCTACGTCTATACCGAGGATCTGCGCCGTGCCCTGCGGGTCTGTGAGCGGCTGGAGACCGGCATGGTGGGGCTGAACCAGGGTCTGGTGTCCAACCCCGCGGCCCCCTTCGGCGGTGTCAAACACTCCGGGCTGGGCCGCGAGGGCGCCACCATGGGCATCGAGGAGTTCCTCGAAACCAAGTACATAGCCGTCGCCACGACTTCCCGGTCGGCCGACGAGGAGGGGAAACGTAATGCTTGAGGGACCACGCGCCGCCACATTGGTCGCGGCCACGGTGACCACGGGATTGCTGGCGGGCCTGTTCTTCGCCTACTCCGTGTCGGTCATGCCCGGGCTCGGCCGGACCGGCGACCGGACCTTCATCGACGCGATGCAACAGATCAATGAGGCAATCGTCAACCCGTGGTTCTTCAGCGTTTTCGGCGGAGCCGCAGCGTTGACCATCATCGCCGCCGCGGTACATCTCCCCAGGAGCGGGAGAACCGTATTGCCATGGATCGTGGCTGCGGCTGTGCTGAACGGAGCGGGATTCGCCTTCAGCTTCGGGTTTGACGTTCCACTCAACCACGCCCTTGCTGCTGCCGGACCACCGGACCAGATCACCGATCTCACCCAGGTACGCACCGCCTTCGAAGCCGCGTGGGTCCGTTGGAACAATGCACGGGCAGTGGCCCACACGGCCGCTTTCGGCTGCCTCACCTGGGCACTGGTGATCTACGGGCGCACCCGCGCGGAAGCGTGATCAGTCGCGCCGAGACTTGTCCGAGCACTCTGGTCGCGAATCGCCGTGCAGGACGGCCATGAGCAGCTCGTCATGCCACCGGTCATCCCAGCGCAGCGCCTCGCGCCGGCGGCCCTCGTGGCGAAAACAGCACTTCTCGTAGACCCGTCGGCCCGAGGGTTGAAGTCATAGTGGGTTCGCTGCGCGACGAGACCGGGCTGTTACACGGCGATGTAAGAAGCGCTCCGCATCGCCAGATCCGTCAGCTGGGTCTGAAGAACCGGACAGCGGAGAAGGTACGGAGAAACGTGCCCGAGCTGCTGTATGAACTCGCGACCGACCGCGGTATGGCATGGGCCGGCATCGCAGATCTCGTCGGCGTCAGCGTTTCCGCCGTCCGCACATGGCGCACCGACGGCGGCGCCACAGGGGACAACCGCTTCCGGCTGGCGCGCCTCGCGGCGTTTCTCGACGCTCTCACCGACTGCGGGGTTGCTGATGCCGCCCAGTGGGTGGAGATCGCGCTGCCGCTGGGGAAGGGCTACACGATCACACCACTCGAGGTCTACCGGCACGGTGGTCAAGCAAGCGCTGCTTGAGTATGCGTGCGGTCACGGGCGAGCCGAAACGGTTCTCGACGCCACGATGCCTGGCTGGCGGCAGGCCCGCGCGTCGGACTTCGACGTCTACGATGCCCCGGATAGCCAGAAGGCGCTACTGTTGCGGCACCGGGCTTGACGTGACGGACCTTGATGCACCGGAGGATCCCGGTGATCTCTACAAAGCGAGCCACCGCCAGGGTGATCAGTTCACTGCAGGACAACGGGGTCGCCCGGCCACGGTCGACGCGGACTTCCACCACGTGATTGTCGATCAACACGTATAGTTTCAGTTCGTTGGTCACACGTTAATCTTGAACGCCCTCCGCGCACGCCTGCAGTAACGACGCGCCCCTCACGCAATCTTCACGGAATCAACCATCTGGACTCGACCAAGGAAGGAGCGCACGGTGGGTAAGCACGATCCAACCCGTGACGGTGATGTTCACCCGGACACCGCCAAGCGGCTCGACCCGAAGGAATTTGAGAAGCCCGGTCAGACCCCCACAGACGATGACGATGACGACGGTGGGGATGACGGCTGAGCGGCTTGTCGCTGAGTTGGATGC
The DNA here is from genome assembly GCA_050700055.1 of Pseudonocardiaceae bacterium. GTDB lineage: Bacteria > Actinomycetota > Actinomycetes > Mycobacteriales > Pseudonocardiaceae. Next base: position 92,938 of record JBOHGE010000009.1, read on the forward strand.
GGCCGACGCGGTGCCGGTGGCGTGGCGGACGGCATTTCTGGCGGTGCCCCGACATGCCTTCCTGCCAGCACAGGTGTGGGTGGACGACGCGGAGGGAAAACCACAACCGCTGAGCTGTGACGACGACCCCGACCGATGGCTGGAGACGGCCTATCGCAATGTGCCGATCCTGATCCAGTTCGATGACGGCACGAGCAAGTGGCCGGATACCAGCGGCGAGTTGTGTACCAGCTCGGCCAGTAAGCCGGATCTGGTGCTGAGCATGCTGGCCGCCCTTGAGGTCCACGAAGGTCATACCGTGTTGGAGATCGGCACCGGGACCGGCTACAGTGCTGCGCTGCTGGCCGCTCGCCTCGGTGCGCCCCACGTGACCACGGTCGAGATCGACCCCGGGTTGGCCGCCGCTGCCCGCACGGCGTTGGTCGCCAGCGGGTTACCGGTGACCGTGGTGACCGGCGATGGCGCCCAGGGCCATCCGGACCGGGCTCCCTATGACCGGGTGATCGCCACCGCCGCGGTCCGAGTCGGTGAGCTTCCTTACTCCTGGGTGGCCCAGACCAAACCGGGTGGGGTGATCGTGACGCCGATGCGAACCGACTTCGGCGGCAGCGTGCCCTTGGTGCGCTTCACCGTGGAAGACAACGGCACCGCGACCGGTCGGCCCGTCGGCAGGGTCGGTTTCATGGCCGTGCGCGACCAGCGCACCCCGGAGTGGGCCCTCGATCACCTCGACCCCCATGACCCCACCGCCGAGATCTCCACCACCACCCTCAAACCCTGGCGCGTCGCCGAGAACCACGACGTCCGATGGGCCATCGGCACGCGGGTAACCCGCTGCGTCTGGGAACACCAGCCACCCACCGATGGTCAGGACTACCACCTGCTGTGGCTGCTCGACCCGACGGGCCGATCATGGGCCGTCGCTCGATACGACGGCTCATGCGATCCCCGCCAGATCCGCCAGCATGGCCCCCGCCGCTTGTGGGACGAGGTCGAGGCGGCATTCCGCTGCTGGGCAGCCGCCGGAAAACCAGCGCTGGAACGGTCACAAATCATCATCACCCCAGATAGCCAGACCGTCTCGTGAGCAATCGAGTTGCGCTACACCGGCCTACGGGTCGCAGAGTCGGGCCGGAACCCGCGGAGAGCCACGTCGAGGAAGCCGCTACTTGGCCGGTATCCTGCAGTGCACCGAAACAAACAAATGTTACGACGAAACGGAGGGATGTTCAGTGTTGACGACGGCGCTAAGGCGACCTGTGTCATCTGGTGGGAGGCGGGGTCTTGGTGACGGCGAATGAGCGGTTTCGGGCGGCGCGGGAGCGCACCGCCTCGCTTGCCTATCCGGAGGATTGCCTGTCCCGGCAGGAACTCGCCGAGCTGGTCAATGCGTGGATCTGGGACCACCACCACAAGGTGGTGGAACTCAGCGGAAACTATATCGGCAAACTCGAACAGGGCGTCATCCGCTGGCCTGGTAAAATATATCGAGAAGCCCTCCGGGCGATCCTGAGTGTCTCCACCGATACCGCGCTGGGATTCGTCAACACCCAACGTGCGGTAGTGAAGCTGGCAGGCGTGGACCGCAGACAGTTCCTGCACACCGCTCCAGGCATGGGCGCGCTCGCCGCCCTGGGGCCGGTGGCGGCACTGTGGGAGGGCAGCGAGCCCACCCCGATCCCGCATCGGATCGGCGTGACCGAGATCGAGCAGATCCGCACCGCCACGCAGGTGTTCGAGTCCTGGAGTGGAACCTACGGTGGTGGGTTGGTCCGCGAGGCCGTCATGGGCCAATTGCACTGGTCGGCCCGCCTGCTGGAGACCACCTGCCCGGACCGGCTGCGCCCCGAGCTGTACTCCGCAGTCGGCTACCTCGCCAAGACTGCCGGGTTCATGGCTCAGGATGCCAACGCCCAGGAGGAGGCCCGCCGGGTGTACCGCTTCGCGGTGTTCTGCGCCGAGCAGGCCCAGGACTGGCCCCTGCGCGCCGAGATCCTGTCGAGCATGGCGAAACAGGAGATCTTGGCCGGTCATCCCGACGACGGGCTCACGCTGGCTGACCAGGCTCTGGTCCGCGCTGACCGGCTCACTCCAACCGGACGGGCGCTGCTACACACCGATCGGGGCCGCGCGCTGGCCAAGATGCGCCGAGTCAACGAGGCACTGACCGCCATCGGCACCGCCGATGAGCACTTCGCGCATTTCACCCCGGGCAATGAGCCGCCGGTCATGGCCTACTACAACACCGAGCGGCATGGTCTACTCACCGGACATCCCCTGGTTGACCTGGCGATACTGGGCCGCGACCCCGGCGAGGCCACCGACCGACTCACGGCGGCAGCGGCCGGGCTCACCCGCACCGATGTCACTTGTCCCCGGGCGATCTGCCTGACCAAGCTGGCCAGCCTCACGATGGCCGCCGGCGACCCACTCCACGCCGCCGCCCTCGGACACACGGCCCTGGACCTCGCCGGCACCATCCGCTCGCACCGCACCGCCGAGGAACTGCGCGAGCTGTCCCGGTACGCCGCCGTGCACCAGCACCTCGACGAGGTCGCGCACCTGCGGCAACGGATCGGCACCATCCTGGCGGGCTACCGATAGCCGCCAGAATGGTGCGAATCCTCCCCCAATCCTCCCTTGACATCCACGCGATGATGTCTCTTCGTACGTGTCCTGAACCGGGAGCGTGCCTGATCCTCAGTCGCCTATGAGGATCCCGGCTGGCCACCGGTCGAGCTGAACCGCACCGCGATCCGATCACGTTAAGCAGCAACCGAACGGTCAGTGGCGTTAGCGGGTCGATCGTTGAAGGGCCGGAGCTTGTAACGGTTCGGTTCGGGTCGAGCGAAGTTTGTTTGAGGCCGAGCCTTCACAGGACGAGTGACCTCGACAACAGAGCAGCTGGATCTGGCTGGCTCAAAAGAGTTGGAGGATCCCTCGGCAACAGGGGGAGGAGCTGTGTCGAAGCTCAGTAAAGAGTCACCAGGAAGCGAGACAAATAGCTGTGATAGCGTACCCCGTCCGCACTGTCGTCAGCAACTGCCGTCCACCCCGCTCTCCAGACTTGCTGGCGGTCTTCCGTCCACCAACGAGGCCATACGCAGCGGGATCTTCTTCCTACAGCGTTCCGCGGGTAACCGCGCCATGACGCGATTGCCGCAAAGGGCTTACGCGGATCGCCGTTGGTAACCACCCGTCTGGAGCACGGCGTCCAACTCCTCGGCCACAGCGGGAACTGGGGAAGCAGATCGACGTCATCTGAGAGTTCTTGACGCCTGACGGCACCCCGCGGCGGGTCATCATCGAGTGCCGTAGGCGAGGTCGTCCGATCGAGAACGGAACCCTGCACCAGTGGCGTAGTTGCCCTCGGTCCCTGGACCATCCACGTCGACACCGCGGCCCGCGCCGCGAGCGAACTGTGCCACGCGATTGCCCACGAGGTCGACAAAAGAAACATGGCCGACCTGCGCACCAGAACCGTCCGCGCGCTCATCAGCGGCGGAATCTCCTGCGGCTTGCCAGAAGATGCGATCAAGGTCTCTCCGGGACAGGACCTGCGGCTGCCCTCGCCACCGCAGGACTCCGCCTCACATCGCCGACGCAGCCCCACGCTCAGGACGCGGCTGAACGCCTGGCCCGAGGAGAGGCGCTGTATGTGGAGCCGGGTACCGCAGCGGCCGACGGACCGCCGGAGTAAGACCCTGGACGGTAACCAGCCCAGCTCGGCGGGGAACTCCTCAAGAGTTCAACACCTCGATCAGTAAATTCGCTATGTGATCGAACGCTCCTGGCCGCTCGTGGGGATACCAGCCAGTCGGCCAGATCCAGCCCTTCCCCGACGTGCCGAGGCCCGCCAGATCACCAGAAGGAGGACGAGGCGTTGACTGCTGCCGCATCGCTGGCCGTGCTGCTGGTTGGCATCACCGGCTCAGGCAGGACCATCCTCGCGCAATCCCTCGCCGAGCGGGGCCTGGTCCGCCTCTCGCTTCCAATCCCCCGCCCCCGATGAGGACGCCATCGTCTACACCGGGGACACCGAGCATGTATACACGGCAATCACGCAACGCCGATCACCCCAGGCGGGCGAATCAGTCAACCACCGATAGATCACGGCTGGTCTTGCGATGGCTCAGCGGACTTCGATCCGGACGAGGTGTCCGCTCGACCTGGCCAACCGGATGTCCCGGGTCACGAGCGGGCAGTTAAGTGCCTCAGCCAGGACCACATAGGCTGCGTCGTAGGCAGACACTTTGTCACGGAGCTGGAACGCCCGCCGTCGAAGAGAGTCACCTGACGGCCAGCGTCGCACCTCCAGGTCGTCGAAGTCGGTCAAGACGTCCTCGGCCCTGGCGGCGCTGAGCTTCCCGCGGAGGGTCAATCCGCGCAGAGTCGACACGACCTCGAAGTCGAGGAGGGTCGGCGCGCTGAGTTCCTCACCCGCCAAGAAAGCACGGAGATCGTCCGCCCCGTCAAGGCCGGTCAGCGCATCGACCACCGCCGCGCAGTCGACGACGATCACGAACGCGGCTGCTGCCAGCGGCCCTCGCGCTCACCGCGGGCCTCCTCGAGCACGTCGACGGCCGACGCGCTCGCCCGCCCAGCTCGCTTCGCGGCACGATCCAGCACCTCTTGGACCGTCGGGCGCGCGACCTCGCGTTGGATGAGGTCGAGTAGGTACGCGTTGAGCGACTCGCCGCGCGCTGCCGCACGAGCCTTGAGCGCCCGACGCGCGTCATCCGGCACGTTCCTGATCTGCAAGAGTGAGTTCATAGGAGGCATAATATCTCAATATAAATACAAAACGAATTTTATGTTGTGGTCAGGTGACCCTGGAGATTCGTTGGACGCGGTGTGCCCAGACGGCGAGCAGGGCTTCGTCGTGGCTGATGGCGAGCACTCCGGCGCCGGTCTGGGCGGTGTGCGTGCGGACCACGTCGACCAGCGCGGCGGTGGTGGAGGCGTCGAGCATGGCGGTCATCTCGTCACAGATCAGGTATCGCGGTCGGAGGATGAGGGCGCGGGCCAGGCAGGCGCGTTGCAGCTGGCCGTCGCTGACTTCGTGTGGCCGGCGGCCGAGCAGCTCGGTGGTCAGGCCGACCCGGTCGGTCAGCTCCGCGGTCTGGTCCTCGTCGACCAGCCGCCGGCAGGCCCGCAGTGGTTCGACGATGGCGTGGCGCAGCGTGAGCCGGGGGTCCACCGAGAGGCGGGGTTGCTGAAAGACCACGCCGATGGCGGTGCGCTGCCGGCGTGGCGCCCGGTAGCGCACTCCAGCTGCGGGTACTCCGTCGATGTCCACCCGGCCCGACCACGGGGCCAGCAACAGGGCCAGCACCCGGGCCAGGGTGGACTTGCCGCAGCCGCTGGGCCCGGCGAGCCCGACGACCTCGCCCGGTGCGATCTCGATGTCGACCCCGTGCAGCACGGGATGACCCCGCAGGTAACCGGCGTCGATGCCGGTGCAGGTCAGCATGGCGCCCTCTCCTCGTGAGTGCGTAACAGTGTTACAGCACTCAATGCCACTCACGAGTACTCACCACAGGCGAGCTGGCGCTTACCGTGCTGGCGTAACTCAAGTGTGTTCGTGCAGTGCTCGCGGACGGGGCAGCGGGGCCGGAAGGCGCAGCCGGCAGGCAGCGCGGTCAGCTCGGGCGGGTCCCCGGGAATCGCGGTGAACCCCTGGTCGGGCAGCGCGGCCAGCAACCCGCGGGTGTAGGGGTGCCAGGGGTCACGGAACAGCTCGCCGGCGGGGCCGTACTCGACGATCCGGCTGGCGTACATCACGGCCAGGTCGGTCGCCACCCGGCGGGCGGCGCGGAGGTCGTGGGTGATCAGCAGCACCGCGTGCCCGTCAGCGGCCAGCGCGGCGAGCTGGTCGACGGTACGGTCCACCAGCGGACGGTCCAGCCCAGCGGTGGGCTCGTCAGCGAGCACCACCGAGGGATTCCCGGCCAACGCGGACGCGACACCGACGCGCTGCGCCGTCCCCCCGGACAGCTCGTGCGGGTACCGGTGCAACACGTCACGTTCCAACCCAGCCCGCACAACCAGCCTCTCGACGGCACCGCCATTCGGCTCCGAACGGCGCTTCATGCGGGGCCGAAACCGCGATTCGGTTCCGAATGGCGCCGGGGCCAGCTCGCGGACGGCTTCGGTGAGCTGGGTGGCGATACGCTGGACGGGGGTGAGGTGGGTGGCGGCTGACTGCGGGACCAGGCCGATCAGGCGGCCCCGGACTAGGCTGCGCAGCAGGTGCTCGGAGGCACCGAGCAGCTCGATCGGAGCCCCGTCGCCGGTCGCCAGCAGTGCCCGGCCGCGTACCTCGGCGTTGGCCGGCAGTAGCCCCAGCAGCGACGCGGCCAGCACCGATTTCCCGCAGCCGGACTCCCCGACCAGGGCCAGTACCCGCCCCGCGGTCAGCTGCAGCGAGATGTCGGTGACCGCGCTGACGACGCCGTGCCGGCCGTGCGGACCGAGCAGGAACCGCACCGACAGCTCCTCGATCTTTAACAGCGGCGGGGCGGTCACAGCGCGAGTTCCGAACGCCGCCGGGGTACCGAGCGGTCCCGCCACCAGCCGCCGAGCGCGGCCACCGCCAGGGTGGTGGCCACCAGCAGCGCCGAGGGGAACACGACGATCCACCAGGTACCGACCAGGACGCCCTCGCGGCCCTCGGTGAGGATGTTGCCGATGCTGGCCAGGTGCGGGGGCAGGCCCAGCCCGAGGAAGCTCAGCGCGGTCTCGTGCCACACCGCGTGCGGCAGGATGAGCACCGCCGACAGCGCGGCCTGCGGCACGATGGCCGGCAGCAGGTGGCGGCGCAGCACGCGGGTCTGGGATGCCCCACCGGAGATGGCCGCGTCGATGAAGGGGCGGTCGCGCAGCGAGAGCACCTCGGCGCGGACGATCCGGGCTATCCCGGTCCAGTGCGTCAAGGCGATCGAGGCGACCACGGTCAGCAGGCTGCCCCGGTACAGCGCCACGATGATGATCCCGAGCAGCAGGTGCGGCACCGAGTTGACGGTGTCCACCACCCGCATCAGCAACCGGTCGGGCCAGCCACCCAACACCCCGGACGCGGCACCGACCACGGCGCCGATCAGGGTGGAGATCACCGCGCACAGCACCGCGACCAGCAACGACACCCGCAGCCCGGCCAGGCTGCGCAGCAGCACGTCGCGGCCGGCGGCGTCGGTGCCGAACAAGTGATCAGCGCTGGGGGCCAACCGGACCGCGCGATAGTCGATCAATGACTGGTCCAGTCCGCCCAGCCAGGGCACCAGCAACGCGGCCAGCACCAGGCCGGCCAGCGACACCACACCCACGGCCAAGCGCGCCCGAGCCCGCCCCAGCGCCCAGCGACCGCGGGGCGTGCCGGCCCGCCGGCGGGTCGCGCTGCGCCAGCCTGCGCCGGAGTCGGGATCGGGGTCGACGGGGGGCAGCGGCGGGACGACCAGCTCGGTGCTAACCATCAGCGGCCACCCTCGGGTCGGCCAGCACCACGGCCACATCGGCCAGCAGGGATCCGAGCAGCACCGCCGCGGTGGACAGCACGCCCAGCGCGGCCAACATCGGGAAATCCACCGCCAGCGCGGCGGTGACCACCGCCGCGGCCACCCCGGGCCAGGAGAAGATCTCCTCCACCAGCACCGCCCCGGTGACCAGCTCGGGCACCCGGGCACCGAGCAGGGTGACGAACGGCAGCAGCGCGGTGGGCAGCGCGTGGCGCAGCACGATCCGCCACTCCGGCAGCCCGCGGGCCCGGGCCCCGGCGACGTGGTCCTCGGCCAGCGCGGTGAGCAGGGAGGCCCGCAGGTGCAGGATCAGCCACGGGGTCTGCGACACCCCGAGGATCAGCGCGGGCATGATCAGGTGGTGAGTCACCTGGCCGATGCTGATCGGGGCACCCGGGGTGGTCAGCCCGGCCACCGGTACCCAGCGCAGGCTCAGTGCGAACAGCGCGATCGCACCCAGGCCGAGCACGAACGACGGGATGCCCTCCAGCGCGTGCGCCATCGCGGTGACGAACCGGTCGAGCAGCCCACCCTGGCGCCAGGCGGCGAGCACCCCGACCACCAGCGCGATCACGATCATGATGAGCAGGCCGACCGAGACCAGCAGCAACGTCCACGGCAGCCGTTGCGCGATCACGTCGGCCACCGGTTGGCGAAACGCCCGGGAGGTGCCCAGCTCACCGGAAAAGATCCCGGTCAGCCAGCGCCACAGCTGGACGAGCACCCCGTCATCCAGCCCGAGCTGGGCGCGTACCCGGGCGATGTCCTCGGCGCTGGCGGTGAAGATGTCCACCCCGTAGTACTGGTAGATCGGGTCGAACGGTGACGCCGCACCCAGCAGGAAGATCCCCACCGCGACCACCACCAGCACGGGCACCACGAAGGCCAGCCGGCGCAGCACCAGCCACCCGACCGCATGCCGACGACGCCTGGCGGCTGCGGCGGCCAGCAGATCCGGCCGGGTCATCGCTTCGGTGCCCAGTCCTCGAAGTTCCACAGCGCCCCCCAGGTCAACACGCCGTGGCTGTGCGGGTCGACCACCGGGGTGTAACCGGTCCACTTCTGCCGCATGACGTAGGAGTGGTCCAGGAAGACCAGGAACACAAAGCCCGGGTCGGCGGCGTAGGCGCGCTGCCAGCGCTTGACCGCGGCGATCTGCTCGGCCGGGTCGGTGGCTCGCCGGGCCGCGTCGAGCCCGGCGTCGACCTCGGCGTTGCGGTAGGAGCCGGGGTTGTTGAAACCGTCCCCACCGAAGCTGGAGTGCAGCAGCGGGTAGATCACCTGATCGGGGTCCAGCTGGCTACCACCACCCATCACCAGCGAGTCCTGAGCCAGCCGCGGCTCGATCGCCTCCCACCCGAGCCCTTCCAGCACGACCTCGATCCCGACCGCCTTGGCATCGGACACCACCGCCTGCGCCAGGTCCTTGCGCACCGTGTCCGTCGCCGGGTACATCAGGGTGAAGCGGGCAGGTTGGCCGTTGCGGGCCCGGATCCCATCCGCACCGAGGACCCAGCCGGCCGTGTCGAGCAGGCGGCCCGCTGCAACCGGGTCGTACCGGAACTGAGCCGCCGGTTCCACGTAGGAGGCGAGTACCGCCGGCACCGGGGTGGACGCGGTCGCTCCCCGGCCGGTGAGCAGGGCGTCGATCATGCCCTGCCGGTTGACGGCGAGGTTCAAGGCTTTCCGGATGGCCGGATCACCGGTCACCGGGTGGCTCGAGGGCATGGTGACCGTGCGGTAGTCGGCGCTTCGATGGTGCAACACCGCGAACTCGCCGCCCTCGAAGGTCTTGGCCAGCGCCGGTGGCAGCACGGTTGCATCGAGGTCGCCGGCGCGCATCTGTTGCGCGCGGGTGTTGTCGTCCTCGGCGAACACGACCGTGATCTTCTTGACCGGCGGCGCGCCGTCGAAATAGTCCTCGTTGGCGGTCAGAGTCATGGTGGAGCCCTTGCGCCACTCGGCGAGCCGGTATGGCCCGGTGCCGATCGGCGCGGAGTTGAACGTCGAGCTCTCCAGCGGCGCCGGGGTGGCCAGCGCCTCCGCCGGCATGATGCCCAGGTTGAGCCGGTTGGCGAAAAGTGCGTACGGGTAGGCCAGCTCGAACCGGACCGTCGATGTGTCGATCTTGTCGACGCCGGTGAGCATCGGGAAGTCCGAACGGACGGTCGAGGCGAAGGCCGGGTTCAGGATGGCGCGATAGGTGGCCACCACGTCCTCGGCGTCGAACGCCGATCCGTCATGAAAGCTGACCCCCTGGCGCAGCTGCACCGTCCAGGACCGCCCGTCGGCGCTGACCGTCGGCACCCCGGCGGCCAATGCCGGAACCACCGTGAGCGTCGCGTCGTGCTTGATCAGGCCGTCGAACAGCTTCGAGGCGCCCTCGCCGCCGAAACCGAGCAGCGGGTTCAGCGCCTCCCACTCGTATCCCTCGCCGACCACGATGGTCGCCGACGACGGGCCGGCGGCAGGCGGTGCTGAGCTACACGCCGACAACACGGCAGCGATCAGGATGAACGGGACGAACCGGCGGCGCATCATGTAGCGACGGTACTTTGTTGCAGATAAAATGCAGTAGCCACCATATGGGGGAAGTGTCTACCTAGTCGTCCCCGGATCGTCGCACTCGGCGATCACAACGCTGCCGTGCGTCTACCTACCGGCCCGCCGCTCTGGGATACTCGGGGCTTCACAACGTGGTGGGCAAAGCTCGCTGTAGGTCGTCGACACCTTTCAGCAGCGCCGCCAGGACAGGAATCGCGCCGTGAGCACGCCTGCAGACCTCACCGCCACCGAGCTCATCGCTGCCTACCGCTCGGGTGAGCTGTCGCCGGTCGAAGCCACTCAGGATGTGCTGGACCGCGTCGATCAGCTCGACCGGCAGGTACGAGCCTTCTGCCTGGTGGACGCCGACCGAGCGCTGGAGGCGGCCAAGGACTCGGAGCGGCGCTGGCAACAGCGACGGCCACAGGGTCTGGTCGACGGAGTGCCGACGTCGATCAAAGACACGTACCTCACCCAGGGGTGGCCTACCCTGCGTGGCTCGAAGGTGGTCTCCCCGCACCAGGAATGGCCGTTCGACGCGCCACCGGTTGCTCGGCTGCGCGAGCACGGCGCGGTGCTGCTGGGTAAGACGACGACCTCCGAGCTGGCCTGGAAGGCCGTCACCGATAATCCGCTCACCGGCGTCACGGTCAACCCCTGGGACACCAGCCGGACGCCGGGTGGTTCCAGCGGCGGTAGCGCCGTCGCGGTGGCTCTCGGGATGGGTCCGCTGTCCGTGGGCACCGACGGGGACGGCTCGGCGCGCATTCCCGCGTCGTTCACCGGGACGGTGGCGATCAAGCCGACTCATGGTCGCGTGCCGCACTGGCCGGCCAGCCCGCTGGGCAGCCTGGGATATGCCGGACCGATGGCGCGCACGGTGGCCGACACCGCGCTGCTGCTCGACGTGCTCACCGGGCCGGACGCTCGGGACTGCACTGCGCTACCGCCGATCAGCCGCCCCTACTCCGGCGCGCTGGACAGTGGTGTGCTGGGGTTGCGGATCGCACTGAGCCCGACGTTGGGCTACGTCGACGTCGATCCGGACGTGGCCGACGCGGTTGCCCGCGCCGCACACGTCTTCCAGGATCTCGGTGCGGAGGTCGAGGTCGCCGATCCGGGGCTCACCGACTGCGTGCAGGATTTCCACGTGCTCTGGTTCACCGGCCTGGCCAAGACCGTCCAGCGCCTGACCCCCAGCGCGCGCGAGCTGCTGGAACCCGGGCTCAGAGAGGTCGTGCACCAGGGCGAGCGCTACTCCGGGGTCGACTACCTCGCCGCCACCGCGACGAGGATGACCATGGGCACCACCATGGGTGCCTTCCATGAGCGCTACGACCTGCTGCTCACCCCGACGGTGCCGATCACGCCCTTCGTCGCGGGTGAGGAGGTGCCGATCGGGTGGCACTCACCGCGGTGGACCAGCTGGACGCCCTTCAGCTATCCCTTCAACATGACCCAGCAACCCGCCGCAAGCGTGCCGTGCGGGTGGAGCGACGCCGGCCTGCCGATCGGGCTGCAAGTGGTGGGGCGACGGCACGCCGACGACCGGGTACTCGCCGCGTGCGCGGCCTACGAACGGGCGACACCGTGGGCTCACCAGCGCCCCCCGCTGCTCTATCGCTAACTCCGCAAAGCAGTCGGCACAAGCTTTCGCCCAGCTATAGCAGTAACTAAATCTCTGCCATACTCTGACGGGTGACACTCACACGATCCCGAGGAGGAGGGCATGACTACTGAGACTATCGCCATGCATATGAGCGATGGTATCGTCAATGCCCCCATTTCGGCACTGTTCGGCCTCGTTGCGGCTGCCGGCCTCGGCTATTCGCTGGTGCGCGCCCGCGGCGACCTGCACGCCAGCGACGACCGTACCGCGCCCATGGCGGGCCTCGTCGCGGCATTCATCTTCGCCGTACAGATGATCAACTTTCCGGTGCTGCCCGGGGTCAGTGGGCACCTGCTGGGGGGAGCGCTGGCCGCCATCCTGGTAGGCCCCTGGCTCGGTGCCCTGTGCGTCGGCATCGTGCTGATCGTGCAGGCATTGCTGTTCGCCGACGGCGGCCTCACCGCGCTGGGCACCAACATCACGAACATGGCACTGATCGGCACCTTCACCGGTTTCGTGGTGGCACTGGCGTTGCGCAGGCTCGCGGCGCGCAGCCGTGGTGGGCTGATCACCGTCACCTTCGTCTCCGCCTTGGTGAACACCGTGGTCGCGTCCCTGGGCTTCGTCCTGGAGTACGCGCTCGGCGGGGCCGGCGGTTCCGCATTGGGCACCGTCGCGCTGGCCATGATCGGGGTGCACATCCTGATCGGTATCGGGGAGGGCATCATCACTGCGCTCACCGTCGGCGCTGTCGCCTCTGCCCGCCCGGATCTCGTATACCTGTTGCGGCAGCTGCGGGCAAGCACCGCAGCTGCCGCTGCACCCGACAGGAGTTGATCATGCCTGTTTCGCACGGTCGGCGCAGTTCCGTTGGGTTCTTCGTCAGTTTCGGCGTGATCGCGCTCCTCATCGCCGGAGTGCTGTCCTACCTGGCGTCGAGCAGCCCCGACGGGCTGGACTCCGTCACCCGCCAAGGCTGCGAGGTCACCGAGGTGGCCGGCGTCGAGCAGCTCTCCGGTGAGTGCGTCGCCCAGAACGCCCGCGATCATCCAGTGGCGGGTGGACCGCTTGCCGACTACACCATGGGGGGCAATGACGGTCTGGTCGGGGTAGCCGGTGTGATCGGGGTGCTGGTGACCCTCGCCCTCGCGGGCGGCCTGTTCTGGCTGGTGTGTCCAGGTACCAGACGCACAGTCGATCAGACCGATAAGACCCAGACCGGCAAGACCTGACCTGCCGTGGGAACCGGCCACGTGCAGCCGTTGTTCCTGCCGGGAGACTCGCCGGTGCACCGGCTGCCACCCCAGATCAAGGTGCTCGCCGCGGTCCTGTTCGTGTGCTGCGTGGTTGCCACCCCGCGGGAGGTGTTCTGGGCGTTCGGCGGTTACCTCCTAGTGCTGGCCGGAGTGTGGGCGGTGGCGGCGATCCCGCCGGGGTGGATCGCGCGCCGGGCGCTGATCGAGACACCGTTCATCGTGCTCGCCGTGCTGCTGCCGTTCGCCGAGGGTGGGCAGCGGGTGCAGGTCGCGGGTATGTCCCTGTCGCTGGCCGGGCTGCTGGCCGGTTGGAATATCGTGATCAAGGGCACCCTCGGGGTGCTCACCTCGCTGACTCTCGCCGCAACGACCGTGCCGGGTGATCTGCTGATCGGACTGCAGCGGCTGCGGACGCCCAATACCGTCACCACGATCGCCACCTTGATGCTGCGATACTTCGAGGTGATCATCGGCGAAGCCCGCCGGATGCGGATCGCCCGGATCTCCCGGGGGCACGACCCGCGGCTGCTGTGGCAGGCGGGCGCCACCGCTCGTGGGGTCGGCAGCCTGTTCCTGCGCTCCTACGAGCGCGGTGAACGGGTACACCTTGCCATGCTGGCACGAGGCTGGAATGGGACGATGCCGGTTCTGCGCGAACGCCCGGTCTTGCGCCGGGAATGGCTGCTCGGGCTGGCCCCGGTGGCGGTGGCGGTGGCAGTGGTATCCGGGGCTTGGTGGCTCCGGTGACCGTGCCTGCACTGCGGGTAGCGGGGCTGAGCTTCGCTTATCCCGATGGCCGCCGCGCCCTGGAGAGCATCGACCTCACCGTGGCGCCCGGTGAGCGGGTCGCGCTGCTCGGGCCCAATGGCGCCGGCAAGACCACGCTCGTGCTGCATCTCAACGGCATCCTGCAGCCGGCTACCGGCTCCGTGCACGTCGGTGAGCTACCCGTGGTCAGGGAACACCTGCGAGAGATCCGCCGCCGGGTAGGCATCGTGTTCCAGGATCCCGACGATCAGCTGTTCATGCCCACCGTCGCTGCCGACGTGGCCTTCGGGCCGGCCAACTTCGGGCTGGGCGGGGCCGAGCTCGAGAGCCGGGTCAACGCCGCTCTGGCCGCGGTCGGGATGAGCGAGCACGCCAGCCGCTCACCCCTGCACCTGTCCGGTGGCCAGCGCCGACGAGCAGCGCTGGCCACCGTATTGTCCTGCGACCCGGAGATCCTGGTACTCGACGAGCCGTCATCGAACCTGGACCCGGTCGCCCGTCGCGAACTCGCCGACGTGCTGCTGGCGCTGGACCGGACGATGCTGATGGTCACCCACGACCTGCCCTATGCCCTGCAACTGTGCCCACGAAGCGTGGTGCTCGACGGCGGCCGGGTGGTGGCCGACGCGCCGACCCGCGACCTGCTGGCCGACAGCGATCTGCTGAGCCGGCATCGCCTGGAGCTGCCGTTCGGCTTCAGCGTCGTCTGACTACGCTCAGCGACCGTCCCGCTCGGGGGGCTGCTGCGGCGCCTTCGGGGGCTGCGCCGGGTCGGCAGAGCTTGGGGGCTGCTCACCCGGCGGTATCCGGTGCTGTGGCGCGGTGATCTCGGCTGGTCCCGGAGGGGGAACTCGATGCTCAGGCGCCGGCAAGCTGCTGGGCCATTCCGGCGCGGGGCCCAGCGACGGGGTCATCCCGACCTCCGGACCAGGCACCTCCTTGCGAGCCACCTCTTCAGCTGCCCGCACCGCAGCCGCTATCTCCGGGTCGGCAGAGGTATCGAACCATTCCGCGATGGCATCGTCGTCGTCCTCGGGCCGTTCCGTGGGCACGTACTCCTGGCTCGGCTCGTAGCGGTATACCCCGTCGTCTCCCGGCGCGCCGAGCATCTTGGTGAAGCCCTCGAGCGCCTTGCCGAAGTCGCTCGGCACGATCCAGACCTTGTTCGCGTCGCCCTGGGCCATCTGCGGCAGCGTCTGCAGGTACTGGTAGGCGAGCAGCTCGGGAGTCGGCTTGCCCGCCTTGATCGCGGAGAACACCTTCTCGATCGCTTTGGCCTGGCCCTGTGCCTGCAGGTAGCGCGCGGCCCGTTCACCCTTGGCCCGCAGGATACGGGACTGCCGGTCAGCCTCAGCGGTGAGGATCATGGCCTGTTTGGCACCCTCGGCAGACAGGATGGCGGCCTGCTTCTGGCCCTCCGCTGTCTTGATCGCTGACTCGCGCTGCCCCTCGGCAGTGAGAATGGTGGCGCGCTTCTCCCGGTCGGCACGCATCTGCTTCTCCATCGAGTCCTGGATGGACGGTGGTGGATCGATCGCCTTGAGCTCGACCCGCCCGACTCGGATGCCCCATCGCCCGGTCGCATCGTCAAGCACGCCCGACAGCTGACCGTTGATGAAGTCCCGGGAGGTCAGGGTGTCCTCCAGACTCATCCCACCTACGACGTTACGCAGCGTGGTAGTGGCCAGCTGCTCGACCGCCCCGATGTAGTCGGCGATCTCGTAGACGGCGTCCTTCGGGTTGGTCACCTGGAAGTACACGACAGTGTCGATGGAGACGGTCAGGTTGTCCTTGGTGATCACTGGCTGCGGTGGGAAGGACACCACCCGCTCACGCAGATCGATCCGGGCGCGGATCCGATCGATGAAGGGCACCAGGAAGTTCAAGCCCGGAGTGAACGTGCTTTGGTAGCGGCCAAGCCGCTCCACGACCGCGTTGGTGGCCTGCGGGATCACCACCACGGACTTGACAACCGTGACGACGACCGCCAGCAGAATGACCGCGACCGTCACGAGCAGGGCAACACTCATCAAGACTCTCCCAAGACAACGGCAGTGGCACCGGAGATGTCCATGATCCTAACGGTTCGACCGGGCTGTAGTACCTCGGCTTCGTCAAACGCGCGGGCGGACCACAGTTCCCCCCGCAACTTGACCTTGCCACCGTAAGCATCGACGGTGTTGACCACAACGGCTTGGTCGCCGATCAGAGCCTCGGTGTTGGTCCGGACCGGGGCAGAGTGCAGTCGCCGCTTCAGCGCCGGCCTGGCCACGGTGATCAAAGCCACCGACGCGCCGGCGAAAGCGGCAACCTCGAGCCAGATCGAGGCATCCAACGCGGAAGAGCCCGCAGCCACCAGCGCCCCCACCCCGAGCATGATCAGCACGAAGTCACTGGAGAGCACTTCGGCGGCGATCAGTACGAAACCGGCGATCAGCCACAATACAGTGGGCATGTGTCCATATTCGCAGATCTTCCAGGGGCATTCTGTGATCGTGACCGGGCCATCGGGATCAGGTGGTGACGAAGTCGACGAGCTGCTCGACAGCGCCCAGCAAGGCTGGTTCAAGATCGCGAAACCCCTCTACCGCACCAAGCACCCGATGCCAACCCTGCACCGGATCCGCGACCCCGCTGCGGTTCACCCAGCCCAACGCCTGGCATACGCCTTCCTTCCACGACACCCCACGGGGTACGTCCGGCCACCCGGAGATGCCCAGCGCCGCAGGCCGTACAGCCTGCCAGATGTCCACATATGGATGCCCGGTCACCAGCACGTGCTCCGAGCACACCCGCTGGACCAGCCGGGTCTCCTTGCTGCCGGTCACCAGATGATCGACCAGCACGCCCAGCCGCCGGTATGCCGCAGGGCCGAACTCCGCAACCCGCTCGACCAGGCCGTCCACCCCGTCCAGCGGCTCCACGACCACACCGTCCACCCGCAGATCGTGCCCCCAGACCCGCTCCACCAGCTCCGCATCGTGGCGGCCCTCCACCCAGATCCGGCTGGCCCGCGCGGTCCGGGCTCGCCGCCCGATCACCCGAACCGACCCGGATGCCGACCGGGTCACCACCGCCGCGACCGGCCGCACGGAACGAACCAGGGTGACCGGATCGCCGTCGATCAAGAATGCCGCCGGCCGCAGCGGGAACGTCCGGACCCGGCCCTGAGCATCTTCCAGCAGCACCGCGTCGCGCTCACAACCCAGCACCGCACCGCAAAACCCGCTGGCCGCATCCTCCACGACCAAGTCGGGCTCGGCGACCAGCTGGGGTATCTCACGCCGCCGTGATGATCGATGCGGCGCATCCGGATGCATGACACCGACGGTAAACCGATGGTCCCATCCCCTCGTGCAGCCACGCCGCGTGTGCGCGTTTCTCGTCCGCGTTCTACTCTCCTACTCCGTGCCATGTCCCAGTGCGACTTTGACTGTGTGGGCCTCGGCCTGGCTGCACGGCTCCGCCGCTCCCGACGCTGTGATCGACGGCCTGCATACCTGGGCAGGTCTGCATGAGGTGGTGGCCGCCGACGAGGCCACCGCGAGGCAGCTGGACCTGCCGTGCCCCGGCGAGGCCCCGGGCTCGGTGGTCGGTCTGCTGGCCGCCGCCCGGCGGGCCGGCGCAGGTGGCGGCCGGCTGTTGCTGCCGGTGCCCGGTGATCTGCGTGGGCTGCCACCCGAACGACCGCTCGCTGCGGCGGCGCTGGCCAGCGGTGAGGTAGCGGTGCTCGCCGGCGCGGAGCTGGCCGTGGTGCCTGATGCCGTCGCCGACGGTGTGCTGCGCTGGACGGTGTTCGCCCCCGGCTCACTACCCCCGGCCCCGGAACCCGCGCTGTCCGACGCGGAGCACGGCCTGCGTGGAGCGGTCCGCCAAGCCGCCACCACGCTGGTGGAGCTCGACGTCGCCCGGCACCGACCGGGGGTCCGCGCCGAGATCGCCGAGACGTTGGAGCGCCGGATCCGGCCACCCTGGCCCGACGGCACCCCCGGCCGGGCGCTGCGGGTGCTCGAGCAGGCCGACGAGGTGGAGGCCATCCTCGGTGCCGCGGAGACCGACAGTCTCGGTGGTGCCCTGTCGGCCAAGGTAGCGGCCGCCCGCTCGGCGGCACTACGACCACTGTCCACCGCAGTGCGGGAGGCTCGGCGCTCGGCGGTCGCCGAGGCGGTGCGGGCACTGACTCCGCGGGCCGGCCGGCGCTGACCGGTTAGCCCTGGTCGGCTGCCCCTGGTCGGCCGCGCAGCGGTGGGCAGCACAGCCGTGCGCAGGGTTCCCCGTTGACGCCATGGCCGGCCGCCGGAACCTGCGAGCACCGGCGCGGGGGTGCCGCACGCAGATGCTCAGCGATGAGCTCGACGACCATCTCGGCGAAGCGCGGGTCGGTGCCCGCCGTGGCGGTCCTGGCGAAGTCCATCCCCCACGTGGTGGCACGCTGCCGAGCCTCGTGGTCGAGGTCCCACAGCACCTCGAGATGGTCTGAGACGAAACCGACCGGCGCGACCACGACGCCGGGTACTCCCTCGGCGTGCAGCGTGCCCAGGTGGTCGGTCACGTCCGGCTCCAGCCAGCGCACTGCTGCCGGGCCGGAACGGGATTGCCACACCACGTCGTAGGCGTCCACCCCGGCCGCCGCGGCGACCAGCCGGGCGGTCTCGGTGACCTGCCGGGAGTAGCGATGGCCACCCTCGGTGGCGAGGCCGGCGGCGGCGTCGGCGGCCAGCGGCACCGAGTGCGCGGTGAAGACCACTCGGGCGTTGGCGTCGGCCTGCTTGCGAGCCGAGCGCAGGGCGTCAGCGCACGCCGCCACGAACAGCGGGTGGTCGAAGAACTGCCGCAGCTTGACCAGATCGGGGGCACCGGGACCGGCGGCAGCCCGAGCCCGCGCGATGTCCTCGTGGTACTGCCGGCAGCCCGAGTACCCTCCCCACGCCGAGGTGGCGAACACCAGCGCCCGGCGCACCCCGTCGGCGGTCATCTCGGCGACGGTGTCCGCCACCATCGGGTGCCAGTTGCGGTTGCCGAAGTACACCGGCAGGTCGAGCCCGGCGGTGGTGAGTGCCTGCTCGATCGCGGTGATCAGGGTGCGGTTGCACTGGTTGATCGGCGACACGCCGCCGAAGTGCAGGTAGTGCTGCGCCACCTCGTCCAGCCGCTGCGGCGGCACGTCCCGCCCTCGAGTGACGTTCGCCAGGAACGGGCGTACCTCGTCAGGGCCTTCTGGCCCCCCGAAGGAGAGCACCAGCAATGCGTCGCTCACCGCTAAACCACCTGAGGTTGTGGCTCGTGCCGACTTAGATGCCGACTGCGTGGAAGCCGCCGTCGGCCCAGACCATGGAGCCGGTGGTGGCGGGAAGCCAATCGGACAGTAGCGCGCAGGCTGTGCGGGCCACCGGGGTGGGATCCTCGATGTTCCAGCCCAGCGGAGCGCGACCGTCCCAGGCGTTCTCCAACATCGCGAAGCCGGGGATGGACCTGGCCGCCAGGGTGCGCACCGGCCCGGCGGCCACCAGGTTCACTCGAATACCGGCGGGTCCCAGATCGCGGGCCAGGTAACGGCACACCGACTCCAGCGCCGACTTCGCCACCCCCATCCAGTCATACGCCGGCCAGGCTTGCCGGTTGTCGAAGTCCATCCCGACGATGGAGGCGCCGCGGCCCAGCAGCGGCCGGCACGCCACCGCCAGTGACGTGAACGAGTAGGCCGAGACCTGTATCGCGGTGGCCACGTCCGCCCAGGGCGCGTTCAGGAACTCCCCACCCAGGCAGGACGCCGGGGCGAAGCCGATGGAGTGCAGCACCCCGTCCAGGCCGTCGACGTGCTCACCCAGTCGCTGCGCCAGCGAGTCCAGCTGGTCCTGGTCGGTCACGTCGAGCTCCAGTACCGGAGCCGGCTGGGGCAGCCGCTGCGCGATGCGCTCCACCAGACGCAACCGGCCGTACCCGGTGAGCACTACCTGGGCGCCCTGCTCCTGGGCCACCCGCGCCACGTGAAATGCGATCGAGGCATCGGTGATCACCCCGGTGATCAGCAGCCGCTTACCGTCGAGCAGACCCGCCACATGCCCTCCCTCTCCACAGATCCGCCCGTTCAGTGGCCCATGCCCAGGCCGCCGTCCACCGGCAGCACCACGCCGGTGATGTAGCCGGCAGCGTCGGAGGCGAGGAAGGTCACCACCGCGGCGACCTCCTCGGGGCTGGCCTGGCGGCGCAGCGGGATCGAGCCCAGGATCTCCTCCCGCCGCGCCTGGCTGATCCCTGCGGTCATGTCGGTGTCGACGTAGCCGGGTGCGACCACGTTCGCGGTGATCGACCGGGAGCCCAGCTCACGGGCGATGGACCGGGCGATGCCGATCAGCCCGGCTTTGCTGGCCGCGTAGTTCACCTGACCGGCGGCCCCGGACAGGGCCACCACCGAGGAGATGAACACCATCCGGCCCCGACGGATGCGCAGCATGCTCTTCGCGGCGCGTTTGGCCACCCGGTACGCGCCGGTGAGATTGGTGTCCAGGACCCGGCAGAACTGGTCTTCGCTCAGCCGAAGCAGCAGCGCGTCATCGGTGATCCCAGCATTGGCGACCAGCACGTCGATCGGGCCGTGGGCCTGCTCCGCCTCGGCGAACGCCGCCTCCACCGCCGCGCTGTCGGTGACGTCACACCGCACCGGGAACAGCTCGGGCGCGAGTCCCCCGGGAACCTCGGATCCGCGGTAGGTCACCGCCACCTGGTCTCCCTGCTTGGCGAAAGCACGGGCGATGGCCAGCCCAATACCACGATTGCCTCCGGTGACGAGGACGGAACGGGTCACGGGCGCGCCTTTCGATCCCGGTCGTGAGTGCGTAACAGTGTCAGCGGTACCCCATTTTGGTACCTACACTTGCGGTACGGGCACACGTGACGATCGTAGAGGTGAGGGGTCGGTGCGTCGTCTGGTACTCCGGATCGGCTGCTGAGGGTCGCCGCGGCGGATCCGGCGAGGACTGAGCAGGCGCAGCGGCTACAGCGGCGACGGGCGCCAGCTGTACCGGTAGCCGTTGCGCCCCAGATAGGGACTGGTGAAGATATGGTGGATCTCCGCCCAGGCCATCAGCTCCGCTCGGGTTACCGGCTCCAGCTCACGTGACTCCATGGCGGCGCTGTCATGGGTGAAGGCTGCGTTGTAGATGGTGAGCGCTTGGCCGATCTCGGTCTCGGGTAGTCGGCCGTGGGTCATCACGAGGGTGACGACGAGCTTGGCCAGGTCGTATCCGGCTGGTGCGAGGGTGAGGACATCGAAGTCGATCACCACGACCCCGCCGGGGGTGATCAGGAAGTTGCGTGGGTTGCTGTCCTTGTAGATGCACGCCGGGCCGCTCACAGCCGACTCCAGCACGGCCACGGCCTGGTCTGGGGTGAAGGCTGGTTCGGGGACGGCCCCGCCGTTCACTAGCGCCCGTAGGGCGTTGTGGCGGGGCGTGAGGAAGTCGGGGATGACCAGCCCGGTATCGGTGGTGTGGGGCCGGTCCAGTCGTGCCCGGTGAAGGTCGGTGACATAGGCGGTGCGGTGCAGGTTCCCGAGCAGGTCGGCGAGCATCGGCAGATCGCGGGGCCGGGCATGGCGGCCGGGCACGTGGTCGAACTCCAGACGATCGGCCCTGGTGGCACGCATCGCCGGGACAGGCACGGCAAGGCTGGCTAGCCAGCGGTGGTTGGCGGCAGTCGTCTGACACGCGGTCGCAGTGCGATAGCGCTTGATCCACCGCTGGGATTCGGGTTGTCCTACGGGACGGATCATGTTCTGGGCCCTCGACAAGCGGTCACGTAGGTGATGGTGGACGTCGTGACGACCGGGCCGTCCCCGTGTCGACGGCGTAGTTCGACGGCGAGTGCGGCGGGTGCGTCCTGCAACGGTGGGGCAAGCTGGTATTTAGGCACGGTCATCAGATATTCCGCCAGGTGAAGTGCGTCGCGGAACCGAAAGACGTGCTGTTCACTGGTCACCTCCACCACCGACAGGGTGGCGGCGGTCAGTATCGGCAGGACGGTGCCGTGGGCGGTGGCGTACAGGCTCGGACGGCAGGCGGCATCCGGGTCGAGTCCGGTGGCGGCCAGCAGTTCGTCGAGCTCGTGGTAGCTGTCGGCCGACTTGGTGACCAAGATCGCGGTACCACCGAGCGCCAGGCATCGGGCGATCTCAGTGATCACCGCGCTGGGGGTACGGGAGTGGTAGACGCAGAAGGCCGCCACGGCAAGCATGCAGGTTCGGTCCATCAGCGGTAGCTGGTGGAAGTCAGCTTGTAGGAAGGTGATGCGACTGGCATCGGCACCCAGCTGAGCAGATAAGCGGGTGCGGGCTGCGTGCAGCATCGGGAAGGAGGCGTCCACGGCGAGAAACTGGGCACTGGGCAGCCGTCTGTGCAGGACCCGGGTGGTGCCGCCCCAGCCGCAGCCGATGTCGGCGATCATGTTGTCAGCTGCGTTCGCTGTGGTCGTGGCAGCGATGTCGGCGATCACCGTTCCGACGTGCCGTCCTTCGACCTTGGCGTCGAGCAGTGCGCCACTGCGCCGCGCTACCCGGTTCTGGTCGGCGTACAGGGCTGGGATACGCGCAGGGTCACTGAACGGGCGGTCGTCATCAGCGGGCTGGGCAGTGGGCGAGTGAGCGGTGGACACTGTCACCACCGATCCCCGGTCACTGCTGGACGGCAACCTGTTCGAGCTGGGCGACGAGCCGGTTGGCGGTGCGGCGGCTGGTGACGATGTGTACCTGGGCGTGGTCGGCGTGTTCTGCGATCAGCTTTCGGACCTTGGGTCCCATGTCCGTGCGGTAGCCCCACACGTACTTGATGAAGCCCCAGGTGATCCGGTCGTAAACGCCGGTGGCGTCGTGTTGGCCGCCCAGGTAGCGCCACCGCCGTTGCACGATTCCCCACAGACAGAGGGGGGCGGGGAAATCGAGGAAGATGACGGTGTCGGCGCGCTTGAGGCGGATAGGCAGGGTGGAGGCATAGTTCCCGTCGATCACCCAGGTGGGCTGGTCGACCAGCTCTTCCTGGAGGGTGGCGAACTTGTCCTGCGGCAGGCGGTTCCACTCCTTGTCGTAGAACAGCGTGTCGAGGTGAGCGATCGGGGCGTCGATCAAGGCCGCGAGGCGTCGCCCGATGGTGGTCTTCCCTGAGCCGCCGCAGCCGATGATGGCAATCCTGTTCACGTTTGCCGACGGTACGGGTCAGGCGGTGGTGAGGTGGCCCGACGCACGCGGCGAGCAGCATCTTTGTGGAGTGCTCCGGACGCATCGATCACATCCGTACTGCTGGAGGCGACGTCACCGCATCGAGCAGAGCGGCCACGGTGTCGAGCTGGCGGGAGAGCCGGAAACGGTCCAGGTGCGCCAGGCAGCGGCGGATCAGCTGGACGTGTGCCGGTCTGGCGGCACGACGGGTGAGGGTGTCGATCCCCATCGGTAAATACCCGGCCAGCAGCGTAGCGGCCACGATGTCGTCGACGTGCGTCCAGCTGTGCGCCTGGGTGCCGTCGCCGTACAGCGGCATCGGCCGGCCGGTCAGCGCTGCGCGAAACAACCGCATCACGACCATCGCGTCATGACAATGCGGCCCGTAGGCCGTGAAATACCGCAGCGCGACCACGCTCATCAGTGCCCCACCGCGGCGGGCGTAGGCCACCGCGAGCCGCTCGGCAGCCAGCTTCGCCACCCCGTAAGGCGACATCGGGCTCAGCGGCGCATCCTCCCGGGCCAACCCCGTGGTCATGCCGTACACGTGAGAAGAAGAGGCCACCACCACCCGCGGCACCCCGGCCTGACTGCAGGCAGATAGCAGCCGCTGGGTGCCCAGCACGGTCGAGATGGCGTGATCGCTAAATCCCGCGCCCCACGAATCCTGAACATCGGTTGCCGCCGCCAGGTGGAACACCTTGGTGACGCCTCGCAGGCGCCGTGCCAGGTCACCATCCTGCACCTGTGCGATCACCAGTTCAAAGCGAGCCTGGTCCTGCAGCCGCTGAACGTTGCTGCCCAGCGTCCGCTGGTCCACCCCGATCACCCGGACACCCGAGCGCAGCAGCGCGTAGGCCAGGTGCGAGGCGATGAATCCGCACACACCCGTCACCATGACCGTCTCTGACGAGTTCTGCGGTACCTCATGGCTCAACGACGACATCAGCGAACCCACCGTGCTGCAGCCGCTCGCGGGTCACTGGGGTCAGGCTCGATCCGGAGCACCACGTCGATGCCGTCCCCCACGTCGCCGGCTGCTGTAGGGGTCGGGCTGCCCTGCGCAGGTGGCAGATCGAAAAGTCCCGACTCGCTGATCAACCGGGAACGCAGGAACCACTCGGGCTGCTGCAGCCAGACACTCGCCTCACCGTGCACCCGGCAGCGGCGACGACGGAATCCGAGCACCGCGCCCGACCGCCGACACAACCAGCACCGGCCCCGCCGATCCACGGCATGGGCACCCAGCAGGACGTACAGCGTCGCAAACACCCGATACTGGAGCGAGCTGATCTCACCCACAGCACCCGCCCGCAAATCCACCGCAGCAGAAAGGACATCACGCAACACTTCACGCAGTGGGTCTTTCGGGCTCATCGGCCATCTCCTCGTGCGGTGCTAGCCCGCAGCGGGCCTTGGTGTTCGACGTGGACCGCCGTGACGGCGAGACTGCCGAAGTTAACTTGATGGCGGTGATTGTTGATCATGATGTCACCCTCCCTATGGCCTCGCAGATGGGGTCGGCCCTCATCTGCAACGAAGGCTGAGCGTCGGATGGGGTCGCTCTGCGTAGACGATGCCGGGCGAGCGCCCGGCTAGACAAGGTTCAGATGCGGACACGGCGGCTGTCCGCATCCGTCATTCCGGATACGTTGTGGCACCACGCTGCCCAGAGGCCAGGGTGGGGGAAAGGGTCACTTAATCGTTAGGAGGCGACGCGTCGTGGGGCAGGTACCGCGGGAACTGACTCCGCTGGAATCGGCACTGCATTTCTTCGGTGCGCAGCTGCGGCACTGGCGAACGGCGCGCGCGCTGTCCCAAGCCGCACTCGGGCGGCAGACTCATGACAGTGGCGCCTTGATCGGCAAGATCGAGAAAGGTGAGCGGTTTCCCAGTCTCGCACTGACCCAGCGGCTGGATGTCGCTCTGGACACTGATGGGGCACTGGAACAGCTCTGGCCGGACCTTGAGCACGAGCGAGCGACCCGCGACGCACCCAGTGACAGATCGGCAGACGGTGACGAATCTGGCGTGGGTGACCTGGGGCTCGTGTGGCCCGCCACACCTCACGCTACGGTGGAGGTGGTCGCGAAGCTGTGGAGGACGGATTTGGACCGGCGGTCAGTTATCGCTTCAGCGGTGTGGGTTGCCGCAGCGTTTACTGGACCGACGCGCGAGTGGCTGCTGAACCGGAGAGACGAGATCCTCGGCGATCGATCCGGTCGGGCAGTGGGTCAGCGCGACGTTGACGCATTGTGGGCGATGTGTGATGCCTTCGGCGCCGCCGACCAACGGCTCGGCGGCGGATATGCCCGTTCCACGCTCCTGCACTACGTTAACCAGGCCGTGCTCCCGCTGCTCCACGGCAGCTACAACGAAAATGTTGGCCGGGAACTGCTGGCTGCGACTGCGCGGCTGTGCGATCTATGCGGGTTTATGAGCTTCGACGCTGGCAGGCAAGGGCTTGCACAGCGCTACTTCATCCAAGCGCTGCGGCTGGCGCAGGCCAGTGGGAACCGTGCACTGGGAGCGCACATCCTGGCCGACATGTCGATACAGGCGCACTACCTCGGCGATGCTCGCCAAGCGCTCGACCTGGCCAGCGCCGGGCTTCGTACCGGCCTTGACTGCGGCTCACCCTCGACAGCGGCCCGGTGCGCTGCCCTCCAAGGCCGTGCACACGCCTTGCACATCGACCGGCGAGCATGCGCCCAAGCGTGCACCGTCGCGGAAAGAGCGCTGGACCGCGCCATGCCAGCAGACGAGCCCGCGTGGATCCAGTTCTTCACCACCAAGGCATTGGCCGGTGAAATGCTGACCATGGCCCGTGACCTGGGCCGGCACCAAGACGTCCAGCGGCTAGCCTCCGGAGCGCTGGACTCGCCAGATCACTTGGAGCGTCGCCGTGTCCTATGGACGACCTACCTCGCCAGCTCCTATCTGCCCTCGGAAGGCAACTCGCGCAGCGACATCGACCAGGCTTGCCACCTGCTGGGTCAGGTGATCCCGGTCCTCAACTCGCTCAGCAGCGCCCGTATCCTGGAACGGATCAACTCGCTACGCCGCGCCTTGGCCGCACACGCCGGGCGTTCAAGCGTTCAAGAGGTCGAGGACCGCTTCCGCTCCACGATCGTGGCGGTAGGCATGCCTCGGTGAAAACCAACGCCGAAAGCTCAGGGCAGCCGTTGCCCGATGGCCAACGCACCGGCAGCGGCGAGCACGGCGATGAGGGTGCCCGCGATCAGCCAGGGCCGGCTCGCGTCGGTCTGCTTGGTCTCGTAACCGATCTGCTCGCCCAGCGTGTTGACCACTTCGCTGAGTTGGCTGGCGGTGCTGGCGTTGTAGAACTGCCCACCGGACAGATCGGCGATCCGCCGGATCGACTCGTCGTCGGCGGGCACCGGCTGGCGCTCGCCGTTGATGTCCACCTGGCCGTAGGCGGTGCCGAAGGAGATGGCCGAGATCGGGATCTTAGCGGCGGTCGCGGCGCGGGCGGCGGTGAAGGCGCCGCGCGGATCGTCGCCGTCGGGGGTCGGCACCGTCTGCTTGCCGTCGGTGAGCAGCACGATACGAGCCGGCGGGGGTCCCTGGGCGTCAGAGACCACAGCCCCGAACGCCTCGATCGAGGACAGTGCGGCGAAGATCGCCTCACCGGTGCCGGTGGCCTCGGCCAGCTTGAGGTTGTCGATGGCCCGGACCACCGAGACCCGCTCGGTGGTGGGTGACACCAGCACCGTGGGCGAGCCGGCGAAGGACACCAGACCCAGATTCACCCCTGGGGTGAGGTCGTGGGCAAATCTCTTCGCCTCGCGCTGCGCGGCCGCAAGCCTGCTGGGCTCGATGTCGGTGGCTCGCATGGACAGCGAGACGTCGATCACCAGCATGACGGTGGCCCGGTTACGCGGCACCTTACGCTCCGCGGTGGGACCGGCCAGCGCGACGGTGAACAGCACCAACGCGGTCAGCAGCAGGGTCAGCGGCAGGTGCCGCTGCCAGCCCTGGTGCTTGGGCACGATGCGTTCCAGCATCTCGAGGTTGGCGAAGCGCAGCACCTGGCGGCGGCGCCGGCGTTGCATCCAGAGGTAGCCGACCGCCAGCGCGGCGACCACCGCCAGCATCAGGAACCACAGCGGGCTGGTGAACCCGGTCAGGCTCATGCGCCCCCTCCCGACCAGCGACGTTTGCGGGCGACCGCGAAGCGCACCATGTCGGACACCCAGTCCGAATCGGTGCGCAGGGTCAGCTGCGCCGCACCGCACCGGCGCAGCGTGGCGGCCACCTCATCACGATGCGCGGCAGCCGCGGCGGCGAACTCCCGGCGCAGTATCGGCGTGGTGACCACCTCTTTCTGCCGCCCCGTCTCGGGATCGGCGAGCACCACCGTGCCGATGTCGGGCAGCTCCAGATCGCGCGGGTCGAGCACCTCGATCGCGACCAGATCGTGCCGGGCGGACAGCCCGCGCAGCGGCCGCTCCCAGGCGAAGACCTCCCCGGATCGCGGTCCGAGGAAGTCGGAGATCACCGCAACCAGCCCGCGGCGGCGCGGGGGGCGGCACAGCTGCTCCAGCACCCCGGGCAGATCCCCCCGGATGCCTTCGGCAGCCCGGGGCAGCACGGCGATCCGGCGGATCATCCCGCGGGTGTGCGGCAGGCCGCCGCGAGCCGGGATCCGCAGGACGTCGGCCCCGGTGCTGACGACGGCACCGACCCGGTTCCCGCCACCCCGGGTCAGGTGCGCCACCGCTGCACACGCAGCGACCGCGAGCTCGCGCTTGTCGCACTCCGCGGTGCCGAAATCAAGGCTGGCGGACAGGTCCACGGCCAGCCAGGTCTCCAGCTCCCGATCCGCCACGGTCTGCCGGATGTGCGGCTCGGTGGTGCGTGCGGTGACCGCCCAGTCCATTCGCCGGACATCGTCTCCGGGCTCGTAACGTCGGGCCTCCCCCGGCTCGGTACCCGGCCCCGGCACCAGACCGAGGTGGTTGCCCTGCAGCAACCCGTCCAGCCGGCGGCGCACCGTGAGCTCCAACGCCCGCAGCGCGGCCTCCATCCGCCCTTCCTGCAAGGCCGGCGGCGCCCAGCTGTGCCGCCGGCCAGGACCACTCGGCAGGGTCATGAGTCAAACCGTCCTGAGGTCAGGTCCGCCCCGCAGCCTCGGCCGGCGCACCCGGTAGTGGGCTCTGGGGGCGCGACGAGACCTGGGGCAACGGCACGGTCTGCAACACGCGGGTGACGATGTGCTCTACCGGGACACCGTCGGCCAGCGCGTCATAGGACAGCACCAGACGGTGCCGCAGCACGTCGGCTGCGACGTCCACGACATCCTGCGGCAGCACGTAGTCCCGCCCACGGATCAACGCCAACGCGCGCGCCGCCGCCACGATGCCGAGGCTGGCCCGCGGGGAGGCCCCGTAGGCCACCCACCCGGCCACATCGGACAGACCATGCTCGGCGGGGATGCGGGTGGCGAGTACCAGCCTTACCACGTAGTCGACCAGGGCATGGTGCACGAACACCCGCGCGGCGACCTCTTGCAGCCGGGTCAGCTCGCCGGGATCGAGCACCGGTTGCGGCTGGGGTGGGCGCACGCCCATCCGGTAGATGATCTCCCGCTCCTCCTCCACGGTGGGGTACGACACCTGGATCTTGAACAGGAACCGGTCGCGTTGCGCCTCGGGAAGCGGGTACACGCCCTCGTTCTCGATCGGGTTCTGCGTGGCCAGCACGAGAAACGGCTCGGGCATCGGGTAGGTGGTGCCGCCGATGGACACGTGCCGCTCCGCCATCACCTCCAGCAGGGCCGATTGCACCTTGGCCGGCGCCCGGTTGATCTCGTCAGCGAGCACGAAATTGGCCACCACCGGCCCTAGCTCAACGTCGAACTGCTCACGCCCCTGCCGGTAGATGCGGGTGCCGAGGATGTCGGCGGGCACCAGGTCGGGGGTGAACTGGATGCGCGAGAACGAGCCGCCCACCACCCGGGCGACGGTCTCCACCGCCAGGGTCTTGGCCACCCCCGGCACGCCCTCGAGCAGCAGGTGGCCGCGGGCCAGCAGACCGACGAGCATCCGTTCGACGAGCCGGTCCTGCCCCACGATCACGCGTTGGATCTCGAAGACCGTCCGCTCGATCAGCTGAGCGTCCCGGGCCGGCGTGGGCGCCTCGCTGTCGGCTCGCGTCACGGCGTCCTCCTTGCATCCGGGCCTACCAGGGGTTTGGGCACACCGTTCGAGCGACGGCACCTACGAAGACCCAACCGCTATCGCAGTGTGACGGCTGTGAAGGTGCCGGCTCAGAGCAACCGGACGGCGTTGGGCATGATCCCGCTGTAGCGCACCGCGGTGACCCGGACCGCACCACCCGAGTACGGCGCCTCGATCATCTGCCCGCCGCCGATGTAGAGCGCCACGTGGTGGATGTTCCCGCCGGTGCCCCAGAACAGCATGTCCCCGGGCCGCTTGTCAGCCAGCGGCACCTTGCGGCCGGTGTCGTATTGAAAACCGCTGTAGTGCGGCAGCGAGTAACCGAGCGCCCGGGAGAAGGCGTAGATCATCAATCCGGAGCAGTCGAAACCGACCCTGCGGAAATCACCGTAGGTGTCGGCGACACCACCGTCTCGGATGCCGATCGTGGGTCCCTGCCCGTTTCCACCACCCCACGAGTAGCGCACACCCAGCTGCGACATCGCCCGGCTGATCACGGTTGAGGCGTTACGCGAGACGACCCGGGCGGCTGCACCCCCAGCCGGCCCGCTTCTCTCGGCGGCTGCCGCAGCAGCCGCTGCAGCGGCAGCCGCCGCTGCTTGTTCCCGATCCCGCTCGGCGCGCCATTCCTCGTAGCGCTGCCGCTGGCCCCGCAGCCCGGTAACGGCGTTCTGCGCCTCATAGAGCCGGCGCTCCAGGTCCGACTTGTGTTCCAGCAGAGCAGCGGCCTGGGTGGACTTCGCCGCCTCGGTGTCGATCGCGGCTCGGTAGGCCGTGTCGACAGTGTTCTTGGCGTCGTCGGCCGCCTGCTTGGCGCCCTGCGCCCTCGCCAGCGCAGCACGCGCCTGGGAATCCTTGTTGGCCACATCGACGCGAGCCCGCCGCATGTTCTCCACCGCGTGCAGCTGCGCACCGCCCACCGAGTCCAGCAACTCAGCCCTGGCCAGCAGATCTTTCGGGCTGCTCGAGCCGAGGAAAGCCGAGATCGACCCGATCGTGCTGCCCTGCCGGAAACTTGCGGCGGCGAACTCGTCGAGGTCTCGATGTGCCTGCGTGATCTGCGCAGCAGCCGCGTCGGCCTCGGCTCGGGTGCTGTCCGCGGATGCCTTCGCGGCTGCTGCGGCGGCCTCCGCAGCCTGCTGGTCGACCAGCGCTTTGTTGGTCTGCTCCCGCTTGAGCGCGACCTCGGCCTGCAGGGCGAGCAGCGCGGCGTCGGCCTGGGCGACCTGGTTGGCCAGTTGCCCGACCCGACCGGCGGTCGCGTCGGCACGAGCCTGGCTGGACCTGATGTCGTCGTCACTGGGGTTGGGCGGTGGTGGCGGCACGGCCTGCCCGATGGCAGGTTGCCCGATCAGCGCCAGCACCGTGAGCGAGGCCGCGATCATGGCGTGGCCGCCGGAGCGACGTCGACTCCAGACGCTCACACCCACTCCTCCCCCGGCTCCTCGTGGCAGGCGCCGGTCCTCCTGGTGTCCGCCCGACGTGATCACACAGACCCGCCGCCGCACTCTGCCACTTAAGTCTCACGAACACCAGAGATCCCATACGCAACTATCGAAACATCCGCCACACGTGTTACAACCCGACGGAGGATCGTCACTCTATGTAGTTTCGGATCGGTGCGTCGAGTTCACGACGCCGCGACATCTCCCCCGGGCCGCCACAAACGTCGCTACCGTCGAGCTCACGACGCAGCCAAACGGTTGTCTATGCCACGGCGGTGCTTGTGGCGATGCCGGAGTTGTGGAAGAAGGTTTGCATGTTGATGCGGAGGGTTTTTGTAGTTGCGGTCGATGGCGGTCCAGTGGGTGGGTTTACGGCCGCGGTGGGGGCTCAGACCTCATATGTTGCCATGCTGACCTGCGGTTTCTCGCCCGTCTGATGCAACTTCCGAGCCTTCCATCCGGTACGCCGCCGTGTGGCGAAGATCGTGCAGCGACCAGTTCGAGCCCAACGCGGCGTTGGCGCGGGTGAACATCGCCCGGGCCGCGTCATAACCCAACGCCCGCAACGGACGCCGCAGTATCCACCACAACTGAGGGGTCCCGGATCTTCCGGACAGTGAACCCACTAGGGTTCCCTTTCCGGAAGAGAGGAATTACGTGCCGAAGAATCGTCGGTCGTTCACTCCTGAGTACAAGGACGAAGCTGCGAAGATGGT
>JBOHGE010000010.1:0-119864 GCA_050700055.1 Pseudonocardiaceae bacterium
CGCGACAAACTGGCAAGCCTCGAACGAACACTCAAAAACGGACAAACCAGCGTGACCGACCTCGGCATGCCCATACTTCCCGAGCCACCAACATGATCAACCTCGGGCTCTCACTAGTTCGGAAAAACGGTTGGAACAGATGCAAGGTGGTGTCTACACCTGCGAGATCGTCCAGCTCGGGAGGCTCGAGCCGACGGGTATAGGCCATCTGAAGCCGACCCGACTCGACCCGCAACGAGGCCGACAGCGTCTTACCAGCCAGACTGCCGCCCACCGTGGCAGCGAAGTCCCGCACCCTTTCCGGCCTGTTGGTGACCTGCGAATCGGGCACACGCAGACCGCACCGGCGTGCGACGTCAAGCTGGCGCGGTTTCACGGCATCCGACTCGTGTGACGGATGGTTCACTCACAGCACATCCAAGCTGCCCAACACCCCACTCAGCCCGCAGCGCGCCTCGGCGGCGGCGTGTTGACGCTCTGGCCCCGACATGCCCTCCGGCAGCTCGAAATGCGAGGGGTGGCGATACCACACTGAGCGGATCTCCCCGAGCCGCACGCAACGATGCGGTGTGGACAACTCACCGTCCCACCCGTCTGGGCCAAGCCGAGCGTCCAGCGTCAGCTGCAGCGGAAAGGCGGCCAGATCGGTGCGGAACACCGAAACACCACGCTGTGTCAACGTTTCGACCAACCGGTCAGCCGACCAGTCGAGATCGCGTGCGAGGACCAGAACCGTCATCTCAACTCGCCTGGTAATCCGGGGCACCGACCTCTTCCGGGCTCGGGCTGTTCCCGTCGGGCGTGCCCGGATGACCAGTGGTCTGCCCCGGCGTCGCCCCGGGCTTGGTGTGCTTGAGCAGCGGAACCAGCGAACCGTCCGCGTCGTGAATCAGGGCGATCTGCCGCTCGTGGCAGTAGGTGTAACACCAAGTGGGCGGCTGGTCGAGTCGGTCACCTGGCACCACATGGCGAAGCGAGAAGGGGCGGGTGGAGGGACCGCTGGGCACTTCGTGGCAGTCGTCCAAGATCCCGCGGGGCGGACCGAGCGGGAACCGGTCCCCCGGGCTGAACAACGGGTCGCGCCACAACGGAGTGGGTTGATGGGACAACGAATGCTCCCTTCCGTCGGGTCTGCTCACGCGGCGGTGGCGCGCAGGCGATCGCGCAGCTCGGCGACACCCGCGCTGGTGTGCAGGGGCTCCAGGGCGGTGTTCAGGACGCGCAGCCCGTCGTAGGCTCGGGGGGAATGCAGCGCGGTGACCGCGTCGACGGCCTGGTGGCCGACGCTGACAGCGGTGCCGCCGTCTCCGGCGATCGCGTGCGCCCCGGCAAGGCGCGGAAGGTTGTTTGCCCGAAACCGGGCGTAGTCAGGACCGAAGCCATCCACGGCCTGGCGGAGTAACGGGACCGCCCGCTTGGCGGCGCCCGGCTCACCGTTGGTCAGGGCCAGCGTGTACTGGGCGGCACCCTGGAAACTGGAGAGGCTGGTTTCATCGTAGAAAGCGCCCCACGACGGGCGCCTCGCCTGGTCAATGGCGGCGAAGTGCTCGACAGCCTGGCCCAACGCCCGATCGCAGGCCGCGGCCTCGCCGCGGGCGGCGTGCGCTCGGGCCTGGATATTCGCCAGACAGCTGGTGGTAGCCGCGGAGACGGGATGTGAGCCCGTCGCGACGGCGTGGCCGAGATAAACCAGGCGCAGTGCCTCATCAGGGCGGCCCAGATGCAGGGCCTGCAGCGCCATGTCGTATAGCACGTACACGGTGAGGTCGCTGCTCTGCGGATGGTCGGCCGCGCGGGCGATGTCCAGCGCGATCATCCACAGCCGCCGGGCCGCGTCGTCCTGCTCGACGTCAAAGCTCATCCAGCCCGCCTGCATCGCGAGACGCCCGGTGGCGAGGAGCAACCGTGGCCGTAGCTCCGAGCTGACCTGGGCGCCCAGCAGCGGGAGGGTGGCGTGTAGGTGGGCGACGGCGGCGTCCCGGGCGATCCCGCTGCCGTGGGCGAAGTCCTGGCGGACGAACGCGGCGGTGGCCTGCTCGATGGTCTCGACATCGGCGACCCCGATGTGGCGGGTGCCGGTGGGGTCGGCCTGGGGTAGCAGCGCGATGAGCCGGTCGATGTCCAACCCGACCACCCCGGTGACACCGACGGCCAAGGCCGCGACATGCTGCGCGAAATCTCTACGGTCCACCCAACTCACCAGCTTTCGGCTATCGACCCCCGCCTCACCTACGGTAGCCCCAGAGGCACCGAAACCGAACCGGACCGGGGCAACCCACAGTCCGGTGGTACCCGGCGGGACGGCAGCGTCGATGCCCGCTGCGATGCGTCCACCGCGGCGGCGAACCGGGCCTTCACCTCGTCAGCGGACCGCGCGAGGGCGGTGTCGAGCACCTGTTGCATATATGGCAGCAGCGTGATGCTCGCCTGCCGCGCCTCCCACTTGTTGACCGTCCGGGTGTCCACCCCGAGCTGGGCCGCGAAGGCCCGGATGCTGAGCCGCAGCGCCCCGCGGAGCAGCTTCGTCTCACGACCGGTCCAGCACTGCACGGTGGTCATCGGTACCGCACCCCCTCGGTCAGGATCATCACGCGCAGCATAAGTGCCGAGCGACGTCGTACTGCGGCACTGCGTGCGGCGGGCACCTCCCGGGCACCGGGCGGGCACTGGCGTCGCAGGGGATTACCCGCGCGTGTCGAATACCCCACCTGATTGCCATATACCCGAAAAGTTCCGTCCACGTCGAATCGCCCGTTCAGGGTGCACCCGGGCGGCAGGTAAAAGCCGCACAGCGGCAGAACAGATCACCTAGACTCAGCGAAAGAATGGGGAGGGTGATGTCGCGGATAGCCAAGTGGATCACCAAGAACGCCGACGGCCTGATCGGCCTCGTGCTGGCCGGCTGTATCGCCATCCTCGCCTGGGCCGACGTGGTCGACGTCAACCAGGTCAACAGCGCAATACTGCTCATTCTCGCGGTGCTGGCCACCACACTGCTGCGGGACCGGGTCCGTTCCGGCGTCATCGAGCAGGACGTCCGCACCGGGCTCGACCGGCTTGCGGCACTGGACACCAAGATGACCGAGGCCCAGCAGGCATTGGAGCAGGCAGCGAGGCTGCGGTGGCTGCGTGGCGATGCGATCAGCGCGGCATTGGCCGAAGCCCGGGAGGGCACCGACAGCTGGATGTTCAAGGGCGGCACCGGCACGTTCACCCGAGCGGTCACCCTGCCCGAGTGCATCCGGCAGGCCCGTGAGGTCGGGCGCGCACTGACCGTCCGGCTGGAGATCCTCGATCCCACTAACGACGAGAAATGTGAGCGATACGCGGTATTGCAGCGATCGGTATCGCACACCGTGGACGGAACCGGCGAGAGGTGGACGGCGCAGCGGGCCCAGAAGGAGTCCTTCGCGACCATCCTGGCCGCGTGCTGGTATAAGCAGCGATACCAGCTGCTGACGGTTGAGGTGGGCCTGACGCCGACCGTCACCACGTTCCGGTGGGACCTGTCCCCACGCTGCCTGGTCATGACCCAGTTCGTCACGCCACTCGACACCCGGGAACCGGCCTTGCTGATCGAACGGGGCTCGAGCTACTACGACCGGTATGTCACCGAGCTGCGCATCAGTTTCGAGCAGTCCCGGCTGCTCCCGATCGAGCAGGCCGCGAGGGCGGTACCGCTGGGCGATGAGCCGTCGGTGGAACAAGCGCAGAAGCTTTTCGTCGCGGTGAACCTGCCGCTGCCGGCGTCATTCGATGATGCCGACGTCGCCGACATCATTCGCAAAGCCGTCCAAGCCAGAAACCCGTATATCTGAACGTATCGGACGAGGAAACCCCACAATCCGGTGTGGCTATCGCGGTCGTGCGGCGTACCGCAGGGGCAGGGTGACCGGCCCGTGGACGCCGACGTGAGGCCGTAGAACCACGGGTCCGTCCAGCTCGATGTCACCGAGCCGGGATGCCAGGATCGGCAGTGCCTCGCGCATCTCGAGGCGGGCCAGCCAGTTGCCGAGGCAGTAGTGGATGCCGCCGCCGAAGGTGAGCTGGGTGGCACGCTGCGCGGTGATGTCGAACTGTGCGTCACCGAAGATGCCGGGCTCGGTGTTGGCGGCGGCCACGAAGAGCGCGATGTGCGTGCCGGCCGGGATGTCCACGCTGTGGAAGGTGAGATCCTCGGTGGCCAGCCGGGCGATGACCGGCGTGACGGGGT
Source organism: Pseudonocardiaceae bacterium (assembly GCA_050700055.1). GTDB lineage: Bacteria > Actinomycetota > Actinomycetes > Mycobacteriales > Pseudonocardiaceae. Next base: position 4,214 of record JBOHGE010000010.1, read on the forward strand.
TGACTCGCACCAACTCCTCGACGGCGGTGGCAGCCAGCTCGGGTCGCTGCCCGAGCAACCGCCACTGCTCGGGGTACTGGGTGAGGGTGGCCATCGCCAGGCCGAGCTGGTTGCGAGTGGTGTCCTGGCCGGCGAAGACCAGCAAGCTGACCAGGACGCGCAGCTCGTCGGCGGTCAGGCGCCGGCCGTCGACCTCCGCGGCGATCAGCGCCGAGATGACGTCGTCGCCCGGGTTCTCGCGGCATTGCGCGGTCAGTTCGTCGCAGCAGCCGTAGAGACCGGTGACAGCAGCGTCGATGCGGTGCTGTTGCACTGCGGCGACCGGGCTGATGCCGAGTCCGATGTCGGTGGCCCAGCCGAGAAACGCCTCGAAACGCTCGGCCGGGACGCCGAGCAGCTCCGCGATCACCCAGGCCGGGTAGGGATCGGCGAAGGCGGTCATGAACTCGCAGCTGCCGTCGCCGGCGAAGCCGTCGATCAACTCGTGGGTCTTGGCCCGCATGAAGGGCCGTAGCACATCGACACTGCGCTGGGTGAACGCCGCACTGACCAGGCGGCGTAGCTGCTGGTGCTCTTGGCCCTCGATGTTGAGCAACGTCGCGCGCAGCCAGTCGGTGAACACGCCGGAGGTGACGCCGTAGGCGGCGACGAGGTCCACGATGCCGTGGCGCAGCCGGCGGTCCCGCAGCAACGCCAGGCATTCCTGATAGCGCAGCACCGCGATACCGATCGGGGTGCGGGCCCACCAGCCGGCGTCGGCGGCGGCCCTGACCTCGGGCGAGTCGACCCGGAACGCCGGATCGAGGATGTCGAGCACAGCGATACCGTCGGGTGCGGCGGAAACGGTCATCGCGACCTCATTTTCTGGTGGCCCTGGGCCACCCGGGTCAGCTGGCTGGGGCGAAGAGGCGGGGGCGGGGGTCCGGGGCGGCGGCGCGGCGGGCGTCCGCGGCGGAGTCGTCGGGCTGGCGCTGCGAGTCGCGCTCAGCGGCCACCCGGGCGAGGTAGATCCGCACCTCCCGGTGCCGCGCGGCGCCATACCAGCCCAGCACCTGGCCCATCAGGTCGGCGACGTCAGCGGCGCAGGCCTCGCCGCGATGCGGGTACTCGATCGAGATCCGGGTGCGCCGGGTCAGCACGTGTCTAGCGCCCCTTGGATGCTAGGGCGAAGCGGGTATCCCCTTTCATGCAGCTTGGTGGCCAAGTTGGCCCCGTGCGGCCCGGTGAGACGACGGTGCCGCTTGCGCGCGTCGACACCAGGCCATCCTCGTTGACAGCGGGCCAACGTGGAGACATATTCTCGTGCGCGTGCCCCGCACCGAAGATCCCTGTCACTTCCTCGACCTCGCGTTCGGATACTACCTGACCGGCCGCTTTGCTGCGATCAACCAGCTGAACATCGCACCCAATCTGATCCACCACGCAGTCGAACTGCTGATCAAGTTCACGCTACTCAAGGACGTATCGGAAAATCAGCGGAGCGCGGCAACGACGAAGGTCGGGAAGGGCTATGGTCACGACCTCGACAAGCTATGGGCCGAGTACAAGCGGACGGTCGCGTGTGCCGATCTCGTACGGTTCGATCCAGTGATCGCCAACCTGCATCGATGGGAGAGGCTCCGATACGGCGGCTTCCCCGAGGGCACCACGATCGTGAGGAGCGTGGGGATAATTCGAGGACAACTCAGCGTCTCGCACATCAAGGCGATCGACACGTACGCTTTTGGGCTACACGAAGTGGACGCCCTGTTCGCCGCGATGATCGCCGCGAGCTACCTCAACCCCGCGTTCATCGGCGGCTGTCACCGACACAAGACACAGCTACGTGAGTGGTACCTCCGGGACAACCAGCACATCATCCCCGATATCGTCGAGCTGCCTGACGACGAGTTGCCAGAACGCCGCTGACGGACAGTTTTGACCTGTTCAACGTTGGTCCGACTGTGTGTGCCGTTTCGGGAACTCTTACGGTCTGCGCCGCCGATACAACAGGATTGACAGTGACAGAGATCCCATACGGTTGAGAGTGAGAAATGTCGACTGCCACGAGGATGGGACCACCCGGCGTGTCGCGCCGTGGGGGTTGATCACTTCCTGTTCATATCCTGCGACGTGGTGGTTCGGTAGATGGCCTTTCGGAAGGTATCGGTGGTGAGGTGCGTGAGATCCCGCGGGGGTGGGCGGTGGGGAGTTGCGCACGGTGGCCGGGCGGGCGGGGGTGGAGGGTCGTCGGTCGTGCGACACTGGTGTCATGGCCACCCGGGATGAGGTACACCGATTGGTCGATAGCGTGCCCGAGGACCGGCTCGCGGCGATTGGCGAGGTGCTCCGCGCCGCTCTGGAAGCCGGCCTGACTGTCGAGCAGGCGCATCGACTCGCCGAACAACTGCGTGCGCGGCCGGATCTGACCCGTCTGGCCGCCGAACCAGTCCGCCGATTCGCTAGTGCGGGCACGCTGTCAGCCGAGTCTGACCTGGCGGAGCGAGTCGAAGAGATCCTGCGCACCGAGTCACCCGGTACGGCCGCGTGATCCTGGTCGACACCGGCCCGATCGTGGCCGTCATCAACGACCGTGACGATCGCCACCGGAAGTGCAGGTATCTGCTGGAGCGGTTGCCCGGTCCGCTGCTGATTCCAGCCACTGTGGCCACCGAGGTGTGCATGATGCTGGAGCGCCGCCGGGGTACCTACGCGGAGCTGGCGTTCCGGTCCGATGTGACCTCCCGGGGGCACCCTACGACCCGACCGGCACAAAATCCAGCAACTTGCCCGATCTCGAATCGTATGTCCCTAGGACATACGATTCAGCTGACCGGCGCCAGCAGGCGGGGGTCCGGGGCGGCGCCGCGGCGGGCGTCGGCGGCGGAGTCGTCGGGCTGGCGCTGCGAGTCGCGCTCAGCGGCCACCCGGGCGAGGTAGATCTGCACCTCCCGGTGCCGCGCGGCACCATCCCAGCCCAGCACCTCGCCCATCAGGTCGGCGACGTCAGCGGCGCAGGCCTCGCCCCGGTGCGGGTACTCGATCGAGATCCGGGTGCGCCGGGTCAGCACGTCCTCCAGGTGCAAGGCCCCCTCATGGCCGGCGGCGTGCACCACCTCGACCCGGAGGTAGTCCGGCGCCTGCGGCAACGGCGCGAGCAGGTCGCGGCGGTCGCTGGCCAAGGCCAGCACCTGGTGCACCGCCGAGCCGTAACGGTCCAGCAGATGCCGCAGCCGGTAGGGGTGCAACCCGTGCCGGACGGCCAGCGCGTCCGCCTGATTGACCAGGGCGTGGTAGCCGTCCGCACCGAGCAGCGGCACCTTGTCGGTGATCGAGGGCGCCACCCGGCCGGGCAGGTCGGGCGTGGCCGCGTCCACAGCGTCGGCGGCCATCACCCGGTAGGTGGTGTACTTGCCCCCCGCGATGGCCACCAGCCCGGGGGCCACCCGGGCCACCGCGTGCTCCCTGGACAGCCGGGAGGTCTCCTCGCTCTCCCCCGCCAGCAGCGGTCGCAACCCGGCGTAGACGCCCTCGATGTCGTCATTCGTCAGCGGCGTCGTCAACACCGTGTTCACCGTCGCCAGCAGGTAGTCGATATCGGCGCGGGTGGCCGCGGGGTGCGCGAGGTCGAGGTTCCAGCTGGTGTCGGTGGTGCCGACGATCCAGTGGTTACGCCACGGGATGACGAACAACACCGACGTCGCGGTGCGCAGGATCAGTCCGCTCTCGGACACGATGCGGTCCCGCGGGACGACGATGTGCACCCCCTTGGCGGGGCGTACCCGGAACCGGCCCCGCCCGCCGGACATCCGCTGGATCTCGTCGGTCCACACCCCTGTGCAGTTGAGCACCGCGTGCGCCGCGACGCCGGTCTCCTCGCCGGTCTCGCAGTCCCGCACCCGGACCCCACAGATCCGGTCGGCCTCCCGCAGGAACCCGACGACCTGGGTGGAGCTGCGCACCACGGCGCCGTACTGGGCGGCGGTGCGGGCCACCGTCATGGTGTGCCGGGCATCGTCGGCGATCGCATCGTAGTAGTGCACCCCGCCGACGAGGGTGTCGCGACGCAGCGCCGGGGCCATCCGCAACGCCGCCGCCCGGCTGAGATGGCGCTGGCCCGGCACCGATCGGGCCCCGCCCAACGTCTGGTACAGCGCCAACCCGGCTGCGACGTAGGGCCGCTCCCAGATCCGGTGGGCCAGCGGATACAGGAAGCTCACCGGTTTGACCAGGTGCGGTGCCAACCGGGTGAGCATCAGCTCCCGCTCGTGCAGGGCCTCCCGGACCAGCCCGAACTCCAGCTGCTCCAGGTAGCGCAGACCACCGTGGAACAGCTTGGACGACCGGCTGGAAGTGCCCGAAGCCAGGTCCCGGGCCTCCACCAGGGCGACCTTGAGACCCCGGGTCACGGCATCCAGCGCCGCGCCGCAACCGACCACCCCACCGCCGATGACCACGACGTCGAACTGCTCGCCGGCCAGCCGCCGCCAACCGGCCGCCCGCTGCGCCGGACCGAGCTGCCCGGGTGCTGAGAAATTGTCAGACGACTGTGCCAGGCTGGACATGTGAAGATCCTTTTTGCCGTCGCGCCCGGGTACGGGCTGATGCTGCCCATCGTGCCGTTGATGTGGGCGGCCCGGGCCGCCGGCCACGAGATCCTGGTCGCCACGACGTCGGAGATGACCGAGATCGGGGCCCGCTCCGGCCTGCCGGTGGTGGACGTGTTCTCGCACCGCGATGTGTGGGCAGAGCTGCTCAACGCCGTCTCCGGCCAGGGTGACCTACCCGAGGAATACCGGCTTGCCACAAAGAACGACAACCCGTTTGGACTGTTCACCCTGACCATGACCGAGGGCACCATCGCCGCAGGGCGCCTGTTCGGTGCCGATCTGGTCGTCTACCCCACCGACCATGCGGCTGGGCGACTCACCGCCATCGCGCTGGCCGTCCCGGCGCTCGAGGTCGGCAACCGGATCTCCTGGTCGACGCGCGACGAGGACTTCCGCGCTGAGCACGGCATGGATGGACCCGACGAGATCGACCGGCTGCTGCGCGGCACGCTGAACATCGACGACGGCGATCCGAAACTGGTGGCCCGCATCGATCCGCGAGCACCGAGCATGGGCGGGCTGTCCGCCGACGAGCCCGACCCACGCGACGGTGTGCCCTGGTGGCCGATGCGTTTCGTGCCCTACAACGGCGGTGCGGTGGTGCCCGAGTGGGCCTTGCGCCGGCCTGAGCGGCCCCGGGTGTGTGTCACGCTGGGCACCGTGGTGCCGGTCATGACCGGCACCAGCACGCTGTCCGCCGCCCTGCACGCACTCGGCGGGATGGACGTCGAGGTCGTCCTGGCCGCGGGCACGGCGGATCTGTCCGCGCTCGGGGTGCTGCCCGACAATGTGCGCCCGGTGGGGTTCCTGCCGCTGTCGACATTCCTGCCCACCTGCTCGCTGATCGTGCATCACGGCGGCTCGGGTACCACCGCCGCGCCGCTGCACTACGGGATCCCGCAACTGGTGCTGCCGTCCTTCGCGGACAACCACATGTCCGCGCAGCGGGTGGTGGACCGCGGCGTCGGCCTGTCACACGATCCGACGACCGTGGACGCCGCCACCGTGCGAGCATCGGTCCAGCGGCTGATAGGCGAGCCGGCCTTCGCCATCGCGGCCGGCGAGGTGAGCGCGGAGATGGCCACCCAGCCCAGCCCGTCGGCGGTGATCGAGCGGCTCACCACCACCCTCTCCCGAGTTGGTGCGTCGCGAACTCAGCGTTGAGTACCGCAATGCATACCGGACGCCGTGGCAGAAATCCTCAATCCACAGGAAGGAGCTGCAGTGCAGGCGAAGAGGGAACGTCCGCTCAGGCCCGGACGGCTGAGCGGGAAGTCGGCGGTGATCACCGGGGCGGCGAAGGGAATCGGGCGGGCTACCGCATTGCGCTTCGCCGCCGAAGGCGCCCGGCTGGTGGCGACCGACATCGACGCGCATGCATTGAAAGAACTGCCGCAGCTACTGCCGGACGCGGAGGTCGAATTAGTAGTGGGCGATGTCGCGACACCGGACGACGCCAGACGCATGATCGAGACTGCGGTGGCCCGGTACGGCCGGCTCGACGTGCTCGTCGCCAACGCAGGTATCCTCCCGCTCTCCACCGTGCTGGAGACCACACCGGAGCAATGGGACACCGTGATGGCCGTCGATGGCCGGGGAATGTTCCTCACCTGCAAGTACGCCATCGAGCAGATGATGGATACCGGCGGCGGCGCGATCGTGTGTGTCTCCTCGATATCCGGGCTAGCGGGCCAGAAGAACCAGGCAGCCTACGGGCCCGCGAAGTTCGTCGCCACCGGCCTCACCAAACACCTGGCCGTCGAGTGGGCCGACCGCGGGATACGGATCAACGCGGTAGCCCCCGGCACGATTCGCACTGACCGGGTCCGCAGGCTCGCCGACGAGCCCGGCGGGCGCGACTACCTGGAGGCGATCAAACAGATGCACCCGATGGGTCGGCTGGGCGAGCCGGCCGAGGTGGCCAACGCCATCCTCTTTCTGGCGTCTCCCGAAGCATCCTTCATCACCGGTGCGGTACTGCCGGTGGACGGCGGGTACCTGGCGCAGTAAGCACAATCGTGCTGAGCAGGTCGATGCGTCCGGGGTGCTGCGGATCGGCAGTCACGCGCTATCGCGCCTCGACGTCGTGACAGTCGACGGGAGCGAGGGTCATCTCTACCCGGGCAACGCCACGGTGGCCGACGCCTTGATGACACCGGCCCTCGCCGAGCTCATCGGGTGGGCTGACCAGTACTTGACGATCCAGGTGCACGCGAACGCTGACAACGGCCAGGACGTCCGCACCGCGATAGAGCTGGGCGCATCCGGGGTCGGACTTTGTCGCCTCGAGCATGTTCTCGCGGCTGGCGGGGGAACCGCCCCACTCCGGGAGGCCCTCACGCAGCAGGATCCCGCAGCCCGCGCCCGCGCAGTCGAGGACGTGACGCAGCTCCTCACAGCGCTGCTCACCGATATCCTGCTGGCGGCCGGCGGCATGCCAGTCACCGTCCGACTGATGGATGTTCCGCGCCACGAGCTCGTTGATGGTTCGGGCGACGCCGACCCGACAGCCGGAATCGCTGAGATGAACCCGATGATGGGTACCCGGGGTGTGCGTGACTTCCTGATCAATGCCGACCTGGGGGTCGCGCAGGTGACCGCCATCGCGCGGTCCTGCCGGTCGGTCGCGGAGCTGGGTCTGCGCACCGATGTTCGGATCCTGGTGCCGATGGTCGGCTTCAGCGAGGAGTTCCGGCGAGCTAGGCAGGTCATAGAGGACGTCTGCGAGCGGGAGACGCCCGGCGCTGGAGCCTGCCCATCCGCCGTCGGCTGCATGATCGAGGTGCCCCGGATCGCGCTCAACGCTGCCGATCTCGCCGCGCACGCCGACTTCCTGTCCATCGGCAGCAACGACCTGACACAGTTCACGCTGGCCGTGTCCCGCGACGACGCGGAAGTCGGCTTCCTCGGCTCCTACGTGCGCGACCAGGTGATCACCGAGAACCCCTTCGAGCACCTCGATCGTGCGGGCGTCGGGCGCATCCTGCGCATCTGTATCGATGAAGCGCGGAGCCGACGGCCCGACCTCCCGATCGGCCTGTGCGGAGAACACGCCGGCGACCCGGCGTCCGTGGAATACCTCACGTCCCTGGGATTGGACTCCCTGTCGTGTTCGCCGCGACGGGTACCGTTGGCCCGGTTCAGTGCCGGTCGCGCCACGCTCAAGAGGTCGACGGTCTTGTCGGGCTGAGCAGCTGGGCCATCCTGCTACTCTCCGCCGCCATCCTGCTACTGTCCGCCGCCATGACGAGTGGCACGAGCATGCGGGGCAAGCTGGTCCGTGATCGGATTCCGGAGATCATCCTGCGTTCGGGGCTCGTCCCCGTCATTGAGACCGCGTCGCCGGAGGACTACGGCCGGTACGTACGCGCGAAGCTGGAAGAGGAGCTCGAGGAGTACCTGAGTTCCGGGGACGTGACCGAGGTGGCAGACCTCGTCGAGGTCTGCTTCGCCGCCGCGGCGCTGCACGGCGTCGGTCCGGACGAGCTGCTGGCGATCGCCCGGGACAAACGCCAGCAGCGCGGCGGCTTCGACGACCGGCTCGTGTGGATGGGGAACCTGCCGGGCACTCACCAGCCGCCAGCCGGCAAATGAGGTGGCCAACGCCATCCTTTTTCTGGCCTTCCGAAGCGTCCTTCATCACCGGTGCGGTACTGCCGGTGGACGGCGGATACCTGGCGCAGTAAGCACGATCGTGCTGAGCAGGTCGATGCCGGCGGTGATGTCGTGACCGGCTGATCGGGGAACACCTGGGCCTTCAGCTCCCGGCCGTCGGGCTCGCGTAACGGTGTGCGATGCCCGGACAGCAGCGCCGCGGTGACCCGTTGGTCCTGGGTGGGATGCAACCGCTCGCCGGCCCGGGACCCGGTCGCGGGCCAGGTCGTAGAGGCCGAGCGCATCCAGCAGCCCCAGCCCGACGGCGGCAGCAGCCGGCCAGGGCAGGATCTGCACACCACCCAGCCCGGCACGCACGAAGACACGGTCGTTGGCCAGCAGCTCCCACCCACAGTGACGGGCCAGCAGCAGGGCGGTAGTGGTCTTGCCCGCACCCTTGTTCCCGAAAGCGAGCACCGCACGCCCGTGGCGAGCGACGGCGCTGGCGTGCAGCAGAGTCCAGCCGTCGCGGTGCAATACCGAGCGGACCGCTTCCCGGGCCAGCCGCGCGGCGGCCGTGCTGACCGGCTCCTCGTTCACGCCCACGATCAGAATCCGGACCGAGCCAGCCTCGGTCCGGTAGGCCAGCCCTTGCGTCGGTGAGAGTACGTGCACCGACCCGTCGTGGCCCCGGGCGACCAGAATCGGTGATCTGGCGTACACCGTCTCCTCGTACGAACCACCGGTCACCCGGGCGGCAAGACCGGCATACCGGCCGGGGTCGACCTCGGCGGCCACAACCGGACCACCGCCTGCGTCATCGCCACCAGGAGATGGCACCTCGACGGCGTTCCACCATGGCCCGAAGTAGCGCAACGCCCACGCCGTGACAGCGCGAGTGTGGCTGACCACCGTGGCACTCGCCGCAGCAGCACCGATCCGGGTCGCGGTCACAGGCTCGGACATGGGTACCTCGCGTCTCCCAGGTGAAGCTGCCCAGCTCTCCGCCGACCTGGGGTCGGCGAAGTGGAGGGTAACCAGTCACCGGGTCGTTCGGCGATCGTTCGCGCGTCGATTTCGAAGTCGTATGAGGGCAAATCGACATGGCAGCGGTCCGCTCGGTCCCAGCCCTGTCAGCAGCCCGAGGCCGTCGCTCGACCCGCTCTTTCGGAGGTCCGATCCGGCCCACCGCGCGTGGCGAGGTGGTTTCCTTCGGTTCATGCCTCTACCGTGTCAGCGCTACCACCCGAAGCAGATGCCCCGTCTCTATGATCACCGCACAGTGATTGCCCTGCCATGATCGAATTCGTGCAACGCCCAGGCGGCTCGAACGGTGCCGCGTAGCAGCTCACACCAGCCGGCAGGACTGACGATGCCGGCTCCCGCGCCCATTGCCAGTCCTGCTCTCCAGCACCGATGTGTACTCGTGAGGTTCCGCGATGGCCAGTCCGAACTCATCAGAACTGGGTCACCTGCTGACTCCAGTGGGCGGCCATACCCAGAGCTGGATGGTCTATACTCTGCCGTGCCTGAGCAGTAGGAACGATCATCGTCGGCGGTGGCAGGTTCGCTTCCCTACACGCGCGGACAGCCGAGGTGAACGACGGCCCTGCTCAGGTTCTCGTGTCGGGGGTGTGGCCATGATTTCCACCGCTCACGGTCAACGCCCCGCGCGATTGTTGCGCCATGAGTGTCGTGTTTCCCTGTTTCTCCTCGGCGAGGTCTGTCGAGTCGATCGAGGTGAGGACTGTGGGGTCGTGCTATGAGCGGCGTGGACTGGAATAAGGATGGCGAGGAGGTGCTGCTCCTCGTCGATGGGTTCAACCTGTTGTGGCGCGCCGCCTTCGGTTTCCCGGCAGTTGTTCGCAGTCCGGGTGGGACCGACGTGACGGCTGTCTTCGCCTTCTTCGCCCTGCTGCGGTCGAGCTGCCGGGCGCTCGGCGCACCGGTGGAGTGCGTGGTGTGTTTCGACGGTGCGGAAGGGCTGCAATCGCGGAAAGCAGCCGATCCGGAGTACAAACAGAACCGAATCGATGTCGACCTCAGCCCTCTGGAATGGCTCGATGATATCAAGAAGGGCCTGGACATGATCGGCGTCGGGTGGGTTGAGTCCTGCGCGCACGAAGCCGACGACGTGATAGCCACTCTCGTGAGCCGATCAGTCGACCGGCCTCGCTCCATATTATCCATGGACAAGGACTTCTACCAGCTCATCAACGATCGGGTGACCGTTCTGAATACCGTGAAGAAGCGGTCGAGAGCCCAAGTGGATCGAACGGAAGTCATCGAGCGGTTTGGAGTGGAACCAGGGCAGTGGTGTGACTTCCGGGCACTGATGGGTGACCCGTCGGACAACATCCCCGGTGTTCGCGGTATCGGTCAGGTACGAGCCGCCCGAATTCTGGCCGATGGGCTGACCCTCGCCGAAGCGCGGGCCGCAGGTCGTCTGGTCGGCGCCGCCGGGGCTGCGGCCGAGCAGGTCTGGGAGAAAGTACTGACCTGGAGCGAGATGATCCGTCTGCGGACCGACATAGATCTTCCCACGCTGCCTGCGGGTACCTCGGTCAACGCTGCGCACCTGCCACTGGCTGCTGCTGTCGTCAACGAGTTGGGTCTGTGGCGGTGAGCGGCGCTCCTCCGGGAAGCGTCCTCGCTGTCACGGCGCATCCCGACGACGCTGAGCTGTGGATGGGTGGCACGCTAGCTTGGCATGCTCGCCACGCGGTGGTCACGATCGCCGTCGAGAGAGTCGATGATCGGCGGGCTGTCGAAGCGACGTTGGGCGCGGAGATACTGGGCGCTCAGGTGGAACTCATTGATCGACACGAGGAACAGAGCTGCGTGGACTTGCTGCGGCGACTTAAACCCGAGATCCTGATTGTTCACCCGCTAAATGACATGCACCATGATCACCGGAGGGTGGCGGAGGCCGCTCTCGCCGCGGTGCCGTCAGCAGTTATCGAGACCGGATTTCCGCGGCGAGTGTATGCGTGCGATACCTACGAGTCATTGACCCTTGAGGGTCCCTTCCGCGGTCAAGTGATCATAGATGTCACCCAGACCTTCGAGATAAAGATGCAAGCATTGAGCGCTCACCGAACCCAACCCATGGAACATTTCATGGGGATGGCGGACAGGATGGGCGCGACCTGGGGCGGACGCATTGGCAAGCCTCGCGCCGAGGCGTTCCAGCCGGTCCCCGTCCTGGGCCGACTGCCAGGCGCGAAGTGTTTGTGACCATAATTAATTTCGACATGGTATCACTTAGATAAAATCGAGTCAGGGACATATGGCTAATCGACATTTCGGTCGAATCGGAGATGTATGGAAACATCTTCCGTTGGCCGAGATCCTCGCCCTGGAAAGACCCTGTCGGTACTGGGAGACCCACGCCGGCTCGGCATTCTATCCACTCACCACGTCGATGGAGCGCAACTACGGCGTTCACTACTTCTGGGAGCACAGCCTGGCCGCACCGGAACTCGCCGTCTGCCGGTACCGTAAGGCGCTTGCTCACTCCGCTTTCCGAAGTGACCGGCCATCTCGATATCCCGGATCGGCGCAGATTGCCATGGAGATCCTTGGGCAGGCCGCCGGCTACCTGCTGCCCGACCTCGACCCGGACAGCGTGGTGTCCCTCCGTGCGACAGCAGCTGATCTGCAGCTCCTTGACGCGGCCTGCCCACAGGCGGATGGTGTCACGGAGATCAGGCGTGCTCGGTCCCAACTGGACGCGAGCGAGGTGGCGGCAACCTTCGTTCTTGTTGATCCGTTTTACCCGTTCGGGGATACTACCGGGTCCGTGACGCCTGCGGAGCTGTTTTGCCAGCTCGCCGCCTGCGGATTCAAGGCTATGTTCTGGTACGGATTCGACTCGCTCACACACCGGACAGACCTACACGCAAGGATCGCCGAGACCTTGGCGAAACACGGGATATACGTTGCCACCTCACCGCTGTGGTGCGGCGAGGTGGCCTTGACGGCGCTCGACCGTCCGGGGTTCATCGTGCAGCCGGGGACTCGTGGTTGCGGCACTCTCTTGGCGAACCTTGCGCCGTCCACCACGCAACGGTGTGTCGACCTCGGAGAGGCGCTGGCCGTGATCTACCGGAACGCGCGATTTCCCGGCGGGGAGGACGGCTCACTGGTCTTCACCCCTGTCCAGTATTGGTGACCCGAATCGACTAATGGTCGGTGGGGGTGAACTCAGGGCTGCATTGTCCGCGGGCGCGCCAGACGGGAGAGAGATGACGGTGGTGGGCGGCACCCTTGATCCAGAGGAGCTGTCCTGGTCCGGCGCGGTCGACCAGGGGTTGGATCTGGTGTTCGGCGACGAAGTCGTAGAACGCCCGCCGGGCACCTTCCCACCAACCGAAATCGTCCAAGACGATCACTCCACCGGGTGACACGAGTGGGTAGAAGGTGCGCAGGCTGAGCAGGACGCTGTCATACCAGTCCGCGTCGATATGCAGGTAGCACACCGCCGAGGGCAGCGGAGCGGTGAAGGTGTTGTGGAACCAACCGGCCCGGATCTGGATATGGTCAGCGGGGACACCTGCGCGGCCGAGGGTCCGCCGGGCTGTCGGCTCGGTCCCGGGACATTCCCCGGGGGGAAGGGTTCGGGCAAAGGGTCCGTCCCGGTCCCCGGCAGGGGGCATGCCTTGGAAGGAGTCGTAGAGCCACAAGGTGCGGCGCCCGTCGTGGAGCGCGCGGGCGATCGTGGCCGCTGACCCGCCGTTGTAGACCCCGCACTCGACCACGTCGCCGGGGACGCAGCGGTCAGCGACATCGGTGGCGCTGCGGTACAGGGTTTCCAACGCCGCAGCGTCGTTGAGAGCGGCTCGGCCGACGGCCCAGATCGTTCGGTCGGGCGGGTGCGCCGTGACAGCCGCGCGCAGACGCCGGGCCGTCAGCCTTATCCAGCTAGGCGCGAACCGGTCAGCCAGTCTTAGTCCGTACGCCATGGGCACCTTCTTGGCTTGAACGCTTTGGGTTGGACGCGATTCAGGAACACGTGGCCGCGCGGGCGACGGGCGACCACGTTCGCTGGAACTGGCTGGTCAGACCGCGTGGAGCCGGTTCGTCGAGAAGTCGTCGGTAAAGATCGATGTTGCGTTGCCACGTCGCTGCCTTCTGCCTCCATTGGTCGAGTACATCCGGCGGATCGAGGTGAAAGCCCACCGTCGTACGCACCGGGACGACCTTCAACCCGGCCGTGATCAATGTCGCGCCGAGGTAGGTGTCCTCCACGCCCCAGGTTGTCGCGAACCCGGGATGGAAGCCGCCGACGTCGAGCACGGCGGCCCGGGGGACGCTCATCAGTGCCGTGACCACCATCCGGGGCAGGTCCCAGTCGTAGTAGCGGGCGCCGTGGCCGAGCCGCCGCAGATCGTCAGTGTGGTCCAGTGGTCGGCCTTCCATGGGCGCGTGCAGGACGAGGCCCGTGTGGGGATGCCGGCCGGCGCGCGCCCGCCAACGCACCCGGTGGTCCTCCTCCAGGTCGGGAACAGCCGGGGTCGCTGTGTTCACGGTGAGAATGCGAGGGTCACCGATACCCAGGTTGTGCCGAAATCCCAGCGTGACCCATTCGTGGTCTCCTCGGGTGGCGTGTTCCTGCACGACATGGCTCGGGACGACCATGTCACCGTCCAGGTAGAGGATGAGGTCACCGCCGGCCACGAGTGTGCCGATGTTGCGGGCGCCGCCTGATCCGAGCCGGTCGGGCAGGCTCAGCACGGTGGGCCGTAGCGGATGTTCGCGGGCAAGCCGGGCTGAGCTGTCGGTCGAGGCGTCATCGACCACGATCACTTCAACCGGGCCGGCCATGGTCGATCGGTGCAATGCGTCGAGGACCGGCTTGATCGCATGGCCGACGTTGTACGCGGGAATCACGACACTGAGGCTGTGTGCGGTGGCGACGCAGGGAGCGTGGTCCTTCCATGCCATTCCCACCTGGGATTCATAGGAGAGGATGATCGGATCGTAATCGTTATCCCGCAGCTGTAGATCGTCACGGAGTGTTATTTCGGCCACCCCCATCTGTCAATCAGTTCACAGGCTATGGGCCAGTCGCTGGCAGGCTCGGGGAACCAGTGCACCCGCGGCCGTACGTCCGCTCGGAAGAGCTCCGCGAGGGCAGCGAGGTAGATTGGTTCCACCAACACCACCAGCTCGTCGGGGTGCGGTGTTACCAGTACCCGCGTGATGAGTGCACTGCTGACGGAACGTTCGAGTTCGCGGGCACGTGGGAGCGTCATCTGCTGGTCATAGGACATGATGCGGTCATCGGCGCCGACGAGTCCGTAGCGCGCGGAGAGAACGAAGATCCGGTCTCGCAGCGATGGGTGGGCGTGGACCCGGTCGCGGAGCTGAGGCACGCAACCACCCTCGTACAGGTCCAGAGCGGCATACTCGCCCCGCCCGGCCTTGCGGTGGGAACAGCCGACGATGATCGCGTTCACGCTGCGCCGCCGCTCGCGCGGTGGTCGTCGGGGTGGGTGCTGGCGTCGTCGAAGCCGGCTAACCACCTCTGCGCGACAGCGGCCGGCATGAACGGCGCCGCGCGTCGCGGTCCCTGGGTGGCGGCTGTGTGGTAAGCGTCCGCGTCAGCTAAGAGCCGCTCGGCGGCCAGCCACAGGCCGCGAGGGCCGTCTGCCGTGGGCACGAGAATGCCAGCACCCTGCACGAGGGCCGGCAGATTTCCTACGGCGTAGGCGACAACCGGGGTGCCGACGCTGAGCGCTTCGAGCGCGACCAGTCCGAAGCTCTCGGCGAGCGACGGGACGATGACCACCGCAGCGTCGGCGAGGAAGGGAATGACCTGGGCCCACCGCCGAGGTGCAACGATCCGTACCGCTGGTGACCTGCCCATAATCGAGTGATACGAGCGCCACAGGTCGGCGTGCATACCCGGGTAATACTCGAAACCGGCTTCGGCGAGCGCTGCCTCGATCGGCCGCTGCCACCAGGTAGGGACCTGTTCGAGAAGCGGCAGCACCCCCTTGTCGGGTGCAAGCCGGGCCAGAACACGGACTGGGCCTGCGCTGCGTAAGACCTCACGGGCGTCTCGCGGCGGTGCGGTGGCCGGTGCGCCGGCGTGGAGCAGCGCGTTCGGTACGACACGCCACCGCCCAACAGCAAGACCGCGTTCCACCGCCTGCTCGATCACCGTTTCGCTGGGTGCGAGGACGACGTCCGGTCTTCGTCGCAGGGCGGCCCGGATCTGCGGTTCGCAGCCGGTCAGCACGTGCACCATGAGCCCTGTCCGAGGGGCGTCGGGCCGCCCGAGGAGCCCGAGCCCCCACAGCGCGTCCATCCAGCAGACGATGTCGAAACGCCGCTGGTGGGCGATCGTGTCGAGTTCACCGGCCAGCCCGGACGCTCCCGCGAGCGCGACGTCGAAGGCGTCCGGGTGGAGCAACGGGGGCAGTTGCAGGCTGTGTAGCCGCACGACCCGAGCGTCGTCAGGGTGCCGTGCCGGCCCAGCGGCGATGATGCTGACGTCCTGGCCCAATGTCTCCAGACCATCGGCAAGAGCGGCGATACTGCGTTCGATCCCGGCCGGCTCGTCGAGTCGGTAGGGGGCGAACACCAGCCCGATCCGCTGGCGCGACCGGCCCGCGATCTGGGATGTCATAGGTCGCGGACCACTCTGACTCCGATACCCCTCGATGCGAGTTCATGAGGCGCGGCGTTGCGGAACTTCCCACGAGCGTAGAGCGGCAGCGAATTGTAGGAGCCGCCGCGAATGATCGATCCGTTGCCGGTGACCTGGGTGGAGGTCCACTCCCACACGTTGCCCGCGACGTCGTGGAGCCCATCCGGGGTGGCGCCGGCCGGATGAAGATCCACCGAAGTGGGTTGGCCACGACGGGAGCCTCGAAGGTTCGCCCGCGCCGGTGTCCACTCCTCATCGCCCCACGGGTAACGACGATGGGAGGGGCCGATCGCCATCCATTCCCATTCCACACTCGTGGACAGTCTTCCACCGATCTCTACCGCCAGGGCCGTGGCTTCCTGATAGGTGAGGCCGGTGACGGGCGTGGTCGGGGAGATACCTGGTGGTGGGGTTCGACCGCATTGCGACCAGGTCACCGGCGTTCTCGTCCATGCCAGCGGCGGCACTGGACACGGTCGGGATGAGTCCCCATACGAGCAGATACCGCTGGCGACTGATGCCCAGGACACGATCTGCACTCCATTCACCCGCTCAGAAACAGATCTTCAGGGTTCGGCGCATCCCGGAGGCCGCTCTTCGCCGGCGACGGTGCTAATCGACGTGCCGCCAGCCCGGCGACAAGAAGATCGTATGCATCTTGGGCATCGGTCTGGGTGCGACTGAACACACAGTAGTTATCGTAGAAACGCACGACGCGCAGCTGTCTGACGGTTTCGTCTATGGGCACGAGCATCAGGTGCAGCATCTGGGGGAGCAACGCCGCCCCGGGGTGCATCGCCGACGGCAGGGGATCGAGAGCACGTCGCAGGAGGCGGAGATAGGAGCCGTCGGTCACCCACTGAGCCGTCCAGTCGATCACTTCGTCGACGGTGCGCCCGGAGGCGGCGGATCGGACGTCGACGTCGGTGACCCAGGAGAAGCCATCGGCGAGGTGCCGGGCGGCCTGGCGAACAGCGGTGAGCCTGCTCCGGCCCGGACGGCCGCCGGCAACGAAATCGCGTAGCACCATGGCGTCAAGGATCGGCTGAAAAGCATTGCCCATCGCGCGGTGCACGATCCGGTCCTCGACAGGAGAGACGGCGATGTCGAACGGCGTGCCGCTGAACGTCTGGATCGGAACGTACCGGACTTCCCCTGGCTGCCAGGCTCCGGTCCGCAGCCTTACGGATAAGTCGCTCAGCCGCTCGCCGAGTCCGACCCGGTACTGCGCCCAGGTGACGCCGTCCGGGCCGGGGCTGGAACCTCGGCGCATGCAGTGGCGGGCCGCTGTCCGAAGCCGGCGTGGTTCCCACACCCAGGGCATCAGCGAGTGCGACGGCGGGCGACGATGCAACGCCGTGCTGGCGTGGGCCTCGGTAGGGGTGTTCACTCGCGTCTCCTGGACGCCGCTGGTCTGAAAATCGAAGCTCATCGGATGTGCACCTCGGTCGGTATCGGTAGGTCGACCCGCAGGAGTGGCATGTGCGAGGCGGCTTCCCACGGGAAGACCACCCAGTCCCGGACCTTCCACACCCAGAGGTCAGGAGTCATGCGTGCCCCGGCGTTCAGGCACAGCACACAGCTGATCAACCGAAGGTCGGGAGTGGCGAGAGCGTCGGCGACAGTGCACAGAGTGGCGCCGGTGCCACAGATGTCGTCGACGAGGAGCACGTGGCCCGCCATGCTGCCCGCGGGAATGCTCCCGATGTCGCAGGTCACTTCTCCCGTGGCTTGGGTGTAGGGGGCTTCTGTGGGGTTGTGACGCGCGTGCACGATGCGGATGGGCACGTCGAGGTGGGCCGCGATCAATGCCGCCAGCGTCCGCCCGCCTTCGGCGATGCCGATCACTTCCCCGATCGGTCCGAAGACGGCTCTGGCCGCGCAGGCAAGCAGGCGGGCCGCCTCACAGACACCGATCTCTGAGGCGACCCAGAGCCGGGCATGGTCGAAGACCCTCACGAGAGGACGGCCAGAGCGAGGGTTCAGTGGCGACGAATCAGCGGCCACGGCGATCACCCCAGACCAGAATGTGCAGCCGACTCGTCAGGTGTCAGCCACGGGCCAGGACGGGATCGGCGAGGGAACGCATCCCCGCGAGCACCCGGTCCTCGCTCGTCCCCTCAGGCATGATCCAAATCGGGGTGAGGCCGTAGGCACTCTCCAGTTCGGCGACCTCATCCAGGTCGCCTTCCACCTGCGCAACGAATTTGAAGGCCGCCTTGCCGGTCTCCACGAAGGAACGGAGCGCGCTGGGGCGGATACGTCGAGATCGCACCATGCCGCTATGCGCCAGCTTCGGGGACACGACGAAAAGCGCGACAGCAGCGGTGAGAGCGCCAGAAGGAGGAATGACGCCACTCGTCTCGATCTCCACCCGCAGGCCCAGGGTGGTCAGCGCGGTGCACAGCTCCACCAGGGACCGTTGTGCCAGCGGCTCGCCTCCGGTGATGACGACCAGTTGGCTTGGATGGTTATGGACCCATCCCACGACCTGGTCGACGGTGAACTCCTGGCTCTCGACCTCCCGGTCGAACGACGACCAGTCCCAACTGTAGGGCGTGTCACACCAGACGCACGCCAGCGGGCAGCCCGCGAGCCGCACGAACACAGCACGTTGCCCGCACGAAGGCCCTTCCCCCTGAAACGTCGGGCCGAACATCTCCGTGACCCGCAGACCTTGGCCGCCCGTCACGAATCCCCCCGAAACTCGGCCCAGCTCGACGGCGTCTCCGACACCCGTACCGCCGTGAACCGGCCTCCGACGACCGGCTCCAGGTGGGCGACGCACCAACCGAAGAAGTGCTCGGCCAGAAGCTCCGACGTCGGTTCGACGTCGAGGACATCGTTGAGCAACCTGTGGTCGAAATTCTCATCGAGATACGATTGGAAGGCGGCAAGATCGCCGAAGTCGGCGACGAATCCCGGTGCGGTCAGCTGTCGTCCACTGAGTTCGATTTCCACGGCGTAGGTATGACCGTGCAACCGCGCGCACTTATGTCCGACGGGGAGGCCGCGCAGGATGTGCGCCGCGTCGAAGCTGAAACGCTTACCTATCCGGTACACCGCACTCACCCCACCACATATTCGGTCGGATCGATGACACCCGCCAACACAAATGCCTCCTTGCGCTCCGTGCAGGTCCCGCACAAGCCGCAATGATGGAGACCCCCTTTGTAACAGGACCATGTCTGCGTGAACGGCACGTCCAGCTCTGCTCCACGCCGCACGATCTGTGCCTTGGTCCACGTCAGGAACGGTGCAAGGACACGGAACCCCGCAGGCAGGAACCCCTCGTTACCGACCCGAGCGCAGCTCTCCACGAGGTCGACGAACTCCGGGCGGCAGTCGGGGTAGACGGCATGGTCACCGGCGTGAGCGCCGAAAACGACAGCGTCGGTGCGGTCGGCGACCGCGAGAGCCACGGCTACATTCAGCATGACGGCATTGCGGTTCGGTACGACGGTGATACTCATCGACTCATCCGTGTAGTGCCCGTCGGGAACAGCGACGGCCATGTCCGTCAAGGCACTGCCACCCAACAGCGCTCCCACCGACCGCAGGTCCACACGGTGGTGCCGGATACCGAGCCGGATGGCGAGAGCCGCCGCGAACTCCAGTTCCCGGCGATGGCGTTGGCCGTAATCACACGACAACAACACGAGGCGAACGCCCGCCGCGTGGAGGTGGTAAGCGAGTGTGGTGCTGTCCAGCCCTCCCGACGCGGCCAGAACAGCGGTCGGCGGAAAAGGACCATGGGGAACGAGCGTCATCTCCATGCCTCTCGATGAGTTCCCGCTGAAGGAGCGAGGTGGAGTGAGTCCGTCGGCCGAGCTTGTACCGCCGGTGACGGGTCAGGCGGCGTGGCTGGCGCGGAGTTGGTCTTGCAGGGACAGGACGGAGGCCGGGCGCCGGGTGGAGGCCAGGCCGGCGAGGTCGTCCTCCAGGCGGCGCAGCACCAGTGTGCAGCGCCGCGAGCGCACCGTGGGCAGCCGGCTCAGCGCAACCCGGGCGGCGGGTACCGCCCGGTCCAGGTCGTCTGCTGCGACGTGCGCCCGGGACAACCACGCCGCGCCGAACATCACGCTGCGGGGGATCCTGGCCGGATCGGCTGCAGATCGCCTGAGTTGCTCCGTCGCGTCGTCCAGCAGGGCGCGGCAGTCGCGGGAGGAGACCCCGGCGAGCAGGACCGCACTCTCGGCGAGCCCCTTCTCCAGCCCGCCGGAGTCGAACCAGGCCAGGTAGGGCGGGCGGGTATCCAGTGCCCCAGGGGAGTCGAGCAGCGCTCGCGCCTCATCCGCGGCGGCGTGGAAGCCCCGCGCATTGCCGACCGCGGCCTGGGCCTTGGCGAGTCCCTTCGCGGCCAGCGCGCGCAGCGCGACCGGAGCGGACCGGGCGACCTCGTGCGCGGCGTTGGCCAGCTCGGCCGCGTCCCGGGCGGCCCGGCCCAGGTCCACGCCATCACCCAGGTGGCCATTGATCACCCGAAACTCGCTCATGTCGGCCAACAGGTAGGTGCCCACCGAACGATCCCCCGCCGTGTGGGCAGCATGCAGCCCACTGGTGAAGTACCGCTGGGACAGCCCATGCCGGCCCGCGTCCATAGCCATCCAGGCGGCCAGTTGCGCCAGCTGTGCCCACTCGGAGAGCAGCCGGTCGGCCACTGCGCTGTTGCTGAATCGGGCTTGGCGTAGCAGTTTGGCCACCCAGGTCAGGTGATGGTGCACGAACCGCAGGGTGTCTGCGTTTCCGCCCTCGGTGTTGCCCAGGCGGCGGATCCCCGCGGTGGTGGCGGCCACCGCGTCGACCATGCTGGAGGTGATGGTGATGCTGCACCGCTCGTCGGCCAGTGTGGCGAACGAGCCACCCCGGGTGCCGAGGTGATCGACGTAGCCCCAGGCCGGTGCGGTCAGCGAGGCCCCGCTGACGGCGAGGAAGATGCGGCGGTCCATCCCGATCGAACCTCCGATGTGGCGGAGCCAGTCGTCCAGGACCTCCACGGTACCTTCGGCGGCCCACGGCAGGTGCATCCCAACGTCAGCAGGCACCCAGAACTCTGCGGGCTGCGCCCGGCCAGACCACAGCTCATCAAGGGAGACCTCCCGGTCCAGGGTGTCGGAGAACAGGTGCGTCACCACAGTGGGCAGTGGGTCACGAGGCAGCCGGTCGTGGTGCAACCAGTCCGAGACGGTGCTGCGGGCGATGTAGCCAGGCCCGAGCACGCCGTTCACGGCGTCGGCTAACACGTTGGGCGACCAGCCGAGCTCTTCGAGCAACTTCCCCAAGATCATGTTGCCCTGCGGGTCGATCCCCATGCCGCCCTCCTCGTCACCGCAAGAAGACATCCCCGTTCTGAGGGTAACCAGCCACAGCGCCGCTCGATAATCGTTGGCGCGCCGACTTCAACGCCTCAACACGGCAAATCGACGCGCCAGCCGAAATCGCTCAGGTGAACCCGATGAGGGCGTCGGTCTTGCCAGGCTGAGCGGCCGGGCCATCCTGTTACTCTCCGCCGCCATGACGAGTGGCACGAGCATGCGGGGGAAGCTGGTACGTGACCGGATTCCGGAGATCATCCTACAGGCGGGGCTCATCCCCGTCATCGAGACCGCATCGCCGGAGGACTACGGCCGGTACGTACGCGCGAAGCTGGAGGAGGAGCTCGAGGAGTACCTGAGCTCCGGGGACGTGACCGAGGTGGCCGACCTCGTCGAGGTCTGCTTCGCCGCTGCGGCGCTGCACGGTGTCGGCCCGGACGAGCTGCTGGCGATCGCCCGGGACAAGCGACAGCAGCGCGGCGGCTTCGACGACCGGCTCGTGTGGATGGGGAACCTGGGCGCTCACCAACCGCCGGCCGGCGAATAAGGTGGCCAACGCCATACTCTTTCTGGCATCTCCCGAAGCGTCCTTCATCACCGGTGCAGTACTGCCGGTGGACGGCCCGAGCCCGCGCCGGGCCGTGCACGGCTGACCGGTCAGCCCAGCAGCTCGGCCCGATCAGCCTGCCCGACGTCGGGACTACACGCTGGCGTCTCCCCACGACGACAGCCAGATGATCTCACTCGCCCTGATCCCAGTAGTGGTGACTACACATGCATGACCCAGTCGGTCACTAGCCTGCTGGTCGCCAAACCGGTTGCGCCTGCCTGGCAAGGGCAAAGCTTCTTAATCAAGCGGTCAATGGTCAGTCGTTAACCCCCGCCACAAACCTCCAGCGTCGCGCGGGCCTCGGCCAACGGGGCCAGCGCCTCCGCCGGAAGCGCGTCGACCTGCTGCTGTGACTGATCGTCGGTGGTGACCGGGTACAACGCGGCTACAGGCCCAGCCGAGCTTTGATCCGAGGCAGCGGCTCGTCAGCCGGGATGCCCTCCCCGGCCAGCCGGGCGGTCGCCCGGCGGTACATGGCCCGGTGCGCCTCGGGCTTGTTCACCGCGGTCAGCCGCGCCACCCGGCGCCAGGACTCCAGCGTCACCAGCACTTCGGACAGGTCCAGCGTCTCGGTGGCCCTCACCATAACCTCGCGCCACTGCTGGTCGAACTCGACGGCTTCCTCCGGGATCAGCGCGGCGCGGACCTCGGCCGGAGTGCCGTCAGAGAACGACGGTCCGCTGCGGCCTCGCCGTGGTCCAGGAGCTGCTGCGGCGGTCATACCGCACACGGTAGTCACCCGGACGGACAACGCGAGAATGCCATGCCCCACAGCGCGGCCACCGTGGCCCGAACACCGCCCCCAGACGTCAGCCATCCCAGAACCCCTCTGGCGCGCTGCATCGCCACTGCCGGGGAAACCCGCTAGCGTCCAGGGTCGATGAGCCAGTACGTCGCAGCGATCGATCAGGGCACCACCTCCACCCGCTGCATGGTCTTCGACCATGACGGCCGGGTGGTGTCGACGGACCAGCGCGAGCACCGGCAGATCCTGCCCCGGCCGGGCTGGGTGGAGCACGACCCGCTCGAAGTGTGGGCCAACACCCGGGAGGTCACGGTCGGGGCGCTGGCCAAGGCGGGCGCCACGCCCAAAGACATCGCCGCGGTAGGCATCGCCAACCAGCGGGAGACGACCGTGGTCTGGGACCGGCGCAGCGGGCAGCCGGTGCACCACGCGATCGTCTGGCAGGACACCCGCACCGACCGGTTGTGCGCCGATCTCGGCGGCGCCGACCGGTATCGAGACCGCACGGGGTTGCCGCTGTCCACCTACTTCGCCGGCCCCAAGATCCGCTGGATCCTGGACCACGTGCCGGGCGCCCGGCAGCGGGCGAACAACGGCGAACTGTGTTTCGGGACCATGGACACCTGGCTGCTGTGGAACATGACCGGTAGCCGGCACGTCACCGACGTCACCAACGCCTCCCGGACGCTGCTGATGGACCTGGACACGCTGTCCTGGGACGAGAGCATCGCCGAGGAGATGAAGATCCCGGTGTCGATGCTGCCGGAGATCCGCTCCTCCGCCGAGGTGTACGGCCAGGCCCCCGACCTGGCCGGGGTGCCCATCGCCGGCATCCTCGGGGACCAGCAGGCGGCCATGTTCGGGCAAGCTTGCCTGTCCGTCGGGGACGTCAAGAACACCTACGGCACCGGCAACTTCATGCTGCTCAACACCGGCACCGAGCAGGTGCACAGCCGCCACGGACTGCTCACCACCGTCTGTTACCGGATCGGATCCCAGGATCCGGTGTATGCGTTGGAGGGCTCGGTCGCGGTCACCGGGTCGCTGGTGCAGTGGCTGCGGGACAACCTGGGCATGATCTCCTCGGCGGCCGAGATCGAGGACGCCGCGGCCACCGTCGAGGACAACGGCGGGGTCTATTTCGTGCCCGCCTTCTCCGGGCTGTTCGCTCCGCACTGGCGCCCCGACGCCCGCGGTGCGATCGTTGGGCTGACCCGTTACGTCACCCGGGGTCACCTGGCCAGGGCGGTGCTGGAGGCCGCCGCGTTCCAGACCCGCGAGGTGCTCGACGCGATGAATGCCGACTCCGGGGTGCCCCTGACGTCCTTGAAAGTGGACGGCGGGATGGTGGTCAACGAGCTGCTGATGCAGTTCCAGGCCGACGTCCTGGGCGTCCCGGTGATCCGGCCGGTGGTCACCGAGACCACCGCACTGGGCGCCGCCTACGCGGCTGGGCTGGCGGTGGGCTTCTGGTCGGAGCAGGAGATCCGGGCCAACTGGGCGGCCGACCGGCAGTGGGACCCGCAGATGGACCCGCAGCAACGCGAAGCGCTCTACGCCCAGTGGCGTAAGGCGGTCAGCCGGACCCTCAACTGGGTGGACTGACCGCGCGCCGACGAGCCAGTGCCAGCACCACGCCGGACCCGGCCGTGGCCACCGCACCGCCGACGGTGAGCGACACCGCCAGCATGCTCACCTCGGCCTGCGGCGCCGCCTGACTGTCCGAGGCGGATCCGCCGACCGGCGCATCGGCCATCGCCGCTGGAGCGGCACCCAGCATGGCCGCTCCCACGATCAGCCCGCAGGCGACGATCCGCATCGCAACCTCCTCGCGCACGCCGGTAACCAGTAAGACGCCTGAGTGCGCCGCGGGTTGCTCCCGGGCTGCCACGCTCAGTGCGCAGCGATAGACAGGGAGTGAGAGCACCGACCGCAGTCACCGGACGGCTACGCTGTCGCGCGTGCCGTTCTACGCCGCCTACGGGTCCAACATGGACCCGGCACAGATGATGCAGCGCGCGCCGCAC
Source organism: Pseudonocardiaceae bacterium (assembly GCA_050700055.1). GTDB lineage: Bacteria > Actinomycetota > Actinomycetes > Mycobacteriales > Pseudonocardiaceae. The sequence goes on from JBOHGE010000010.1 coordinate 28,751, forward strand.
TCGCCGATGGCGATGACCGGGTGGCTGATCGGGTGGCGGCTGACCTTCGGCGGCGAGGACCTCAGCTGGGAGGGGGCACTGGCTACCATCGTTGAAGATCCCCTCGCCCAGGTGTTCGTCGTGCTCTACGACGTCACCCCGGAGGACGAGAAGCTGCTCGACCGCTGGGAAGGGGGCGACTTCGGGTTGCACAAGAAGCTGCGGCTTCGGGTGCACACCCTCGACGGCTCGGTGCTCACCTGGCTCTACGTGCTCGATGCCTACGAAGGCGGGATGCCTTCGGCACGCTATCTCGGGGTCATCTCTGATGCCGCCGAAGCGGCCGGCGCTCCCGAGGACTACGTCGCCGAGCTGCGCAGTCGTCCCTGCACCGGTATCGGCCCCTGACCTTCCCGGCGTGTCCACCTCCGGCCCGGCGCGTCGACCTCCGCATCCACGCCCGTCCCCGGCACCGCTCGCCATACCTGGCAGGCGCACGCCTCCGCGCCCACGAGAACGGCCGTAGAGCTCGCATTTATCGAGCGTTGCTCGTCCTCTTCTGTCGCGAGCACTGGTTTGGAACGGCTAATATTTGAGCGTCGGTGGAACGGCGTTGGGCAGACTCACAACGCGGAGAGGACGTCGAGATGCTGAAGCCGCGGCGGGATGAAGCGTTGGTCATGGCCAAGCCGGGGAGATCGTACCCCGCCGACCGCGCGGAAGGTGAGTGTTACCGTCAAGACGAGCTCGAGGAGGTTCGGGCGATATTGCGACATGGAATGTACGAGCGGATCGATCCATGGAAATCAAGACTTGCGCATAACGCGATCGAATTGTCGTCACTGGTCGAGGAAGCGGCCGTAATGGCGGCCGTCGACCTACTCACGCTGTCCACCCGCGACCCGGCCAGCAAGGGGTCGTGGCGCTACGTGGTGGAGTCATACACTAGTTTCCGCGCTGTACTGGCATACCGACTCGCCCACGCCGTCGCCACCGCGCCCTGCCTGGGCCAACTGGAGGCGCTGATAGTAGCGCGGTCACTGTCGGAGCGCGCAAAGGTCGAGACCGGCGTCGAAATCCACCCCTCGGCCGAAATCGGCCCCCGCTTCGTCGTCGACCACGGAATGGGCACAGTCATCGGCGAAGACGTCGTGATCGGCACCGATTGCTACCTGCTGCAGGGTGTCGCTATCGGCGCGTTGGGCATCGCGAACAACACCACCGGTCGTCGGCACCCCTGGCTGGGCGATCGGGTCGAAGTCGGCTGCTTCGCACGCCTTCTGGGACCGATATCAATAGGCGACGATGTCGTGGTGGGCAGCCACACGCTGGTGCGCAACAACGTGCCCGCCAGCAGCCAAGTGTCTGTGCTGCACCAGTATCAGATCGTCTCCGGGCCCCGGCCGGTCATCGTCTACGGTATCGAAGCTCTCGGCAAGTTCCGGTTTCGTCTGCACGGCAGAGACCTTAACCGCCCCGGTCTCCAGGTCGACGTGCTTGGCCCATCCCAGATTCCCCTGAAGGCAGATAACATGGCGATCCTACAGCGCAACGCCAAATATATGACCGTAAAAATCTTCCCAAGAGCCTGTGACAGCAGAGCGATCACTCACATCCGGCTCCATGACAGCGGTTCCGCCGTCACACTGAGCCTACCGTTTACCCGTTCACCCCAGAAGCCGACTAACTGACCATTGTTGCCGCACAGTTACTCTCCCAGATATGCAGATGAGGTGAACACAGTGCCGATCGTCGACTCAGTGCTCGATGCAATTGGGGGCACCCCTGTGGTCCGCTTGGCCCGGCTGGACGCCGAGCTGGACAGGAAGATCTACCTGAAGCTCGAACTGCTGAACCCTGGGGGGAGCCATAAGGTCCGCATCGCCTACAATATGATTCTCGAAGCCGAGTGTGCTGGCGAGCTGACCAGGCACAGCGGCCAAACGATCATTGAGTCCACCGGCGGCAACACCGGCATCGGCTTGGCGATGGTCTCGGCGATTCTCGGCTACCGGTTGGTGCTCGTCATCCCGGACAACTACAGCATGACCAAGCAGCGCCTACTCAGGCACTACGGAGCCGAAATCGCCCTGTCCGACCACCGGCTGGGCAATAATTCGCACACCGAACTTGCGCTGAAAATGCTTTTTGATAACTCCGACTGGGTGATGCTCAACCAGCAAGCCAATCCCGCTAACCCGGAGATCCACGAGCGTACCACGGCAGCGGAGATCCTGTCGGCGTTCGAAGGCGTAGCACCGGACGCGATGGTTGCCGGCGTGGGGACCGGCGGCCACCTCACCGGCATCGGCCGCGTCCTCAAGCGGCACAACCCTGACATGCGCATTGGCGCTGTAGTCCCTGAAGGCTGCTCGCTGCGGGAGAACAGGTTCGTCCCGCACGACATCCAGGGACTGGCCGTAGGCCTGGTCCCCGCCGTGCTCGACATGCGGCTGATCGATGAGGAAATTCCCGTCAGCTATTCCGAAGCGGTCACCATGATGCGACAGCTGATGAAAATGGAGGCGCTGGCCGTCGGGATTTCTTCGGCGGCCAATCTCGTCGCGGTATGCCGGTGGGCAAAGATGTTTAACAAAGGCTCACACCTGCTCACCTTCGCTTACGACGGAGTTCTGGACTACCTTGACGCATTGGAGGTCGCCGCCCCCGAAGCCGTCGCCGTTCCAGGATAGTCGGCACACAGTTAAGGTGGGTGGCAATTGCTCGCCCACCGGGTCTCCAGGACACAATGTCACGAAGCCAGGAGTGTCTCCGGCTGGCAGAGCTGTGCGAGCACAGCTCTGCCAGGCTGATCAAGAGCAGCTATCCCCGGTGTCCCCCGCTGCCACGACCCCCATGATCACTACCCCGAGGACCGCCATCCACCAAGATCACCCTGTCGTACCACGGCCGCCCTGCCGGCCATCCGGTCACCACAACATCCCCACCGACGCTATAACCAAGTGGCATTGCCTCGGTGATCTTCGGCGGGTCGTGCCGGTGGACGAATGAGGCCCCGGTAGGACGAGTGCTCCTGCACAGACGTCTTGTTGCACCGGAGCCTCGTACCCATGCTCACCCCGCCGCTTGACCAGCTCACCAACCTCGGTGCCAACCTGAGCGAGATGACCATCACCGCCGACGCCCTCCACCCGCACCAGCCAGACCCTGCTCCTAGCTTTGTCGCAGAGAGCCGCTAGTGTGGAGGCCGCTCGCACGCGCAAGCAGCAGGTGACGCCGGGGACGAGAATACTCTTGACATTTTCCTACGAATTGGTTCAAGACTACTCGCCGCGCTCGACGGCTTGATATAAAAGGAAAGGATGTTGACATGGCGGTCCCAGGTCACAATACTGCAACGACTCCGTCAGCAGACCTAGTAGACACGGAGCTGTTTACTACCGACGCCTATCGACGGTCGTTCGACAGCACCGTGTTTGAGATCGACCGGGACCAGGGCCGCATCGCGCTGGCGAGGACGGCATTCTACCCGGGAGGCGGCGGGCAGCCATTCGACCTCGGCCGGCTGAGCTGGGACGGGTTAGACGCCGCGGTGGTCAAGGTGCGTCGAGAGAGTGGCCGCATCTGGCACTGGCTGGACGCGCCGGAGCTGCCGAACACCGGGGCCGAGATCTACGGCGAGTTGGATTGGGAGCGGCGCCATCTGCTAATGCGCACGCACACCGCGTTACACATTCTCTGCGGCGTGATCTGGACGGAGTTCCGGGTCGCCGTCACCGGCGGCAACATGGATCCGGGCAAGGGACGGCTTGACTTCCCATTGGCAAGCATGTCGACCGAACTCGGCCAGCGCGTGGAGCGACGCATTAACGAGGAGATCCAGACCGCACGCGAGGTAGTGGTGGAGTTTCTTGGCCGTTCGGCCGCTGACGCTGATCCAGCGCTAATCCGCACGTCCGCGAACCTGATCCCGGCAGAGATCGACCCACTCCGCGTGATTGACATCGTTGGACTGGACAAGCAGGCCGACGGCGGCACTCACGTCCTCAACACCGCCGAGGTCGGCCTCGTCGCGGTGACTGGCACCGAATCGAAGGGAAAGGGCAACAAACGCATCCGCCTGGAAGTCCATTCCGCTGGCACCGGGTAGCATTCTGGTGCGGTAGCCACCCTGTGCTGGCTTGGTCTAGGTGTCGATGCTGGCGACGGGCTGGAGATCACCGAAGGTGAGGACCCGTTCGCGCCCCAGGCGCGCCTCCACGCCTGGGGCGATATCCTGAGCAGCATCAGTCCTCGTTGGCGATGGAGGGAGTCGGATGAAGATCGGCATTGAGTCGGAGCTGCCGGTCGTTGATCGGCAGGGCGCCGCCGCGAGTTACCCCGCCGTCCAGGCCGTGTTCCGTCACCTCGTCGAGCGGAGCGGCTTCGAGCCTTACTGTGACACGCTGAGCGGGGCTCTCCTGGGGGCGAAGAGGCCACAGGACGGCGGAACACTAGATGTGGGGACCGACTACGGTTTCTGTACCCTCGAAGTCGCCTTTCCTCCGCGGGAGGGATTCGGGAGCGCGCAAGCAGCCTGGAACGACGACCTCGACTCAGTGATCCTTCCCGCATTGAGGTCGCAGAGGTTGTCGGTCCTGGGCTACGGGTGCCAACCAAAAACCGAGACGCTCGGACGCGCTTACATCGCAAGCAAGGGTCACTACCAATTGTGGGCCACCTTGATGGAGCGGTACCCGAGTCACTATGCCGCCGACGCCTGGCCAGGTTTCGCGGCATTGCAGTTCAATGTCGATGTTCCCCTGTCGCAAATCATCACGTCGTGTAACACGTTGATCAAGATGTCACCGTTGATCTGCGCTTGGGGTGCCAATTCATCGGTATTCGGCGGCCGAATCCAACCCTGGCTCTCGCTTCGCATCAAAGGCTATCTGGCGCTAGCCGAGTGCAACCCATTCTTCGCTCACCGTCTTCACCTGCCCCGCCGCCTCTACACCAGCTTGGCGGATTTCATGCATCAGACATGGTCGCTCCCTCTCTTCGAGATCTCGCGGAACGGAAAAATCTACTATCCGGTCGAGGAAGGGCTGACCACAGCCGACTTCGCCGCAGCGGACCAGGCGAAGTTCATCGACCTGAGCGGTGAGAAGGTAACCCTGAGTTGCACGGCGGCCGATCTGGCGACCGGGCTGGTCTTCTCCTGGCCTGCCGTGCGGGTCAAGGTCCGGCTGGACGAGGGTGCGACTGTCGCCGACATCATGGCGGCGGTCGCCGCCGACCGGGCCGAGTCGGTCTTGGTCGACCAGGGTCGCAGCAGCTTTATTGAGATTCGCCACCTCCCGTCCATGGCCCGCGACGAGAGCTTCTCTTGGTTGGCTATGTTCCTCGCCTGGCTACAGGATATCGAGGGTTGCCGCACTCTCGTCGAGGGATGGACGCTGGAACAGGTCAGGACGTGCGCGAGCGACGTATTGACGCAGGGTTGGGCAACCCGCATCCAGGGGCGCCCGCTCAGGGAGTGGGGAACGGCGGCACTCAATCTGGCGATCAGCGCGCTGGCAGACGAGCCAATAGCACCGCCGGAGGCGCTTGAGCCCCTGGCTCAGCGGCTCAAGGACGAGACATGTCCGGCGACCGATGCTGCCAGCGTCGTTCGCCAACACGGCATCGACGCGCTCGTTGAGCAACTGAGGTTGGGCTGAGCCACTCGTAACGGCGCGCTCAGCTCGCCGGACGGAGCACCGTGAAGGCGTAACGGCCGAGGCTGAAGAAGTAGCGTCGCTCACGGGCCAGCGCACGCAGCTCGGCAGCCCAAGCGTGCGCCTCCTCCGGGCTGCCCCCGCCTTGGGCGCACACGAACGACTCGACGAATCCGATCAACCAGAAGCTGTAGGTGCCCTCATGGCATTCCCGGTTGAGGAAGGTCAGTGTCGTCAGGCTCTTCTCTTCGAAGCCCGCTCGGGTCAGCAGATGCCCTAGCCGCTCGGGCAGCCTGGGATCGGCTAAATGGCCGTCCCAGAGTTCGAGAATTCCTCGCATCCTGGTCCGATCCTCGGTGTGCCACACCAATGAGTCCCAATCGGTGTCGAGGATCACGGCTCGTCCGCCGGGTCGCAGCACGCGGAACAACTCGGCGAGGGCACGTTCGACATCGGGCACGTACTCATAGACTTGGACGGCGATCGCCGTATCGAACTCTTCGTCCCCGAAAGGGATACTTTCGGCTCGTCCTGGTTGCAAGGTCACTTGGTCCTCGGCGCCGCACCGCTGCTCGGCCAGGGCCAGCATGGATTCACTGATGTCGATACCGCAGACCGCGCCGGTCGGCCCGACCTCCCGCGCCATCTCCTCAGCCAAGATCCCCGGCCCACAGCCGATATCGAGCACCCGTTCTCCGGGGCGCAGCGCCAGCAAGGCGCGTAGGTGGTCCCGCTGCCGCGACATCTCGGGACTGTGGTACTGGGCCTCGGCCTGCGTGGCGTGCGCACCATCGAATCGCAGAAAATCGTTCATGCCGTGAACTCCGGATCGCTAGGGACTAGGCGAGGGCGGTCAGTGCGGCATGCACCATCACCCGCACGCCCAGCGGCAGCGCGCGCTCATCGAGGTCGAAGGTGGGCTTGTGCAGGTCATGCTGGGGGCCTTCACCCGACCAGACGCCAAGACGACCCATAGACCCGGGCACCTGCTCGAGGTACCAGCCGAAGTCCTCGCTTCCGGAGGACTGGTCAGACCCGACCAAGGCATCTGCACCGATCGCGGCGGCGACACCGTCACGGAGCATCCGGGTGCTGACCGGTTCGTTGACCACCGGCGGCATGCCACGGACATGTCGCAGGTCGAACCCGACCCCGGTGGGCGCGAGCAGAGCGCCAACCAGCTCACGGACCAGCAGCTCCAGATCGACCCAAACCTCGCGGTCCCCGGTGCGCAGCGTGCCACGTAGCAGCCCATCCCGGGGGACGGCGTTGGCAGCCTGACCGGCCTGCACCGTGCCCCACACGAGCACGGTGCCCGAGCGTGGGTCGACCCGCCGGGACAGCAGCGCCGGCAGGCCGGTGATCACCGTGCCGAGCGCGTGCACCAGATCGGCGGTGAGGTGCGGCCGCGACGTGTGCCCTCCGGGCGAGGACAGCCGCAGCTCGATCAGGTCAGCCGCCGAGGTGATCGGCCCGACCCGGGTGCCGATCCGACCGACCAGCACTCGAGGATCGCAGTGCAGCGCGAAGACATGGTCCACACCGGACAGAGCATCGGCGGCGAGCACGTCGAATGCACCACCGGGCATCACCTCCTCAGCTGGCTGGAAGATCACCCGGATCCGGCCGGACAGCGGCGGGGCCGACGCCAGGGCGAGCGCCGCGCCGAGCAGGATCGTGGTGTGCGCGTCGTGCCCGCAGGCATGCATCACGCCGTCCGCAGTCGAGGCGAACGGCAACCCGGTGGCCTCCCGCAGGGGCAACGCGTCGAGGTCAGCGCGCAGCGCCACGCACCGCGAACCGGTACCGATGTCACAGACCAGGCCAGTGCCCCCGGGCAACACCGTGGGGGTCAGGCCGGCGCGGGTGAGGCGTGCGACGATCAGTGCGGTAGTGGCGTGCTCGTGGAAGGAGAGTTCCGGGTGGGCGTGGATGTGCCTGCGCCAGGCAACCAGATCGGCGCCGTGAGCCGCCAGCCATCCGTCCAACCAGGACGGACCGCGACCGGCCGCGACATCCAGCGAAGCAAGTGAGAGTGCCCCTGCCGAGGGCAGCAGGGGGGATTCCAGGGCGGTCACACGGTACCTCCGGCGGCGGTCGCCAGGGCCATATAGCACCGGCACACGCTGCTAACTAGTCGATGACGCTGGAGGCGTACCAGATGACGGTGGGGGCCTTCCAGCCGCAGAACCTGGGCCACCTCGTGGGTATACCCGGTGGCCAACGCCTCAGCCTCGAAGGAGGCTGGTAGCCGAGTCTTCCGCTGTTGCAGGGACTCGTCGTCAGACGCTCGCGGAGCATACAACGCCGGCGTGTTCCCGGGAACGATGTTGGGCGCTTCCCAGGGCAACATGCGCGCATCTGTCACCCGCCGCTCGATGGCGGCGGCACGGGCCGTGGCCGCCGCACTCATACGCGGATTCTGCCCGATCGGCGGTACGAAGTGGCAATGTGAGTGATGCCAATCGCTGTGTGGCTGCTCACCGTCTCCGATTAGCCGTCGCTGACTACTGCACGCGATCAAAACTTCCCCGTTCAGCGGAGGGTGGGGCGGGCTGGCCCACCAGCCGTCATCATCTGCGGTTGCGGCTGCTCCCTGCAGAAGAAGAGGACGGTGGACGATCCTCTGGATACATTCTGTGATACGGCGGGCCGAGGTCTTCGGGTCAGAAAATCTCAGCGGGCAGGTAGGTACCCCACACCTCCCGCAGGGTGTGGCAGACCTCACCCACGGTGGCGCGGGCGGCCAGCGCTCGCTTCATCGGGTACAGCACGTTGTCACTGCCCGCCGCGGCCTTGCGCAGCTCGTCCAGGGCACGGCCGACCTCAATGGACGATCGCGACGCGCGCAGCACAGCGAGCCGCGCGCGGGCGCGGTCCTCGATCGTGGGGTCCACCTGCAGCGGCTGGTACGGGTCCTCGGTGTCGAGCCGGTAGCGGTTGAGCCCGACCACGACCCGATCGCCGGAGTCGATCTCGACAGCAGTGCGGTAGGCGGTCCGCTCGATCTCCGACTTCTGAAAGCCCGCCTCGATGGCCGCCACCGCACCACCCAGCGCATCCACCTGCTCAATCAGGGCCACCGCGGCGGCCTCGACCTCGTCGGTCATCGCCTCGACCGCGTAGGAGCCGGCGAAGGGATCCACTGTGGACGTCAGGTCGGTCTCGAAGGCCAGCACCTGCTGGGTGCGCAGGGCCAGCCGGGCGGCCTTCTCGGTGGGCAGCGCGATCGCCTCGTCGTAGGCGTTGGTGTGCAGCGACTGGGTTCCACCGCAGATCGCGGCGATGGCCTGCGCGGTGACCCTGATCAGGTTGACCTCGGGCTGCTGGGCGGTGAGCTGCACCCCGGCGGTCTGGGTGTGGAACCGCAGCATCAGCGACTTGGGGTTCCGCGCGCCGAAGCGTTCCGCCATCATCCGGGCCCAGATCCGCCGGGCGGCGCGGAATTTCGCGACCTCCTCCAGCAGCGTGGTGCGGGAGACGAAGAAGAACGACAGCCGCGGCGCGAACTCGTCGACGGCCATCCCGGCATCCAGCGCGGCCTGCACGTACTGCACCCCGTTGGCGAGGGTGAACCCGATCTCCTGCGCAGGGTTCGCGCCCGCCTCGGCCATGTGGTATCCGGAGATCGAGATGGTGTTCCAGCGCGGGATCTCGGCCTGGCAGTAGGCGAAGATGTCCGCGGTGAGCCGCAGGGAGTGAGCTGGCGGGTAGATGTAAGTGCCCCGAGCGATGTACTCCTTGAGCACGTCGTTCTGGACCGTCCCGGTCAAACGGTCCGCCGCAACACCGTTCTCCTCGCCCACCAGCTGGTACAGCAGCAACAGCAGGGCGGCGGGGGCGTTGATGGTCATCGAGGTGGACACCCCGTCCAGCGGGATGCCGGCGAACAACGTCCGGATGTCCTCGATCGAGTCGATGGCCACCCCGACCCTGCCGACCTCGCCGTGCGCGATGGCCTCGTCGGAGTCGTAACCCATCTGCGTGGGCAGGTCGAAGGCCACCGACAGGCCGGTCTGCCCAGCGTGGAGGAGCTGGTGGTAGCGGGCGTTGGACTCAGCGGAGGTACCGAACCCGGCGTACTGGCGCATCGTCCACGGGCGCTGGGTGTACATGGTGGGGTAGACCCCGCGAGTGAAAGGGAACTCCCCGGGCGCACCGAGCCGGCCCGCCAAGCCGTCCGCGACGTCGCCGGCGTGGTACACCGGCTTGATCTCGAAACCCGACTCCGCGGTCTTGTCCGTCATCCTGCCTGTATGGCACACGCCGGCAGGCACCACAACGCAGGGGACCGCACCGCAGCCACCAGACGGGGCATCATGTGACGGTGACCAACCCCACGCCCCGCCTGGTGGCAGGGCGCTACCGGCTCGGCGCGGTGTTGGGCCGGGGCACGATGGGGACGGTGTGGTCGGCCCACGACGAGGTGCTCGGTCGAGCGGTAGCCGTCAAGGAGGTGCTGCTGGCACCGGGGATCCCGGACGCCGAGGCCGACGCGTTGCGCGAACGCACTCTGCGGGAGGCCAGAACGATCGCCGCACTGTCTCACCCCAACGTGGTCACCCTCTATGACGTAGCTCGGGAGGATGCCGCACCGTTCGTGGTGATGGAGCTGGTGGCCTCGCGCAGCCTGGCCGAGCTGCTGCTGGACGGGCCGCTACCGGCGCAGCGGGTGATCGCCGTGGGAGCCGCCGTGGCGGCCGCGTTGCAGGCCGCACACGCGGCGGGCATCACCCACCGGGACGTCAAACCCGGCAACGTGCTGATGGCACACGACGGCCGGATCAAGCTCACCGACTTCGGGATCGCCCGCAATCCAGCTGATCAGACCTTGACTGCCACCGGTCTGATGCTGGGCTCCCCTGCCTACATCGCTCCCGAGATCGCCTCCGGCGGTCCGGTCAACCCGGCGGCCGATCTGTGGGGACTCGGCGCCACGCTGTTCTCCGCCTTCGAGGGCAGGCCCCCCTACGACGCGGGCACCGCGATGGCGACCGTCGCCTCGGTGGTGCAGGACGAAGTGCCCCGGCCGTCGTGTTCCGGGCCGCTCGCCGAGGTGATCAGCGGACTGATGATCAAAGATCCGGCCCGCCGGATGCCACTGTCGCAGGTGCGCCGGCTATTGGGCGCACCGCCCGAGTCCGCCGACGTCCTACCCGCTGAGCTCCCGCGTACCGATTCCCCTCCCACCGACCCCGATCTCGATCCCACCGACCCTGATCCCACCGACCCCGATCTCAGCCACCCCGATCTCAGCCACCCCGCGGACCCGGATCCTCATCTCCACGGCCCCCTTTTCACCGGCCAGCCGGCTGGTCAGCACCGCGCCACCCCGCAGCTCGCGGCGGACCCGGGGCCGCTGCCCTTTGACGTGAAGTCGGCCCCCACGCCACGGGCAGCGGCGCGGCAAAGCAGCGCGATCAGTGCCGGACGCAGGGTAGTCCGGTGGATGGTGGCCACGCTGCTGTTCCTCGGCGCGGCCGCCGCCGGTTTCGGGCTCGTCCGGGTTGCCGCCGGGCAGCCGGCGCTGCCCTACCTGGGACCCAGCGCCCCGCCCGGAACGGGCGCCGACGACACGGCGCTGGTAACCCGTGAGCTGCAGCTCACCGAGCCTGACGGCACCCAGTCGGTCCGGTTCACCGTCGGCGTGCCACCGGGGTGGCTGGAATTTCGCGAGCATCGGGTGCTGGGCAACATCTCGGGCACCGTGGCGCGTTTCGTCTCACCGGACGGCTCAGAGGTCATCGCCGTGGAGCGGGTCACCGGTGCGGCGCCCAACGGCGGCGCGGACCAGTACCTGACCGGCTATCTGCGCAGAGTGGCGCAGGCGGTGCCCGAGCTGGTCGCGACCCAGCGGCAGGTACTGCCCGGCGGCAGGCTCGACGCCACCTTCCGAACCCAGGAGGGCGGCGAGCTACGCCGCACCACCTACCTGCGGCTGGTACCGGTCGGTCCGGATCTGTGGGTGGTCGCCGTCACCGTGCCGACCGAGCGGGAGGGAGCCGGGCGCACGGCGCTGTTCGAGCCGGTGGTGGCGGGATTCACCTCCGGAAGGTGATCACCATAAGCTGCCGGTCATGACTGAGCTGTCCCAGGCCGCCGCGGTCGCGCTCGCCCAGCGCAGCGGGGTGGCCGCGCACGACATCGCTGTGGTGCTGGGCAGCGGCTGGCGTCCTGCGGCCGACGTGCTGGGCACCCCCACCGCCGAGATCCCGTTCACCGAGCTGCCCGGTTTCGTGGCACCACAAGTCGCCGAGCACGCCGGGACGGTCCGGTCGGTACCGCTGGGTGATCGGCGCATCCTGGTGCTGCTCGGCCGCACGCATGGCTACGAGGGTCACGGGGTGGCCCAAGTCGTGCACGGGGTGCGCACCGCCTGCGCGGCGGGCGTGCGGGTGGTCGTGCTCACCAACGCCGCAGGCGGTATCGCCCCTGGTCTCGAGGTCGGCGAGCCGGTGCTGATCTCCGACCACCTCAACCTCACCGCGACCTCTCCCCTGGTCGGACCCCGGTTCGTCGATCTCACCGACACCTACTCCCCCGGGTTACGCGCACTGGCCCGAGACATCGACCCGACCCTGCGCGAGGGCGTCTACGCCGGGCTGCCCGGCCCGCACTTCGAGACCCCGGCCGAGGTCCGCATGCTGCGCGCGCTGGGAGCCGACCTGGTCGGGATGTCCACCGTGCTGGAGGCCATCGCCGCCCGCGCCGAAGGCGCCGCGGTGCTCGGGATCTCCCTGGTCACCAACCCTGCCGCCGGTCTCACCGACGCCCCCCTGGACCACCACACCATGCTCGCCACCGCCCACATCACCGCAGCGCGGATGGGCACCCTGCTCCGGAACCTGCTCACCCAAGCCTGAACGCATTCAGCGGGCTCAGCGGGGTTACCGACACTCCGATAGCCCGCTGAGCCCGCTGAATGCGGAAAACGGCGTTATAGAATCAGCGCGTGCCACGACCTAAGCTGCATGACGAGGTGCTGCGGAACCGGCTGCTCGACGCCGCCGGGGAGTTCCTCAACTCAGAAGGTCCGGAGGCGCTGAGCCTGCGCCGGCTGGCCGCCGCGGCAGGCACCTCGACCAGCGCGGTGTACGCACTGTTCGGCGGCAAGCCGGGGCTGCTGCAGGCGCTGTCCGTCGAGGCGTTCACCAGGTTCGCAGAGCATCTGGACACGGTGGCGCCGTCGGACGATCCGCTGGCCGACCTGCTGGCGCTGATCCACGCCTACCGGGCCGGTGCCCTGGCCGACCCGCTCTGCTACGCGGTGATGCTCACCTCACCGGTGCCCACCCCACCGGGCTGGGCACCCGCCGAGGCCACCTTCACCCCACTGCTCAACGCGGTCCGCCGGGCCAGCGCGGCGGGGCTGCTGCGCGACGAGGATCCCACCCTGATCGCCACCGCCCTGTGGGCCAACGCGCACGGTCTGGTGTCCCTGGAACTCGGCTGCCTGACACCGCCCCAGGCTCGGACACCCGCCGAGGTGTTCGAGGCGGCGATACTGGCCACGTTTACGGGCTGGCTCGCCAGCCCGTAAACGTGGCCTCGTGAGTGACATTGGGTGCTGGAACACTGTTACGCACTCACGAGCTACGCTGCCTCACCATGGCTGCGGACATCGTGCCGATCGAGTTCTCCCTGACCGCCGGCGACCTGGTGACGCTGTGGGCGCCACCCTGGCGTGCGGACAGCGAGGAGTGGGAGGCGTTCCTCGGCGACGACGACAACCTCTTCGCATTTCCCGACGTTGCGGCGCTGGTCGGCTTCGTGCGCACCGTGCCCGACCACGACCTCGCCGACCACCCGGCCTGGGCACTGGTGCCACGGTTGCCCGCGGCGGACCTGAGACCCGAGGAATCCCGGCGTTATGACCTCATCGGAGTGCCCGAGCTGGTCGCCCAACCACCGGACACCTGGGTGATCGGGGATCTTGCCGAGGTGGTGTCGATCGTGCGCTCGCTGGCCGACGTGTGCGGCTTGGAGGTGGTGCACGAGGTGCTCGACTCCACCCCGGGGTTCGGCATCCTCGACGGAGGCACCCTCGCCTTCGGTGGCCGGGAGGGCGAGCGACGCTGGGCGGCGCTGGGCACCGTGATCGCCCAGCGCTGGGACGACGTGCTCGATGCGATCGACGGGATGGTCCGCACTCCGGACGTCGATGCGGCGGCGCTGGCCAGGGCGCAAACCGAGCTGGCCGAGGCCGATGCGGTCACCGAGCAGGCGGCTGCCGACGAGGCGGCCCCGCCGGCCCCCGCGGCGGCGTTCTGGTCAGCGGCCGGCATCGACCCGATCCGGATCATCAGCGATCTGGGCGAGCACTACACGCTGCGCTGCTACCTCGACGACGCGCCGATCTTCCTCGGCAGCAGCGGGCGGATCGAGGTCTTCGGGTCGCCGCGCGCGCTGGCTCGCTACCTTGGCGGCAGCCCCAAGGATCACGACCTCGCCGAGGTGTCCACCTGGCCCGAGGTGGCCGAGAAGGCCCACGCCGGCGACCTTGAGGTGACGATCGACGCCGGCAACAGCTACGTGCTCGCCGGCTTGGCCGACGACCTCGCCGGGGGCCCCGAGACCGTCGATCCCAGCCAGCTCGAGCTGGCCGTGGAACTGATCACCGACGCCGAGCAGTGGGCCGGATCGGATGCGGCGAGCAAGGCGCTGGCCAGTTCCGAACCGCTGGGCTGGCTGGTCTCCTTCCTGTTACGACCGGATCCGACGCGGCTGGCACCCAGCGCTCCGTTCGATGCCGAGGTGGCCGCCTGGCGGGCCCTGGTCGGTGGGGTCGAGGACCGGCTCACCGTGCACTGATTGTGGCAACGCATCGCACGTCTCGGGCACGCTGGCCTTCGCCCGTGCGGATGAGCCGATCCCGGGTGGTCCTGGCCCTGATCGCCATCGTCGGTGCCACAACCCTGCTCGGCGTCGCACAAGCCACCGCCGGCACGTCGGATGCCACGGGGTGCCCGTACCAGATCGCCCCGCCTCCGCCGGTCGACCTCTCCGAGGTGCCCGCCTGGCCCGGCGTCTCGGCGCCTCCGGTGTTGCGGGTGCCGGATCGTCCGGTGGGTGGGCCACTGATGGGTGTGTGCGGGCTGGTGCTGCCACTCGGCGCGCCCAGCCCGCCGGAAGGGATCAGCGCGACATCGTGGCTGGTGGTCGACGCCGGCACCGGGGAGGTGCTCGCCGCCCGGAATCCGCACGCCCGGCACCGTCCGGCCTCGACGATCAAGCTGTTCACCGCCCTGCTGGCTACCGACCAGCTGGCGCCCGACCGGGTCGTGGTCGCCACCCAGGCCGACGCCGACCAGGAGGGCAGCCGAGCCGGTCTCGGCCCGGGAGGCCGCTACACCGTCCGGCAGCTCCTCACCGGCCTGCTGCTGGTGTCCGGTAACGACACCGCGCACGCCCTGTCCGAGCAGTTGGGTGGCGTGCCACAGACCGTTGAGCAGATGAACGAGCTGGCCGGACGGCTGGGCGCGCTGGACACCCGAGCCGCCACCCCGTCCGGGCTCGACGGCCCGGGCATGAGCACCTCGGCCTACGACCTGGCACTGGCGTTTCGCCAGGTACTGGACCACCCGTTGCTCGCTGAGCTGCTGCGCACCCGCGAGGTGGACTTTCCCGGTTTCGGCGACCGGCCCGGGTTCGTGCTGAGCAACGACAACAAACTGCTCCGGAACTACCCCGGCGCGCTGGGTGGCAAGACCGGGTTCACCGACGACGCCCGGCACACCCAGGTCGACGCCGCCCAGCGCGATGGGCGACGCCTGATCGTGGTGCTGATGCGAGGCGAGCAGCGACCGGTGCCGATGTGGCAACAGGCCGCCCGCTTGCTGGACTACGGGTTCGCGCTGCCCGCCGGCCACCCGGTCGGGCAGCTGGTGGATCAGGCACCACCGCCCGAGCCGGCCCAGACGACTCCGGGGGCGCTTCCCGACCCGATCCCGCCAGCTGGTTCCCAGTCCGCATCCCACGGCCGGACCGGGGTGTTCCATAGCCCCGTTCCGGTAGCACTGTGGATCGGCCTGGCGATCGCGGTGCTCACCGCGCTCGGTGCCCTGGTCGCCCGCCAGCGCCCCCGCTGACACCCGCCCCGTGCAGCGATGCCGCATGCTTCGCAGCGACAGCCCTGCGTGCGCCGAGCGCGACGTCAGGGCTGCTCGGGCGGCCTCGGACAGCGCTGGTGTCGCGCTCGGCGACAGTAGCGCGGCCGAGCAGGCGCTGTCCGCAGGGCGGCGTCAGGCGGTAGCCCGACGCACGTCGGATTCGCCGCGGTACCGATCACGGTGACCTCCGGCTCGGCGGTCCGAGGCTCGCCGCACCAGGTCAGGCGTCAGCTCGCGTCGTCAAACTCGCCGGCTGTGCAACTTGTGATCCAGGCGTGCCGAGATTGACTCCGTGCGCGGCGCCCACGGACCATCACCGATTGCACGACCGGCACCGGCACCGTGGAAGCACCATTTTGTTGTACACTCGCAACATGGTCAGTAGCGGCCGGCACCCGAAGAAGCCGATCGCCGAGGCACTGGCTGCGGTCGCCCGTCCGGGCCTACGGGTCGACCAGATCCACAAGGGCCACCGTTGGGGTGTGCTGATCTGCGAGGTCTGCGGCGACGACCTGTCGTTGTGGTCCACGCCGAGCGTTCCCGAGCATGTCGCGATGCGAGTGCACCGCTTCGCAGGCCGCCACCGACACGAGGAGCACCGATGAGCAGCCATGAGTTCACCTTGATCCTCGACCACGCGCCCAGCGGTGAGGAGCTGGACGCGCTGTTCGAGGCGGGCTGTGCTGACTCCACCCCAGAGACCGTGGCCGGTAACGGGTGGTTGCACTTCGATCGAGCCGCCGACACTCTCCTCGACGCACTGACCTCTGCCATCCGCGATGTCGAGTCCACCGGCCTGGTTGTGTGTGCGGTGGCCAGTGATGATCTCGTCTCACTCAAGGACATCGCCGCTCGCTCCGGGCGCACCTACGAGAGCGCCCGACTGCTGGCGTCGGGCAAGCGCGGCCCGGGCGGATTTCCGCCGCCGATGACGACCGCCGACGGATGGTCGCTGTACTCGTGGGGCCAGGTGTCACAGTGGTTGCGCATCAACCTGCTGGCCGAGACGGGAGTCGAGCAAAACCACCGGATCCTCGCGGCCGTGGACCACATGGTGCGGGCACGGTGCCTGCTCGAGGACCGTGAGCACGGGTTAACGGCCCTAGCGGACCTGTTGACACCCCGCGGTCCTCGGGAACAGCCCGCAGCATAGTCAACGGGACGGAGGCTCCTCCCTCGCTGGTCACTTTCATCAATGGTGTCAGCGGTGCAGGGCTGCGACCGAGCGTGGAAGCCGCAGCCGTCGGCCCAGGTTCACCATCTGTTGCAGCAAGATGGAGCCGTCGGGTGCGTCGATGTATCCGTTGACGACTGCGATACTGACGAGGTCGGCCGTCTCGCAGGAACTGCTGCTACACCACCGCGCCCGGTCGGTGGTCGTCTGCCCGCCGAGCCTGGCGGGCAAGTGGCAGGACGAGATGCGGGAGAAGATCGACTCTTTCCGTGGGCTCACACGTGCGGGGGTAACGCCCTCACCCGCCGTGCCGTGCAGCAACGCCGTGATGACAGTGGCGTGACAGCCTGACCCGGTGAGCGAGCAGCGCGATGCCTATACGCACGGCCATCACGACAGTGTGTTGCGGTCACACCGCTGGCGGACCGTGGACAACTCCGCCGCCTACCTGGTCCCGCATCTGCGGCCGGGCCGGCGGCTGCTGGACGTCGGCTGCGGCCCGGGCACCCTCACCACCGACCTCGCCCAACGGGTGGCACCCGGCACCGTGGTGGGCATCGACAACGACCCGGCACCGCTCGGGGAGGCCCGCGCCGAGGCGCAGCGCCACGGCGTACGCAACGTCCGCTTCGCCGTCGCCGACGTGTACCACCTGGACTTCCCGGACGCCACGTTCGACGTCGTGCACGCCCACCAGGTCCTGCAACACCTGGCGCACCCCGTCGAGGCACTGCGCGAGATGCGCCGGGTGTGCACCCCGGGCGGGGTCGTCGCCGCCCGGGACGCCGACTACGCAGCGATGACGTGGTACCCACCGCACCCCGGCCTGGACCGTTGGCTGGACCTGTACCAGCGGGTCGCCCGGAGCAACCGGGCCGAGCCCGACGCCGGACGGCACCTGCTGTCCTGGGTCCGAGCCGCCGGCTTCAACGAGATCACCAGTTCGGCGTCGGCCTGGTGCTTCGCCACCCCGGAGCAACGCGCCTGGTGGGGCGGCCTCTGGGCGGACCGCGTCACCAGCTCGGCCCTCGCCACCCAAGCCGTAGACCGCAACCTGGCCACCCGCGACGACCTCGCAGACACAGCACTCGCCTGGCACCACTGGGCCGCCCACAACGACGCCTGGTTCGCCGTCCTGCACGGTGAAGTGTTGTGCCAAGGCTGACCACTCCAACGTGACCCCGACGCATCTGGCGGAGATCTACGGCGCGGAGGTGTCGAAGCAGACGATCTCGGTGATCACCGATCGGGTGCTGGAGGGGATGGCGGTGTGAGGTTACCCCCGTCAAGTGCCCATGTCCGGCCTCGGCATTGGCTCCCGCATTGCGACGGATCGATTGGCTGCATCGGCAGGCCGACTCCGTACCAGAGCTGGGCGGGGAGAGTCCGTTCGAGCAGCTCGGCGGCGTCTTGTTCTCCGGCGCCCTGTTGCGCATTCGCTGTGCACCACGACCCTGCTCAACAGGCGTTCCACTGCCTCATACAGGCTAGCCTTGCGAGCCATCGTCGGGTCTTGGGCGCACACCGAGCGATTATTGCGATTCATTTTCCGTTGAGATACGAAGACACCGTTCTGTGTCACCGTCCATCCTGGTAAACCTTTGCTGATCTGATGCCGTGGCCGGAATGGCAGCGCGATCAGCTCAGCCCGCCTCGTGGTCGACCAGTTCATCGCATGAGGTGAGCACTTGATCACCGAGAGGGGTCAGAACCGCGTGTTTCCACAGGGTGGTGCGCCCCTTGCGGAAACGGAGGTGTTGCAGGTCGCGAGAGGCACCGACAATCGTACGCGGGTCTTGTTGGCCGAGTCGGGCAAGGACGCGGATGATCCGGCTGCCCTTTGGCTCGGTCGTCGGTGCACCCTGGGCGACGGTCGGTGCGGCAGCTGGGGTGGTGCCAGGGTCCGGTACTCTGGCACCCCATGGAGAGCAGTGAGTACGACTCCAGCGCGGTGGAGGCAGGCGTCCGTTCGTTCTGGGAAGCGCGGGACGTCTACCGGTACGACCCAGACGCCGGCGGGCCGGTCTTCAGCATAGACACGCCCCCGCCGTACGTGTCGGCCTCGCACCTGCACGTAGGTCACGCGATGAGTTACTCCCAGGCCGACTTCGTCGTGCGATACCGTCGTATGCGCGGCGAGCGCATTTTCTACCCAATGGGCTTCGACGACAATGGCCTGCCAACCGAGCGTTTCGTCGAGCAGAAGTACGGTATCAAGGCAGCGGACACCCCTCGGGCTGAATTCATCGCGCTCTGCATGAAGGAGACCAAGGCCACTGCGGCGCGTTACGAGGATCTTTGGCGTCGGGTGGGTCTGTCGGTGGACTGGTCTCAGACATACTCCACTATCGACCCTCGGTGCCAGGCCACGGCCCAGACGAGCTTTATCAAGCTGCGGCAAGCCGGATATATCCGACGGAGCCGGGACCCGATCCTCTGGTGCGTCGAGTGCCAGACCGCGTTGGCCCAGGCCGATGTCGAGGACTTGGAGCGCAGAGGTCGCATCCACCAGATCGATTTCTCGTCCGCGGAGACGGGCCGGTCGTTGATCATTTCCACCACCCGGCCGGAACTGCTTGCGGCGTGCGTAGCGATGTACTTCCATCCCGGTGACGAGCGGTATTCCGAACTGGAGGGCACGTTCGCGCGGGTGCCTGTCTTCGGCCACGAGGTGCCGATCAAGGTTGACGAGTCGGTCGATCCCGAGTTCGGCACCGGACTTATGATGGTCTGTACCTTCGGCGATGTCGAGGACGTGAACAAGTGGCGTCGGGACTCGCTCGACCTGCGTCTGGTACTCGGTCCGGACGGGCGGTTCGACCAGTCGACCGGACCGCTAGCCGGTCGAAACATCGATGATGCTCGCCATGTCATACTCGACCTGCTGAAAGACAGCGGCGAGTTACTGGATTCCACCTCAATCCGGCAGGTGGTCGGGGTGCATGAGCGCTGCTCCACACCGGTGGAGTTCCAGATCCGGCCGCAATGGTTTGTTCGTATCATGGAACACCGAGAACGTTTCCGGGTACGTGCAACAGAGTTGGAGTGGGCGCCGGAGATGATGATGCGGCGTCTCGATGATTGGATCGACGGGCTCAAGTGGGACTGGAACATCACCCGGCAGCGACACTACGGCGTGCCGTTCCCGGTCTGGTATCGACTAGACGAGAACGGTGAGCCGATCCAGGACCATGTCCTGACGCCAGAGCTGTCAGCGTTGCCGGTGGATCCCAGCACCGATCTACCGCCGGGTTTCGTTGAGGCCCAACGCGGCAAGCCGGGTGGCTTCGCCGGAGACCCTGACGTCATGGATACCTGGATGACATCTTCGTTGTCACCGCAGATCAATGACGGATGGGCGGTTTCCGGGACCGGCTCGGACCCCACACTGGCTCCTATGAGTCTGCGGGTTCAGGCATTCGAGATCATCCGGACCTGGCTGTTCTACACTCTGATCCAGTCGGAGTTCCACTTCGGCCGGGTGCCGTGGAAAACGGTGATGATTTCCGGGTGGGGCCTCAACGAGCAGGGTAAGAAGATCTCGAAGCGCGACTTGGAGAAGTCAACCAACGCGGATGGGTTCAACCGCTACGTTCCCGACCAGGTCATCGCCCGCTATGGTGCGGACGCTCTGCGCCTGTGGGCGACGTCGGCTCGGCTCGGCAATGATCTTCGGTACAACGAGAAGGACGTGCGGGTCGGCCGGAAGTTCACCGTCAAGCTCTGGAACGTCGGTCGTTTCATAAATCTGCACTCGGATGGATTCGACGCATCCTCCATGGCGCCGACCCCCGTGGCTGACCGGACAGCCGTGGACCGTTGGGTGCTCGCCCATCTGGCCGAGGCAATCGAGCGGACCACCGAGGCGTTCGATCAATATGATTTCATGCAGGCGCACAAGGCGGCGTCGAGATTTTTCTGGTTCATATTCTGCGATCGCTATCTGGAGATGATCAAAGATCGTTTCTTGGATCCGGACAAGCACTCTGATCTCGAACGGCTCAGTGCGCAGTGGACCATGCGGGAGGTGTACCGGACGGTGCTCGCGCTGTTCGCTCCTTTCGCGCCGTTCGTCACCGAGCACCTGTACCAGCGCTCTTACGCCGACCAGGAGACGGCCAGCAGCATTCACGTCTCGCCGTGGCCCACAGTCGATGAGCAATGGAAAACCGATCCGAGCGACATCGACCAGATGATCATCTTACTCGATGCTGTCCGGGCGCTGCGCTCTCAGCATCGGCTACATTCCGGAACCCGGATCGCCCGCTTGATAGTGGATGCACCCACGGGCCGACCTGCCGAGCTGGCCCGAGCCGTGGCCGAATCGCTCCGTGCTGCATCCCGGGCCGACGCCATCAGTTTCGCCTCCGCCGAGCATCCCAGCGGGCTCGACGGCATCGCGGTGGGTATCGAACTGTAGCGCGCGCGGGTTCGAAGACCTCGATCCCGCTGGCGACCGCCTCCAGCCCGATGGCCAGCTCGAAGTCATTCATGGACGACGAGGATTCGATGCTCTGTGCCACCGTGCTCTGCTGCTCGGGCTTGAGCCGCGCGACGTTGCGCAGTTCCACCATCATCGGCGCCCGATCGAGTCGGCCGAAAAGCCCAGCAGGGCCTCCAGGGCGGGCCAGACCGGGAGATTTTTGCCGCTGATCAGGTGGGTGAACCCGACGCGAGACATGCCCAGCGGCATCGTCGTCGACATAGGCGATCACCTCGCGGGCGTCGTTATCCGTTAGGTGAGTGAAGCATTGGTTCAGCAGCGCGCGGCCCAGGCCACGCGGCTGGCGGCTGGCGCGATGCTGATCGACCACAACATGCCGATCCCGTCGATCGGCTGGCCGATAATCGCCTCCCCCAGCGCTGTCCCGTCAGCCTCGCGCAAGACCAGCCGCCAGCCGGCCGGGTCCACGCTCGGAGAGACTTCGGCGAGTGAGCACACCTTCCGTGGCAACGGAGCGTCCAGCCGCCGGTGGATGTACCGCCACAGGTCGCGCCGCGCGAACCCGGCGGCCGCAAGCACCTTGCTCGTCACGGGGCGGTGGCGTACCGGCAGCCCCTCAAGTCCGTGGCTGAGCGCGGAGGCGAACTCGAACGCATACACGCTATGCGGCCCCCGGTGTCGTCTGCGGTTGGCCGGGCAACCGGTCAGCGTTGATCAGCTGTAGCACAGTGGGTTCGTCCGAAACCACATATGGGCGTGCGGACAGGCGCGGCGCCCAACCAACTGGCGTGATTCCCACGCTTGTCCCCATTCCGCACGTGATGGCTGCGCTGAGCTCGGCAGCGAACTCACCAGGATGGACCTTAGCTGCATGTTCCGCCCGTTTGCTCGCCGTCTGTCCGGCAGCTGCAGGGCAATCAGGAGCGGTCCGGGAGGGAGTGCGCGCGTACGTCGGGGTAGCGTCGGATGGCGGAACTCGACTGCACTGTCGCTGTTCCGTATGCGCGCTGGAGGCTGGGTGAGGATGGCTGTGCGTGTTGCTGGTGGGTTTGTGCGGCATGTGCGGCATGTGCGGCTTGCTCCGGATACCGGCCTGGACCGGTATCCGTTCAGTCTGCCGGTGGTTCGGTGGCTGTCGCGGGCCGGCGGGCTGGATCTTGACGGGTCGGTGACGTTCCTGGTGGGGGATAACGGGACGGGAAAGTCCACCCTCATCGAGGCGCTGGCTGTGGCGGCTGGGTTCAACGCCGAAGGCGGGTCGCAGTCCTTCCGGTTCGCTACCAGAGCCACCGAATCAAGCTTGGGTGATCATCTGGTGCTGCGCTGGGGGCGCAAGCCGCGGACCGGGTACTTCCTGCGCGCGGAGAGCTTCTACAACGTGGCCAGCGAGATCGAGCGGCTTGATGCTGATCCTGGTTCCCCGCCGTTGCTGCCCGCCTACGGCGGGGTGTCCCCGCACGAGCGCTCCCACGGGGAGTCCTTCCTGGATCTGGTGATCCACCGGTTCGGTTCGGACGGGCTGTATCTGTTGGATGAACCTGAGGCCGCGTTGTCGGTGCGTGGCTGCCTCGCGTTGGTCCGGCGGATCGGGGACCTGGTCGGGCAGGGGTCGCAGTTCATCGTGGCGACGCACTCACCGATCCTGCTCGCCGTGCCCAACGCCCGGATCCTGCAGGTCGACACTGACGGCACCATCGAGCAGGTCGACTACGATGCTGCCGAGCCGGTGACGTTGACCCGCGGCTTTCTGGCCGACCCGGCCCGGTTCCTGCACCATCTGTTCACCGACGACCACTGAGCCGCTGCAGGACGCGTTCGGCGTTGCGGTGCAACGGGATGGCGAGGTCGGGGTAGTCGCCGTGCTCGATGCGCAGCAACATCCGAGTGGTCACATAAAGTTGGGAGATCAGCCCGTCCCGGTGCTCCAGGAGTTCCTTGAACTCGGCGCGCACCTGCTCCGCAGTCGCCGGCTGTAGCAAGGAATGCAGGTAGAGCGTCGCGGCGTCGAACCCGGATGGCGCGATACCCCACCCCTCCCAGTCCACTATCACCAAGTCGGGTGCGTTCAGGTTTGCCCAGTGCAGGTCGGTATGAGCCGCAGTCCACTCCGACACGGTCGGGTTGGCGCGGTCGCCGAAGAATGCCTGCAACCGTCTTGCAATCTCGTTCTCAGTCAGGTACGTACGGTTGGTCGGCACCATCGCCAGAGTTTGTAGCGACTCTCGCAACGTTCGCCACCAGGTGTCGGGTAGCTTGTTCGGAATGCGCAGTTCCGGGGTCTGTGAACACTGCTGTCCGTCAGCCATCGTCATCAGCTCTGCGCGCATCCGGATGTTGCCTTCGGTCCATTCCCAGACACGCATAACTCTCGGTTTGGGTACGTCAACGATCGTGTTGGCGTCCGTGTTACCGGTCCAGAAGTTCCCACCCGCCCATTGCTCCTGCTCGGTCACCAGCCGCAGCCAGAACTCAGCGGACTCTGCACGCACTCGGGCGCCCAGGGAGCGATCCCGCCACCCGAACACCGCCCTGCTTATCACGGTAGTGCTGGCCTCGGTCGCCGCCTTGGTGAGCGCCACCCGCATCCAAGCCCGGTGGACGTCGTCCTCGGCGCTGGACACCACTTCGGTTGTACCGGACATCCTCGCCACGTTAATGCCTCCTGCTCGGCCCGGACTCCTTGTGCGGTGCCGGGCCGCCATAGGACGGCCAGCACCGCGTACTGGGCGCACAAGGGTTGCAGGAGGGGCCACAGCTTGGTGCACACGTTGGATGGCAGCGCGCAGGGCTACACGCCGGGGCACAATCCGGTGTGCACCGGTTCGGCTCACAGGTTGGGCCGCAACTGGGTCTGCACGCTCGCGCCACCCGCTCGGTGAATGCTTGCGCGAGCTGGCTGCAGATACGTTTGGCGTCCGGTCCGGTCAGGATCTCGGCAAGCTCCCGCTCAAAGACGTTGCCGATCGGCAGCCAGCGGCTGAAGACGCACGGCCACACCACCCCGTTGGGGGAGATCGCCGCAACTCCGTTGCCGCAGTTGCCACATAGCTGTTCGACGCTTGCCTGCTGGTCGCGCACGCCGCAGCCGACCTGTCGTAGTAGGTCATAACCTACGGACACAACGCCGAACTCGACCAACTCCCGCTGTGCCGCCTCCGTGCGCTGACCCTCGCCGAGGTCGATCACCCCGACACGTAACGGGATCTCCCGACGAATAGCCTCGGCGATGTTCGCTCTGGTACGTGCATAGCTGGGTCGACCGGTGATTGCGGCGTGCTGGGCAGGGTCATCGGAGTAGTAGCTGGTAGCCAGCGACACCCCCGGACGGCTGAAAACCTGCCACAGTTCGTCAGTGACATGCACCAGATTGGAGAACACCTCCACCGCGAGGCCGTTCCGTAGCGCGTGATCAATCAAGTGCGCGAGGTTCGGATAGAGGGTCGGCTCTCCGCCGGTTCGCACCGAAGCTCCGCGCGTCCGTGACACGAACCGGACAGCACGGATGGGCGTCGCGCTCGCCCACTCGATAGCTCGGGAACTGCCGGTACGGTGCTTGGATCGGCCGACTGAGTGCCCGGCGGAAAGTGGCACCCCTGGCCAGGTCCGTCGGTCGGGGGTGCCGTGGATCAGCTGGTCATCGACCTGATCATGGTCAGGAATGCGTCGGCCGCGTCCTTGCCGACCATCAGGGTGGGCCGTTGGTATTTGGGGAGGGTGGCCTGCTTGGTGTCGCGGTAGCCGACCATGCCGTCGGCCCACCCGGTCTCCACGCACATCGAGTTGTCGGCGCTGTAGGTGGACGTACGCCAGTTGTCGATCACTGGACTTCCTTTCTCACCTCGGCGAGCAGTGCCCGCGACCGCTTCGGGTCCAGCGTCTAAGTGCCGAAGATGGCTCATCACCTTCTCATGGTCCTCCACGGCGTCGGGACTGTCGTAGTAGTAGGCGAACCGCCGGGTCTCCTTGTACCCCACCCGCCAGTCATCCTCGAACCGGAACAGGCAGAACGCGCCTTTGAGCGCTGGATGTACCCCGACATCGCGCGGGATCACCTGGAAGGTGACATTGGGGTTTCCGGTCATCTCCAGCAAGTAATCGAGTTGGCTGACCAGCACGGCGGGGTCGCCGACCGGCCTTCGCAGCCGCAGCGTCACGCTCTTGTCGATGTTGACGCCGAGTGTGATCGAGGCGTGGTAGGTGATCAGTTCGCGGGCGTACGCCTCGGTCTGCAACAGGCCGGTGACGGCGACGAGTTCGAAGAATCGGTCGCCGAGCGCAAGGCCGGAACCCGGCCGCGCGACGATCCGCCACAGAATCCGCTGAGAACGGTGCCGCCGCAGGACCCGCCGGTGATGTGGCGAGGCCGACGTGACCGAGCAACCTCGGCCAAGCTTGCTCCGGGACGCTTTGTGCGGGCCGGTCTGCTGCTCGGCCGACCGCGACGAGACTGCAGCGCTTGGCCACAAAGCAACTGATGGCCGAGCGTTTGCGACGTTCGAGCCTCGGGTTTGACAGATAGTCACGGCTTGCTCGGCCAAGTGGTTGGCGGGTGTTGACTTCCAGTGCAGCCCCGAGAAGCGTTGCTTGCTACCGGCAATCAATCTCACGGGAGGCGGTGTCATGTCTGACGTTCATCTCGCCATAGCGTGCGGGGGCATGATCAACGGGGAAGTCGTGACGGTTGATGGAGCTGGCGACGGCTCGGTGGACCGAGGCAGTCTCGGTATCAACCTCGAGTTCTCCTCGATACCGGACGGGTTCTCGATCTACTGCGCTGCGCTATGGACGGCGTGTTGTTCGACGCCGACTTTCGCCATCGAGCAAGATGGTGGGGTCAACATGTTGACGTTGTCGAGCGGGCGGTACCGATGCAATCGCCGATTTGATTTCGGTAAGTACGGGCATTACGATTACAACTACGAAATCCGGCTTGATCCCACATTCAGCGCGATGAAGGCCACCGGCGTGATTCAAGGTTCCTTGACGCTGCCAGAACTCGTCGGAGTCGAGCCGTCATTCACCGAAATCATGGTCCCCGTCGGCGGTCGGCTTGTGCGCTCTTTCTCCTCGACGAGTTTCCAGGCGGCCAACGGGGAGTCGATCCCCGTCACTGTTGAAGGAAGGTATGAGCCTCTGATCGAGGACGACGCGGACTGGACTTGCTGCGCCGTGAACCAGATTCGAAAGTCGTTCATCAATGTCCTCGAAGCCGAGGGCACCAAGCTGTCGCTGGTCTACTCCACGGTAATTAACGGTATTCACGCGCCTGAGCCACTGCCGGAGTTTCAGATCACGCACTGATGAGGAGCGGCAGGCTGCGGGGTGTAGTAGCAGAGGATATTGTACCCCGCAATCCCGAGTGTTCGTGGTCGGGTCTGCGTTGGTGCCGGAGCAGCGTCTCGCTACCGATGAGCAGACTTGAATTCGATCTCCTCGGTCGTCCGTACGCGCGTGGGTACGGGGCGGCCTTCTCGGGATTCATGAACCGGGCGACCGAGATGTACGTCCGCCTGCATCAGGGGCACTTGTACTCTACGACGATAACCGATGCCGAGCGGACCAGCCTGGAGTCTACTCAAGCGCAGCCTTTCGAACCGACCATGGGTCAATGGCGTGAGGTCGTGCGGCCGGTGATTGAGGCACAACTTCGGGAACTCGCGAATCTGGCAACCCAGCCGTTAGAGGTCGCTCTGCGGCGGGCGGCAGAGCTTTTTGAAGAGTGCATCATGATCCACCATCAACTACTCCTTCCAGCACGCCGGATAGTGGAGCTGTTCCTGGACTCGACTGTTGATCGTGACGGTCAGGAATCTGAGCGGAAACCCCTTCCGTTCGCGGTGCTCGCGCTACTCGGCGTCAACTTACCTGTGCTGCAAGAAGGGTGTCGTTTACTGGCGACCGGAACTTCCATCCGTGATATCAGTCTTACCTCGTTTCTCGGCAGCGTAGCGCCAGACGGAGACGGCTATGGCGTGGCAGTCGGGGGTTGGCTTGATGATCCGCGGTATGGTCGCTGTATGAAGGCGTTCTACGACAGGAGCGGCGTCACTCGCGCGGCGGTCGAGCGCAGGGTCCGGCATGGGCGGCGCCGCCGACACATCGCGGAGCTGATCTTGGCAAGCGCAAACGCGCGTAGCGGCCCGACCGAGTTCGGACGAGCGATCAGTTCTGCTCGGGAGGCGCTCGAACTGACCGAGTGCCACGGACCCTTGATGCACGCGGTCTACATTCACCACCTGCGGAGTCTCGTGATGGCCCAGGGGAAGCGCTTGGCGAATACACTGCGACGTCCAGGCGATATCGTCCACCTGTCTCAACCGGAGCTTGCGCCCGGCTGCTTGCCCAGTCAGCGAGAGATTATGGACCGGCGTCGCGAGTTCGACGCCGCATGCGAGGCCCCGTCGCCACCTCTGGAGCTGCGTTTTGTGGAGCATGACGGCGTGCCGGTCGAGTCATCGCCCGATCTGACGAACTACAGTCGGCAGACCCGAACCTGGAGGGGCTTGCCTGGTTCGCCTGGCCTCGCTGAGGGGCGGCTCGTCACGGTGCGGAGACCAAGCACGATCGATCATCTCACCGCTGCCGACGTGGCTCTCGTACCCGATCCAGGCGCAGTCTGGGGCTGGGTCGGGCTAGGTGTACGCGCGCTCCTCGTCGAAGGGGGGCAGCGGCTCAGCCATGTCGCTACGGCCTCGCGTGAACTAGGCATACCATGCGTGCTGGGCTGCGAGGGGCTTGGTTCGGTGGTTTCAGAAGGGCGGATCGTACGTGTCGATGGTCGGAGGGGGTTGGTGAGATGGTGAAGAGTGGAAGTGCGGTCGAGCCGTGGTATCGTAATAAATCTCCAGCTAAGATCGCCCAGAGCGCGCTGATTCAGGTCACGAGAAGGAAAGACTCCGGCTGTGCAAGCTGTGTGGACGCCTACATCGAGATTGCCCGCAAGAACGGCGCGACCGAACTGGAAATTAATAGTGCTCTCGGACTCGCCGAACGAACCACTGTAGCAGAAGACGGAAGAAGAGATGACTAAGGACCTGACTAAACCGCGCGTACTGAGCGGTATCCAGGCTTCAGGGCGGTTGCACATCGGAAATTACATTGGCGCCGTCAGCCTGTGGGCTGAAAATCAGGCACAGTACGAGAATTTTCTCTTCGTGGCGGATCTGCATGCATTGACGGTTCCCGAGAGTGTGGATCCGAAGATCCTCCGGGCGCGTGTCGAGGAAGTTTTCGCCCTGTACTTGGCCTGCGGAATCGACCCCGAGCAGTCTACGCTCTTCGTGCAATCCGAAGTCCCGCAGCACGCGGAACTCGGCTGGCTCCTGACGTGCGCCACACCGGTTTCGTGGCTGGAGCGTGCTACCCAGTACAAGGTAAAGGGATCGTCCGAGAACGCCAGCGCCGGCCTGTTATGTTATCCGTCCTTGCAGGCAGCGGACATTCTTCTTTATGACGCGGACGCCGTTCCGGTCGGCGATGACCAGCGTCAGCATGTTGAAATTACCCGCTCGATCGGCCGTCGATTCAACAGTTTGTTCGGTAAAATTCTCAAGATTCCCGAGCTTCTGGTCCGCGCGTCTGGAAGTCGTATCATGGGATTGGACGACGCCACGGCCAAGATGAGTAAGAGTACGGCGGAAAAACAGTCCGGGCATGCTATCGGGCTCCTAGACACACCGTCTCAGGCTCGAAAAAAGATCATGCGCGCTCAGACGGACTCTGGTTCCGCGGTCGACTTCACCTCGGACCTCGGCCCAGGGGTTGAAAATCTTCTGGTCATGTATGAGGCGCTGACCGGGAGCAATAGAGGTCAAAGCGTGACCATCTTCGATGGTGTGCAATATGGAAATCTGAAGAAGCAGGTTGCGGAAGTCGTCATCGAGACTCTCGAAGGTATCCAGCGAAGCTACAAAGAGATAGTCGACGACCGCGCTCGTCTCGACAAGTTGCTCACCCTCGGGTCGGAGCGTGCACGTCAGGTTGCTGCCGCTAAGCTTGCTCAATGCTATGAGGCTGTGGGACTGAGGCGATGATCGAGGTCGCTCATGGCGATGCGATCGAGCGGCATGTCCAAGACTTGCGCAGCGATGGCTACGCAATCTTCAGGGGAGTCATTGAACCTGAATGGGTGGTTTCGCTTCGGAGACTTCGTGAGGTAGCGGTCAATGACTGGCGGTACACGTCTGGGTTGGAATTGATTCCGGACGCAGTGGGTGCCATGTTGGAGCGTGCCCCGCGGATCATCTTTCCGCTGGTAAGTCACCCTCTCCTGGTGGGCTTCGCTGAGGCCGTGATGGGCCCGGTGGTGCAACTCGACAGCTCGGTCCTCGCGGGAGATCCGCCGAGTTCGGCTGAGGAGGTCAACGGCCCGGTGAGGTGGCACCGTGACCGATTCGGTTTCATCCCTCCAGGTGAGTACGTCAAGCCCGCGAGTATTGTGTTCATCGGATACCTGCAAGACATGACTCCGGAGATGGGGCAACTTCGAGTCATTCCTGGTTCGCATCGTCGACCGGATCAATTGCCGGCGTCTGGCCTTCACTCGGACGCGGAAGGCGAACGTCGCTTAGAATTAGAGGCTGGTGATATCGTCGCGCTGCACCACAACATCCTCCATTCGGGTGGGATGAACACCAGTGACCGGGAGCGGAGGTTCTTCGGCTTCATATACAACGTGTCAATGCTTCGTCAGGAGGACGACTTCGACGGCCCGAAACTGTCGCGCGCTCCGAGAATCCGCAGATCGATGTCAAGATCGGCGACTGATGCGACTGCTCGGCGATGATCCGATGATTTTTCCGCGTCAGAACAGTGGATTCACCGGAACCGAGCGAGCCGATTGGGAAGCGTGGTTGGTGGAGGATCGCGAATTTGGCGCCGCTCGCGAGAGGGAGTCGGAGACCGCGTTGCGCGTTCGGTCCGCCGGGGGCGAGTCGGAGTCCGTCTAGCATATTCGGTATTGTCCTGAACAAACAGAAAATCCGGTCCTCGCTCGAATACGGGCACGTATGTTCTCTCCGGGAGTACGGGTGTGCCATTGCGCCGTCGAGACCCGCGCCCGAGCCAACACGCTGAGGTTCTACTTCCAGCGTCGTCGCCATCATGGGCGGTGTGGCTGACCCGCAGCGAGATGTCGCATTGTGGCGGAAGGTCGCGTGGGCGGTCAAGGAGGTAACCGACTGGGAGAGGCTCGGCACAGTGGCACCCCTGGCCAGGTCCGTCGGTCGGGGGTGCCGTTGGGTCAGCTGGTCATCGACCTGATCATGGTCAGGAATGCGTTGGCTGCGTCGTTGCCGACCATCAGGGTGGGCCGCTGGTGTTCGGGGAGGGCGGCCTGCTTGGTGTCGCGGTAGCCGACCATGCCGTCGGCCCACCCGGTCTCCACGCACGTCGAGTTGTCGGCGCTGTAGGTGGATGTGCGCCAGTTGTCGATCACTGGACTTCCTTTCTCAGCTCGGCTAGCAGCGCCCGCGACCGCGTCGGGTCCAGCGCCAGGTGCCGGAGATGGTTCATTATCTTCTCATAGTCCTCCACGGCGGCGGGACTGTCGTAGTAGTAGGCGAATCGCCGGGTCTCCTCGTACGCCACCCGCCAGTCATCCTCGAACCGGAGCAGGTAGAACGCGCCTTTGAGCGCTGGGTGCACCCCGACGTGGTGCGGGATCACCTGGAAGTTGATATTGGGGTGTCCGGTCAGCTCCAGCAGGTGATCGAGTTGGCCGGCCAGCACAGCGGGGGCACCGACCGGCCGCCGCAGCGCCTGCTCTTCGGTGACACACCACAGCTGCGCCGGGTTCGTCTCGCGGGTGAGGACGGCTTGCCGTCGCAGCCGCAGCGCCACGCTCTCCTCGACGTTTACGCCGAGCGTGATCGAGGCGTGGTAGGTGATCAGCTCGCGGGCGTACGCCTCGGTCTGCAACAGGCCGGTGATCAGCACGGGTTCGAAGACCTCGATCCCGCTGGCGACCGCCTCCAGTCCGATGGCCAGCTCGAAGTCGTTCATGGACGATGAGGACTCGATGTTCTGTGCCACTGTGCTCTGCTGGTCGGGCTTGAGCCGCGCCACGGCCAGCAGCTCCACCATCATCGGCGTCCGATCGGGTCGGCCGAAGAAGCCCATCAGGACCTCCAGCGCGGGTCGCGACGGGAGATTCTTGCCGCTGATCAGGTGGGTGAACCCGACCCGCGACATGCCCAGCCGTTCACCGGCCTGCGCGTGAGTCTTGCCGGCCTGGTCGCACAGCCGGTCCAGCTCGTAGCGAAGCACTCGACGAGCCACTTGGGGACCGAAGGTCACCTGCACGTCGTAGCTCCCTTCAGTTCGATGGTTACCAGTTCTCTGGAGACAGAGATCTTTGTGTAACATGTTCCTCAAATAGGTCATGTTCCGTGCGGTGCCGGTAAGCGTGCCAGAAGCACGGGCAGGTCACGGTGATGACCACCCTGTCGCGGCCACCGGCCGCGCATGAGTCGGTGGGAGGTGTCCGATGAGCTGGACGTCCAGCAGTCATGACGTGCAGGCCTGTATCGGCTTGGATGTCGGTGGTGATGTCGAGATCAGGTTCCTCGTGCATCCGGGATACCCGGACAGCGCCACGCTGGTGATCGGCGAGTCCACCGCGGAGATCACCTTCGACCTGCCCATGGTCGAGACCCTGCGCGACAAGGCCGATGATGCGGTGCGTCAGTTACGGGAAGCGGTCGCCGAGCGCAAGGCCGGAACCGGGCCGCGCGCCGATCTGCCACAGAATCCACTGATGACGGTGCAGCCGGATACTCCCACGTGAGCCGGTGGCCGCGCACCCGGATGATTGTCCGGTGAACCGTTCGGTCGGATCGCGTCGTTCGGCCGTTCCAGGCGTGCCAAAACGGCGTGACATCGTCGCCTGCGGCCAGCAACACGTTCTTGAGTGCGCCGGGTCGGACGTTGGCTTCGGCGAGTTGGGCGATCGGGAGCCGGTGGAATTCACGGTGGACTTCCTGGCTTACCGCTTCGGGGTCGGTGGCAGGAATGACCATCCAGCGCGCGACCCGTTGCGGACTTGGGCGCTGACCACGGCGGCGCGAGGTCACCTGTCTCCTCAAGTTCCCGGCCCGGCCGGTTGAGCGAGACCCCGACTCGGCTCCCGGCGGCCGGCCACGCCCATGACCCCGCTGGCTATCGGTTGCGCCCTGCCCCACCGCTTCGGGTTCCTGGCGGTCAGCCGGGGTCAGACCCGAAATTGGGGACTTTGCGATCCGGCCGGCTGAGCAGTGGCCGGGTTCAACCCTGCCTGCCCAGGCTGTGTTCCTGAGACGGCCGGGGATCGACCCTCGGGTGAGCCTCGGATCGATCGTGCTGGACAGGTGCCCGGATCGGGGTCTGGTCCTCCCGTCGATGTTCAAGATGATCACGATCAGCTGCTGCACATCTACACATAACGTCCTGTTTATCCGTTATAAACTGTAGATTTATTTACTGTTTTATTGTCGTATTTGTGCTGTTCACCGTCGGGACGCAGCATCGTCAGGTGTGAATCCCGTGTGAATTCTGGCTAGCGAGGCGCGCTCACGGTGATCGTGATCTGTGCCGCGCGACGACATGTCGTCACTGCTCCTGCACATCGTTCGCACTGTGGTCCACGTCGGGGGACAGCACGTGAACTGACCAAGCGGTCACCCGCAGTATCTGCTGCCGCCCCTCGGCGGGCAGACCAGAACGATCTTCCGCAAGGAGAAACGGTGACACATCTGCTGTCCCGACGATTACTGGGCGCAGCCACCGCGGTGGCAGCGACGGTGGGATTGACCCTGGTGGGCGCGACACCGGCCTGGGCTGCGGCCCCGACCAACGACAACTTCGCCAACGCCCAAGCCCATACCAGCTCCTTCACCGACAGCCTCAGCATCGTCGACGCGACAACCGAAACCGGCGAGCCGGACCAGAGCTGCATAACATTTGGTGACAATTTCCGTTCGGTCTGGTACGGGTTGACGATCAGCGCTGGCACCGAGGTCTCGGTGGACACCATCGGCTCGAACTACAACACGGTCGTGTCCGTCTACACCGGCGCCAGCCTCGGATCCCTGTCCGAGGTCGTCTGCGACAACAACAGCGGCGGCAACAACACTTCTCTGCTGGGGTTCACGGCGAGTTCGTCGACCACGTACTGGATCCAAGTCGGCTCCATTAATAGTTTTGGCAACGGTGATTTGGATCTCAATGTGGTGGTGACCCCGCCTGCGGGTGCGGATGTGTCGGTATCAGTGGCAGATTCGGCCGATCCGGTGTCGCTGGGTGGGGACAACGTCACCTACACCCTGAGCGTGGCCAACGCCGGCCCGTCCGGGGCGACCGACGTGGTGACGGGGATCCTGCTGTCGGGAGCCTCCGTGGGAATCGTCTCCGCCACCGCCAGCCAGGGCTCATGCAATATCAGCGCCCCGGACGTGGTGGAGTGCTCGCTGGGGTCGATCGCCGCGTCAGGCTCGGCCACGGTGACGATCACGGTGACACCCGCGGAGACCGGCACGATCACCGCACTCTCTGTCGTGGACGCCAGCGAAACTGACCCCGAAGACGGCAACAACGCTGACGAGGAGTCCACCACGGTGAACAACGCGCTGGGATGCACCATCACCGGCACCAACGGCAACGACACCCTCAACGGCACCAATGGTGCCGACGTGATCTGCGGCCTGGGTGGCAATGACACCATCACCGGCGGCAACAACAACGACACCATCTACGCCGGGCCCGGCAACGACACCATCGACGGTGGCAACGGCGCCGACACCATCTACGCCGGCGACGGCAACGACGGCGTCGGTGGCGGCAACGGCGCCGACACCATCTACGGCGGACCCGGCAACGACACCAACTACGGCGAAACACTCCTCGGCTCGCTGCTCTACCTGTTCGACAACGGCAACGACACCATCAACGGCGGCCCCGGCGACGATGACCTCGATGGCCAAAACGGCAACGACACCCTCACCGACACCAACGGCACCGACACCATGAGCGGCAACCTCGGCTCAGACACCATCAACGTCCAAGACGGCACCGGCGGCGACACCGCCAACGGTGGCCTGGGCAACGACACCTGCACCGTCGACGCCGGCGACACCACCAACAGCTGCTAACAGCTGCTCACATCAGCACCCCGGGCAGGGACGCCACACACGGCGTCCCTGCCTTCCTGCCTCAAAGATCACGATCCGCCCCCTCAGCACTCCTCTGGCAACGGGAGTTCTCGATGAACTTCCTCACTTGGGCCGAAGTTTCGTGATCTTGCAGCTGGGATTGCCGGATCAGATCATCACCTATGCAGCCACCGACATCGCCCGGAGCCTTCGCTAGACCGTTGCCCGGATCTGCCGCAGGATCACCTCCGCGCCCTGCTCCAGCATCGTGTGGGCCACGGTTTCCCCAAGCAGCCGGGCGTCAGTGCCGGTTGCTGAGGCAGACACACGTTGTGTCCCGTCCAGCGACGTGACCTGCGCCGTGAGCGTCAGCCCGGCTGCGGACGACAGCGCATACGCGCCTACCGGCACGGAGCAGCCGCCGGGTAACTCGGCTAGCAGCGTTCTCTCGGCGAGCACTGCGGCGTCCGCGGCGGGGTCACCGTAGGAGTTCAGCATCTCCAACAGCTCGGTGTCGGCGGCACGCAGCTGAATGCCCATGGCCCCCTGCTCCGGAGATGAAGGGAAGTCGTCAAGGGGCAGGAACTCGGTGATGCTGTCCTCCAACCCGAGACGCCGGAGGCCGGCTGCTGCCAAGACGACGGCGTCAAGTCCGGTCTTCAACTTCGCGAGCCTCGGCGCCACGTTCCCCCGAATGGGCACGATAGTGAGGTCTGGGCGCAGTGCCTTCAACTGTGCGACCCGCCTCGGCGACCCTGTTCCCACCCGAGCACCACGCCGGAGTCCGGCAAGTGTCGAACCGCACAGCGCGTCATGGATGTCTTCCCGCGGCGGCGTCACGGCGAGGACCAGGCCCTCAGACATCGCGGTCGGCAGGTCCTTCAGGCTGTGGACCGCGATGTCGATCCGGCCCTCCAGCAGCTCCTGCTCCAGTTGGTTGGAGAACGCACCGCTTCCCCTGCTGACCTCGCTGAGCGTGCTCTGGCGATTCCGGTCCCCGTCCGTCATCACGACTCGGTTCTTGAACTTCACCACCGGACACGAGCCGCCCAAGTGGGCCAGATATTCGACCACCATCGCCTGCGCGAGACGGCTGCCACGTGCTCCCACGACCACGGTTTCCACGCTCGAAGGCTACTTGTTGGTTGTGGCGCGTGTCCTGATCAGTGTCCGCACGTCGTAAAGCCGCCGAGGCCGTCCGCGCCAAGTACGCCGACGTCCAGCACCTGTAATCAGTCGAAAGTGAGCTGTGACAGTGCAGTAGTGCACGGCCGCACCTCACTTTCGGCGATCAAGGTTGATGAACCGGATCCCGACGCGAGTCACCCGAGCTAAATGATCTTAGACTGTCCGCGTAGCTGGCCCGCCAGCCCGAAAATGGAGACATATCGGGGTGAGAGAGACTGCTGAGAGCCCGATATGTCTCCATTTCGGGCTGGCTGATGGCGGGGTGGTGGGGGTTAGGTGGTGTAGAGGGTGCGGACAACGCCTTGATGGAGGGTTCGACCACCTGCAGGTCGCGGACCGCGACTCGGGCGACCATGGCGGCGATCAGCTGTGCGGCGCTGATCTGCTCGGCGGAGAAGGCGAGTTGCTGGCGCAGCCCGTTGGCCTCGACCGTGACGTCAAGCGGTGCGTGCGGCTGCTCCAGGTCTGCGCCCTACGGTGGGGTCAGGCGCTGGCGTGGACTCGGGCGGCCAGTGCCGGCAGTCCGGGCATGGCCGTCTGACGAGGCGAAGCCATCAGATCGGTGACGAGGCGGCGGACAGCGTTGCGGGTGCGGATTTCACCGGGCGCGGTGCGTTCGGCGGTCAGCAGCGTTCGGTAGGCGAGGTCGGGCTTGTCCTACTGGGCATAGGACATCGCAACGTCTACGAGCAGACGGGCGCGACGCTCGGTGGTGGGAATGACCGCCAGTGGCAGGCTGTGTGCGTGCGTGAGAGCGGTGCCGGCATCGCCGAGCAGATAGGCCGCTGATACCCGATGGCTGACGATGTTGGCAGTCAATGCCTGCTGCCGACCACGATCGCCGGTT
The DNA here is from genome assembly GCA_050700055.1 of Pseudonocardiaceae bacterium. Taxonomy (GTDB): domain Bacteria; phylum Actinomycetota; class Actinomycetes; order Mycobacteriales; family Pseudonocardiaceae. The sequence continues at coordinate 65,276 of JBOHGE010000010.1, forward strand.
AGCCGTGCTGCGGTCGCCTCGGCTTCGGCGAGCAGGTCGTTTGTACGGTCACGATCACCCGCACGGGCCGCGGCGTATCCGGCCGAGCAATGCAGCATCCCGTACATCGCCAGGTGCTCCGGCGCTGAGCGTGCCCCGGAGATGTCAAGGTGGCCGGCGGCGGCCAGGGTGAATGTCTGGGCGTGGTCATGATGCCCGCCCCGGCGGGCCACCGAGGCCACCAGACGCTGGGATTCAGCCAGCGTCAATGGGTTCTCCGCTACGCGGGCGGCGTGCAGGGCACGATCAGCGGACAGCCATTCCAGGCCGGATGCCTCCAGCTTGATCAGTGCGCGAGTGGACAGGTTGTAGGACTCGGCGAGCACCTGATGCGCCACCGGGCTCGGGTGGTTGCTGGCGGTGGCCTCCGCGGCGGTGATCAGCGCCGGCAGGCGGTCTGCCAGCGCGATGTACTGGCAAGCAGAGAAATCCCGCTGCGCGGCGGTCAGAACCTCGCGCAGGACCGGGGCCGCGACCGGTTCGGCAGAAGTGTCGAGGCCGAGCAGGACACCGCCGAGCCGGCGGGCCAGCAGCACGGCCGGATCGGCCTCACCAGCGAGCGCGGTGGCTGATGTCGACCGAATCAGGGAAGGTCCGGCTAAGCCAGCTGCCAAGAGGAAGCTACGACGTCGCACCCGCTCGTCCTCCTTGCACCCCGGCATCGGAATCCGAGCCCACCCTATGGCTTGACGGTCCTACGGGCCGGTTAGTTGGTGTAGAGGGTGCGGACGACGTCCTCGATGGAGGGCTCGACCACTTGCAGGTCGCCCACGGCGACTTGGGCGACTACGGCGGCGATCAGCTGGGCAGCGCTGGTCTGCTCGGCGGAAAAGGCCAGCTGCTGGCGCAGGCCGTTGGCCTCGACTGTGACGTCGAGGACACCGGCAGGCCGGCGAGCGCGGCAGCCGGCTGCTCCAGGTCCACCACCAGCCGTCGCGCCCCGCCGAAGCGGCGGCGCAGCGACTCCACCGAGCCGTCCACCAGCACCCGACCGTGGTCGATCACCACCAGCCGCCGGCAGAGCCGCTCGACGTCGGGCAGGTCGTGCGTGGTGAGCAGCAGGGTGACTCCGTCGGCGGCGTTGGCCCGGGCCAGGAACACCCGCAGCCGCTCTTTGCTGATCAGGTCCAGGCCCACCGTCGGCTCGTCGAGCACCAGCAGCTGCGGGGAGTGCAGCAGCGCCGCGGTGACCTCGCCGCGCATCCGCTGGCCCAGCGACAGCTGCCGCACTGGCGTCGCCAGGAACGGTGCCAGCTCCAGCAGTTCCACACACTCGTCGAGACGTCGGGCATGCTCGGCCTGCGGCACTCGGTGGATCGTCCGCAGCAGCGCGAAGCTCTCGGCCAGCGGCAGGTCCCACCACAGCTGGCTGCGCTGGCCGAATACCACACCGATCCGCCGGGCCAGCGCACGCCGTTGCCGGACGGGATCCAGCCCGCACACCCGGACCCGGCCCGCGGTCGGCACCCCCGAGACGCCGGAGGCCAGTGGCAACGGGTGTTTCGCCGTTATCGCAGACGCGTCCGTACTGCGGCGACAAACTCCTCCGGTTTTTGTGCCCCGCGTATCAGGACCTCTTCGCGACCGGCTGCATCGAAAGCGATTACGCTCCCAGGGTCTGGTTCTGCCGGTGACATATGCAGTCCTACCTCTTTCAGCTCTGCGGCGCGCTGTTCCCAATGTATTAATCGAATACCTTTGGCCGAGCGCTGTATTGCCTCCGCGATTCGGAGGATGGTCCGGCCGCGCTGTGGTGACGCTAGGCAAGTGAAGAAGAATAGTTTGCACTGCCAGCCGCTGCGGGTGACTTCGCTCAGTTCCCAGTGTAGACTGTTCGAAAGGCTGCCGTTGAACACGATCGCCGCTGCGGTAGTCGCGTGCATGGAGAAGTGTCGCTGCCAGTCTTCGTCCGGGGTGTAGCTACGTGCCGCGCCCTCTGGAGGAACCGAATCGAGGGGATTTCCAAGCGCAATGAGGGGACCGAGTTGCTTGACGAACTCCGCGCCGAGGTACTGCTCGAGGGTCACCGCGGGCTTGTTCATGCCCTCCCGCTGAGTGTAGCGCCGTACTTCCTTCCCTGGCACGTAGGCAAAGGGTTCGGATTCCTGCTGGAAAGCGCGAAGGTACAGCACGGGAGGGCGAGTATCCATGGCCACAGCGTCCGCCAGCTCCGGCGCTTTCAGCCGCTTCCGAGCGAAATTCAATGCGGCGGCACCGAAAGCCAGGGGCCACATCGACGAGCTCAGTATTCGTTCAAGCTGAGTTATCGTGTGGCCCATTGGGCTGTCATAGCCGAAAAAGAAACGGCCACCGAGGAGACAAGCAGCCGCGGCGATGAAGAGCCCAAAGAGCCCGACCTCGAGCACGCGACTGGCAGCGGAGGACAAGAACCAAGATCTCCGTGGACCGGCCCGGTGAGGCCGACGTGGCAACAGGGCCACCAATGCCGCCACTACTAGTACCGCTACCGGAAAACATAAGACCATGAATATGTCAGTTATTGTATCTGGCCACGTCGAACTGTCTAGCAAGATAACGATCATGATCTCGAAAATGAATACGACTAGCATGCCACCGAAGGTCATGGTGGCCGCCGGTGCCGGGTAGTAGCCCTTTGCTCGCGCACGGTAGTACTGCCTGAAGCACCACCAGATGCTAAGCGGGAGGCAGATCATGGTTCCCAATGGGCCCATGGTCTCGATTATGCTGGTGCCGCGCCCCGTGAACTCCACCCGGACGCGGAAGTCGCCGGAAACGTCCGTGGCGTCGAGTTCACGGACCGTGCCCCAGCCAGCCAGGGAGCATGCCTGGTCGGGGTGACCCCGGGTCCATGGGTTCGGCCTTATCAGCCGGTGTAGAGGGTGCGGACGACGTCCTCTATGGACGGTTCGACCACCTGTAGGTCGCGCACCTCGACTTGGGCGACTACGGCGGCGATCAGTTGGGCGGCGCTGGTCTGCTCAGCGGAGAAGGCCAGTTGTTGGCGCAACCCACCCGCCTCGACTGTGACGTCCAGGACGCCGGGCAGGTCGGCGAGGGCGGCAGCCGGCTGCTCCAGGTCCACCACCAGACGTCGCGCCCCGCCGAAGCGGCGGCGCAGCGACTCCACCGAGCCGTCCACCAGCACCCGACCGTGGTCGATCACCACCAGCCGCCGGCAGAGCCGCTCGACGTCGGGCAAGTCGTGCGTGGTGAGCAGCAGCGTGACCCCGTCGACGGCGTTGGCCCGGGCCAGGAACACCCGCAGCCGCTCCTTGCTGATCAGGTCCAGGCCGACCGTCGGCTCGTCGAGCACCAGCAGCTGCGGGGAGTGCAGCAACGCCGCGGTGACCTCGCCGCGCATCCGCTGGCCCAGCGACAGCTGCCGCACCGGGGTGGCCAGGAATGCGGAAAGCTCCAGCAGCTCCACACACTCGTCCAGCCGGCGTTGATGCTCGGCAAGCGATACCCGGTGGATCGTCCGCAGCAGCGCGAAGCTCTCGGCCAGCGGCAGGTCCCACCACAGCTGGCTGCGCTGGCCGAACACCACACCGATCCGCCGGGTCAGCGCACGCCGTTGCCGGACCGGATCCAGCCCGCACACCCGGACCCGGCCCGCGGTCGGCACCAGGATCCCGGTCAGCATCTTGATGGTGGTCGACTTGCCGGCCCCGTTGGGTCCGAGCAGGCCGACGGCCTCGCCGGGCGCGACGGTCAGCGTCACCCCGTCCACCGCGGTCAGCCGGACCCCGCGGCGGCGCCGGAACTCCCGGCGCAGCCCGTCGAGCTCGATCACCGCACTCATGATCCGGTGCCGACATAGTGGCGCAGGCCAGCCCGCCAGATCAGCGCGGCGACGCCGGCCGCGAGCACCGCCACCAGCGGCGCGCAGTACTGCAACACCGGTGCCAGCCCGAGTGGGTCGGGTTTGCCGAGGATCGCCAGTGCCGGGTAGTAGGCGACGAACGCGCCGGGCACCACGAAGGCCATCAGCCGCAGCAGCCATCCGGAGAAGATCGACATCGGGTAGGAGGTGAACGTCCCGGAGCCATACGTCACGGCGTTGGGCAACTCGGAGCCTTCCACCAGCCAGAACGTGGTAGCGCTGGCCGCCACCCAGATCGCGCCGAACAGCGCCAGCCCGGTCAGCGGGGTGATCAGCAACACGGCCACCCGTAGCGGTGTCCAGGAGATCTCCGAGGTGGCCAGCACGTAGCCGAGCAGGACCAGCGTGGTGGCGACCCGGCCGAGCTGGCGCAGCGCGAAGTCGGAGGCGCAGATCTGCGCCATCACCGACAGCGGCCGCAGCAGCAGGGCGTCCAGCGTCCCGGTGCGGACCAGCTGACCGAGCTTGTCCAGTGGACCGGCCAGCAGATCGGCCAGCCCGAAGGAGATCCCGGCCAGGCTGTAGATCAGCAGGACCTCCTGCCGGGTGAACCCGCCCATCGCACCGATCCGGGAGAACAGCACCAGGATGATCACCATGTTCTGCAGCGGGATCAGTGCGAGCGCGGTGCACTGCAACGCGAACGAGATCGGGTAGGCCAGCTGGCCGCGCACCGACGCGGCCAGCAGGCTGCGGTAGACCGCCAGGCGCTCACCCACCCTGGATCACCAGTTTCCGTACCGCCCTGGCCAGCATCAGCCGGCCGGCTACGAGCAGCGCAACCGTCCACCCGAGCTGGTGAGCCAGCAGCGGCAGCACCGCACCCTGAGCTAAAGCGATGTCGATCGGCGCCTGAATGATCGCCGGGAACGGCGTCGCCCAGATCATCACCCTGGCCCAGCCGGGGAACAACGCGATCGGGACCATCAGCCCGGTCAACACGGTGCTGACCGCGCCGTACAGGGCGAGCAGCCCCCGCCAGTCCAGCAGCCAGAACGCCGCCAGGTTCAGCAGGAACCGGATCGCGAAGCTGACCAGGACGGCCAGCAGCACGCTGAGCCCGAACGCAGCCCAGCGCAGCATCGAGCCGGGCAGCGTCAGGTCGAAGAAGGCCAACCCGACCAGCAGCGGGATGGTGAACCGGATCAGCAGCGCGAAGCCGGCCCGGCCCAGATCCTCGGCCAGTGACGCGGCTTGCAGATCCAGCGGACGGAGTAGGTCGACGGCGACGTCGCCGCTGCGCACCCGCTCCCCGAAGTCGGCGTTGCCCCAGATCAGCACCACCGCGATCAGCCCCTGGCCGATCCAGACGAAGGTGACCGTGCGGGCCGGGTCGTAGCCCGCGACCTGGGCGCTGGTGGTGAACACGGTGAGCAGCACCGCGCACCGGGTGAAGCCGAAGACCATGTTGGTGACCAGCCCCGCGACCACCGCCTGCCAGTAGGTCGAATAGCGCCGGAAACCGGCGCCGACCAGCCGCAGGTAGCAGGTGAGCACGCCGGACCACGTTAGCCGAGATCTTGCTGGGTACGCTTGTCCCGTTGCGGGGTGAGCCGAGAGGAGTGCCCGACCGGTGGGCAAGATCAAAGTGATAGGGACCGTCGTCGAGCTCGACGGCGACGAGATGACCCGGATCATCTGGCGGTTCATCAAGAACAAGCTGATCCAGCCCTATCTCGACCTCACCCTCGACTACTACGACCTCGGTATCGAGCACCGCGACGCCACCGATGACCAGGTCACCGTCGATGCCGCGCACGCGATCGCGCAGCACGGGGTAGGGGTGAAATGCGCCACCATCACTCCCGACGAGGCGCGGCTCGAGGAGTTCGGCCTGCAGCGGATGTGGCGCTCACCCAACGGCACGATCCGCAACATCCTCGGCGGTGTGATCTTCCGAGAGCCGATCGTCTGCGCCAACGTCCCCCGGCTGGTGCCGCACTGGACCAAGCCGATCGTCATCGGCCGCCACGCGCATGGTGACCAGTACAAGGCCAGCGACTTCACCGTCCCCGGGCCGGGCACCGTGACGATCACCTACACCCCCGACGACGGCGGTGAGCCGATGCAGACCGAGGTGGCACGTTTTCCCGAGGGCGGTGGCGTCGCACTCGGGATGTACAACTACCGCGCGTCCATCGAGGACTTCGCCCGGGCGTCGCTGCGCTACGGCCTGGCCCGCGGGTATCCGGTCTACCTGTCCACCAAGAACACGATCCTCAAGTTCTACGACGGCATGTTCAAAGACGTGTTCGCCGAGATCTACGAGTCGGAGTTCAAAGCCGACTTCGAGGCCCACGGCCTCACCTACGAGCACCGGTTGATCGACGACATGGTGGCCGCCGCACTGAAATGGTCCGGCGGGTACGTGTGGGCCTGCAAGAACTACGACGGCGACGTGCAGTCCGACATCGTCGCGCAGGGTTTCGGCTCGTTGGGCCTGATGACGAGCGTGCTGATGACCCCGGATGGTCGGACTGTCGAGGCCGAGGCCGCGCACGGCACCGTCACCCGGCATTTCCGCCAGCACCAGCAGGGCAAGCCCACCTCGACCAACCCGATCGCGTCGATCTTCGCGTGGACCGGCGCGCTGCGCCACCGCGGCATGCTCGACGGGACCCCGGAGGTCACCCGTTTCGCCGAGATTTTGGAGCGGGTCTGCATCGGCACCGTCGAAAGCGGCAGGATGACAAAGGACTTGGCGCTGCTGGTCGGTCCGGACACCCCGTTCCTGACCACCGAGGAATTTCTCGATGAGCTGGACCGGGCGTTGCGGCAGGCCGTGCTGTGACCCTGACCACTTATGAACGGCGGAGTGTGGGCCGGTGTCTTGGAAATTCGTGAAGAAGAGGTGGACGTGGCTCCTTGCGGGGGTCGTGTTGTTGTACGTGCTCGCGCTGAACGCCACCCGTGATAGCGCCGCCGGCGAGTCGTCGGCGTGCAGGATGAGGGTCACTGCGGACGTCCTCAATGTGCGGTCCGGCCCCAGCCCCGGCAACCGCGTGGTGGGCGTGCTCACCGCAGGAGCGGTGATCCCCGCCGACCTGACGGTCAGTGACGGCTTCCGGCAGCTCGAGCCCGGCCGCTGGGCCTCCCAGCTGTATCTGGACCCCATGCCGGGCTGCAACTGCGGCTGACCTCCAGGTCCACCGATTACCGTCGAAGGGGAATGCGGGTGGCAGGTCCACAGCAACCGGACGCCGAGCCCGGCCTGCTGCAGCGTTACCGGCTGCGCTACCCCTGGTTGGACCGCCTGGTGCGGGCCGGGCAGTCCTACACGGTCCAGCACGGCGACCACTACGCGGCCGCGATCACGTTCTTCAGCGTGCTCTCGCTGGTGCCGCTGTTGATGATCGCCTTCGCGGCCGCCGGTTTCGTGCTGGCCGGCAATCAAGAACTGCTGCGCCAGTTGCAGGACCAGATCGGGGCGGCGGCGCCTCCCGGGTTGGGCGACACCCTCAACCAGGTGATCGACGGGGCGATCGCGTCGCGCAACGGGGTGGGGATCGCGGGTCTGCTCGGTGCGCTGTACTCCGGGCTGGGCTGGATGGGCAACCTCCGCGAGGCGCTGACCGTCCAGTGGGGGCAGCCGCCCGAACCGGCGGGGTTCCTGCGCACGAAGGTGGTAGACCTGCTGGCGCTGCTGGGGCTGGGCCTGGCCCTGGTGGTGTCGTTCACGCTGACCGGCGCGGGTACCGCGTTCGGCAGCGTCGTGCTGGACGCAGTCGGCCTGCAGGAGTCCTTCGGTGCCCGGCTGGTGTTCCTCGTGCTCACCATCGCCCTCTCGCTGGGCGGGATGTGGCTGGTGTTCCTCTGGGTGATCGCACGGTTACCGCGGGAACCGGTCCCGCTGCGCCGGGTCACCCGCGCCGCATTGCTCGGTGCGCTGGGATTCGAGGTGCTCAAGCAGGCCTTCGCCGGCTACCTCGGCAGCGTCACCGCCAGCCCCACCGGGCAGCTGTTCGGACCGGTGATCGGCCTGATGGTGTTCGCCTACCTGGTCTCCCGCTTCCTGCTCTTCCTCACCGCCTGGGCCGCTGCCGCCCGGATCACTGCCGACCTCAGGGCTGCCTGAGGGTTTGTCCCGATGCAAGAGGTTGCGGGTGGGTGTGTACTGGGAGCAGGCCCCGACCGGGGTCGCTTCGCTTGCTAGGAGATGGCTATGCAGACCCTGATCAAGGTGCTCGGGATCATCGCACTGATCTGGATCGGGTTCGTGGTAGTGGGCTGGGTACTGGGTGTTGCGTTCAAGCTGCTGTTCTGGGCGCTGGTGATCGGCGCCGGGGTGTTCATCGGCACGGCTGCCTACGCCGCGGTAAAAGGCAGGTCCGACCGCGACGTGCTGGAGCGGTAGCCGCCATCAGGGCCTGATCAGGGCCCGCCGGACGAGGTGCATCGCGACGGTGACCGATCGGTCGCGGATCTCGGCGCGGTCACCGAGCAGCACCGGGTCGCGGGCTAGGACCGCGCCGCCGGCCGTGGTCACGCAGACACACACGTAGCCGACCGGTGTGGTATCGGTGCCCCCGCCCGGACCGGCCACCCCGGTGATCGCGACACCGACGTCGGCACCGAAACGGTCCCGGGCCCCGTCGGCCATGGCCCGGGCCACCTGCGGGGACACCGCGCCGTACTGGCCGATCAGCTCCGCCGCAACGCCGAGCAGCGCGGTCTTGGCGGCGTCGGAGTAGGCCACCACACCACCGGCGACGTACCCCGAGGCCCCGGGCCGCTCGGTGAGCCGGCCCGCCATCAGCCCGCCGGTGCACGATTCCGCGAGCCCGATCAGCCGGCCCTGCAGCAGCCCGGCCAGCTGATCGTCCAGGGTGGTCCCGTCGGTCGAGAACAGGTGCTTGGCATGCCGGCGGCGGATCGCCGCGACCAGCGCATCGCGGGTCTGCTCGGCGCCGGGTCGGTGCCGGATGTCTACCTCCAGCTCAGCGCGCCGCAGGCAGGTGGTGATCTCCAGCGGGGTCAGGTCCAGTGCCGCGCTCAGCTCCCGCAGCGTCGCGGCGATCTCCGATTCGGGCAGCCCGAACAACCGCAGCCGCGACGACGCGAAGGGTTGGGTGCGGGCCAGGATCGCCTGAGCAGCGGCGGTGGCCAGCGCCGCCGGCCACATCGACTGCAGCTCACGGGGCGGCCCGGGCAGCACGATCACCGTCGGTCCCTCGGGCACGCCGACCACCAGCCCCGGTGCCGTCCCCACCGGGGCGAGCGGCTCGGCGCCGCGGGGCACCATGGCCTGCTTGCGGTTGGCCAGCCGCAGCGCGTCCGGGCTGAACCGCGCCAGCTGGGGCAACCGGGCGAGGATGGCGGCGATCCGGCGCTCCATCGCCTCGTCGAGCTCCAGCGCCACCCCGGCGAATCCGGCGACCACCTCGGCGGTCAGGTCATCAGCCGTCGGACCGAGCCCGCCGCTGGTGACGATCAGGTCGACGCCCTGGCTATCGAGGAAACGTAAGGTCGCCGCCAGGTCCTCCGGGCGGTCGCCGACGCACAGCAGGTGGGCCACCTCGACGCCCAGCTCACCCAGCCGCTGCGCCAGCCACGGACCGTTGCGGTCGGTGACCTGGCCGCTGAGCAGCTCCGTCCCGGTGACCACGATCCCGGCGCGGACGTCGTTGCGCACAAGACAGCACGCTAGCGCGGCAGGCATGCTTGGTAGGTGGGAGGTCACGATGAGATTCGGGCGTGCCACTGACGCTGCCTCATCCGATCCGGATCCACCGACGCTGATCGGGGTCGACGATCTCACGACCCCGTCGTGGGCGAAGGTCTATGAGGCAATAGCCGGCTCGGACACCAGCCGGATGCTGCGCGCGGCACCGGCCGCGCTGGGCGTGCTGGCACGGCTGGTGTGGCAGACCTCGCCGCGACTGGCGTTGCTGGCCGCCGCGGTCGAGTTGCTCGCGGGGTGCGCGACGGCGTTCGGGCTGCTGGCCACCGCGACGGTGCTCACCCAGCTGTTGGAGCAGGGCCCGACCCCGCAGCGGGTGCTCGCGGCGTTACCGGCGCTGGGGCTGGTGATGGCCTCCTACGCGGCCCGGGGGCTGCTGGACGCGGCGGTCGGCGCGGTGCAGTCGGTGCTGGCCCCGCGGGTGGAGCTGCGCGCCCAGAACGAGCTGCACGCGGCGGTGATCGGCGCGCAGCTGGTCGCCTTCGACGATGCGGATTTCATGGAGCTGGTGCGCCGGACGTCGGCACAGGGGATCTCCAGTGTCCGCCGCGGGGTGGGCGATGTCGGGAACCTGCTCAGCTCGGTGATCTCGCTGGCCGCCGCGATCGTCACCGCCGGCCTGCTCAACCCCGTGCTGGCACCGGTGGTGCTACTGGCTTCGGTGCCCAACGGCTGGGCCGGCCTGCGGTCGTCGCTGCTGGGCTACGAGTCGTTCGTGCGGATGGTGTCGCGGACGCGCCGGCTGGGGGTCACCGGCGACATCATCACCAGCCGGCGCCAAGCGGCCGAGGTCCGCGCCTTCACCACCCAGGACACCTTGTTGGGCGAGCACCGGCGGATCGGCTCTCAGCTCGCCACCGAGGCCGTCGCGGTGGAGCACCGCAAGATCACGGTCCGGCTGGTCGGCCGGGGCCTGGCCGGAGTCGGCACCGCGCTGGCCTATGGTGTGCTCGGCGTGCTGCTTTACGCCGGGGAGATGCCACTAGCCCTGGCCGCGGCGGCGGCGGTCGCGATGCGCACCGCCAGCTCGGCGGTGTCCACCACGGTGTTCGCCGCCAACCAGCTCTTCGAGCACAGCTTCTACCTCGACATGCTGACCAGCTGCCTGGTCCAGGCCCGCGGTTACCACCGGACTGCCGCGGTACAGCAGCTGCCGCGCGATCCACAGCTCATCGAGGTGCACGAGGTGTCCTTCAACTACCCCGGCAAGGACGAGCCCGCCCTGGACCGGGTCAGCCTGACGATCCGCCGCGGGCAGGTGGTGGCCCTGGTAGGGGAGAACGGCTCCGGCAAGTCCACCCTGGCCAAGGTGATCACCGGGTTGTACCTGCCCGACCAGGGACGGGTGAGCTGGGATGGGGTCGACATCGCCCAGGTCGACCAGCGTGAGCTGCACTCCCGGGTCGCCGTCGTGCTGCAGAACCCCGTCGAGTGGCCGATGACGGCCGCGAACAACATCCGCATCGGCCGGCTGGAACGCCCCGACCCCGACGGCAGCGTGCTCGCCACCGCCGCGACCGACTCCGGCGCCGATGCCGTCGTCGCTGAGCTTTCCGACGGCTGGGACACCGTGCTGTCCCGGGAGTTCCAGAGCGGCCACGACCTGTCCGGTGGGCAGTGGCAGCGGATCAGCGTGGCCCGCGGCCTGTACCGGGACGCCCCGCTGCTGGTCGCCGACGAGCCCACCGCCGCGATGGACGCCCGCGCCGAGCACGCCGTCTTCCGATCCCTGCAGTCACTGAGCCGTGCTGCGTCCGGCAACGGCTCCAGGGCTACCCGGACCACGGTGCTGATCACTCACCGGCTGGCCAATATCCGCCATGCCGACCAGATCATCGTGCTGGACCGCGGCCGCGTCACCGAGCAGGGCACCCACGAGGAGCTGATGGCCCGCGGCGGCGGGTACGCCGAGCTGTTCACCCTCCAGGCCCAGTCCTACCTCGACACCCCCCAGCCCAGCAGCCCCGGCTGAGCGTCGATCGGCGAGCAAGCCGCACCACGCGCGCCGTCCGCATTGCGCGGGCTCAGCGGGGTTATCGAGCCACCTTTAGCCACGCTCAGCCCGCTGAATGCGGGGTGGAGGCGTGGAGGGTGAGGATCAGGGAGCGGAGTGCGGTGGGGGGGATTTTGGGTTGGGTGATGGGGAGGTCTTCGGTGCACAGCAGGACGGGGGCGGCGGCGGGGGTGTCGGGAGGGCGGCCGTGGGTGCCGCGTACACAGGTCGGGTCCAGCGGCACGGTGCGCATGGCGTAGCGCAACCCGACCTTCTTGCGGACCAGGTTGAGCCCCGCACGAGCTTTGACCAGCGGGGCGTGCGGGTCGAAGAACAGCTCGGCCGGGTCGTAACCCGGTTTGCGGTGGATGTCCACCCCGCGGGCGAAGTCCGGCGCCCGGGCATCGTCGAGCCAGTAGTAATAGGTGAACCAGGCATCCGGCTCGGCGACCGCGACGAACTCGCCGGCTCGCGGATGGTCCAGCCCGTGGCGGCCCTGCGCTTCGCGGTCGAGCACCTCGTCCACCCCGGGCAGCTCCGCCACCAGGCTGCGGACCCGGGGCAGATCAGCGCTGTCGGGGACGTAGATGTGGGCGATCTGGTGGTCGGCGACGGCGAAGGCCCGGGACGCCCACGGGTCCAGGTACTCCATGCCCAGCTGGGTGTAGACCTCCAGCAGCCCCTCGCGCCGCAGCGCCCGGTTGACATCGACCGGGCGCCGGGCCTCGGTGATGCCGTACTCCGAGACCACGACAACAGCGACGCCACGGTCACGTGCGTCGTCCAGCAGCGGGGCCAGGCAGGCGTCCAGCTCAGCGGCGGCCGCCGCAGCCGCAGGGCCCGAGGGCCCGAAACGCTGCAGGTCGTAGTCCAGATGTGGCACGTAGACCATGGTCAGGTCAGGGCGCTCGACACGCAGCACCCGGCGAGCGGCCGCGACGATCCAGCGGCTGGACACAATCGATGCGGTCGGCCCCCAGTAGTGGAACAGCGGGAAGTCGCCCAGCTCCGCAGCCAGCTCATCGTGTAGCGCCGGTGGGCGGACGTAGCAGTCGGGGGACTTGCGCCCGTCGGCGTGGTAGACCGGGCGGGGCGTGACAGTGATGTCGGTGGACGCACCCATCGCGTACCACCAGCACAGGTTCGCCGCCCGGTAGCCCGGGTACGCCGCGCGCGCCGTCTCCCACAGCTTCTCCCCGACCACCAGACGGTTGTGCTGGCGCCACAGCAGCACTTCGCCGAGCTCGCGGAAGTACCAGCCGTTGCCGACGATGCCGTGCTCCCGCGGCAGCAGCCCGGTGAGGAACGTGGCCTGCATGCTGCAGGTGACGGCGGGCAGCACGGTGCCCAGCTGCGCCCGGGTGCCCGCCAACCCGCGCAGCCGCGGCATGTGCTCGAGCAGCGGCGGGGTGAGGCCGACGACGTCGAGCAGCAGCACGGGACGGACCGTCATCGCCGCACCCCAGCTCGCCCCAGGGCCAGCAGCTCCCGGGTGGCGGCCAGCTCGGCCGCGATGCCGGCGACGAGATCGGCGTCGCTGCGCGGACGCTGGGCGGGTGGCAGCACGTCCCAGGTGTAGGTCTCCACCTCGATGTGCGGGCAGTCCACCGTCTCGAGCACCTCCCGGAGCACGTCGCCGGTGGGCTGGATCGGCTCGTCGGGCCCGGGCTGCCAGTGCAGCGGCACGTGGTAGTGCACCCGCCAGGGGCCGTGCCCGGGCAGCTCGCGGGCGGGCAGGTCGTCGGCGGCGAGCACCACGCCGTCGGCTCGCAGCTCCCGAACCTGGTGCAGGTAGCGGGGCTCGGTGAACTCGGCCAGCGCGGCTCGGGCCGCGGCGCCGGACGGGTCGGCGACCTGCAGCGCGGCGGACGCCTGCACCTTCACCACGGCGAGCCCGGCGCGGGCGATCTGGGCCAGGGCCGCGCGGGGATCGGCGAAGGACACGGCGAGGTGACAGGTGTCCAGGCACAGCCCGACGTACTCCGGGTCGACCCGGCCGGCCAGCCAGCGCACCGCGTCGTCCACGGTGTCCAGCACGCACCCGGGTTCGGGCTCCACCGCGAGCCGGACCGGGCGGGGCAACGCGCGCAGCAGCGCGACCAGCTCGGCCAGAGCGGCGGTGGCAGCGGCCGAGCTCACCTCGCTCCACGGGTGCCGCCACCCCAGGGGCAACGTGGAGATACTGCCGTAGGACGCCTCCGCGGGCAGCAGGGCGGCCAGCACGACCGCGCAGTCGCGGGTGAACCGCAGCCGCGACGCCTGCGCCCAGTGCGGGCGGTAGACGGCCCGCTTGACCACGGCGTCATGGAAACCCCGGTAGGGAAAGGCGTTGAGCGTGGTCACCTCCAGTCCGCGGGCGTCCAGCTCGCGGCGCAGCCTGCGCAGCGCGTCGCGGTCGGTGGCCAGGCCGTGGGCGACGTCGGCGGCAAGCCAGAGCCCCAGGCCGAGCCGGTCCCAACCCAGGTGGCGACGCACCGGCTCGGCGTAGCGGTCCAGCTGGGCCAGCACGCCGGGCAGGTCCTGGGCGGTGTGCACGTTGGTGCCGTAGCACAGGGAGGTCATCCGGCCGGCCGGGCGCCGCGCAGCACCGAGTTGCCGGCGAAGGTCTGGCTGCCGGCCCCGAAGCCGGGCAGCTCCTCGAGGGTGAGCCGGCCGCTCTGCGCGTAGAACGCCACCGGGTTGCGCCAGAGCACCACGTCCACATCGGACTCATCGAATCCGGCGTCGAGCATCGTGCGCGCCAGCTGCGCGGTCATCAGCGGATCCGACCGCCCCCAGTCGGCCGCGGAGTTGACCAGCATCCGCTCGGTCCCGTACTCCCTGAGGATCCTCGTCATCCGCGGCGGATCCATCTTGGTGTCCGGGTAGAGGGAGAACGCCGGCCAGCAACCCGACTCGTACACCATACGCACGGTGACCTCGTTGAGGTGGTCGATCAGCACCCGCTGCGGCGCCAGGCCGGCCTCGCGGACGACGTCGAGGCTGCGCCTGGTGCCGGCCGCCTTGTCCCGGTGCGGGGTGTGCACCAGGACCGGCAGGTCGTGCTGGGTGGCCAGCTCGAGCTGACGGGCGAACGCCTCGTCCTCGGCGGCGGTCATCGAGTCATAGCCCACCTCGCCGACCGCGACCACCCCGTCCTTGGCCAGGTACCGGGGCAGCACGTCCAGCACCGGGACACAGCGCGGGTCGTTGGCCTCCTTGGGGTTCAACGCGAGGGTGCAATGGTGGCGGATGCCGAACTGCGCGGCGCGAAACCGTTCCCAGCCGATCAGCGAGTCGAAGTAGTCGGTGAAGCTCCCGACGCTGGTGCGTGGCTGCCCGAGCCAGAACGCTGGCTCGACCACCGCGCGGACCCCCGCGGCGTACATGGCCTCATAGTCGTCAGTGGTGCGCGAGGTCATGTGGATGTGCGGGTCGAAGATCCGCATCAGGCTCCTTCCAGCAACCGGTGCACGTCAGCGGGCACCCCGCGCCCGGCCGCCCGGCGCTCCTCGGCGTAGTCGGCCGCCATCCGGCGCAGCTCGGCGTCGATGCGCTCGCGCCAGCGCGCGACCGCCTCCAGCGGCACCCCGACGAACACGCACTTGAGCACCCCGTGGCGCCAGGAATGCTGGTCCAGGTGCGCTGCGGCGAACTGCCCCATCGCCGCGGCGATCAGCCGGATGTCGTTGGCCCGCAACGCATCCAGCACCAAGGGCAGCCCGAGCTGCGGCGCGATGTCCAGCCCGGGCAGCGCCCGCAGCACCCCGCGTTTCTCCGCGTCGTCGCCGTAGCGGTACAAGTCGGGCAGCTCGGTGGCGAGCACTGCAGGTGGCAGGGCACCCAGCAACCGGGCGCGGGCGGCGTCGTCGGCCGTACCGTGCACCAGACCCTGCGGGTCGTGGTCCGGGCACAACGGGCTGCGGCCCACCTCGCGGCCCGCGGCGGGCAGCAGCGCCCGGATGTGCACCGGATCGGTACGGATCTCCTCGACGGCGCGGTCCAGCCACCCGAGCGGCGCGGCGTAGCGCACGGTCATGTCGGGCTCACCCGCCGTCCCAGCCTGCGGGCCAGCGGGAAGGCCGCGGCGACCAGCGCTGCGCCCAGCAGGGGACCGCGGCGCGCGGTGAGTGCGCACTGCAACACCACCATGCCGTGGATCCCCGCCACGGTGGCCGCCCGCACGGCCGCAGCCGTCGGCTGCTGCGCCGCCACCAGCTGCAGGGGAACGACCAGCGCCGTGAAAGCCGCCGCCGCCAGCGCCGCCGCCGCCCGGTGCCGTCGGGAGCGGGCCGGCCCGAGCAGCGCCGCGACCCCCGCCACCGCCGAGCACGCCGCGGCGACGGTGCCGCCGGCCGCCGAGCCGCCGTGCACCTCCCCGCGGGACAGGGTGGTGACGCCCAGCGTGTGCACGGCCAGCACGCCGGCCGCGGGCAGCGCCCGGCGGCGAGCCCGCCACCCCGCGCCGAGCAGCACGTCCAGGCCGCGGCAGGCCGCCATGGCGACCGGTCCCGCCGGGGTGTGCTTGAGCCGGCAGTCGTAGGCCCAGATCATCGCGGCCAGCGGCCCGGCGACGCGCAGCGCGTCCCGCCCACCACCGGCAGCCGCCAGGGCGAGCCCGCCCACGGTGAGCCCGCCGGCCACCGCGAGCGCCTGACCCGGGCTGACCTGACCGGACGGGATCGGCCGCTCCGGGCGTTCGTGTGCGTCCACCGCCCGGTCGGCGTAGTCGTTGAGGGCCATCCCGGCCCAGTACAGCGCGACCGAGGCGACCGGCAGGGCCAGCCGCCGCCCGCGCAACGGCCGGCCCGCGGCGGCGGCACCCGCCAAGGTGTCCCCGAGTGCGGTGAGCGCCGCGGGGGCGCGGACCAGCCGGGCCAGCGCAGCCCTGCGGCTCACCGGACCCCCACCCCGGCGCAGACCACTGCTCCGAACGGACCGGGCATCATCCCGCAGCTGCTCCTTCCGGTTACTCAGCGAAACCCGATGTCAGCACTACTCCGATCACATGCCAACAGACGAGAACACAAGTTACCCCAAGGGTCGGCTAACCAGCGAACCCTATTACCGGCTGTATTCAGAAAAATCGCGGTACTCGAAACAGCGGCACCCACGATCGAGGAGTATCTCGCCCAGCTGCGCCGTCCTCGGATAGAGAGGAAGTGCTGACGCACCGCCGTACCCGTGGCCACCACGGGGCCCGGCTCACCCGAGGAGTGCTCGATGATCGCAACCTTGCTGGCCTACTCGCTGGCGGTGCTCGTGGGATCGATGGTGCCAGGTGCGACCACCGCAGTCCTCATGCGTCAGACGCTGCGCGGGGGGCGGCGGGCGGGCATCTGGACTCTGGTCGGCAACGAGACCGGTGTGCTGCTGTGGGGGCTGGGCGCCGCGCTCGGGTTGTCCGGACTGATGGCCGCCTCACCACTGGCCTACAACACGCTCCGGGTGGTGGGCGCACTGGTACTGGTGTACCTCGGGGCGCGGGCACTCTGGGAGAGCCGGCACCGGCCCGCGCCGGCCGCGGAGCCCGTCGAGGAGACCCAGCTCACCTCGACAGCTCCGGCATGTGACAGCAGAAGATGGCACAACTACCGGATCGGGCTGCTGACCATCGTCACGAACCCGAAGTACGCGATATTCGCCGTATCGTTCCTGCCGCAGTTCGTACCGACGGGTGCACCTCCCCTGCCGATGCTCCTCCTGCTGGCAGCGCTCTGGGTGATCGTGGACAGCGGCTGGTTCCTCGGTGTCATCTGGTTCATCCATCAACTGAGGCGGTTCCTCGCACAGTCACGGGTGCGCCATTGGCTGGAACGGATCACCGGTGGCGTCCTGATCAGCCTCGGGCTCAGGCTGATCACCCAACCGTTATGAGCCGGTCCGGTCAGCCTGCTGGACCGGCGAACACCGCATACAGCCCCAGCGCCAGGAACGTCGTGCAGCTGACGTAGCGCTGTACCGTCGCAACCGTGCTGCTGGTGCGTTGCCAGCGCCCCAGCGGCACGGAGAGCGTGGCGTAGGCCAAATCCATGATCAGGGCAATGCCGAAGAACAGCAGGCCCAGCGCGAGGGTCTGGGATCCGATCGATCCCCGGTCGGGGTCGACGTACTGCGGCAAGAGCGCGAGGAAGAACAACGCCACCTTGGGATTCAAGATGTTGACCATCGCAGCCTCCCCGGCGAGGCGGGTCAGGCGGACGTGGTGTTCCCGAACCGCCTCGGCGGCCGGTGCCGGTCGGCTGCGCAGTACCCTGACCGCCAGGTAGAAGAGGTAGCCGGCACCGGCATACTTGATCACAGTGAACGCCACCGGGGAGGCCGCGATGAGGGCGGACAGCCCGACCACGGTCCCCAGGACGTGCACCAGCGTGCCGAGCTCGACGCCGATCGCGGCGGCGAACGCGGCGCGCGGTCCCTGATCGAGACCACGGCCCAGGATGAACAGCATGTTGGGACCGGGAATGGCGACGAGCACGATGGCCGCCACGACGAAAACGGCCACGGTCGACGCCGCGGGCAAGGACGGATTCACCGGCGTCACTCCTAAACGCCTTGCCGGACCAGGGTGACACCCCGCTAGACTCCAGCAACCACAAGACTCCAGTCCAGGAGGGGCCGATGGGCGGAGATATGCAGTGCATTATGAACAGGTATACCCGCGGTAGCAAGGAGGCGGCGGCCCCAGCGCCGGCGCCGCCGCTGCGGGTCATGGAGATTCACCTCACGCCCGAGCAGAGGTCGGCTCTCTCCGCGCAGTGGCAGCAGAGCGGGGCAGCCGCTACAGAACTGGTTCTCACCGCGTGCGACGGTAAGATCGGGTCGCTGCGTATCTCGTGCGGGTGGATCTCTGAACCCTCCTGACCAATCCTAGAGAATCATTCCCGAGAACTTTCTTCGCAATAACCTGGGGGCCCCGTGAGCGTACTCTCCGTACCGCGCATCTTCTTCAAGGGGAAATGCCTGTTGAATCCGGCCACCGGTAACAACAATGACCAGTGGCCGGTCTACGACTTCACCAACGCCGAGCTGAACTGGGACTACCTGAACAGCTTGCGGTCCCCCATCACGCCGGACAACGTCCGGCAGAGCTTCCCGGACTGGGCCCGCACACCGCGCTGGTACGACGACGACCCGGCCACGCCCGCCGCCGAGGGATGGCTGCAGAACCCGGGCGAGTGGAACTACTACGGCGGCATGGAGTGGGCCCTGCACACCGGGACGGAGCACACCGCGATCACCGGTGGCCAGCTCGAGCACGGCGGCGAGGTCATCACGGACGACTCGCTGGTCGGCGCCGTGGTCGACGTGGTGGGGGATGCGTTTCCCGGCAGCACGTTCAACACCGCCGCGCGTTTCGCCGACACCAATCCGGACTCCTACTGGAACACCCATTTCTATCTCAAGCGTCTCCAGCTCGGGACCCGCCCCGCCCCCGAGTTCTACCTGGCCGGGGACGTCGCCGAGAACTCGTGCATGACAACCCGCTGGATCAACCTCCAGCACAACCTCAATGACGACGGAAGACTGCAGATCGCGGGTATCGGCAGTACCGTCATGCAGGCCTGCCTGCCCAGCGAGGGGCTGCACATCGCGGACGACTCCTCAGCGCTACTCCGGGCGCTGCAGCGGCACGTCGTCGACCAGCGTGACACGGTCAGCGGAGTCATGGTGCGCCTGGTGATCCACCAGACGCGCTACTTCAACCTCCCGGGCTTCGAGTGCTGCGGCGAGATCTCCGACCAGAACCAGCGGCGCGCGGCGCAGTACAAGAAGCTGACCGAGCTGTGGGACAGCGAGCTCAAGGCAGGCCTGACGCCGTCGGCGAATCCCGCGGTCGCGACGGCGATCGGCACGATCGGCCTGTGGCACACCGATGAGCAGCTCCGCTCGGCACCCGGTGGCCGCTATCTCATGCCGGCGGCCCCCTTCAAGCACCGAGGAAAGAACGTGCGGGTGGGGCCGGCGGTACTGGAGGCGCACACCACGCCGCAGGGGAACTTCCTCAGTCTCGACCTCGGAAGCACGATTCCCGAGGTCGACACGACCAATGCGAAGAAGGACCTCGGCCCGCTGGAGCTGGCCCTCGTCAAGCCGGGCGCCTCGACCTCGGTGCCCCTCGGGGTGATCGAGACCGAGCAGTACGCACAGCAGCGGTACGAGGCCACCGCCGGGATCATCGATGTCGAGCTGCCGGCCGGGGTGAGTCTCGAGGAGATCAGCCAGGGCACGCTGGAGCTGAGCCATGCCCCGGCCCCGGGCACGAAGACTGTCCTGCTCCGGGAGCGCTCGATCACCGTCGAGACCGACGACCGCGGCCTGCACGTGAACCAGGGCGAGCGCGGCAAGATCACCATCCAGGTCCGCGACCGCGGTCGGATCCCCACGACCGAGGTGACGCTGCGCGTGCAGCAGTACGTGCCGTCGCCGCTGCCACCGGGTATCAATGCCGGAGCCTGGCAGCTGCCGCCCACCGAGCAGCACGCGGTGATCGAGCTCGATCAGACCACGGTCACCGTGCCGGCGGGCACCGGACAGGTCGACATCGAGTTCTCCGCGCTGCGGCCCGGATTCCCGATCATCGGCTTCTTCCCGATGGAGCTGTTCCCCGGTGGTCCGCCGAGGAACATCGGACCGTTTGCTCCGGACGGGAGCGTGGAGTCGACCGTCTCGGCGTCTTATGCCTGCGCCCGGGTGCTGCCCTTCGACGACCACCTACCCGACGAGTTCCGGCGGCACTTCGTCGCAAGCGGACGAGACCGGAAAGCGGCCTGGGACTTCGTCTACCAGCGCATCCTGTACTTACACGACGTCATGTACCCGGTCATGCGGTACTTCGGCGCGCTGGACCTGGGTGACCAGGATGCGGTGGACCGCAACATCGACCAGATCCTCCAGCTCAGCGAGCCCGAGAGGCTGTTCTCGACCGTCTACATGCCGGTCACCCGGGAGCTCTCCGCCGGAAGGCGCGAGGTTCTGAAGATCTATCAGCAGATCGTGCACGCCGCCGAAGCGGGACTGCCCCTGGAAGATCTGGAGATCTAGCGCTGTGAGCGAACCGAGGATCGAGACGGTCGATGTGCTGCGCGCGAAGTTGCAGAATGCCATCACACTGGAGTTCACCACCATCCCCGCTTACCTCTCCGGCTGGTTGACCATCAAGGACCGCGACCGCTTCCCAGAGGTCTCGGAGCTGCTCCTCAGCATCGCCACCGCCGAGATGCGTCACCTGGCGATCGTCTGCAACACCCTGATCGCCGTCGGTGGTACGCCCGACATCCGGCATGCAGTGCCCGTCTACCCATCCCGGCTGCCCGACCAGAACCGGCAGAAGCTGGTGAAGCTGCTGCCCTTCGGGAAGGACTACTGGGAGCTCGGCCTGTTCGTCGAGCAGCCGGGAGAGCTCTCGAAGGAGTGCCGCGACTACCGGATCCTCGGCGAGATCGATTGGACGGCCGCCCAAGAGTTCGAATTCGACACCCACGTCCCGTTGCTGCTGCCGGGTTATAACACTATCGGCGCTTTCTACGAGGCCATCATCCAGGGCGTCGAACGACTGGTGAAACATGAGGGTGAGGCGTATGTCTTTCCCCGCGGCGGGCGGATCGACCAGCAATACACCCATTTCGGCGGGCAGGACGACATCGGGGTCACCGGTAGCGGCGACGCCATCACTCTGCTACGCGACATCATCGACGAAGGAGAGGGTCTGACGGATCAGATGTGGGACGAGAACGGCCAGCTGTCCCATTACTACTCCTTCGACCAGCTACGACGAGAAAAGAGCTACCAGCGAGACGACCCGCGCTGCATGCCCAGCGGCCCGCTGAGCGTGCCACAGCCCGACGATGTCGTGCGGATCCCCGAGAACCCGATGATGGCAGCGTACGAGGGTTTCCCCGAAGCCAAGCAGCGCGCGCACGAGTTCAATGAGTTTTACCAGAAACTGGTCACGAACCTGCATATCGGGTTCACCGGGCACCCACAGCAGATCGACACCGCCATCGGGCAGATGCACCAGCTCGAGGCCCTCGCCACCCGGGTCTTCAGGTGCGAGGTGGCCCCGGCAGGCGGCCACAAGGTCTACGCGGCGCCGACGTTCGAGATCCCGCCGTACCGGGCTGCTCCCCAGGGCCTCAGCAAAGCCGTGCGGCTCGGTGTGCCGGCGGGCTGACCCCTCATGCGGTGCTCGCCAACCGGGCAGCCGGTTGCGGGCCAGACCATCGGGGCACCCCCGGTAGTTGCAACTCAAACTGGTCGAGCACGCGCGCGGCGATATGGGTGACGATGTCCTCGATGCTCTCGGGGCGGGTGTAGAACGCGGGCACCGGGGGGGCGATCACCGCGCCCATCCGGGCCAGCGCGAGCATGTTCTCCAGGTGGATCTCGGACAGGGGAAGCTCCCTGGGCACGAGCACCAGCCGGCGCCGTTCCTTGAGCGTCACGTCGGCCGCGCGCGGTATCAGGCCCTCGCCGTACCCGGTTCGCACCGCGGCGAGGGTCTTCATGCTGCACGGTGCGATGACCATCCCGTCGGTGCGGAACGACCCGCTGGATATCGGCGCGCACACGTCGCCGGGGCCGTGCACATGGTCGGCCAGTTGGTAGACGTCGGCTGCGCGCAGGTCGGTCTCCAGTTCCAGGGTCGCGCGTCCCCACCGGCTGAGCACCAGGTGCGTCTCCACACCCAGCGTGCGTAGCCCGCGCAGGATCCGCACGCCGATCACCGAACCGGTCGCGCCGGTGATCCCCACCACGATTCTCACCACACCGCTCCCTTCACGAGTGCCGGAAAACTGCGATTCGTCGAGGCACGGAGGCGATACGGGATCGTGGCATCGATGAACGATCGGGCCGTGCCACCGTGGGACCCCCGGGCCTGCCCCCACTCCGGTCGCTGGGCCGGATCCATCAGCAACGGCTGGTACCCCGGCAGGGTGACACAGTCACTGCCGAGGTTGCAGCGGGTGGTGATGGCCCAGCAGACATCCTCGGTGGAGGTGATGTCGACGTCGGGATCGGTGAAGACGATCAACTTGACGAACCGGTGCTGGTCGAAGACCCGCTGGGCGATGGCGCCCAGCCGGCCGTCCGCCGCGTCGCAGTCCTTCCGCACGGCGATCACCAGCAGCAGCATCCCGCCGCCGGCCGCGGCGTAATGCAGATCTGTGATCATCTGCCAGTCCCGGTCGGCTCCGGACAGCGCCACCGAGAGCGCACCGGCCAGGCCGAGGATCACCGACTGCTCCCGGCCGGGCCCGATCACCGCCTGGTAGATCGGCGCCGGCCGGCTGGTCAGCGCGGTCACCGTCAGCACCGGCAGCGCTGCCCTGGCCTCCCCGTCATAGCCGAGGAACTCCGGCAACGACACCGACGGTGGCCCGTCGAGGGTCTCGTCGGCGACCGACCCGTCGAGATACCCCTCGAGCACGATCTCGGACTCGGCCAGCACCGACAGCGGCTGGGTGACCGCCGCAGCGGTGCCGATGGCGGCCCCGGCCAGCGCCCCGGCCACAGCGAGCTTGCCGACCCCGGCCGGGAGCACCGCGGTGCTCAGCGCCGACGCCAGCATCGCCGCCGGCGGGGCGCCGATGCTGATGGCCACCGGTAGCCGCGCGCCGCGGCACAGCGCCGCCTCGTGCAGCTCGCGCAGCCGCCTGCCCGGCACCATCCAGATCGCCAACCGGTTGTCGCCCAGCACCAGCATGCGATGCGTCGACAGGGTGAGATCGCCGGAGTCCGGATCCTGGGTGTGCACCAGGCCCATCGTCAGGTAGTGCCCGGCGTCGCGGGGCGTGGTGTACAGCGCGGGCAGCGTGTGCAGGTCGATCCGGCCGGTCTCGATCTCCTGCTGGCAGGCCGGGGCGCGCTCGGGGCGCGGTGGCCGCAGGTCTTCCAGCAGGCGGGTCACCGTGTCGACATTCGTCCTGGCGGCCAGGCCGGGAAACCAGCCCCGCACCCGGTCCGGGCAGCCGTAGAGGCCGAGCAGCACCGGGATGGGTGAGTCCGGCACGGTGTACCGCACGACCTTCTCCGGGCGGGCCACCGAGGTGGCCGGTATCCCGGCGAACCTGGTCGCGAAGTCGCCGGCGATGCGATCTCTGGGCAACGCGGTGCCGGCGACCAGGTAGTCCAGGGGGGTGTGCCGCTGCACCGACTCGACGGCGCCGCGCAGGCTGAGGGCGGGTGAGTTGCTCATGGGATCTCCGGGCTGGTGGTGCGGTGCCGTTGGAACTCGGCGAACCAGGCTTGCGGGCTGCTCGCCTGCAACAGTGCGGTGCCGATCAGCAGCCCGGCGTACCCCGAGTCGACCAGCCGGGCGGCCGCCGCGGGCCGGTCGATACCGCTGGCGCTGACCGGGCAGGGGGTCCCGGTGCCCGCCACCGCCGCCAGCAGCGCCAGGCTGCGCTCGACGGCACCGCGGTCGCGTTCCCGGTCACGGATGTCCTTGTTGTTCACCGCCACCACGCAGTCCGGCCCGTGGGTCACCGCGCCGATCTCCCGCTCATCGCAGACCTCGACGAACGGGGTCAGGCCGAGCCGCAGCGCGTGCTCGATCAGGTGGCCCAGGACCTCGGCGGGCAGCAGCTTCGCGGTGAGCAGGACCGCCGAGACCCCCAGCTCCTTGGCGTGGCGCAGCTGGGACTCCCGGGTCAGGAAGTCCTTCTGCAGCACGGGGACCTCGGTCAGCGCCGTCACCTCGTGCAGCAGCATGCTGTCGCCGCCGAACCAGCGGCCGGTGACCACGGACATGCATCGGGCGCCGGCGTCGTGGTAGGCGTCGACGACCTCGCCTACCGTGCGAGCGCCGAGCAGGTCGGCGCCGGTCCCGTCGGTGCGCTTCACCTCGGTGATCACCGGGGTGGGTGCGGCCAGCAACGCTTCGATGAAGCTCAGGGTCATCGCGCGGCCTCCACGGTGTGCAGCGCCGGCCACGACCGGCGGATATCCACGATGCGCGCCCGGTCGAACCGCCGGTCGGCGTCCCGGGCGCCGGTGTCCACATCGACACCGAGGAACCGGGGATGGTCGCTGACCTCACGCAGCTGCGCTGCCCGGTCCGCCGTGATCCCACCGGCCAGCAGGAACGGGATGCTGACGAGGTCGGCCAGGGCCAGCACCGCGGCCACGTCGAGGACCTGGGCGGTGCTGCCGAGCCGGCCGTCCGCGGTCACCGAGTCGAACAGGAAATAGTCGGTGCCGGCGCGCTGGTAGGCCCGGATGAGCGGCTGTTCCAGGCAGCTGCCGCCGCGCAGGTGCAGCACCTTGATCACCCGCAGGCCGCTGTCCGCGGTCTTCAGGGCGTGCACGGTGCCCGGCGGCTGGAATCCGTGCAGCTGGACCCAGCGCAGCCCGGCCGCCGACAGCACCGGGTGAATGGCCGCCGCAGTGGCCTGCAAGGTGACCAGGACCGGCCGCAACCGGCTGGTCGCCGCGGCGGCCTGCGCCAGGGCGACCAGCCGGCTGGTGTCGAGCTCGGCATGGCCGTCCGGCACCCCGTGCCACAGCCCCACCAGGTCGGCACCGGCCCCGGCCAGCAGCTCGATATCCGCAAGCCGGGTCGCACCGCAGACCTTCACCCACGGCGCCTGCGGTGCGTCCCCGGCTCGCCCGGACTCAGACATGTTGCAGATCGGGCAGTCTCGCCAGGCTCGCGTCGAGCTGTGCCTGGTCGAATCCCTCGTCCCGCAGGGTGCCCGCCAGGTGCTGCTCGTAGGCGGAGAGGTCGAAGTGCCCGTGCCCGGACAGCAGGAACAGGATGGCCCGGGAAGACCCCTCCTCCTTGCAGCGCAGCGCCTCCCGGATGGCCACCTCGATCGCGTGGGTGGACTCCGGGGCGGGCAGGATGCCCTCGGCCCGGGCGAAGGTGACGCCCGCGACGAAACAGTCGGTCTGCGGGACCGCGACGGCCTCGATCAGCTCCTGCTCGAGCGCGGCGCTCACCAGCGGCGCCATCCCGTGGTAGCGCAGCCCGCCGGCGTGCAGAGCCGGTGGCATGAAGGAGTGGCCCAGGGTGTGCATCTTCAACAACGGGGTCATCCCCGCCGAGTCACCGAAGTCATACGCCAGCCGCCCCCTGGTCAGCGAGGGGCAGCTGGCGGGTTCAACCGCGATGATCCGGACGTCACGGCCTCGCCTGATCCGTTCGCCGAGGAACGGGAAGCTCAGGCCACCGAAGTTACTGCCGCCACCCGTGCAGCCGATCACCACATCCGGGTAGTCCTGCGCCTGGTCCAGCTGTGCGATGGCCTCCTGACCGATGATGGTCTGGTGCATCAGCACGTGGTTGAGCACGCTGGCACCGGAATAGTTGGTAGCTGGGTCGTTCACCGCCACCTCCATCGCCTCGGACATGGCGATTCCCAGACTGCCCAGGCATTCCGGGTCCCTGGCGAGAACCGCACGCCCGGCTGCCGTCTCGGTACTCGGGCTGGCGATACAGCGACCGCCGTAGGTCTGCATCAACAGCTTCCGGTACGGCTTCTGCTGATAGCTGACCTTCACCATGTAGATCTCGACCTCGAGGTCGAACAGCGCGCCGGCCAGGGCCAACGATGTGCCCCATTGTCCGGCACCGGTCTCGGTGGACAGCCGCTTGATTCCGGCCTGCTTGTTGTAGAACGCCTGCGGGATCGCGGTGTTCGGCTTGTGGCTGCCTGCCGGGCTGACCCCCTCGTACTTGTAGTAGATCCGTGCGGGGGTGTCGAGGGCTCGTTCCAGGCGGCGGGCCCGGAACAGCGGTGACGGGCGCCACTGCGCATAGATCTGCTGGACGGGCTCCGGGATCTCGATGTAGCGCTCCTGGCTGAGTTCCTGGCGCGCCAGCTCGGCGGGCAGGATCGGCAGCAGGTCGTCAACGGTGACCGGGCTGCCCGTCATGGGGTGGCGCAACGGTTCCAGATCGGGCAGGTCGGCGGCGAGGTTGTACCAGCTGTGCGGCATGTCTTCCTCGCCGAGCAGGTACTTGATCTTCTCTGGCATCAGGATCTCCTCATTTTCCGGCGGATGCGGTGACGGCATCGGCGACCAGCGATCCCTCGACCAGCAGATCGGTGTCGGCGAACATGCGTGGATGCGCTGCCCGTAAACCGTTCACGACGACGTCATAGGGCAGGTCGGAGAACTCCCCGTGGACGTGCAGGAACTCCATGTTCCGGCGGCCCTTGAGATCGAATGGGTGGTGCAGGCTGTCGGCGACCCCGTCGAACTCCAGCGGGGTGATCCCGTAGAGCCTGCACAGTAGCTTCGGAAACACCGGAGTCGCCTTGACCCAGTGGCCGGCCAAGTAGACCGAGGTGAGGCAGTGGTAGTGGAAGACGTCGCCGCCCACCAACTCGCGGAGGCGATCGGACGCCAGATGGTTGCGCACATCGGTGAGCACCAGCCTGCTGGGTACCGCAATCGCCCGCAGCGTCGCCGCGTAGAGCACGGACTTGTGAATGCACATACCCTTTCCGGCGCGCAGTGTCTGGCTGGCCCGCAGCCCGGAGCGGGAGAAGTCGGCGCCGTAGATCTCGTACCGCACCTTGTCGCGCACCGCGTAGTAGAGCGCGACCGCGCGGTCGACGTCAGTGCTCGCCGTCGCGGGAACCCAGCGCTCGACGAACGCTTGGACCTCCTCGGTGCGGTAGTCCAGGAAATCTGTCGGCTGGAGATCGGAAGTCATGGCTGCTGCTTTCCGCCGGCCTTACAGGCCGAGCATCGAAGAGATCCGGTTGCGCTGGATCTCGGAGGTACCGGAGTAGATGGTGCCGGCGACGGCATTGCGCAGGTCCTTTTCCAGACCGTATTCGGCCATGTATCCGTTGCCCCCGAAGATCTGTACCGCGGCGGTCGCCGACGCCACGTTGTGCTCGCTGGCCACCAGCTTGGCGATCGCCAGCTCGGTGGTCACCTTCCTGTTCCCGGCCACCGCCTCGGCGGCGTCGAACAGGCATTTCCGGGTGACCTCCACCCCGACCTTCATGTCGGCGATCTTGTGCGCGACCGCCTGGAACGAACCGATGGGGGCACCGAACTGCCGGCGGGTGCGCGCGTAGTCGACACACCGCTCCAGACGATGCTCCATCTCACCGAGATTGATCACGAATGAGCACAGGATCTCCCATTTCATGACATGATCGAGGACGATGAAGCCGCCGCCCGGCCGGCCGATCACGTTGCCGGCCGGAACGCGACATTCGGAGAAGAACAGCTCGGTCAATGGTGAGGTCCGCAGCCCCATCTTGGGGATGGGATTGCTGATCTCGAATCCGGGAGTGCCGCGCTCGACCAGAAATGGCGTGAGGCCGAGCGGGCCGGCGTCGGGATGGGTTCTGACGTAGACCACGAACAGGTCGGCCACCGCCCCGTTGCTGACGAAGGTCTTGCTCCCGTCGAGCACGTAGTGGTCACCGTCGCGGCGGCCCCGAGTACGCATGGCCAGCGCATCGGAACCGCCGTCCGGTTCGGTGATCGCGTGTGCCCCGATCGTGTCGCCTGCGCAGATACCCGGCAGGTAACGCGCCTTGAGCTCGGCCGAGCCGAATGCCTGGACAGGTATTCCGGTGCTCACCATATGGGTGGAGACCGAGAAGTTCAGGCCACCGTCGCGGCATCCGTAACCGAGACCCTCCAGGACATACATGGTGGTGAGCAGGTCCTGACCGAGCCCGCCCCAGGATTCCTCGAAGGGCAGCCGCAAGATCCCGCAGTCCTGGATGAGCTTCCATTTATCGCGGGGGAAGACACCGCTGGCGTCGTGCTCCACGTGGTCTGCGCTGAGCGCATCGCACCACTGCGCCAGACCAGTGCGCAGCGCGCGCTGGTCGTCGTTCCAACTGATCACCCTCGTGCTCCAGATCTGTCATGTGACGCGGGCGGAGAAAAATTCTGCTCAGTAGTGCGAGAACTCTGCTGAGTCGAGACTGTGGCGCTCATTGCCACGCAGTGCGGGAGAGAACACGCACACCAGCCGAAGGTCGGTGTCCGGTGCCGCGACAAGAAAATGAGGATCGTGCTGATCGAGCGCATAGATCGTTCCCGGCAGTATCGGATGGGACTTCCCGTCGAGATCGATCACCTCGCCCTTGCCCTCGATGCAGTAGCACGCCTCGAGGTGGTTGCGATACTCGATTCGTGACTTCGTGCCGGCGCGGACGATCGTGTCGGTGACCGTGTATCCCATATTGTCGGCTTGTAACAGGAATCTGCGGCTCAGGCCGTTTCCCCACTCGACCGTCGGGACTTCCTCAATTGTGCGGATAATCATTTCTTTCTCCTCGTTCAGGTTCTGGAGTTCCGGTGCTCCTGCAGCGACCGGACGAATTCAGCAAGCTGTGGTACCGGGTCGGTGTGGTCGGCCAGCGCGCGTTCGACCCGCTCGACGCCGGCACTTCCGATGACCGCCGCGTCGGCGCCGATCTCGGCGAGAGCCAGGACATCGCGGCGGTCCCGGACGCCGAACCCGACGGCGACCGGGGCCGTCGCCTGCGCACGCAGGGCACCGACCAGGGAGGTCAGCTCACCGAAGCCGGCCGCGGGTCGGCTGCCGCTACGGCCGTAATGCGCGACCAGGTAGAGGTATGCGGTGGCGTGGGCGGTCGCTTCGGCCTGCACCGTGACGCTGGAGCGGGCATAGCAGGTGGTGACGATCGGTAGCTGGTGGGCGTGGGCGGCGCAGTGGTAATCGGACCGCAGCCGCGGCGGTAGGCCGTGTACCAGCAGCGCATCCGCGGCGGAGTCGGCGATCCGGGCGATGAAGTCCGGCATCGACGCCGGCTTGATGGTGTGGCTCCAGTCGGCCAGCAGGGCGATGCGCAGGTGGGTGCGGTTCGCCCGGACGGAATCCAGCGCGGCGAGCACCGCATCGAGGTCGACGCCGGCCTGTAGTGCCCGGCCGGCTGAGCGCCGGATCACCGGTCCGTCAGTGCACGAGTCGGGGAACGGCACGGCGAGCTCGAGGCAGTCCACCCGCAGCTCGTCGAGCATCCCGACGACGTCGCCGAGCATGCTCAGTGGCGGGTCCCCGGCGTTGAGGAACAGCGCCAGGCCAGGCTCTGGCCCGCGACGGCGGGCAAAGAAGTCGCCGGTCATGGTGGATCCACTCGGGCTGATCATGGAGTGCGCACCGCCTCGGGTGTCTGTGCTGCGGGCTGTCCGAAGCGCTGCGCCGCAGCCCGGTCTCGGCGGATGCGGTGCACCAGCTCGACCGCGGCGCCACCGCCGACGACGTCGCGCGCCATGCCCACCGCGCCGTCCCAGTCATCGGTGGCACCTGCGACTACCGCCAGGGCGGCCGCATTGAGACACACCGTGGCGACGGCCGCGGGCGGGCCCTGCCCACCGAGCACGTCCAGGAAGTACTCGACCATCGCGGTGTCGTTCGGGGCGGGTCGCAGATCAGGCAGGGTGCCCCCACCCAGCCGCAGCGTGGCGGGCCGGACCAGGAACAGCCCGGCGCCGACATCACACACCACGTTGTCGGTGACGCTGAGCAGCTCATCAGCACCAAGATCGTTGGTGCACAGCCAGACCCGCTTGCCCGCCTGCTGGGCGGCCAAGTGCTGCAAGGTAGCCAGATGGGAGTGCTCGGAGACGCCGGTGAGCTGGGCGGACACCGGCATGGCCGCCAGGAACGGACCCACCGTGTTGACGAATCGGCCCAGCGTGCGCATCTGCAGCGGCGCCACCGCCCGGGCCAGCGCAGCCAGCTCGGCGGGGTAGACGAAATAGCCTGCGCACGCGATGTTGTACCGGTCCAGCATCTCGCCGGTCTGCTGGTAGCTCGTGGTCAGCGCGACGCCGAGGCAGTCCAGCAGGTCGAAGGACCCGGCCCGGCTGCTGTAGCTGCGAGACCCCGTCTTCACCACCGGCACCCCCATCGCGGCGGCGACGAACGCCGCCGCGGTGGAGATGTTGAACGTGCGCGGCCCGCCGCCGGTACCGACGATGTTGACCGCACCGGCAAACCGGTGGCTCGGTTGCGGTCGCCGCTCGTCCAGCGACCGGACCAGGATCTCCACCGTGTGGGCGGGCGGCAGCTGAGTGGACAGGCAGGCCAGCAGGGCGGCGGCCTCGCCCGGGTGGAGTTGCCGGCTGCTGAGGCGGTCCCAGAACTCCCGGCACATGTCCAGGTCGACCGGCGACCTGCCGTTGATCAGTGCGTCGAGTAGCTCGGACATGGTTCGCTCACGCCGCTTGTCTGGCGTTGCTGATGAAGGAGCTCATGGCGGCGACGGTGCGGAAGTTGTCCGGTGCGATCTCCAGGTCGTCCACCACGAGGTCGAACCGGTCCTCCAGCCAGGCGATGACCTTCAGCAGCCCGAGGCTGTCGATGACCCCACCGGCGAGCAGGTCGTAATCAGCGGCGAGCGACTCGGCCGGCACGTCCGGGAGGAACTCGTCGACGACGAACTTCGTGATCGTCTGAATGTGATCCATGTCATCCTGCTTTCCTGGGTAAGTGATGGGCGACCGTGCGACGGTCGACTTTTCCGGTTGAGGTTCTGGGCAGCGGGTCGTCGCTGATACGCACGGTCGAGGGAATCGCGGTCAGCGGCAGGTGGTCGGCGCAGAATCTCCGGAGCAACAAGCTGTTGAGCGCCGAGCCCGGGACCCGCCTGGTCTCGGCATGAAGCAGATTTCCGGCGACCGGATCCGGCACGGCCACGACCGCCACCTCGGAGATGTCAGGGTGCCTGCGTATCACCTGCTCGACCTCCTCGATATTGGTCCGCACGCCGCGCACTTTCACCACGAAATCCTTACGTCCGGCCAGGGTGAACGAGCCGTCCTCGTGCCGGCAGACCAGATCACCGGTGCGGAAATAACGCAGCCCACCGGCCCCGCTCGGATGCGCGACGAAGCGGCTCTCGTTATCCGAAAGACCGAGGTAGCCGGAGGTCTGGAACGGTGTCGACACGTACAGCTCACCTTTTCCAGGTCCGTCCTGTATTGTGCCGTCCTTGTCGACCAGGAGTACCCGCACACCGGGCAATGGGTCACCCAATGGCAGCGCGGCGGCCGGCAGGTCTGCGGGGTCGATCTCATACAACAGGCTGTCGTTGGTCTCTGTGCAGCCGTACAGGTTGTACAGCCGGGCATGGGGGAACATGCCGGGAAGCTGCGCCAGACCCTGTGGTGCGATGCTGTCTCCGGTGATGACGGCGTGCCGCACTGCGGCGAATTCGGTCGGCACCTGAGCGAGCAGCTGGTAGCACATCGGGACGGCCTGCACCAGCTCGACCTCGTGCCGGATGAGCAGGTCACGGAGGTACT
Source organism: Pseudonocardiaceae bacterium (assembly GCA_050700055.1). GTDB lineage: Bacteria > Actinomycetota > Actinomycetes > Mycobacteriales > Pseudonocardiaceae. The sequence goes on from JBOHGE010000010.1 coordinate 97,091, forward strand.
CGCCGCTGGTCGCCCGGGCCGGTTCCACCAGCACGACGCATCCGCCGTGTTTGAGGGTGGCCCAGATGTCCAGCAGGCACAGGTCGAAGTTCAGCGGGCTGAAGTTGAGTACCGACCGGCCCGGGCCCAGCTCGAACCGGGTGCCTGCCCAGTCGGTGAACCGGTCCACCGCGCCCTCGCTCAACGGCACGATCTTCGGTAGTCCGGTGGATCCGGATGTGGTGAGCATGAAGGTCACCACATCCGGATCCGGAGAGAACTGCCGGTCGCGCTCGGCGAATCCGCGATCATGCCGAGTGCGGTCCAGAGCCATCCAGGAGTACTTGCCCGAGGAAGGTCCTGACGACGGGTCTGGTGCGGTCAGCACACCGACGCAGCCGGCCCGCAGGAACAGCTCCCGCAGTGTGTGCTCGGGCAGCGTGGTGGAGGGCAGCAGAAATGAACGCTGATCCATCAGGCACGCGAGAACGAGGGCGATCGAGTCAGGAGACTTCGAGCACCGCAATCCGATCGGAGCTGAGCCGATATCTGCTCTGTTCAGTTGTGTTCTGGCACACAGCGCCCGGTCGTTCAGTTCACGGTAACTGACCGGTGCACCCCGCCAGATCAGGGCCGGCGCGTCCGGAAAACGTCGCACATTTGTCGAGAATGATTGCACGAGAGATTGTACGGACAGCTGGTTTCTCGCAGTCCGGGCCGTCGTAGCCACTGCGGACCTTCCTATTATCAGTTTCATCGCCGGAGTTGACAGCGCATTGGAGAAGGCCGCCGCGTGGATCACACCGGCGCACCCGATCACTGATGAGGAGAGACCCTGCCGGCCCTGCTTGATACCGCGAGATTCGACCGGATCCGGACTCGCCCCACGACGCAGACCGACCCGCTCTCCGTGCGCAGCTCCGGCGCCCGCGGTCACCGTTGGACCGCGTAGTCCGTTCGGGGGAGATGGGTGGCCAGCGGCACAAGCGGCGGGGCAAGGTAGTGTCAAGATCGGATCCCGAGAGGTGCGTGACCACCACGGCGCCGCTCGTGCCGGACACCGAGTGGCCGGCTCACGCAATGACGTTGGCCACAACCGTGGGAGAGGCCGCCGGTCGTGAGTGGGCTGAGGTGTTCGCCGCGGTCCCCCGGCACGTGTTCATCCCGCGTTTCTTCCGCAGGGACGCCACGGGGGATCTGGTCGCGGTCGACGGGGGCGATCCGACGCGACGTGCCGAGTGGCTGGAGGCGGTGTATTCCGACACCGCGTTGACCACGCAGCTGGGCCAGATCGATCCCGGCAACACCCTGCGCCCGCTGACCGTGTCGGCCAGCTCCTCAACCAAGCCCACTCTGATGGCCCGGATGCTCACTGACCTGCACGCCCAACCTGGCCACCGAGTATTGGAGATCGGGACCGGCGCCGGCTACAACGCTGCCCTACTGTGTCACCGCCTCGGCGACCGCAACATCTTCTCCGTCGACATCCATAACGGACTCATCGACGCCGCCCGGGCCAGAATGGCAAGTCTGGATCATCACCCGCACCTGGCGTGCCGTGATGGAGCCGGCGGCTGGGCCGAGCACGCCCCCTACGATCGGATCATCGCCACCTGCGGAATCTCCGAGATCCCCTACCAGTGGGTTGCGCAGACCCGGCCGGGCGGGCTGATCCTCGCCGAAGCACTCGCTGGTGGTCGCGGCATGCTGGTCCGTCTCACCGTCGCCGACGACGGCACCGCGTCCGGGTATTTCCTGGACTACCCCGGCCTGTTCATGATGCTGCGTCGGGCGTCCGACCGGATACACCAGCCCGCCGAGCTCCCGCCAGAGCAGCTGCACGGCGCCCGCCACGCCCCCACCCGGCTCGATCCCGCGGTGTTGTCCGATCCGGCGTTCGCCTTCTTCTGCCAGCTGTTCCTCGGCTCTGGTCGCAGCAGCCACCGCGTCGTGCACAACGCCGCCAAGGCCACCGTGGTCGCCCACGACGGCTCCTGGGCCGAGACCACCGGTGCCGGCGCGTCGCACGGCTTCCTCGTCAGGTTCGACGGCACCCACAATCCCTGGGAAACCATCGAGACCGCCCACCAGACCTGGACACAGCTCGGCCGACCCCAGCCCGGTGCGCTCCGGCTCAGCGTCACTGCCCACGAGCAACAGGTGTGGTGCCGGCACTCCGCCGACAACTGGACCCACTCCCTGACCTGACGACCATCCGGGCTGGGCCGGCCACCCCGTCACAGATCCTGGACGTCGGCCTGCTTGGCCCGGACGGCCTCGGCGGCCTTTCGCAACTCGGCGAGCTCGTCACCGGTCAGCTCGGTCAAGTCGCACGCGTGGCGTAGAGCGTTCCCAGCCCGACGAGTCGCAGATTTCGCTCTTGCCGTGACTGCGACCGCACTGCTGGTGTTCCTTGATCGTTCGGTATACTCTCCCGGTGCTAGGCGGCTGGAAATGGGATGAGTCTCTCTTCGCGGGAACAGCTCAGTACTACGAACAGGGAAGACTGCCCTACGCATCGGGGTTGGCGGACACGATCGCCGGGATGCTGCCGCCTGATGGCGAGAGCCGTCGCCTTCTCGACATCGGCTGCGGCCCAGGAACGCTGAGCCTGCGGCTGGTCGATGTGTTCACCCACTCGGTTGGCCTCGATCCCGATCCGGAGATGATCGCCGAGGCCCGCAGGCGCGCCTGGCAGGGCGGCGTGACCACGGCGGAGTTCGTCCAGGCACGCGGCGAGGATCTGCCGATGGATCTCGGGATGTTCGACGTGGCGGCGTTCGGCCAGTCCTTCCACTGGATGGATCGCGATCAGGTGGCCGCCACCGTCCGCGACATGCTCCCGTCCGGTGGACTGTTCATGCAGATCAGCGACCTCAAGAACGCTTCACCCCGGGACCGCTCGGGGTTGGCCGATCCGGCTCCGCCCTACGAGGGGATCCGCGAGCTTGTGCGCAAGCATCTCGGACCGGTTCGTCGGGCCGGCCGTGGGGTCCTGCTCAACGGCACCCCGGACGACGAGGTGTCGATCCTGGCTCGCAACGGTTTCGACGGGCCGGACCGGATCACCGTTGCAGCGGGAGAGATCCTGCTGCGGACCCCGGAAGATGTAATCGCCTGGGTCTACTCGCGGTCGGATTCAGCACCCGGTCTCTTCGGTGACGGCGTGGCGGCCTTCAACGCGGAGCTGTGCGCGCTGCTGACCGAGGCCGCACCTCACGCACGCTTCGCCGAGCACGTACCCGACACTGAACTCGTGGTCTGGCGGCGGCCATGAACCCACAACACGCTCGCGCGGAGGCGACCAGCCGGTGAGGGTCCGGACCGTTGCCGAGATCGCGGAATGCGCCGACGCGGTGGACGCCGGAGAGATCGTCGTCTTGCCCACACGGCGCTGGTACATGCTCTGTGCCGACACGACCCATGTGGAGGTCTGCCGGCGGATCTTCGAGGGCAAGGGGCGCCCGACCACCAAACCCCTGGCGCTGGTCATGCCGTCGAACGCCGCGGTGGCGGCGGCACGATTCTCGCTCGCCGCCGAGGCCCGCCGCCTTGTCGAGGGGGCTCTGGCCCGGTGACCTCGCCCTGTTGCTTCCGTGGCCGCCCCCGGAGGCCGGCCGGGGGCAGTAGTGGCTCGGTACGCCCGCCGCGATGGTCACCCGGGATCCTTGGCTGCTGGGGGAACTGGCCGTGCGGACCAAAAACCCTCCGGCGGTCGCCGTCGTCAGCCGAAGCGACGCGGAAGACCCCGTCGACCGGCAACCGGCTCTGAGCCCAGCAGACGTCAGACGCTTCGTAGAGCGGACCGCCACACCGGTGAATACCCTCGTCGACGGCGGCGTCTGCCCGCTGGGTCGCGGCCTCACGGTGGTGGACTGCTCGTCTGCACCGCGACTGGTCCGGGAGGGCGCCGTGCACGCGCGGGCGATCAGCGCCGTGTTAGCCGCGGACAGGTCGGCCAGCGAAAATGCTCCGGCGATTACCCCTTGACAGTCGAACGGTCAGGCTGTTTTCTTGAATTAGCCGGTTCTCGACGGCACAGCTGACAGATTCGGTCGATGAACTTTTTGCAATTATCAAGTCCGGCTGTTTCCGTCGCGGATACCTCAGCGGCGGCCACCTCATCGTCGAGAGTGATGTCGTTGGAGATTCCATGGGAGCTGTCGCATTTCTTCCGGTTTCTTCCTGGACGGGTAAGGTGAGGCGACACATGCGTACGCCGGACATGTCCCGTCCCCTGGATCTGACAGGCCGGGTCATCCTCGTGACCGGTGGCGCCGGCGACATTGGCTCGGCCGTTGCCGCGCAAGCCGCCCGGCTCGGGGCCACGGTGGTCATCATCGACAACGGGACGAGCGTTACCGGAGTCGGCGACGATCCTGAGGCCGTCACCCAGGTAGCCAAGCGGCTTGCGGCCAAGCATGGCTCGGTGGTCGGCCACCACTATGACGTCACCGACGCCGACCAGGTCGAGTCGATGTTCGAGAACCTGTTCGCTGAGCATGGGAACATCGACGCCGTGGTCGCGGCCGCCGGCACCCTACGGGTACGGCCGATCTGGGAGACATCGCTGGACGACTGGCGGAACGTGCTCGACTCCCACGCCACGCACACGTATCTGGTGGCGGCTGCGGTGTGCCGTCGGTGGCGGGCCAACAACGCGCACCGGTCCGGCTCGTCCTGCGCTCTGGTCAACTTCACGGCGGCGACCGGCTTGGTCGGCCGGCCGGACTTGGGGGTGACCCACGCCGCTGCCAAAGGCGCCGTCGCCGGCATGACGCTGGAACTCGCGCACGAGATGTATCCCTACGGCGTCAGCGTGAACGCGGTGGCCGCTGCGAACGTCCGCGGTCGGATGGCCGACCACGTCGGCGCTCAGGTGTCCGATGAGAACGACACGTTCGACACGAGTTCCCCCGACCACGCGGGAATCCTGGCGACCTATCTGGCGAGCGGCGACGCGGCATTCATCACCGGGCAGGTGTTCCGGGTGGTGGGTGGACTGATCGGCCGTTACACTCGCTGGGAGCTGACGGAATCGCTCGAAAAGGAGGGATTCTGGACGATCGACGATGTCCGCCTCGGCGTGCGCCGGTTGTTCGGCACCTATCCGGAGTACAAGGCGCTCCAGGGCCGGCACCGCGAATTCTGAACTGTTCTCCCGGCCGAGCCGCACACGGAGGTGTCCCGTTTGGTTGAACGCAGAAACAGTCTGGTGGGTCACAAATCCGTCCTGGTCCTATGCGGCGAGGGACCATACTTCAGGAACAGCTCGTATTACGACGGCACGATGTTCGATCTGCACGGAATCCGTCCGCTCGCGCCGGAGTTCCCCGGACATCCGCTTAGCGGTCTGCGCCTGACCGACCTGACCTACTCGGACGGCTCGCAGCAGCGTCCGCTGCTGCGAGCCAAGCGCGGTGCCGCGCCACACCTGACCTCCTATACCTTGGAGTCAATCCTGATGGCGGCCGAGCGGCCCTTCGAGCTGTTCGATCTGCAGGAGGTCTGGGACCTCAGCAGTGAACCGGCCGACCGGCACCCCCTCGTCTTCCTGTCCACCACGTTCATCTGTGACAAGCAGACGCTGCGTCGCGCCCTGAGCTGGATCCGGGAACGGTGCGACGACAGCCTTGTCGTACTCGGCGGCCAGTACAGCAACCTTAAGTACGACTGGATCCTGCGCAACCATCCGGACGTTGACATCATTGTCCGTGGCGATGGCGAGCACGCCATCCCCTTGCTGCTGGACGCCCTCGATCGAGGTGCCAGCCTTGACCACGTTCCGAACCTGGTGATCCGGACAGGACCCGAGAGCTACCGGCTGACCACGTTCCGATACATCGATCTGGAGGAACACCCGTCCCCGGGGTTCGGGACCGGGCACCGTCCGGTGGTGCCCTACGAGTCGATGCGCGGCTGCCCCTTCTCGTGCAAGTTCTGCTCGTTCCCGTTCGCCTCGCCGGAGTGGCGCTACAAATCGGCAGACAAGATCGCCGCAGACTGGGCACGCTACCGCGATGTCAACGAGGCACGCCATATCCGCGCGATGGACTCCACGTTCACCGTCCCGCCACGCAGGATGCGAGCGCTGATAAACCTACTGCCGTCGGTGGACGTCACCTGGGAGGCATACACCCGGGCCAACGTCATCACCGGCCGGGAGACGGTCGATCGCCTGGCCGAGGCGCACTGCGCGACCCTGTCCATCGGATTCGAGTCGATGAGCCCCAAGTCCTTGGAGCTGATGCACAAGCAGGTCCGGGCCGAGCACAACCGCCGGGCGCACGACGCGCTGTCCGGCGGCCCGATCAAGTACCGGACGTCGTTCATGGTCGGCTACCCAGGAGAGGCCCCGGAGGACTACGAACTCACCCACCAGTACCTGCTGGGCGAGTACACCGGCCACTTCATGCTGTCGGTGTTCTCGATGACGGACGAGACGATGCCCGTCTGGAAGGATGCCGAGCCACTCCAGATCAAGATCGAGGACTTCGAGGACCCGGACGCCGCCTGGACCCATATCGGCATGGACGATGTCACTGCCAAGCGCCTGCGCCGGCGGACACTCGACGAGGCGCGGCACCGCAGCGACCGGGCCGTGCTCCTGCTCTGGCAGACGGACTACCACACTCCGCTAATACCGGATCTGTCCGTACAGAAGAACCTCTGGGCCGAGAAGCTCGTGGAGAGACTGGGCATGCTGCCGGTCGACGTCCCCGAAGCACGCAAGCGGGTGGCTGCGGCGGCCGGCCTGCTCGGTTCGCTGGAGTCCCTCGGAGTGCGCGTGACCGACCCGATGTCCGCCGACAGCCAAGGTGGGGTGCCGTGACGAATCGCCTATACCAGCTCAGCTATCTCCGCCTCGGGGACGTTCCCACCGACATCGACGAGGGCATTCTGTACTGCGATCCGCTGACCTCGCTGGTCGCCTACCCGTCCTTCGAGCAGTGCATGATCAAAGCGCTCCCGCGGTTCGCCGGCGACGGCCTACACATGGCGATCGGCGACGTGGACGGGCTGCGTGAGTACGTGTCCGAGCGGAATTCCACCGATCCGGCCAGTTTCGGGCACCTGGCCGGCAACGCCTGTATGCAGACCATCGGCAGGCTGACGAACGGCTGGGCGACGGCCGAGCTGAGCGACATCGCGTTCAAGGTATGCGGGACGTTCGGCGGGGACGAGGTGATCGTCGGAGCTTCCGGGCTCAGCCACGAACTGTTCACCGACAAGATCCACGAACTGTGCCGGACGATCAAGGTCTCGTCCCCGCGACCGTGCAGCTTCGCCCTCGCCACGCTGGAGGACCGCACCGTGACCCGGGACGGTGCCGCCGACGCCTACCGCCACTTCGTGTCCATGGTCGACGCGCAGTTGTTCCAGGAGAAGGAGCAGGCCCGGCGCGACGGCGACCGTCTCGACGGGGCTGTGACCGACCTGGGCATCGTGAACCTGCTTGACCAGGAACGAGCCGGACACCTGGCGCGGATGGGAGACAGACGGTGAAGAACACCACGACGAGCCTGGACGTCGAGCAGTTGCAGGCGCTCTCGGAGCAGTATGACGTGCCATATTTGGACGTGGCTCTGATCGCCGCCAACTCCGAGGGCGCCCGGCCGCTGCGGGACTACCCGAGGGCCCGGATGCAGTTGCGACCGGCCGGCTCGGAGGACGAGGTTTGGCAGATCATCCTCCCGTTCGACAACGAGCACTCCCCGTTCGAGGTCGTCGATGATGCGCTGCTACTCGCGAACGTGGCTGTTGCCGACGTCGTCGCACTGGAGAATGACGACGTCGTGCTGACCTACCTGCGCGCGGGTGGCCGGTCGATCACCCTGAACACGCACTCGCGGTCACGGTGCACGGGCTGCATGTTCTGTCCCAACGTGATCGAGGACGCCGCCGACGAGACCCTGACGACCACGAACCAGCTCGCTCAGGTGCTGGAGTGGCTGATGACCGACAACGGCTGGCCGGATCTTCGGCACGCCGAAGTGATCACCGTCTGCACCGGCTGCTTCCACTACCCCGAGATGGCGATTGGCCACATGGCCGCACTACGGACGGCGGCAGAACGCTACGGGTTCATCGGGCGGTTGCACCTGCTGTCTTCGGTACTACGCGAGCGCGCTGATCTGCAGCGGCTCCAGGAGACCTGCGGTCCGTTCCACCTGACCCTGACGATGGAATGCTTCGAGCGGCGGTCGTTGCTGCTCAAGGACACGAAGGCGTCGCTCACCCTGGAACGGGCCGGCGAGATCATGGAGTGCTGCCGGGACTTGGGCATCCTCGTCGATTTCACCTTCGTCGCCGGGCTCGACTCCTACGAGCGGGCAGTGAACGGGATCGCCCACCTGGCGCCGCGGGTCAGCACGTTCCCCAGGATCCAGGTATTCCAGGCGCACAACGACTACATGCGGCGTGCCCGGCACCCCCAGGCAGAGAATCTGAGCTACTACCTCGACCTCCGGGCCGCACTGGAGACGGTATTCGCACCGACTGGGCTGGTCCCCAGATCGTGGGAGAACTACCGCCCACTCTGGTACTCCAGGTATGCGGGCGCTCTCCTGCCCGGACCGCGGGTATGAGTCCCGGGATCTGCGCGGTTGTCGCCGGTCATTCGGTGCCGCTGGCCCGCGTCGGACTGCGCGAGTTCACGGTGCCGGCTCCTTCCCCAGCCGTGCACCACACCGCAGTCCGGCCAGACGTCCGCAGCGACGCCGTGCGCGGGTGGCTGGTCGGGGTGAGCGACGGCCGGATCTGGGGCTGGTGGGGCCCGATCGACCAGGCGGTGGCCGCCCAGGCCCCCAGCCTGCTGTCCGCCGCGTTCCCGACGCTACCCACGCAGGTCGATCCAGCGATCTTCGCCCGCCGGCTGCGCCGCGCCACCCGGCACGCGCACACAGGGATGCTCGCCCTGACCGTCGGGTCACTCGAACTCGCTTTGTGGGATCTGGCCGGCAAACGCGCCGGACTCCCGGTGTGGGCACTGTTGGCGCCGCAGGCCGTCCGCGACACCGTCCCCGCCTACGCGACGTGTTTCGGCGTGGACACGACGCCGAGCCGGGTGGCCGCGGTCATGGACGAGATGGCCGACACCTACGCCATGCAGAAGTGGCGTCCACAGATCCTTGAGGCGGAACTGATCGACGTCACCATGGATTTCCTCGCGCGTAGGGGACCGGGACGGCTGGCCGTCGACTTTTTCGGGACCTGGCACCCCGACCGGGTGCGGGTGGCCTGTCGTCCACTGGCCGGCGCCCTGGCCTGGGTGGAGGAGCCTTACCACCCGGACGAGGTGGAGACGGCAAGAGCGGGTGAGTTCGGCGTGCCGCACGCGGCAGGCGAACACTGCTACGGCACCGCCGACGCGGCGCAACTGCGGGCAGGACACGTCGACGTCTGGCAGCCCGACGCCGTGTTCTGCGGCGGTCTGGTGAACCTGATGCTGCTGGTCCGGTCCGCGGCGCAGGCCGGTGCGAGCTGCGCCCCGCACGGCGGCGGACTCCTGCCGGCGCTGCACCTCGCCGCGATCGGCGAACAGATCGCGGTCGTCGAGCTCCACCTGCTGCTGGAGCCACGGCGCTGCGCACATCTGGCCGAACCCCCGACGACCGATCTGGACGGCACCGGTGCGCTGCACATCCCGACCGCCCCAGGCTGGTGCGGTGACTTGCGAACGGACCTCGCCGATGCCTGACCGACCGCCCGTGCTCGTGGTCGACGCCGGGGGCACGCTCATCACCCGAACCCGGCCCGGGCTTACCGCCCGGGTGGTGCAGGCCGTCCGCCAAGCGGAGGGCTTGACCGCCGAATCGGAGTCCGCCCTGCGCAAGACTGTCCTGACCGCTGCCGACCCCGACGCCTGCCTGCGCGTGCTGGATCTGCGGTTCCCCGGCACCCGCTCCGCGGTGGCGGCCGTGCTGGCCGAGGATCACGGCGACGTTATCGTGCTGCCGGGTGCGGAGGAGCTGCTGCGTACCGCTACCGAACTCGGCTGGAAAGTGGTCGTCGCCAGCAACGCGGGTCCAGGCACACCGGCTCTGCCCGACGAGTTCGGGCGCCATCTGTCCGGCGTCGTGGAGTCGCGCAGCTGCGGGCTGGTCAAGGAGGACCCCCGGTTCTGGGCCAGGCTCCTGCACGAGGAACAGATCGACCCGCGCACGACGCTGGTCGTGGGCGACTGCGAGGCAGCCGACCGGCGGGCACCGGCATCCGTCGGACTCCAGACCCGTCTGGTCGCGGCCGACGGCGTGGGCCTGGCGGCCCTCTCCACGGACCTCAGGGCCGCGGGCCCCCCGCCGCCGGACAGCATGGCGGTCGTGGCCGGCGACCAAGAGGAATGGGCGGGCCGGAACATCGTCGCGGTGCCCCACCTGGACTCGCTGGTCACCCGGGTCACCCGGGCACGGGTCAGGTTCGCGGCCGGCACCACATCCGGAACCGGTATCGTCGTCCGTCGACGCTCGGGGCCGCCCGCGCTGGTGGGGCACCGGGAGGCGCTGCCTGGCGTGGCGTGGTTGCTGCAGAGCAGGCAACGATCGCAGTACACGGTCCCCGCAAACCTGAGAAGCTTACTTGAGCGCCAGGGCCTGTCCCTCGATGTGCTGTCCCCGTCCGATCGGAGACACGCGCTGTCCATGATTCGTGAGGCCAAATCGGACGAGACCGTGGCCGAGCGGACGGCGGATCTGGTGCGCTTCCTTGAGGAACGCGTAAAGGATGGTGTCCGTTCATGATCCCAGGCCCCATGGCCACGACCCACGATCGCCACCTGTTCGCCGGAACTGCCGCCTATTACGCCCGATACCGCCCCCCATATCCGGTCGAGCTTCTCGACAGACTCGCCGTGGAGTTCGGTCTCGGCCCTGGAACCGCGGTGCTGGATCTCGGGTGCGGCACGGGTCAGCTCGCGCTCCCCGTGTCCCGGACCGGGTGCACGGTCTGGGCCGTGGACCCCGACCCGGACATGATCGGCGAGGGTGTGCGGACGCAGGCCGGCGGCGAGTACGGCAACATGCGCTGGGTCCTCGGGCGGGGCGAAGATCTGCGCTCCGCTGACCTGCCCCAGATACGGCTGTGCACGATGGGTGCCTCGTTCCACTGGATGGACCGCGATCTCGTGCTGGAGACACTCGACCGGATGATCGAGCCGGACGGCGGCGTGGCGTTGGTGTCCGGTTCCGCAAGCATCTGGTCGAAGACAGGTGCCTTGGAAGGAGCCTGGCTCGACATCACGCGGGAGGTGATCGAACAGTTCCTCGGACCGAAGCGGCGCGCCGGGCATGGCACGTACATCCATCCGACGCGTAGCCACGATCAGGTTCTGCTCGACTCAGCGTTCAGCATGCTGGAGAAACGGCGGTTCACGTCCCTCCGCCTGCTGTCGGTAGACGACGTGGTGGGACAACAGCTGTCCACCTCCTACGCCTCGCCCGCGCAGCTCGGGGACCGGCTGCTGGAGTTCTGCTCGGAGCTGTCCCGGCGGCTGCTGGAGCTGGAACCGGGTGACGGGTTCGAGACTGTGGAGCACACGGATTTGATCGTGGCCCGTCGGACCTCGCCGGAGAGCGGCCCCCGATGACCATCACCTCGGCGGATGGCGGGCGTCCGCCCGGCGGTGCGGCCGAGGACTACTGGCGGGCCGCCTGTCTGCTCAGCTTCAGCCACGCCGCCGGCCTGGAGTGGCCACCGCCGGGTACGCCGCAACGGCACCGAGCCGTCGGCCACTGGGGCTGCAATCCCGGCATCGCCTGGGCCGCCGGACATCTCGCCGAGGCGGCTGCCGATGAATTCCTGCTGATCGTGGGCACTGGGCACGCGAGCAGCTATCTGTTCGCCCAGCAGGCTCTGAACTCCGCGGCATCACCGATGTCGATCAGCAGTGCCAACCGGCGGTATGGCCAGCCCGGTGGGGAGCCCACCGAGTTGCTCGGGATCACGGACGCGCCATATGTCGGCGGTGAGCTCGGGCCGGCACTGGGCGTGAGCCAGGGAATCGCCGCGTCCTGCCCCGATCTTCGCGTGGTGACCGTGATCGGTGACGGCGAATGCGAAACCCCTGCCGCGCTGGCAGCTTTCGCCCACCACGACGTGCTGAAGCCTGCGCCAGGGGCCAGCTGGCTGCCGGTGGTCAACGTCAACGGCGCCCGGATGGGCTCTGCGGCGCGATTCTCGCCCGAACGGCTGCGGAGTCTGCTGGAAGGTCTGGGATACACGGTGCTCAGCAGCGGCACGCACGTCGAGGAGGCCGCCGAGGAGGCACGACGAGCGTGGGAGCTGGCCGAGTCCGGGGTGCCGGTCGTCTGGCTGACGATCACCGAGAAGGGCTGGCCGGCGCCGGAAGTACTCGGGGACCGGCCCTTCCGCGGCCATCACGCGCACAAGCCCGGCGGGCTGGACCTCACCGATCCGCGACTCCTCGCCGACATCGGGAAGTGGCTCGGCAGTCTGAACGATCCCCCGGTGATCGCTGCCGACGGCGGCGTGTCGCCCGCCGTGCGGCACTTGGCCGGCCGGATCCGGCTGAACCTACCGACCGCGACCACGTCCGCCCGGGAGCACCACCCCGGCCGGCCGACGTTCCCGACGGTGGGCGGCACCATCTCCACCCGCTCGCCGATGGCCGCCGTGGACCACGCACTCGCCGACCGGTCCGTGCATGTCCTGTCACCGGACGAGGCGTCGTCCAACCGGCTCGACGCCTGCCTCGCGGCCGGTCTGGTGACCGAGGTCCTCGCGGAGGAACTCTGCTCGGCATGGACCTGGGGCCGCACTGAGGCCGGCATCCCGGCGGCCCTGGTGTCCTACGAGGCGTTCGCACCGCTGGTGGCCACGCAACTGGCCCAGTACCTCAAGCTGATCAGCGTCCGCCCACCGGCGGGCCGCCCGCCGTTCCCGGTGGTGATGACCAGTCTGGGCTGGGGGAACTCACCCACCCACCAGAATACCGATCTGGTGGCCGGCCTGCTCGCCCGCTCCGAGGACTGCCCGGTCCGCGTTGTCTTCCCGATCGGCGCCACGTCCGCGGGCCGGCGCCTGCACGAGCTACTTGACGACCGCGACGTCCTTGCCGCTATCACCTGTTCCAAGCAGCCGCTGCTGGATCTACCGGATCCCGGCGGTGCGGCGGTCGGCATCCGGATGAGCGGCGTGACCGGCGATGACGCGACGATCGTCGCGGTGGGCGATGTCGCCGTGACCGAGGCGGTTACTGCGATGGCGCTGGCTGCGGCACACGACGTACGGGTGGGGATCGTCGCCCTGGTGGAGCCAGGGCGACTGGACCGCCGGCCGGGCAGTGCCGGGCGACATGCCTGCCGCCCGGCACTGCCCGCGGTGTGCGTCTCCTGGGTGGCGGCGCACCATCTCGCGTCGGTCTATTGGGGAGTGCGACCCGTGCCCACCACGCACCTGGGGTACCGCGAGCGTTGGGGGCCCACCGCGTGGGAGACGTTGGCGGCCAACGGGCTTACCCGATGGTCGCTGCTGAGCAGCCTCCGCGCCGCGGGGTGCGCGCTGCCGCCCGACCTGGACCGGCCAGCCGGGGAGGAGCCCGAGCCGCTCGATCCGGCCATGCTGTCCTGTGAGGTGAGGCGACTGTGATCGACGAGCCGATCGAGCCCGCCCCCGGGATCCGGCAGATCCAGCAGCGGCCGTTCCGGTTCGGCATCCTGACCAAGGGCGCGCCCACCCGGAAGGCATGGCTTGAGCTGCTGGCCCGGGTGCAGGACGCCGGTTTCAATAGCCTGCTCGTGCCGGCGCACTCGACCCCCCAGTTCTCGCCCTTCGTGGCGCTCGCGGACGCCGCGGCGCGGACCTCGCTGCGGATCGGCACACTGGTCCAGAACAACGACCTGCAGCACCCCGCGCTGCTGGCCCGGGATGCGACGACGCTCGCGCTGCTGTCCGAAGGGCGGTTCGAGCTCGGCATTGGGGCAGGGTGGATGGAGCGCGACTACCGGCAGCTCGGTATCTCGCTGGACCGCGGCGCGGACCGGGTCACGCGGCTCACCGAGGCGATCGAGATCCTGCGCCGGAGCTGGAGCGGTGAAAAGGTGTCCTTCCACGGCGCGCACTACCACCTGGATACCTTCCAGGGGCTGCGCGGCCCGTCCGTCCCGCTGCTCGTCGGCGCCGGTGGTGACCGGATGCTCCGACTCGCGGCCGGGGCGGCCGACATCGTGAGCTTCTCCCGCAACATGTCCGCCGGGTCAACCCCGCACGAGATCGCCATCGACGCGTCGATGGCGTTTACCGAAAATAAGGCGCGGACGCTGCGGGAACACCTCGGTGCCCGGGCCGCCGACGTCGAGCTGAACATCCTCGTCATCCGGACCGGGATCGGCGCTGACGCGCAGGCCAAGCTGGACCAGTACATGTCGGCCACGGGCGTGAGCGACCGGATTGCCCGCGAGACCCCGGAGCATCTCCTCGCCTTCTCGCCGGAGGAGCTGGTGGATTTGGTCCACGAGCGCCGGGCTCGCACCGGGATCAGCTACTACGTGCTCCGGGAACCGGATCTGGATCAAGCCCGGCTCATCGTCGAACGTCTGGCGGATATGCCATGACAGGCAGAACCGATCTCATTGAGGGACCGAGGGGGACGATGCAGGAAATGCACGACGTTCAAACGGCCGGGATCCATGATGTTCCCGGCATCATCGAACGACTGGAAACGGACGGCGTGGTGCTGGTACCTGGATACCTGGACGCCACGACCGTCGCCGAGGCGACGCACGAGTGTCACGAATTGTTCGGCCGGACGCCTTCGTGGGCGCACCACGAGGAGTACTCGGTGGGCCAGTCCGTCCGGATGGAACGCTGCGACATCGACCGGACCGCAGTCCCTGCGATCTGGTCGACCTTCGCCCGGCCCGAACTGGAAGCGGTGGTGAGCGCGTTCTTCGGCGAGGGCTGTATCTTCAGCCGGACCGTCTACGCAATCCTCGACGTTATCGGCAGCACCACGCGCGTACAGCAGCTGCACTACGACAAGATGCGGCACCTCAAGTCGTTCGTCTACCTGACCGACGTGGCCGCCACGAATGGCCCCTTCCATTGCGTGCCGGGCTCGCACCTGCTGACCCGCAAGGCCGAGCGGGAGAACCGGAACCAGCACATCGTGCCCACCGACGAGGACGCACGCGAACTCCCGCCCGAGCTGGCCGGGCGGGGCGTCCCGGTGCTGGGCAAAGCCGGCACGCTCATTCTCTTCGACAGCGACATCCTGCACCACGCCGGGATCGTCACGGAGGGCGAGCGCCTGGGCGTCCGAAGCCTGAGCTTCGGCGCCTACCGGTCCGAGATCTGGTACCGCAAGGACGGGACCGTCGAGATCGCGCCCTGACCCGAAGCGCCAGCTGCGTCCAACGCGCGACGGAGCACCGTCACATCCTGCGTGCGCTCCAGATCGCCTCGATCGGCCACCGGCTAGTCCACTCATATGGCCGGTCGGTGAAAGTCGTCACCGCATCCGGTGGCGGTGCTTCCTCGATGAGTGCCTCGACCACCATCTCGCAGGATCGCAACAGCCGGATCCACTCGCCGTAGCTCAGGACGTAGTCCACAGCACCTGGCGCCACCCGGCGGGTGTGCAGGCCGAAGTACGCCCGCCGCAGCGTGGGGGTCAGCGTACGGTCCGCGCTGTTCCAGCACACCGCGAAGAACGGAGAGTTCGTACAGAAGGCGAGCTGGCCACCGGACCGGAGCACCCGGGCCACCTCGGGGACAGTGCGGTAGGGGTCCGCCCAGGACATCCCACCGTAGTCGGAGAGCACGAGGTCGAACGAACCGTCGACGAATGGCAGAGCCTGAGCGTCTGCCAGCACGAGGCTCAACCGGTCCGCCGGAGCGCTCCGGCCAGCGTGGCGGAGCTGAGCCCCGGAGAGGTCCAGCCCGACCACCCGCGCTCCGCTCTCGGCCAGGGACTCCGACCAGCGGGCGGCACCGCACCCGAGTTCGAGTACGTCCCGGTCCTCAACCGGATCCAGGACGCGCAGCTCGCTCTCCGGGCGACGCCAGAGTCCCCACGCCTCGGCGTGGGGACCAGCCAGCAGGTCGCCGTGCTTGCGCTGGTAACTCTCGCTCCAGGTGTCCCACGCACGACGGTTCTCGCGAGCGATCTCGTCGTTATCGTCAATCACCACGGAGTTCCGGCCACCCCGTCACAGGTCCTGGACGTCGGCCTGCTTGGCCCGGACAGCCTCGGCGGCCGTGCGCAACTCGGCGAGCTCGCCACCGGTCAGCTCGGTCTCCACCACCCGGCGCACCCCGTGGCGACCCAGCTCGGCGGTGACGCCCAAGTAGACACCGGAGATCCCGTATTCGCCGTCCACCCAGGCACAGACCGGCAGCACGGCACCGGAGTCGTCGTGCACCGCGCGCGCCATCCGGGCCGCCGCAGCCGACGGGGCGTAATACGCCGACCCGGTCTTGAGCAGAGCGATCACCTCGGCACCGCCGTTTCGGGTTCGGCTGACCAGTTCCTCGATCTTGCCGGCGGGCAGCAGGTCGAGCAGGGGCTTGCCGTCGACCGTGCAGGCGCTGGGCACCGGCACCATGGTGTCGCCGTGCGAGCCCAGCGTCAGGGTACGCACCGCGGACACCGGGACCGCGAGCTCCTCGGCGACGAAGTGGGTGAACCGCGCGGTGTCCAGTATCCCGGCTTGGCCGATCACCCGCTGCTGGGCGAACCCGGTGGCCAGCTGGGCCAGCGCGGTCATCTCGTCCAGCGGGTTGGACACCACGATGACCACCGCGTCGGGGGCGTGCTGTGCGACGTTCTCGGCGACCTGCCGGACGATCCGGGCGTTGGTCTCGATCAGGTCCATCCGGCTCATCCCCGACTTGCGGGGCACCCCGGCGGTGATCACGATGATGTCGCTACCGGTGATCGCCTGGTAGCCGGCGCCGTCGCGACCGGTGGTCTGGCCGACGACCCTGGTCTCGAAGCCCTCTACCGACCGGGACTGGTTGATGTCCAGAGCCAGGCCCTCTGGCCGGCCCTCGATGATGTCGGTGAGCACGACGGTGTCGAACACGTCGTACTCGGCCAGCCGCTGCGCGGTGGTCGCACCGTAGAAGCCGGCCCCGATAACCGCTACCTGACCGAAACGTGCCATTGCGGCAGGCTATCAAGCTCAGCCGCCGGCCAGCGGTCCCCCGGTGATGGTCAGCGCCACGAACAGCATGAACAGCCCGAAACCGCCATAGGCGAGCACGTCCCACACCCGGCGGCGGACCCCGAGCAACCCCGTCCGCTCCGGCGGGAGCACCGCCCGCAACACCGCGGCCAGCAGCAACGCCGCACCGATGATCACGGTGCCCTCCCGCCAGTGGTACTGCGCGATGCGCAGCATGCCGAGCAGTACCACCGCCAGCACCAGGCCGAAGCTCAGCTGGGGCCGCAGGCTGGTCCGCCTGGTCACGGCAGGCCGGCCCGCTCGGCGGCCTCGACGACGTTGACGAGCAGCATCGCCCTGGTCATCGGCCCGACCCCACCCGGGACCGGCGCCACGAACCCGGCCACCTCGGCCACCGCCGGGTCGACGTCACCGACCAGCCCGGCGTCGGTCCGGCTGATCCCGACGTCGACCACCGCCGCGCCCGGCTTGACCATGCCGGCGGTGATCAGCCCGGGGCGGCCGGCCGCGGCCACTACGATGTCGGCACGGGACACCTCAGCGGCCAGATCCCGGGTACCGGTATGACACAGCGTGACGGTGGCGTTCTCACTGCGCCGGGTCAGCAGCAGTCCCAGCGCGCGGCCGACGGTGATGCCGCGGCCCACGACGGTGACAGCCGCCCCGGCCAACGGCACGTCGAAGCGGCGCAGCAGCGCCACGATCCCGCGCGGGGTGCAGGGCAGCGGTCCCGGTTCCCCGAGCACCAGCCGACCCAGGTTCACCGGGTGCAGGCCGTCGGCGTCCTTGCCCGGGTCGATCCGTTGCAGCACGGCGCCGGCGCTGAGACCACCCGGCAGCGGCAGTTGCACGAGGTAGCCGGTGCAGGCCGGATCCGCATTGAGCTCGTCGATCACCGCGAACAGCTCACCGGGGCTGGTGTTCGCGGGCAGGTCGCGGCGGATCGAGACGATGCCGACCTTGGCGCAGTCGTTGTGCTTGCCCCGCACGTAGGCATGCGAACCGGGATCATCGCCGACGATGACGGTACCCAGCCCGGGAGTCACCCCACCGGCTCGCAACGCCGCCACCCGGACCTGCAGGTCCGCGAGGATCTCGTCCCTGGTCGCCTTGCCGTCCAGCACCGTCGCGCTCACGGGAGGCATCCTTGCACCGGTGCTCAGGCTGTGCGGCGGCGCCCGGGCAGCGCGATCACGGTGACCGCCACCAGGGTCAGCGCGGTGCCGATCAGGGTGGTGACGGTGAGTTGGTCGGCCCCGGCCGGCAGGAACAGGTCGAGCAGCAGCGCCCCGACGAGCTGACCGGCCACGGCTCCCAGCCCGAGCAGCAGCACCCCGGTGATCGGGACGATGGCCGCGGCGGCGCCGACGAACAGCACGCCCAGCGCACCGCCGAAGTACAACCAAGGCTGCCCGGGCAGCGGTTGCGGCAGCCCGCGGATCGCCACCTCCACGGCCGTGACCAGCGCCAGCGCGGCGGCACCCACCGTGAAGTTGACCAGCGCGGCGGGCAGCATCCCGGACGTCGCCGGCCCGTCACCGCGGGCAGCCGCCCCGACCAGCCCGTTGACGGCTTGCTGCCAGGCGGCACCGACCCCGGCCAGCGCGGGCAGCAGGGCCAACCACAGGGTGTGCGGTGCGCCCAGCCGATCGGCGACGGCCAGCACCACGGCGCCCAGCGCGAGCAGCGCACCGGCGACCCGGCGCACGGTGACCGCCCGCGGCCCGCCCGGCCCGATACCGGCCCGGTCCACCAACAGGCTGCTGGCGGTCTGCCCGGCCACCAAGGCCACGGTGAACACCGCCACCCCGATGGTCGCGACGGTCAGACCCTGGCAGACCACCAGGAACGCGCCGCAGACCCCGCCGAGCAGCTGGTAGGGGCGCAGCCTGCGGTCGTTGGCCGCGGCGATGACCCGGCCCAGCCCGCGGCGCATCCGGGGTCGCGTCGCGGCTACCGCTGCCAGCAGCAGCAGACCGCTCAGGAAGGACAGCCCGGCGGCGACGACACCGTCGTCGATCCGCCGGCCGAGCTCGCCGTTGATCCGGGCCTGGACGGCCACCGCGATCCCGAGCCCGACCGCCACCGCGATCCCGGCCCAGCGGGCGCCCCGGGCCGTTACCGGCTTGTCACGCACTGTCATACCTTGAGATCCACCCGGAGCCCGTTCGCCGTGGCGAAGCGGATGGCGGTGTCCACGTCGATCCGGGCTCCGCTCAGCTGCGCCTGAACCAGCGCGTCGGCGTCCAGCCGGGCTCCGCGCAGGTCGGCGCCCGCCAGCCGAGTCCCGAGCATCCGGGCCCCGGTCAGGTCGGCTCCGGAGAGGTCGGCGTCACGCAGGTCGGCCTGCACCAGGTTCGCCTCGGTCAGCCGCAACCCGGCGAGTACGACCTTGCGCAGATCGGCGTGGCCCAGCCCGGTGAGGCGCAGATCGACCTCGCGCAGCGTCCACGGCCGCAGCCGGCAGTCGCTGACCGTGCTGCCCAGCAGCGAGCAGTGCTCCAGCACGGAGTCGGCCAGCATGGTGCGCTGGAAGGTGCAGGTGTGGAAGGCCGTCGCACGGTGTTCGGAAGCGCCCAGGTCGGCGCTGGTGAAGTCACAGTCGGTGAACCGGCAGCCCCGGGTGCGCAACCCGCGCAGGTCGGCGTCGACGAACCGGCAGCCGACGAAGCAGCGCCCCTCCCACTCCTGGTCGGCGAACACCGCATCGGTGAAATCCTCGCCGACGCAGCCCTCATCGCCGGTTGCCGTCACCCCACCCACCTTGTCAGCCTGCATCGCCGTAGCGGGTAGCACCCCGGCACTTACACGATGCCTGATCGATAGGACTTGAGATGCGAGCCCTGAGATTCGTCTGGCTTGAAATCACTGGAAGATGCCAGCTCACCTGTCACCACTGTTACGCCGAGTCTGGGCCGAAGGGCAGTGACGGGGAGATGTCGCCGGTCGACTGGTGCCGGGTGATCGATGAGGTGGCGCAGCTCGGTGGGCGGATGGTGCAGTTCATCGGTGGAGAGCCGACTCTGTACCGGGGGTTGCCCGATCTGGTGCACCGCGCGCTGGGTCACGGGTTGGAGGTGGAGGTGTTCAGTAACCTCGTGCAGGTGTCATCGGTGCTGTGGGAGACCTTCGCCCACCATGGGGTAAGGCTGGCCACGAGCTACTACACCGATGACGCCGCCGAGCACGAGGCCATCACCAAGGGCAGGGGCAGCCATGCCCGGACCAAGGCCACTATCGCCGAGGCTCTGCGCAGGTCCATCCCGTTGCGGGTCGGCTTGGTCGACGTGCAGGACGGCCAGCGGGTTGAGCAGGCCCGCGCCGAGTTGGAGGCCCTCGGCGTGACCGAGATCGGCACCGATCGTCTTCGGCAGGTCGGTCGCGGAGTCCGGCAGCTCCAGCCGAGTATCGACCAACTCTGTGGGCACTGCGCTCGGGGGAAGGTCGCGGTGTCACCGAACGGTGACGTGTGGCCGTGTGTGTTCGCGCGTTGGATGCCGGTGGGCAACGTCCGGCGCGGGACGCTCGTGGAGATCCTTGCCGGTCCGGAGATGGCCACCGCGACCGCGACGCTGGCCGACCACTTCCCCGTGCCGGAGATGCCGTGCGTGCCGAGGATGTGTGATCCGCAGTGCGGCCCGAACTGCGGGCCGGCGTGTCATCCGTCGTGCTGGCCGCACGGCACGGGTCCGTGCGGCCCGAAAGGCGGGTGTGTGCCGAACTACGGCACCTGTGGTCCTGACGACGAAGACGACTAGGAGCCTGGTGTTCGTTCGCCGCGCCTATGTTCCGGATGCCTTACAGCCCAAGGACTACCGGGCTTGGCCGTTCACGGTTCCGTGCGTCACCGAGCTGGCGGCAGACGGCTTGGAGTTCACCCGCCCGGTCACCTTCCTCGTCGGTGACAACGGCTCGGGGAAGTCCACCGTTGTGGAGGCCATCGCTGAGGGGTTCAACCTGGACTCCCACGGTGGACGGGCAGCGGCCAAGACCGGCCGTCCCAACCCGGAGAAGACTGCGCTCGGTGGGGTGTTGCGGCTGGAGACCACCGCTAGGGGTGCACGGATGCTGGCCGGACCTCGGCTGAAGAAGAAGGGTTTCTTTCTCCGAGCCGAGACCGCGTTCAGCATGACCGAGAACTTGGGTGGTGTCCCCGGCTATTGGGCGGACAACACTGCCAAGATGAGCCACGGAGAAGGATTTCTCACCGTGTTCGGCTCGATGTTCCGCGACCCGGGATTCTATGTGATGGACGAGCCGGAGGCCGCGCTGTCCTTCACCTCCTGCCTTCAGCTCGTTGCCCTGATATACCAGCTTGGTCAGACCGGCGCTCAGGTGGTGTGCGCCACCCATTCGCCGATTCTGGCCGCCACTCCCGGCGCTGAGATCATCGAGGTGGGTGAGCATGGCCTACGCCGGGTCGACTGGGCCGACCTCGAACTCGTCGATCATTGGCGACGCTACCTCGACCATCCCTCGGCCTACCTGCGGCACATCACCGAGTCATGACCCACCCCACGCTCGCCCCGGAACCCGACACCGACGCGGACGCGACGTTTCGCAACTGGATGCGTCTCAACCTGGCGCGGGCCGCCGAGAAGTTCGGGCTGTCCGTGACCGCAGCGCCGGTCTTCGGTTGGCGACTGCGCTCGATCGGCGCCGTCGCACACGGCCCGAAGGGGGCTCGCTGGCTGCGAGTCGTCTCCGAACAACCACAGTGGGCCACCGGCGAGTTCTGGACCGGTAACCAGGACGCCGACACCCTCACCGGCCTGCCCAAGCCCGTCGTCCTGGCGAGCACCGAGTGGGACGAGGCAGGGTGGCGGTCCCAGCGGGCCGAGGTCATGACCCTGTTGCCCGGACAACCTTGCTCACCCACCGATGTCGTGCGAACCGAGGTCGCACTGTCCGATCAGTGGTACAGCGAGCTACGCCGGTCCCTGCACCGGCTGGCCGGCGTTCCCACCACCCGGACCACCGTCACCCAGACCAGAGTCGATGGCCTGGTCCGTGCCGCATTCGGTCAACACCGCACCCTCCACGTCAACCGCTGGGAAACGGTGCATGGAGATCTCCACTGGAGCAACCTGCTGCAACCACAACTCGGGATCCTCGACTGGGAGATGTGGGGACGAGGCCCTGCGGGTACAGATGCCGCGACCCTGTATTGTCACAGTCTCCTCGATCCCGGTATGACCCACAGGGCACACGACGAATTCGCCGAGATTCTCGACAGTCCGAATGGAGTCGTCGCCCAGCTATGGGTGGCGGCGCGCCTGCTGAAACGGATAAAGAACTCGGGCGACTTTCCAGACCTCGAGATACCCCTCCGACATCACAGTGACACGCTTATCTCCTGACCCGGCCGGGAACCAGCCCGCGACTGGCTCGGCCGGTACCCTCACATCACTGACTGGGGCATCGGTTGACTGGTCAGGTTCTGCGGTATGTCGCGGTGCTTGATGGTGAGTAGATCGCGGTGGTCGGGCTCGGGTCCGCGGTGTCGTCGTGTCGGGTCCGGAATGAGTTCTTGGGGCAATGTCGCTAAGTTAAGTGTCTCCAGCCGGCAGAGTGATCAAGTGCAGCTATCCCCGGCGTCTCCGCTGCCACGACCCCCATGATCGCTGTTTGGGTGCCGAAAACGACAAAAC